>JAIVJS010000091.1 GCA_020199905.1 Acidobacteriota bacterium
GGGCGAGGTGTACCGGGCCCGGGACGCGCGCCTGGGACGCGAGGTGGCCTTGAAGGTGCTTCCCGGGGAGGTCACTCGGGGCCCCGAGCGCCTTTCCCGATTCGAACAGGAAGCTCGCGCGGCTTCCGCTTTGAACCACCCCAACATCATCACGATTTACGAAGTCGGCCTCTTCGACACGACGCCCTTCATCGCGATGGAACTCGTCGACGGGAAAACTTTGCGCGATCTGTCCGCCTCCGGTCCCCAGGGTGTCCGTCGTCCATGACCTGAAAAGAGGAAGGAAGCACCGCCACCAACCCGATCACCGCGCCCGTCGTGATAGAGGAGGGCGCCACTATGACCCTTTCCGCCGGCACCCAGATCGGTCCCTACGAGATCCTCGCGCCCATCGGGGCGGGGGGGATGGGCGAGGTGTATCGGGCGCGAGATGCGCGGCTCGGCCGAAACGTCGCGTTGAAGGTCCTGCCCGAACAGCTTTCGAACGACCGCGAGCGACTGGCTCGCTTCGAAAAGGAAGCGCGGTCCGCCTCGTCTCTCAATCACCCGAACGTCGTCACGATCTATGAGGTAGGCCAGGAGGGCGGCACCTCCTACATCGCCATGGAGCTCGTCGAGGGCGAGACTCTCCGGGGGCTGATGGCGGCGGGACCCCTTCCGGAGCGAAAAATCCTGGAGTTCGGCGCTCAGGTCGCGGAGGGTCTGGCCAAAGCGCATGCGTCGGGGATCGTCCACCGCGATTTGAAGCCCGAGAACCTGATGGTCTCAGACGACGGCTTCGTCAAAATCGTCGACTTCGGCCTGGCCAAACTGGCGGAACCCGCTCCCGGAGAGCTCTCGCACTTCGCCACGGCCGGAGGATCCCGGACGGGCGCCGGCGTCGTGCTGGGGACCGTCGCCTACATGTCTCCGGAACAGGCGAGCGGGCGCCCCGTCGACTTCCGATCGGATCAGTTCGCGTTCGGTTCCGTGCTTTACGAGATGGCGATCGGAAAACAGGCCTTTCGACGAGAGACCTTCCCCGAAACCCTGACCGCCATCATCCGCGAGGAACCCGAGTCGATGGCCCTTCTGAACCCGCGTCTTCCGGCGCCCCTGTGCTGGATCATCCAGCGCTGCCTCGCCAAGGATCCGCGCGAGCGTTACGCCTCGACGCAGGATCTGGCCCGGGACCTCGCGGAGGTACGGGACCGTTTTCTGAAAGCTCCTCGCGAAACGCGGGAATCGCGCCCCACGAAGCTTCCGGTGCAACGGACGGGATTTATCGGGCGAGTCAAGGAAACGGCGGCGCTGAAGCAGCTCCTGCTCCGCCAGGACGCCTACGTCGTCACGTTGACCGGACCCGGCGGGATCGGGAAGACCCGCCTGGCGCTCGAAGTGGCCGGGGAGCTGGGGGACTCCTTCCCCGGCGGCATTCACTTCGTCGCGCTCGCACCTCTCAAAGAAAGCGATCTGATGGCCTCAACCATCTGCCAGGTGCTGGGCGCCCGCGAAGCCGCGGGGCAGGCTCCGATCGAGACACTGAGGGCGCTCCTGCGGGATTCCCTGCGTTCTCCGATGCTGCTCGTGCTCGACAGTTTCGAGCACATGATTGCCGCCGCGTCGGTGGTTGCGGACCTGGTCGCGGCAGGCTCGAAGCTCAAGATCCTCGTAACGAGCCGATCGCCTTTACGAATTTACGGCGAGCAGGAGTTCCCCGTTCCGCCCCTCGCGGTGCGCGATCCGGCGGCCCCGGGGGAGCGGCTGCAGGGAGATGCCGTTTCCCTGTTTGCCAGTCGCGCCGCCTCCGTCATGCCCGACTTCGAGGTCACGCCTGAAAACGCGGTCGCAATCGCCGAGATCTGCGCGCGACTCGACGGCCTGCCCCTCGCCATCGAGCTCGCAGCAGCCCGTATCAAGCTGCTGTCGCCGCCGGCGATGCGGGCGCGCCTGGAAAAGCGGCTGCAGCTCCTGACCGGGGGGGCGCGAGACCTGCCCCCCCGCCAGCAGACGCTGCGGGGAGCGATCGACTGGAGTTACGACCTTCTCGGACCCGCGGAGCAGAAGCTCTTCCGCAGGCTCGCCGCTTTCGTCGGCGGATGCACTCTCGAAGCCGCGGAGGCCGTTTGCGACTCTACGGCGGATCTCGGTCTCGACATTCTCGACGGGATCGAGTCCCTGATGAACAAGAGCCTCATCCAGCGGGTCGAACCGCCCGGCGGAGAGCCTCGATTCGTGCTGCTCGAGACAATTCGCGAGTACGCGCTGGAGCGGCTGGCGTCCAGCGGCGAAGAGCCGCAAATTCGGCGCGCGCACGCCGCCTACTGCGTCGTCCTCGCGGAAGACGAGGCTGCCGAGGGATCGAAAAGAGGGGGCGCGGCGAGAGGCCCGTCAGTCAGCCAGGAGCGCTCCGGATGGCTCGATCGTCTGGAGCTCGAGCACGACAACTTTCGCGCGGCTCTCGACTGGCTGATCCATGCGGGCGAAGCAGACTGGGGTCTTCGGCTGGGCGTCGCGCTGTTTCAATTCTGGGAAGAGCGCGAGTATTTGACTCAAGGCCGCGAACGGCTGGGACAGCTCCTGAGCCTTCCTCGCGCCGCCGCGCGATCTCAGCTCCGCGCACGGGCTCTCTTCGCGGCGGGTGTTCTCGCGGCAGACCGGGGGATCGCGCGGAAATTCCACGAAGAGGCCCTGGAAATCAACCGGGAGTTGAATGATCGAAAGGGAATCGCGGTCGAGTTGAATGCGCTCGCGGTCGGAGCGCAGGAGGAGGGAGACCTTGCACGCTCGCGGTCTCTCCTCGAAGAGAGCCTCGAGCTCTGGAAGGAGCTGGAGGATCCTGTGGCGGTGGTTCGAGGTCTTTCGAACCTCGCCAATGTGGCGCGCCTCGAAGGTCAGCTCACGCAGGCGCTTTCGCTCTTCGAAGAGTGCCTGTCCATCTCCCGCCAGGTGGGGGATCGCGGAGGAATGGCGTGGGCGCTCGACGCGCAGGGAGACGTCGCGCGCGAGCAGGGAGACGTCGCCTCCGCGCGCGGGATGTATGAAGAGAGCCTCTCGATGTTCCGGGAGCTCGGGGATCGGTGGGGCATCGCGAGCTCGCTGGCAGACCTCGGCAACCTCGCGCGCGACCAGGAGGACTTTGCCGCAGCGCATCGCCTCTACGTGGAAAGCATCGGGGTTTTCCAGGAGCTCGGCCACAAACGCGGCATCGCGCGCCTGCTCGAATCGTTCGCATGCTCCGCGGCCGCGCAGGGACAGCCCGAACGCTCCTTGCGTCTTGCCGGCGCCGCCGCAGCCCTCCGCCAGGCCGTCGGCGCCGCACCGATGCCGTCGGAGCAGGTCCGTTTCGAAAAGAGTCTCGGACCCTCGCGCGAAACCTTAACGGGCGCGACGGGGGCCGCCGCATGGATGGAAGGCTGGGCGATGCCGCTCGAGGCGGCGATCGCCGCGGCGGTCGAGCCGGACGAATCTTAGGGTTAAGAACTCGGGCGCGCGGTGCAGCCCGATTGTCGTTCGCTGACCAGGCGCTGACTCGGGCATATTCGGGCGCGGTTGAGAAGCCTTACCGCGCCGACGCCAGGCGCTGACTTGAGGCGCGCTTTTCCGCGCGGGTACGCGCGGGCAGCCGCTAGGCTTCCGCGCTCGTCGGGTCGATCATCCGCCGCACGGCGCAGATCCGGTTCGCCGGAAATCCGCCCCGCCGCGCATGCTCCCGGACAGTGTCCTCGTCAGGGGCGAGGTACACGCAATAGAGCTTGTCGCCCGTGACATAGCTCTGCAGCCACTGAATCTCGGGACCCATCTCCCGCAGCACGTTCACCGACTTTTGTGAGATCTCCCGGATCTGTGCGTCGTCCAGGTTTCCGAGCCCGGGAATGTCGCGTTCGATCACGAATTTCGGCATGTGAACCTCCTCCGCTGCCGGAGGGCCGCTGCCGCGGCCTCCGTTACTGTGACGTTATAGCCTTCGATTCTGAGCCCCACTCGACTTGAACTCGCGGAGGGTGTGTCAGCGTCTGCATCACGACGCAGTATTGCTCCGTTTTCTCCCGCAGGGCACGGGCCTGCTCCGGCGTGGCGTCGGGCGCATCGATGTCGAAGCGCAGCCGGATCGTCTCGAACCCGACCGCCACTTCCTTCGAAATACCGAGCGTGCCGCTCAGGTCCAGATCTCCTTCGACCGCCACCCGGATATCGTCGACCTTCACGCCCATCGCTGTCGCAACCATCTGGCAGGTGATCTGCGCACAGGCCGCCAGGGCCCCGAGCAGCAGATCGCCGGAGCAGGCCGACGTGCCGGGGCCCCCGACTCCCGCGTGGGCCTGCGCGGCGTACACCGCCCGGCCGATGTCGACAGAACACGCGACGGGCGCGTCGCCTTGACTGCCCTCGGCTTTGAGCGTGATTCGCGATGCGGCGGGGTCCGACCGGTATCTGTCTTTGAGCGGTTTTTGAAGAGATCGAAGATCCATCCGACACCTCCCCGTCCAGACGCTTCGTCGGACGCATGGTCCGCGCCCGGCCGGAGATCTGAGGCGCGCAGTTTCTCACACGAAAGCGTGCTCCCTCGGACGTCGGCGAGCCCGCGCGCCGGAGAAACATCACGCAGGAGGGAACGGGCCGTTCGAAGCGTCCGTGCGGATGGGGATGTGCGTGTGCTCAACGCAGGAACGCTCAGCTCTCCACTCAGCCCGAAGTTCGACCGGCACACTCGCCCGGCAATCCGGTCAATCCGATGACGCTCGCCGCATCCTGCCGGAAACCGTTGACGACCTGGCCCGCAACGTAGAATCCCGGAACTTACAATGTTCAATTCACCCGGCTCGCGTATCGGGCCCTGCGAAATCGTCGCGCAGGGGGCCGGCGTACGACATCACCCCCGACGGGGAGCGGTTCCTCTTTCTGAGCGCTGGCGAGGCCAACGCCTCCCGCGTCATCCTCGTCCACGGGACGTCCGAGCTCATGACGTCAACGCGGAAACGCGAGGTCGAGGATGAGTCAGGCGCCCGGCACCCGCCTGGGGCCCTACGAGATCCTCTCGCTTCTGGGCGCCGGTGGAATGGGAGAGGTCTATCGGGCGCGCGATTCGCGGCTCGGACGGGAGGTGGCAATCAAGGTGCTCCCGTCGCACCTTTCTTCATCGCCCGACGTTCGACAGCGCTTCGAGCGCGAGGCTAAGACGATATCCGCCTTGTCCCATCCTCACATCTGCGCTCTCTATGACGTCGGCAACGAGGAGGGCGTCGAGTACCTCGTCATGGAGTACCTGGAAGGCGAGACGCTCGCCGGCCGCCTGTCAAAGGGGGCGCTTCCTCTCGAACAGACCCTTCGTTTCGGCGTCGAGATCGCCGATGCTCTGGACAAGGCGCACAGGCAGGGGATCGTGCACCGGGACCTGAAGCCGGGCAACGTGATGCTGACGAAATCCGGCGTGAAGCTCCTCGATTTCGGTCTCGCCAAGGTCTTCGCCCCAACCGGCTCGATCTCCGGCGTGACCGCTTTGCCGACGATGGCGGGAAGCACGCCCCTGACCCAGGAGGGCACGATCCTCGGGACGTTCCAGTACATGGCGCCGGAGCAGCTCGAGGGGCGGGAGGCCGACGGCCGCAGCGACGTCTTCGCGTTCGGCGCCGTGCTCTACGAGATGGCGACAGGCCGCAAGGCGTTCGAGGGAAAGAGCCAGGCTTCGCTCATCGCGTCGATTCTGACATCGGAGCCGCCCTCTCTCTCGACGATCCAGCCGATGACGCCGCCAGCGCTCGACCGTGTCGTCCGCACGTGTCTCGCGAAGGATCCGGACGATCGCTGGCAGAGCGCGCACGACATCGCAAGCGAGCTCAAATGGATCGCGCAGGGATCGCAGGCCGGAGCTCCCGCGCCCGCCGCCCGAGCGGCCTCCAGACGCCGGGAGTGGATCGCGTGGGGCGTCGCGGCGGTCGGCATCGCTGCCGCCCTCGTGGCGTCAGCGGCGCTCGTCGGGCGGGGCCGGGCGATTCCGGAGCGGCCCGTTCGCCTCTCCCTCACGATGCCGGAGAAGTCCTCCTTCGATTCCTTCGATCACGTCGTGGTCTCTCCCGACGGACGTCTTGTCGGGTTCATAGCGCACGCGGCGGGAGGAAAGAGGTCGATCTGGCTGCGCCCGCTGTCCTCTTCCACGGCGGCGCCGCTCGCGGGCACGGAGGCCGCCGTCGGCCTCTTCTGGTCTCCCGGCGGTACCTCGATCGGGTTCTTCGCCGACGGGAAGCTCAAGAGGATCGAGGCCGCCGGAGGGCCGCCTCAGGTCCTCGCCGACGCGGATGCGCCGTTTGGCGGGGCATGGAACCGCGACGGAACCATCCTCTTCGCGCCGAGCACATTTGGCCCGCTCTTCCGAATTCCGGCGACGGGCGGGAAGCCTCTTCCTGCCACGAAGCTCGGCGAACGCGAAGACTCGAGCATCTGGCCCTGCTTTCTGCCCGACGGACGCCACTTCGTTTTTCTGGCAGATGCCTCTTCGACCCTGGATCACGCAATCCGCATGGGATCGCTCGATTCGCTCGAAAGCGTGAAGCTCGTGCCGGGCGCGGTCACGAATCTCGGCTTTGCTCCGCCGGACTGGCTCCTCTTCGTCCGGGCCGGGACCCTCGTCGCCCAGCGCCTCGACGTGAAAGGCCGGAAGGTCTCCGGCGACCCGATCCCGCTCGGGGACCAGGTCGCGCAGGCGGACACCCAGCACGGTTTCGACTTCTCGACTTCCGCCATCGGGACGCTCGTCTACCGGAGCGAGAACTACGAGTCCCAGCTCGCCTGGTTCGACCGCGCCGGCAAGCGCCTCTCGGCCGTCGGAGAGCCCGCCCGTTACGGCCATTTCGATTTGTCACCCGACGAGAGGCAGGTCGCGTTCGAGCGCCTCGACGCGGATCTCCGCCACGGGAACCTCTGGCTCATCGACGTCGTCCGGGGGTCGACCTCGCGTCTGACCGCGACGACGAGCTCCGACTACTCCCCGATCTGGTCCCGGGATGGCAAGCGGATCCTGTACGGATCGGCGCGCTCCGGCCTCGCGGACGTCTACGAGATGGGGGCGGGGGGCGGGGGGGGCGAGAAGCTCGTCTTCCACGATGGGACGGACAAGAACGTCGCGAGCCATTCCTCCGACGGACGCTTCGCCCTGATCTCCGTGATCACGCCGGCGACGCGAGACGACGTGTGGCTCCTGCCGCTCGGAGGCGGCGGCAAGCCCACGCCGCTCCTGGCGACGCGTTTCTCCGAAATTGACGCGCAGCTCTCGCCCGACGACCGCTGGCTCGCCTACTCCTCGGACGAGTCCGGCCGCTACGAGGTCTACGTCCAATCCCTCGCCGATTCCGGCACACGAATTCGCGTCTCGACATCCGGCGGCGTCCGCCCTCGCTGGCGGAGCGACGGCAAGGTGCTCTTCTTCGTCGCTGGCGAGATTCTCCAGGAGGCGGCCATCCGCACCAGTCCGAGTCTCGAAGCCGAATCACCCAGGGACCTGTTCCATCTCAAGCGAATGGCGGACTATGCCGTCGCGCGCGACGGACGCATCCTGGCCGCCGTTCCCGCCGAGGACACCCAGCCGAGCTTCGCCACTGTCGTTCTCAACTGGACATCCGGGCTTCCGAAGTGATGAGACGGTTTCCGATCGCTCGTATCATTCCTTCCACAAAATGACCATTTCCCCGGGCAGCCGCCTCGGCCCGTACGAGATCCTCGCGCCGATCGGGGCGGGAGGGATGGGCGAGGTCTATCGGGCGAAAGACCCTCGGCTCGGGCGCGACGTCGCGATCAAGGTTCTGCCGGCGTCGTTTTCCGCGGACGCGGACCGCCTGCGGCGGTTCGAGCAGGAAGCGCGCGCCGCCGGGATCCTGAACCATCCCAACATCACCGCTGTACTCGACATCGGCGAGCATGACGGGGCTCCCTACGTCGTCCAGGAACTGCTCGAAGGCGAGACGCTGCGACAGGCGCTGGCCGGAGGGAAGCTCTCGCAGCGCCGGGCGATCGACTTCGCCGTCCAGATCGCGCACGGCCTGGCCGCCGCGCACGAGAAGGGCATCGTCCACCGCGACCTGAAACCGGAGAACGTGTTCGTCACGAAGGACGGGCGCGTCAAGATCCTCGACTTCGGCCTCGCCAAGCTGACGCACATGGGGGAAGGCTCATCGGCGACCGACCTGCCGACGGCCACCGCGGGGACCGAGCCCGGAATGGTGCTCGGGACACTGGGCTACATGTCGCCCGAGCAGGTGCGCGGCAGACCGGCCGACGCGCGAAGCGACATCTTCTCCTTCGGGGCGATCCTCTACGAGATGCTCGCCGGGCAGCGCGCCTTCCGTGGCGACTCCGCCGCTGACACCATGTCGGCCATCCTTAGGGAAGATCCGCCCGATCTCTCGGTCACCAATCAGAACGTCTCCCCGGGCCTCGAACGCGTCATCCGCCACTGCCTCGAGAAGAGCCCGGAGCAGCGCTTCCACTCTGCACACGATCTCGCGTTCGATCTGGAGGCGCTGTCCGGCGTTTCGCTCACGCGTGGGGCGCCTTCGACGCCCAGGATTCGTGGTCGATTCCCTTCGAAAGCGATCCTGGCGGCCTCGCTCGCGACGCTCGCGGCCGGCCTTCTTGCGGGACGGCTGATCTGGAGGGCGAGCCCGCTCTCCGCTCCTTCCTTTCACAGGCTCACGTACGGCCGGGGGCCCATCGGGTCCGCCCGCTTCGCCCCTGACGGCCGGACGATCGTGTACTCCGCGCTCTGGGACGGCGCGCGAAAACCCCAGCTCTATTCCGTGCGCGTCGAGAGTCCCGAATCGCTCAATCTGACCCACCCGGGGGACGTCGAGTCGGTCTCCCGCACCGGCGACATGCTGGTCTTGAACGCCGTTGACTTCTCGGTCGGATACGCGAGGAAAGGCACACTGTCGCAGACGCCCTTGTCCGGCAGCGCGCCCCGCGATCTTCTCGAGGACGTCAGCGGCGCGGACTGGTCGCCCGACGGCCGCGCTCTCGCGGTCGTCCGCGCTCCCCAATGGCGCTACCGGCTGGAGTTTCCTCTCGGCAAGGTGCTTTATCAAACGACCGGCTGGATCGGCCGTCCCCGTGTATCGCCAGGGGGGGACGTGGTCGCGTTCTTCGACCATCCGGTCTTCGGGGACGACCGCGGTTCCCTCGCGATCGTGGACCTGGCAGGAAAGAAACGAACACTGTCCTCGGGCTGGGAGAGCGAACAGGGAATCGCGTGGTCCGTCTCCGGCGAGGAGATCTGGTTCACGGCCACGCAGGCGGGAAGCTCGCGGGCTCTCTACGCCGTCACGACCTCCGGCCGCCAGCGGCTGGTGGCGAGGACCCCCGGTGGAATGCTGCTCCAGGACATCTCGGGCGATGGGCGCGTGCTTTTCATTCAGAGCAACGCGCGCCTGGGATTCCTCGGACTGCTCCCCGGAGACGCGAGAGAGCGGGACCTCTCGGGCCTCGAATGGTCGTATGGCCCGCTGCTGTCGGAAGACGGCAAGACGGCGGTCTTCACGGAGCAGGGGGAGGCGGGGGGCCCCGGTTACTCGGTGTATATGCGGAAACTCGACGGCTCGGCGCCCGTGCGTCTGGGCGAAGGAAACGCTCTCGCTCTTTCTCCCGACGGCAAATGGGTCCTGACCTGTCTCCTCCGCTCGACGCCCCCATCCATCGTGCTCCTGCCGACCGGCGCGGGAGAGCCGCGGGCCTTTCCGAAAGATGCGATCGATCACTCGAACGGACTTTTCGGAGCCTTTCTGCCGGATGGCAAACGCGTCATCTTCCGAGGAAACGAACCGGGTCGGCCGCCGCGCATCTTCCTTCAGGACCTCCAGGGAGGAGCGGCGCGCGCCGTCAGCCCCGAAGGAGTGACCGCCATGGCCATCTCGCCGGACGGCGCCTCCCTCGTGGTCCATACAGCGGAGCAGGGGTTTGGGATCGCACCCCTGGAAGGCGGTCCCGCCCGACCCATTCCGGGCATCGATCCGACGGACCGGCCGCTCCGCTGGACCGCCGATGGCCGCTTCCTGTTCGTCGGCTCCACCCGGAGAGAATTTCCTTCGCGCGTCTTTCGCATCGAGGTGGCGACAGGGCACCGGGAACTCTGGAAGGAGCTGATGCCCGGCGACCCGGCGGGCCTCACGCTTCTCGCGCCCGCGGCGATCTCGGTGGACGGCAAGAGCATCCTGTTCAACTTTGGCCGGTTCCTGTCCGAGCTCTACATCGCGGAAGGACTGAAATGACTCTGGCAGCCGGCGCGAGGCTCGGCCCCTACGAGATCCTCGCGCCGATCGGAGCGGGCGGGATGGGAGAGGTGTATCGCGCGAGGGACCCGCGCCTGAACCGGGACGTCGCGATCAAGGTGCTGCCGGTCTCCTTCTCGGCCGACCCGGATCGTCTGAGGCGTTTCGAGCTGGAGGCCCAGGCGGCGGGCGCTCTCAACCATCCCAACATCACGATCGTCTACGACATCGGGACGCACGAGAACGCGCCCTACGTCGTCCAGGAATTGCTCGAGGGCGAAACCCTGCGCGTGGAGCTCTCCGGAGGCCGCTTCTCGCCGCGCAAGGCGATCGACTATGCGCTGCAGATCACCCAGGGCCTCGCGGCGGCGCATGACAAGGGGATCGTCCACCGGGACTTGAAGCCCGAGAACCTGTTCGTGACGAAGGATGGCCGCGTCAAGATCCTCGACTTCGGCCTGGCGAAGCTGACGCAGGTCGGGCAATCCGGCGCCGCGACGAACCTCCCGACAGTCACGCCCGGCACCGAGCCCGGCGTCGTGATGGGCACGCTCGGCTACATGTCCCCCGAGCAGGTCAAGGGACGGCCGGCCGACGCGAGAAGCGACATCTTCTCGTTCGGGGCAATCCTCTACGAGATGCTCTCGGGCACGCGCGCGTTTCACGCCGACTCGGCCGGCGAGACGATGGCCGCGATCCTGAAGGAGGAGCCCCCGGACCTCTCCGTCACGAACGAGAACGTCAGCCCGGGCCTCGAGCGAATCCTCCGCCACTGCCTCGAGAAGAATCCGGAGCGGAGGTTCCAGTCGGCCTCCGACATCGCCTTCGCCCTCGAAGCGCTCTCGGGTCTTCCGGCAGCCAGCGGCGCGGCGCGGGTGCCGGCGGCAGGCCGTCCTCGCCGGGTCCGCGCCGGAATGGCCCTCGCGGCCGGAGTGGCGCTGCTCGCGGCCGGACTTGTCGCAGGATCCTGGTTCGCCGGCGGCAGGAGTCGCTCCTTTCCAACCTACCAGCGCCTCACCTACCGGCACGGCTTCATCAGCAACGCCCGCTTCGCCCCGGACGGCCAGACGATTCTCTACAGCGCCGACTGGGACGGGACGCCGTCCCGGATCTTCTCGACGCGCCCGGGAGGCCGCGAATCGACGGCGCTTCCCCTGCCGAGCGCCTCGCTTCTCGCGGTTTCATCGCGCGGTGAGATGGCCATCCTGCTGGAACCGAAAATCGACTACAACCTGTACTTCCGCCGCGGGACGCTCGCGCTCGTGCCACTCTCCGGCGGATCCCCCCGCGAGGTTTTGCGCGAGGTCCGGTCTGCCGATTGGGGTCCCGACGGAAAAGACCTCGCCGTCGTCCGACAGGCCGAAGCCCGACAGCGGCTGGAGTATCCGCCCGGGCGACTCGTGTATGAGAGCCCGGCCTGGATCACCTCGCCGCGCGTCTCCCCCCACGGCGATCGGATCGCCTTCTTCGAGGGCCTGCCCTTCAAGGGTTACTCTCTGTCGGTCGTTGACTCTCAGAGCCGGAAGGCCGTGCTCGGTCCCGTTCGCCCCGACTTCTGGTCTTCCGCCTGGTCGCCGGACGGCGAAGAGATCTGGTTCCCCGAAAGCATCTCCGGGACGGGGGTGGAGACGCCGATCATGGCAGCGGACCTCTCGGGCCGGCAACGCCTCCTCGAACGTGGACCGTTGATCGCCGATCTCAACGATGTCTCCCGGGACGGAATGGCTCTCATCACCCTCTTCGACTGGAAGGAATGGACGCGCGGCTTCCTCTCGGGTCAGAAGACCGAATCTCGTCTCGTGAGCCGGACGGACCTGCGGCTGGTCGACCTCTCCGAAGACGGCAAGCTGCTCGTCCTCCGAGAAGTCCTTTTCCAGGGCACGCAAGGCGTCTGGATCGCAAAAGGGGATGGATCGCCACCGATTCGATTGGGAGACGGCCTGGCGCACGGCCTCTCGCCCGACGGCGCCTGGGTGCTTGCGAGCAGCCAACAGGGCAAGCTCCTGGCGCAGCCGACAGCCGCCGGAGGGCCGAGACCGGTGAGTGAGGGATTCTTTGAGTCGATCCGATGGGCGAGCTGGTTCCGCGACGGCAAGAGAGTCCTCGTCTGGGGCCAGGCGAAAGGCGGGAAGACCGGCATCTTCGTCGTCGATCCGGATGGGCATGAACCGAGGCGCGTCGCTCCGGAAGGGTACGAGCTCGTCGCCGGGGGCAACGCGCTTTCGCCAGACGGGCTTCTGGTTGTTGCGCGCTCGCCCGAGAATCAGATGGTGCTGTGCCCCGTCGACGGAGGGCAGCCGCGCCCCGTCCCGGGCCTTGCCGGGCTCTTCGTGCCCGTTCAGTGGGCGGCCGACGGCAAGGGCTTCTATGTTTTCCGAATGGGCGAGATCCCCGCAAGGATCGAGAAAATCGACGTCGAAAGCGGCCGCGCAACGCTCTGGAAGGAGCTCGCGCCGCCCGACACCGCAGGCATGTCCGTGCGCGCCGTCGCCATGACGCCCGATGGGAAGTACTACGCCTACTCGTGCCAGCAGTACCTGAACACGCTGTACCTCGTCGAGAACCTCCAATCCTGGCGAAGACCGACGTTCTGGTCGCGCGTCTCCGGCCGCCACCCGTGAGCCTCTCGCCAGGGACACGTCTCGGTCCCTACGAAGTCGTGGCGCCGATCGGCGTCGGCGGCATGGGAGAGGTGTACCGGGCGCGGGACGGCAAGCTCCATCGCGAGGTGGCGATCAAGGTCCTGCCGGAGGCGTTTGCCAGGGACGCCGAGCGGCTGGCGCGGTTCCGGCGCGAGGCGCAGGTCTTAGCGTCGCTCAATCACCCGCACATCGCGTCGATCTACGGACTCGAGGAGTCGGGCGGCGTCGAGGCGCTGGTGCTCGAGTTGGTCGAGGGCGAAACGCTGGCCGAGCGGATCGCGCGCGACACGATCCCGGTCGATGAAGCCTCGAAGATCGCCTGTCAGATCGCCGAGGCGCTCGCCGCGGCCCATGAAAAGGGAATCATCCATCGCGACCTGAAGCCGGCCAACGTCAAGTTGACGGCGGACGGAGAGGTCAAGGTCCTGGACTTCGGTCTGGCGAAGCTGCTCATCGACGAACCTCGTCCCATCGACGCGACGCACTCGCCGACGATCACGGCAGCGACCCAGGCCGGAGTCGTGCTCGGGACGGCCGCGTACATGTCTCCCGAGCAGGCGCGTGGAAAAACCGTCGACAAGCGGGCCGACATCTGGGCCTTCGGGGCGGTCCTGTTCGAGACCCTGACCGGAAAGAAAGCGTTTGCCGGCGAGACCGTCTCCGACACCCTCGCGGCCATCCTGACGAAAGAGCCGGACTGGGCCGCCCTCCCGGCCGGGACACCGCGCTCTATCCGCCGGGTCGTGAGACGCTGCTTGAATCGGGACCGGAACCTGCGCTTCCACGACATCGCCGACGCGCGGATCGAGCTGCAGGAGCCGAGCGAGCCGCCGGCTGTGGCGGCTTCGCGCCCCGGGGTGCCGTGGTGGGTGCTCGCCGCCGCCGTCCTGGTGGCCGCAGGCCTGGCGGCGCTGGCGCTGCGGGGCACGGGCCCGCCCACCGAATTGCCGTTGCGGAAGCTCGAGATCGCCGCCCCGTTCCTCGACGTCGACGGCGCCAATCCCATCAGTCTTTCGCCGGACGGAACCCGAATCGCTTACTCCGCCGACGGGCGGCTCTGGATTCGAGACCTCCGTCAGCTCGAGGCTCGCGAGGTCCCCGGCAGCTCCGGCGCGGGCGCCCCCTTCTGGTCGCCCGACGGCTCTTTCGTCGGCTTCGCCTCGGAAAAGAAGCTGTGGAAGATGTCCAGCGGCGGCGGGGATCGTACCGCCGTCGCGGAGCTATCCGGCGAAGTGAACAGGGCAAGCGGAGTGGCATGGGATTCCGCAAGCCGGATCGTGTTCTCGTTGGGCTTCACCGGTCTGCTTCAGGCTCCCGCGGACGGCGGGAAATCCACGCCCCTTCTCGAGCCCGACCCTAAGACCGACGCCGACTTTCACACACCGGGGACCCTTCCCGGAGGAAGAGGCGTCCTCTTCGTGGTGCATCGCGCTCCGCAGGGTCCCGATACCATCGCGGCCCTGGCGGGGGGGGCTCGCAAGACATTGCTGCAGCTTCCGGGAGAACATCTCTGGCATCCCACTTATTCACCGTCCGGCCACCTGCTCTTCCGCCGCGACGCGCCGTACAGAGGTGTGTGGGCAGTCGCCTTTTCCCTGTCGCGGCTCGAGGCCGTGGGAAGCCCGTTTCTCGTGGCGCAGAACGCGAAATTCCCGGCTGCGGCGTCCAACGGCGCTCTCGCGTTCTCGCGCGGGCCTTTCGAGACTCTCACCCGGCTCGTCTGGAAGGATCGGAACGGCCGCGAGGTGGGGACGGTCGGAGAACCGGGATTCTTCACGCCCTTGCCTGCGCTGTCGCCGGATGGCCGCCGGCTCGCGATCGCGATCAGCGAGGAAGAGAGGACGGAAATCTGGATCCTCGACCTGGAGCGCGGCACGCGCAGGCGGCTGACGGCCGAAGGAGTCTCGCCCGGAGCGGCGCCGGTCTGGTCGCCGTCCGGCGATCGCATCGCCTATCAGACCGGCGGGGATCAGGATTCTCTGGCAATCTGGATGAGGCCCGCGGATGCAGGAGGAGAGGCCCGCCTGATCGCCAGGGGAATGGGAGGCTGCTTCACGCCGGATGGAAAGGCCTTCGTCTACTCCACCCTCGCCGGGATGGGAACGGAATTCAACCTCGCCTACGTCCGATTCGGCGCGGACACAGAGCCCGTGGTGCTGGCGCGGGCGCCGGGCACTCAGGCTGAACCGGCAGTCTCTCCCGACGGACGCTACGTCGCATACTCCTCGTGGTTGGCGGGCCGAAGCGAGGTCGAGATCCGGCCCTTCCCGTCAGGCGAAGGAAAATGGCAGGTGTCCTCCGATGGCGGACGATCCCCTAAGTGGGGCCGGAACGGGGACGAGCTCTTCTACGCGCGTGACAACGACATCATGGCCGTGGAGGTGAAGACGTCGCCGACGCTGTCGCTGGGACCTCCGCGGAAGCTGTTCACGCGGGAACAGAGCGGAGCGAAGGTCGAATGGTTCGGGATCCTCATGGACGGCTTCGAGACGGGCGAAGACGCCGGTCGTTTTCTGATGTTGAAGAACGCCGGATCGGGCGACCCGGGCCGCGGACGGACGATCGCAATCGTGCAGAACTGGTTCGCGGAGTTCCGGGGGAAGGACCCGAAATGACCCTCGCCCCGGGTGTCCTGTTCGCGGCGCGGATCCCGCCCCTCGTGGAGGCGCGCAACAACTACGATGTGACGGCCGACGGACAGCGCTTTCTCGTCAACTCGCTGCGGGAGGACGCGTCGCTGCCCATCACCGTGGTGGCCCCGTGGGCCCCGCGGCCGCCGCGTCGAGGGGTGTTTTTCAGATAGCGTAGCGGTAGTCGATCGTGATCCTGAAGAGCGGCATTCGCCTCGGTCCCTACGAGATCGTCGCGCCGATCGGCGCGGGCGGGATGGGGGAGGTCTATCGGGCGCGGGACACGCGACTGAACCGCACAGTGGCGGTCAAGGTGCTGGGAGACGAGCTCTCGAGCTCGCTCGACGGCCGTCAACGCTTCGAGAGGGAGGCGAAGACGATCTCGCAGCTCTCCCATCCCCACATCTGCGCCCTCTACGACGTCGGCCGGGAAGGCGAGACCGACTACCTGGTCATGGAGCTGCTGGAGGGAGAGACCTTGTCGGATCGGCTCGGCCGGGGAGCGATGCCCTTCGAGCAGTCGCTGCGGTACGGCGTCGAGATCACCGACGCGCTCGACGCTGCGCACCGCCAGGGGATCGTCCATCGCGACTTGAAGCCGGGCAACGTCATGCTGACGAAGTCGGGCGTCAAGTTGCTGGACTTCGGCCTCGCCAAGGCACTCCTCTCTTCCGACGGGCGCGGTGTCAATGGAGAACGTCTCACTTCCTTTCCGACCCAGGCCGCTCCGGTGACGCAAGCGGGTGCGGTCATGGGCACGTTC
>JAIVJS010000031.1 GCA_020199905.1 Acidobacteriota bacterium
GGCGGGAGGCGGGAATGGGGGGGCCGCGGCCGGGAAACGGGAAACGGGAAACGGGAAACGAAATTGGGAAACGGGAATCGGGGGCGGAGCGACCAATGGGAGCGCGACGGCCGCGGTACTCCGCGGTCAACTCGATCGGGAATCGGAAATCGACAGGCCGAGAACCAAACCCCTCAGATCCTGACTCTCAATTCTCCACTTCACGCTAACGCTACGATTCGGGCCAAGACACCCACGACCGTGGCGAATAGCTCGGCGGAGTGCGTCAGGCTCTTCGCCGATTTCAGGCTGTCCGTCATGTCGCGGATTCCGGAGGAGAGCTCGCTTCTGTGGGAGTCGAGCCTCCGCGACAGGATCTTCAGGTTGGCGTGTTCCAGGTGAGCGATCAGCTGATCGAGGTCGGCGCGCGCCAGCTGAAAGGCCGCGAGGCCTTCGTTGTCGTCGACGAACGAATCGAGGATCTCGTCGGCACGGCGCTCGATCGGCGCCCGCACCCGATTCCGGAGAAGATCGAGCAGTTTCTCCCGGGCGGCGTCCGCGGCGTCGTCGGCGGCGGTCATGAGCGCGCGTCCCGCACGGCGCGGACCCAGGACGCGAGAGTGTCGGCGTCGGCGAGCAGAACCGACCAGGCGGCCCCGTCGAGGCGTCCTTCCGCCAGCGCCGCCCACGCGGAGCGCAGCCGGCTGGCCGTATCGCTGGCGTCCGCCAGGATGTCGCCCACGGCGGGAGGGAGTGTGTAGAGGCGCCGGTGGGCGATCCACGCCGCGGAATCCTGGATGCGGTTTTCGAGATACGGCCTCGCGACGTCGCGCTGCCGTCCGAGCTCGCGCAGGGAGAGCGCGTCCGCGCGGATCTCCCGCCGAAGGGCGTCGAGAAGCGTCTTCTGAACCGCCAGCTCGTGACCGACGGCGGAGGCTCGCGCCGCGACCTCGCGATCGAGAGCGCCTTCCCGCACGCCGCGGACGAGGAGCCCCGCGGTTTTCGACAAAAGGTCGCGTTCCGATGTGCTCAGAAGCTTCGACCCGGCGAGCTCACGGCCGAGCTCGCCCGCCGCGTCGGCCGCCTTCGCGGCGGCGTCGGAGGCGGCGCGATCGGCCGCGGGATCCGCCAGCTCCCTCAACCCTTCGAAGTACCGGGTGAGGAGACGCGCGTGCCGGCGGAGCCGCTCGAGGTCGGAGATGAGGTCCTCGACTCCTGCGTGCTTTTCCAGCACGGCCCGCCGGTCTTCCCGCGACAGCCCCTGACCTTCCGAGAGAGCGCGGGCGGAATCCGCGTCCACGGCGGTCTCCTCCGCGAGAAGAAGCAGCGAGTCCATCGCGCGCCCCCACGCCGCGCCCGCGGTCCCGACGGCGGCTCCGTGCTCCATGCGGACGGAGGCGCATCCGCAGGCGAACAGGAGCCAGGCGGCGGCGAGAGCGGCGCGGCACTTCATCGAAAGTGGGGAGTCGTGACGGGGAAGTCTACCGCGGACGCCGGCCGCGAGCGTTGCCCTATACTCTGCGGCTTCGAATCAAGGAGGACCCGTGCTTCACCCCCGCCGGGCGTTCGCCCTTGCCGGCCTCTTCGTGGCGGCTCTCCCGCTTTTTGCGGCCTCCGCGTCAAAACCGACGTCGGCTTCCGCGAAGCCGGACGAGAAGCCGAAGACGTTCTCGGATCTCTTCGACGGCCTGCAGTTCCGCAACATCGGGCCCTTCCGTGGCGGCCGCGTCACCGCCGTGACGGGAGTCCGCCACAATCCTCTGACCTTCTACTTCGGAGCGACCGGGGGCGGCGTCTGGAAGACGTCCGACGGCGGATCGAACTGGGAAGCGGTCTCGGACAAGGACTTCAAGACGGGCTCCGTCGGCGCGATCGCCGTCTCCGAGTCGGACCCGAACGTCGTCTACGTCGGAATGGGCGAGGCGCCGATCCGGGGCAACGTCTCGCATGGCGACGGGGTCTACAAATCGACCGACGCCGGGCTCACGTGGACGTCGATGGGGCTGAAGGGAACGCGGCAGATCGCGCGCGTGCGCGTCCATCCGACGGATCCCGACCTCGTTTACGTCGCGGCGCAGGGGCACGTCTGGGGAAAGAACGCCGACCGCGGCATCTACCGGTCCCGCGATGGCGGCCGCACGTGGGCGAAGGTGCTCTACGTGAACGACGAGACGGGAGCCTCCGACCTCGCGATGGATCCCTCCAACCCGCGCACTCTCTACGCGGCGTTCTGGCAGATCGTCCGCCGCCCGTGGGAGCTCGTCGATGGCGGACCCGCGAGCGCGCTCTACCGTTCGACGGACGGCGGGGACACGTGGAAGAAGATCGAGGCGGAGGGCCTGCCGTCCGGCCTCTGGGGAAAGGTGGGAGTCGCCGCGTCCGCGGCGCGGCCGGGACGCGTGTACGCCTTCATCGAGGCCCGGGACGGCGGCGGGCTCTTCGTCAGCGACGACCGCGGCGTGAAATGGAAGCACGTCAACGACGAGCACAAGATCCGCCAGCGCGCCTGGTACTACGCGTGGGTGTACCCCGACCCGAAGAACGCCGACACCGTGTACCTTCCCAACGTCAACCTGCACCGCTCGACCGACGGCGGAAAGACGTTCTCTAACCTCTCGTCACCCCACGGGGATCACCACGATCTCTGGATCGACCCCGACGACTCCAACCGCATGATCCTCGGCAACGACGGAGGAGCGACGATCAGCTTCAACGGAGGGCGCACCTGGTCCACCCAGAACAATCAGCCGACGGCGCAGTTCTACCGCGTCACGACCGATGACCGGTTTCCGTACTGGGTCTACGGCTCGCAGCAGGACAACTCGAACGTCTGCATTCCGAGCGGCGTCACCGGCGCCGCGATCGACATGGCGGACTGGCACTCGGCGGGCGGCGGCGAGAGCGGGTGGATCGCGCCCGACCCGAAGAATCCGGATGTCGTATACGCGGGGGAGTACGGCGGGCAGATCACGCGATACGACCACCGGACGAGGCAGGCGCGCGAGATCGGATCGTGGCCGCAGCTCGCCGACGGGCACGCCACGCGCGACTTGAAGTACCGGTTCCAGTGGAACGCGCCGATTCTGATCTCGCGCCACGATCCGAAGACGCTGTACCACGCGTCGCAGATTCTGCTGCGCAGCCGCGACGAGGGGGAGACGTGGGAGGAAGCGAGCCCGGATCTGACGCGCAACGACGGGGCGAAACAGGGGGACTCGGGCGGCCCGATCGCCCGGGACATCACCGGCGTCGAGGTCTACGACACGATCTTCGCGATCTCCGAATCGCCGGTCGAGCCGGGCGTCCTGTGGGCCGGCTCCGACGACGGCCTGGTTCACGTCACGCGGGACGGCGCGAAAACCTGGCAGAACGTGACGCCGAAGGGGATGCCGGAGTGGATCCAGATCAACGCCATCGACGCGTCGCCGCACGAGAAGGGCGTCGCCTACGTCGCCGCCACGATGTACAAGTTCGACAACTTCGCTCCCTACCTCTACAGGACGAAGGACTATGGAAAGACCTGGACGAAGATCGTCACGGGAATTCCCGGGGACGCCTTCACGCGCGTCGTCCGTGAGGATCCCGCGCGCCGCGGGCTCCTGTACGCCGGCACGGAAACGGGCCTCTACGTCTCGTTCGACGACGGCGCGAGCTGGCGCGCGTTCCAGCGCAATCTCCCGGCGACTCCGATCACGGACCTGACGGTCAAGAACGGAGATCTCGTCGTGGCCACGCAGGGGCGCGCCTTCTGGATCCTCGACGACCTGACGCCGGTGCGGCAGTGGAACGAGAGCGTGCCCGCTTCGGGCCCGCGCCTCTTCGCGCCGCGCAAGGCGGTGCGCATGCAGACCGAGCGTGTGGACGAAGAGGATGAGCCGCTGCGGGGAGTCGGGACGAACCTGCCCAACGGGGTGATCGTCAACTACTGGCTCTCGGAAAAGCCCGCGAAGGGCGAGAAGGTGCTGCTCGAGATCCTCTCCGAGGGGAAGGTCATCCGGTCCTTCTCGAACCAGAAACCGGAGAAGGACGGAGACCTGAAGGAGCAGGCCGTGCGCGAAGAGGAGGAGAAGGACCGCGACAAGCCGCTCGAGCCGAAGGCCGGGCTGAATCGATTCGTCTGGGACATGAGGGTGTTCAAGCCCACCCTGGTCCCGAAGGCCGTGTTCAACGAGGGAACCAAGACGCCTCCGAAGGTGGGCCCCGGTTCCTACCAGGTGCGGCTGACCGCGGGAGGAAAGTCGTTCACGGAGACGGCGGTCGTCGAGCCTCATCCGGGAGGGTTCGCCTCGGCGGCGGACCTGAAGGCGCAGTACGATCTCCTTGCCTCCATTCGGGATCGCCTCTCGGAGACTCACGCGACCGTCCTGAAGATCCGGGACGCGCGCGCTCAGGCGAAGGAGCTCGGCGATCGGGCGGCGCGGCTCGGAAAGGGGGACGCGCTGGCGAAGCGGGCGGCCGCGCTCTCGGTGAGGCTCACCGCCGTCGAAGAGAAGCTGATCAACCCGAACATCAAGGCCAACGAGGACGACCTGAACTTCGAGCCGAAGCTGGACCACGACCTGACCAACCTCGCCGGGATCGTCGCGAGCGCGGACGCGAAGCCGCTCGCGTCTTCCGTACGCTATTACGACCTGCTGAAGACCCGACTCGCCGCGATCGTCGGCGAGTTCGACCGCCTGATGGAAGGCGAGGTCGCCGAATTCAACCGTGCCGCCGACGCGCTCCAGATTCCGCGCGTCGTTCCCGCTCCGAAAGTCGAGACGGCAGCACCGTGAAATCGAGAATTGCCACGAGACTTGCCGGCGACAAGGAGGAGTCATGCTCAACCGGGCTTTCATCACGACCGCGGTGGATCTGCCGGGATACCGGGTCGTCCGGAGCCTCGGGGTCGTGCGCGGCATCACGGTTCGTTCGCGGAGCGTGATCGGCACCATCGGGGCGGGACTTCAGAGCCTGATCGGCGGCAACATCACGATCTGGACGCAGCTCTGCGAGCACACGCGGGAGGAGGCGTTTGAGCTCCTCGCCCAGCACGCCGAACAACTGGGCGCCAACGCCGTGATCGCGATGCGCTACGACGCGAACGAGATCGCGCAGGGCGTCGCCGAGGTTCTCGCGTACGGGACGGCGGTGGTGGTCGAAGCAGCCCGTTAAGACGGCGGGAGGCGGAAATCGGCCGACGGCGCTGCGACTTTCCTTCGTTTCCCGTTTCCCGTTTCCCGTTTCCCGTTTCCCGTTTCCCGTTTCCCGATTTTCCGTTCTGCCGCCTACCGCCTGCCGCCTTCCGTCCCCTCGTACCAGCTTTTCGCTCCGAGGAGCTTCAGCTTCGAGGAGGGGCCCTCGATCTCCAGGCCCACCGCGAGGACGCCGGTCTCCACGAGAAAGGCACCGGTCTTCGCGGGCTTCTTCGCGCGGTAGTGGCCCCGGATGCGGAAAGATCCGCCTTTCGCGTCGAGCGTGTCGATCTCGAGGAGGGACTTGCCGACGGCAAATCGCGCTGTCGCCTCGATTCCTTCGAGTTTCAGGATGCCGCGGGCCCATCCGGGAAGATCCGTGTCGAACAGCGTGAACAGCGGCCGCGCGTCGCGGCAGTTCAGGGACACACGCGTCTGCAAGACCGCCGGCCGGTTCGACTGGATGTCCGCGGAGGGCAGGTCGAACTTCCCCCACCAATCACGCGAATCCGGGCCGGTCCCGCCCTCGGCGGCATGAGTGAGCTCGATGTGCGAGCCGGAGAAATCGATCCGGTCCTTCGCGAACGTCCACGGATCGATCTTGATCCGGAAGGCCGCATCGGACCGGAGGTCGGACTTTGCGTAACGGGCGTGGACGCCTTTGCTCGCGAGAGCGAGCGAGCCTTTTCCGATGCCCTTCTCGACCGCCAGCGCGAGGCGCACCGTCCCGCCGCCGCCGGAGAGTCGCGGTTCGCCGTCGATGAAGTAGTTCAGGAACTCGAGACCGGCGAGGCGCCCCTCGAGCCGGACCTTGCCGGTGATGAACGGCCAGACCGCGTTGCCGTGGACGGAGCGAGGATCGAACTGCGCGATGACGGCATTGACTTCGAAGTCCGCGCGGCGCGCGATCGCGTGCTTTCCGAGCGTGAGATCGCCGCCGGAGAGCGCGAGGTGCGCCGGCCCCACCTGGGCGTGGCGGCGGGGGAGGAGGTCGAAGGATCCGTCGAGAGTTCCGCTACCCCTGTACCGGTAGATGTCGATCCAGACCTGCCGGACTCCGTCAATGTGCAGATCGTCGAACTTCAGCCGGAAGGGCCGCGAGGAACGGTCTTCTTCAGGGGCGGACGCCGGCGGCGGGGCCGGCGCGGAGGCGGCCTTCGACGCCGGCGCCGAGCGATCCGCTTTCTTGCCCGCCTCGGACTTCTGTGCCGGCGGGTCCTCGGGCGCGACCAGGGGACGATCCGGAAATCCCGGAATGGGCGGCAGGGCCGCGAAATGATCCTCCGCCTTGAGGGCCGGGTCGGGTCGGAGCCGGAGCCGGTAGTCGAGGCCCGAACCCCGGACGCGAGTGAAGCGCAGCTCGTGCGAAAGCAGGGCGAAGATGGAAAACGAAACCTGCGCGTCGTCCAGCCGGAAGTAGAACTCGACGTTGCGGTCGCGATTGCGCAGCTCGAAGCCTGTCACGTGAATGTTCCACGGGACCCAGCCGGAAGCCGACGCGTACTCGATCCGCAGCTTCCCGGGATCCTTATTGGCCCACTGCCTGATCTTTCCGGTCGTCAGGATGCGGTGGAGCGCCACGGACGCTCCGCACGCGAGGAGAAGGAGAAGGAGGAGGGCGCCCCCGACGATCCACAGCGCTCGGCGCAGGGTTCGCCCGCGACGCCCGGCCGCGGGCTTTTTTCTGGAAGTCTTCGCCATTTTGCCCGCCCGCGTCTCCGCAAGCACCGGGCCAACCGCAAGGGGCGGCAGGCGTCCCCCGTGGGAACTTTGAGGGGTTTTTTTCGTTATAGGGAGGCATGAGCGCTCTTCCCATCGAAGCGAGAGGCCTGCGCAAGGCCTATCGGTCCGGGCTCAAAGGGCGCACGGTGCTCGCTTTGGACGGGCTCGACCTCGATGTCCGGCCGGGCGAGATGTTCGGCTTGCTCGGCCCCAACGGCGCCGGCAAGACGACGACGGTCAAGATCCTGCTGGGATTGACGCGCGCGACCTCGGGCGAGGCCCGTCTCTTCGGTATCCCCGTCGGGAATCCCGAGAGCCGGCGCCGGGTGGGCTATCTGCCGGAGGGGCACCGCTTTCCGGGGTACCTGACGGCGCGGGAGACGCTGGCGATCTTCGGGCGGATGTCGGGAGTCGACGGGCCGGCGCTTCGGAGCCGCATCGAGCCGCTCCTGGACCGCGTGGGTCTCGCGAGTTGGCGCGACGTGCGCGTGAAGAAGTTCTCGAAGGGGATGACGCAGCGCCTGGGTCTCGCCGCGGCACTCGTGCACGATCCGCAGGTCCTTCTGCTCGACGAGCCGACGGACGGCGTCGATCCCGTCGGGCGCCGGGAGATCCGCGATCTTCTTCGGGAAGAGGCCGACCGCGGCCGCGCGATTCTCGTCAATTCCCACCTCCTGTCCGAGATCGAACGGACCTGCGACCGCGTGGCGGTGCTGCGCGCCGGTCGCATCGCCGCGCAGGGGACCATCGCGGAGCTGACGGCGCAGACCACGCGCTATCGAATGGCGGTCTCGCCGATCGACGACGCCCTGCTGGCTTCTCTGCGGGAGACCGGCTCCGAGGTGACGCGCGTGAACGGGCACCTGGAGCTTTCCGCCCGCGACCTCGTGCAGCTGAATGCCGCCGTCGACCGCGTACGGGCTCGCGGCGCTCTCCTCGAGGAGCTCTCGCCGCTGCGCGCCAGCCTGGAGGACGTGTTCGTCGATCTGATCGCGCCCGCCTCTGTCGCGGGTGCGGGTCCGAAGGAGCCGTCATGAGAGCGCTCGCCGCCAGCGTCGAGGAGGTTTTCCGGGAAGCCGCGGCGCGATGGACGCTCGTGGCCTACTTCACGCTCTCGACGATCTTCATCCTGCTTTTCGCGACCGCGGTGAACCTCGACATCGTCAACGGCGCTCTCGCGGGCGCGAAGCTCTTCGGGCAGTCCGTCGAAATCGGCCGGAGCTCAGTCGACATCGACCGCCTGGTGCTCGGATTCGAATCGGGCTTCTCCGGCTTCCTGTATCTCGTGGGGACGTTTTTAGCGCTCTTCGCCACCGCGCACCTCGTCCCCCGGCTGCAGGAAAAGGGAACCATCGACCTGTACCTCTCGCGGCCCGTCGGACGGGTCCCGCTGCTCCTCTCCCGCTACACGGCGGGCCTGCTGCTGGCGGCCGCGAACCTTCTCTACCTGATCGGCTCGCTCTGGCTCATCATCGTGTGGAAGACGCACGTCGTACACGGCCGCTTCTTTCTGGCCGGGCTGTCGATTCTCTTCACCATCGCGACCCTGCTCGCCTTCGCATTCCTGGTCGGAGTGGTGACGTCGTCGACCGGCGTCTCGCTGATGGCGACCTACGCGATCTTCTTCTTCTCGGCGATCCTGGCCGCGCACTCCCGCATTTCGGCCGCCCTGTCGAAGGACTGGGCCGCGAAGCTCGTCGAGGCGCTCTACTGGATCTTCCCGAAGACGGCGCAGCTCGGCCGCGCGACCGTGGCCCACGTCGCGGGAGACCAGGCGTTCCGCGGAATCGGGGACATGAACCTCCTGGCCGTCTACGGGTCGACCGCGATCTTTGGAATTGCTACGCTCATGCTTGCCTGCTGGCTGTTTTCCAGAAAGGATTTCTGACATGAAGACGCACCGCGCTTTCGCGGTTCTCGCTTTTTCCCTCGCCGCGGCCGCCGTCGCTTCCGCCGCGACGCGTTCCTCCGACGACGCGCTGTCGCTCGTGCCGTCCGAAGCCGCATCCGTCGCCGTCGTCCGGTTCAACGAGCTGCGCTCGACGCCTCTGGCGAGCAAGCTGTTCTCGGACGCCGATCACATGAACGCCAACGGCGAAGCCGGGCGGTTCATGAGCGAAGCGAACCTGAAGCCCCGCGAGGACGTCGACACGGTGGTGATCGTCGGTCTTTCGCCCCTGGGCGCCACGTCCACGAACGTGCTCGCGCTGTTCGAAGGCCGGTTCGATCCGGATCGCCTCGCCTCCGCCGCGCAGACCCGGGGTGCGAGCCGCGTGTCCGGATCCTCCGGGGACTACTGGCTCACTCCCGAGAACGCCTCCGCCTCCGGCCGGCACAACGGACGCGGCGCGGTCGCGTTCGTTTCCCCGAAGCTCCTCGTCGCCGGCAGCGAGCCGGCCGTCCAGGCGGCCCTGGCGGCCCGAACGGGCGGCGGCACGACGTTCTCCTCCGGCATCGGGCTCGGGCGGCAGCTCTCCCGCATCGACCGGGGCTCGTCCATGTGGGCGCTCGTCGATGTGACGCGCTACCCCGCGATCCAGAAGGGACTCGGGCGCCCGGGCGGAGAGAATGGCGGCAGCGAGGCGGCCACGGCGCTCATGGGGGCGATGAAATCCGTCACGCTGTTTTCGTTCCAGGCCGCCGTCCACGCCGACGACCTGTCCGTGACGGCGAGCGGCGTCTCGGCCGACGCGGAGACGAGGCAGCTTCTCGAAGATTCGCTGAAGGGCGTCGTCGCGATGTGGCGGCTGGCCGTCCAGGAGAAGTCTCCCGAGCTCGTCTCGGTTCTCCGCCGGTTCAAGATCGACAGCGACGGAGACGCCGTGACCGTGAGCGGAACGCTCCCTTCGAGCGTCCTGCGTTTGCTGGCCGAAAAGCGTTCCGCGAGAAACTAACCGTCGCCGCGCTCGCTGCGGGCTCGACCGCTCGCCTCGCCCCTCCGCGAGCGTAGTCACTCGAGGTGACGGTAGCGCAGCTCTGCTCCCTCTCCCCGCGCGCGGGGGGAAGGGCCGGCGTAGGGGCGACACTCATCTGGAAGGCCCGACCAGAAGAGACCCTGCATACGGCGTCCCCGGCCCGGGGAGAGGGTCGAGGTGATGCGTTTCGTTCTCGGCTAAGATGGCTTTTCGTGCCGACATCCGACCCCAACCTCCCCGAGGACATCGCCAGCCTCATCGAGCACAAGAAGTTCCCGGAGCTCGAGGACCGCTGGATCCGGCTCATGGAGGTGGACTCGACCGACCTTCCGCTTTTCTTTTCCGTGGCGTCGGCCGTCAAGAGGAAGGGAAACGTCACGGGAGCCGTCGGGTGGCTGCGCCTTCTCGCCGACGAGCTCGGTGGAAAAGGCGATCGGGAGCGAAAGCTCAAGGTATTGCTGGAGATCGCCCGGATCGCCCCGACGGATCCGGCCGTCCGGCCCGAGCTCGAGTCGGCGTTGAAGGAGCGTTTCGCCGGACACCCCTCGCTCGCCGCCGTGCTGGCGAAGCATCCGGTCGTGCCTCCCGACCCCGCCGGAGCGGCGGGCAAGGTCGAGCGCTGGCTCCAGTTCGCGCCGGGACAGATCCACTTCCTTCCGGGGCGCGGTCCAGGACGGATCGTCGAAATGAATCCCGGCTTGGACGTGCTGCGCCTGGAGATCGCGGGCACGCGCCTTCCGCTGTCGCTGGTCTCCGCGGAACGGACTCTGACCAGGCTGCCCGAGGGCCACTTTCTGCGCGACAGGCTCGAGCGTCCCGAGGAAATGCGCGCCCTGGCCGCCTCCGACCCGTCTGAGACCGTCCGACGCCTTCTGGCCAGCTTCGGCCGTGCCCTGACCGTCAGTGAGATCAAGGAGCATCTGAGCGGGCTGGTGGACGAGTCGCGGTGGACGTCGTTCTGGACCGCCGCGAAGAAGCACCCTCAGCTGCTGGTCGCCGGCGCGGCGCGGTCGGCGCGCGTCAGCTGGTCGGACAGCGCCGCCTCCGCCGACGACTCGATTCGCGCCGCCTTCCACGCCGCGGACCCCCGCAGGCAGATCGACCTCGCGCGCAAGAACGGGAAGCGGTCGAAGGACCTGGCGCGCGAGTTCGCCGGGGTCCTCTCGGCTCGAGCGTCGGCCGCAGCGGAGGAGGACCCGGCCCTCGCGTGGGAGCTCTCGCAGGCCGCGGCCCGCCTCGTCCCCGGTGAGGCCGAGGCGTTCGACCGAGAAGCGCTCGCGGCCGCCGGGGATCCGGGTCCGCTGCTCCTCAGGATCCACGACTCCGGAGCGCGCGAGCGCGCGCTCGAAGCCCTGCGCGGCCTCCCCCGGTGGTCGGAAATCTTCGCGGACCAGTTTCACAGGGAAGACGATTCGCGGGTTCTCACTTTTCTCTACCGCGAGCTCGCCGCCGCTCCCGAGAAGCGGGACGAGATCGTGCGGCGGATCCTGCGTTCGCCGCGCCTCGCGCCCCGCGCCTTCGTCTGGCTGTGCGACCGGATTCAGGACGAAGAGCTTCCCGCCCCGCCCGGACTGTTTCTCGTACTGGTGGACGCGCTGAGACAGGACGAATTTTCGGGCCTTCGCTCCCGCCTGAAGGAATTCTTCGAGCCCGGAGGACTGGCCGTCCGGCTCGTCCGCGGGGCGGCCGAGCCGGAGGCCCGGGACTTCCTCGCCGCGCTGACGCGCGCGAGCGGGCTCGAGGAGCATCGCCGGTCCGTCGTCCGGGACGCTCTCCTGATGGCATATCCGGAGCTGCGCGCTCCGGCGGTGGACTACCTGTACGGGACCGCGCAGGCGATCGAGGGACGCCGCAAAGAGCTCACCCATTTGAAGCAGGTGGAGCTTCCGGCCAACGCCGAGGCGATGCGCACGGCGAAGGAGCATGGAGACCTGCGCGAGAACTTCGAGTACCAGTCGGCGCGCCAGAAACACGAGTACCTGTCGGCTCGCATCGCGGCGCTCTCCGATGAGCTGTCACGCACGCGGGCGCTCGACCCGGCGCGGATCGACGTCTCCGAAGTGCGCGTCGGCACGAGGGTGCGCCTGCGGGAGCTCGACGGGGGTGCGGAGCGCGTCGCCGTCATCCTCGGGCCGTGGGACTCGAAACCCGAAGAAAACGTCTATTCCTACCAGTCCGAGTTCGCCCAGGGACTCCTCGGCCGCCGCCCCGGCGAGCGCGTCGGGCTGTCGGGCACTCCGGCGGAAATCGTCTCGATCGAGCCGTGGACGAGGTAGCTGTCAGGTGTCAGCGGTCAGCTCTCAGCCAAGTCCGACCCGTCTCCCTGCTGACTCCCATCTACCGTGACGTCTCATCGAAGGGCCTGGCGACGGCTTGGAGCGGCTGACAGCTGAAACCGAGAGCTGACAGCTTTGGGCCTTGACCCTGGAATCGATTCCGGGGTTTAGAGTCGGTTCGTGGCGGAAAAAGGGATGCGCTCGGGCGAGGTGGCGCGCGCGGCCGGAGTCAGCACCGATACCCTGCGTTTCTACGAGCGGCGGGGGCTGCTTCCGCGTCCGAAACGGCTCGCCAACGGCTACCGCGCGTACGGGGCGCAGGCCCTGGACCGCGTTCTCCTGATCCAGCGCGCGCTCTCCGTCGGATTCACGCTCGAAGAGATCGCGAGGTTCGTCAAGGCGCGGGGCCGGGGATCGCCGCCGTGCCGCGAGGTCCGCGCGCTGGCCGCCCGCAAGCTCGAAGAGATCCAGAGCCGCATCCAGGAGATGCGGGCGTTTCAGAAGACCCTCGAGGAGACGGTGGAGGAATTCGACGCGCGGCTCGCCGCCGCAGGCGAAGGGGAACCCGCCCGGCTCCTGGAATCGCTCCGACCGACCCGAAACACGTCCGGGTCCGCGCTGTCCGCGCTGGCCTTCAACCGCCGCCGCTCCAGGGAGATCTCATGACCATGACCCTCACTCATTTCTCTCGGGCCCGACTCGCCGCACTCTTTTTCCTCCCGGCCGCCCTCCTGGCTCAGACCAGCGCTCCCGCGCCCCCGGCCGGGCACGACCACCACGCGATGGTCGACTCGCGCGGCGACCACGTCATGGGGTTCGACCACGACAGGACAACCCACCATTTCCGGCTCTACAAAACCGGAGGCGCGGTCGAGATCACCGCAAACCAGGCGGAAGACACCGCCAGCCGGGATGCGATTCGCGGGCACCTCTCCCACATCGCGAAGATGTTTTCGAAAGGGAACTTCCAGGCGCCGATGCTGATCCACGACCAGGTCCCGCCCGGCGTCGAAGTGATGAAGAAGCGGCCCTCCGCGGTGGCGTGGAAGTTCCGCGAGACCGACCGCGGGGCGACGCTCGAAGCGCGCGCCGCCGACCGGGAGGGTCTCGAGGCGCTGCACCATTTCCTGCGGTTTCAGATCGAGGACCACCGGACGGGCGACCCGACGGGCGTGACAGAAGAAAAGCGCTAGACCGCGGCCGTCCCGGATCGTCCCGCGGCGGCTTTTTCGAGTGGGCGGCGGTTCGATTCCGCCCAGAAGCCGCTTGCGGTCGGCACGGGTCCGTTGGCGAATTAGATCCAGCCGTTCGCGCGGGACCCGAAAATCAGTGTCAGGGCCATCGAGGCGGCGCCGACCGCGCCCGTCGCGACCGCGGACACGAAGCCCACCTTCGTGTCAACGTTTCGATCGCGTTCAATTCCAGTTCGCGGCGCAAGGGGCAAGCGTGCAGGTAGAGAGGGGCGAACATCAGAAAGACGTCGGCGTATCCCGCGCCGAAGATCAGAAAGAGCGCGGGCCGTCGGCATTGCGGACCATCGGCTCGACGATTCCGCGGCCGAAGAACGCCACATCGTGAACACGAACTTCAGCGGGTAGACGCAGAACAGGACGACGAACAGCAGAACGCCGTTCAGGGCCACCACCGTGGTGTCGTCCAGCCCGTACCGACGGGAGTAGCGGGAGTGCTCGTACCAGATGAGGTACAGGAGCGCGAAGCAGATCGCGAAGGCAAAGAACCCGCGCATCGCGATCAGGAGCTCGTCGAAGGTGCGGGGCACCTCGAGTGAAACGATCAGGAGCGTCACGGCGAAGGCGAAGACCGCGTCGGTGAAGCCCTCGAGCCTCGACACCTCGCCTCCCCGACAGCGAAATCCCGCGCGCGCCCCGGCGGACCTCTCGGCGAGAGCCTTCCGCGGCGAGTGGGACATCTCGCATTATTCTAACGGCGGGAAAATGACTCGCACCGCCCGCCATCGGTTCCTGGCCGCAACGGCGGCGCTGTCGTCGTGGATCGTCGCGTCACCGCCGCCCTCCCGCGCGCTTCCCGCCGAGCCTCCGCCGATTCAGGACAACAGCTTCCTGATCGAAGAGGCCTACAACCAGGACCGGGGAGTCGTGCAGCACATCCAGACGTTCGAGCGCGCGAGAGGCGGAGTTTGGGCGCACGTGTTCACCCAGGAGTGGCCTGTCCCCGACGAGACGCACCAGCTGAGCTTCACGGTCCCCGTTCAACGCGTCAGGGCGGAGTCCGGGTGGGCGACCGGCATCGGTGACGTGGCGCTCAACTACCGTTACCAGCTGGCGGGGAACGGGGAAGCGAAACTCGCCGTTGCCCCCCGGCTGACCGTGTTGCTCCCGACGGGCGACGCGCGGAGGGCCCTCGGCACCGGAGGGACGGGCGTCCAGATATCGCTTCCGGTCAGCACCGTTCTCTCCCGGTGGCTCGTCGCGCACTGGAACGCGGAGGTTACCTACGTCCGGTCGGCGCGCAACGAGGCCGGAGATCGCGCGCCGGAGAGGGGCTGGGGTCTCGGGCAGAGCTTCGTCTGGCTGGCCCGCCCGAACGTGAACGGGCTCGTCGAGACCGTGTGGTCGAGCGCCGAAGCCGTCTCCGCGCCCGGGCGCACGACGCGCTCTCGGACTTTTCTGGTCAGCCCCGGCATGCGATGGGCGTGGAACCGTCCCGGCGGTCTCCAGATCGTTCCCGGCATCGCCGTGCCATTCGGGGTCGGCCCCAGCCGGGGAGAGCGCGCGATCCTTCTCTATCTGTCTTTCGAGCACCCGTTCAGGAAGACGGCGCCGGGCTGACCCCGTGGGGCGCCGCGCGGGGCCCGCTCAGACCATCGATTCGTGCACGTAGCACCAGCGCCAGTCCTCGCCCCGCTCGAAGGACTGGACGATCGGATGCTTCGCCCCGTGAAAGTGCTTCGTCGCGTGACGGTTGGGGGAGGAGTCGCAACAGCCGACGTGGCCACAGGAGAGGCACAGCCGCAGGCGCACCCAGCGGGCGCCGATCTTCAGGCAGTCCTCACAACCCTTCGTGCTCGGCGTGACCTTGCGGGTTTCCTTCAGATGCTCGTCGGTCACGGCAGCTCCTCGGACTTGAACTGCAGGGCGAAATCGCTTGCGAACTCGTCGAACGTCCTGGGGGCTCGTCCCGTGACGCTCTCGACGTCGGCCGTCACGGCGGCGCCCTTTCCGGCGATGTAGTAGTGGTTGAGGTCGATGTAGTCGTCTGCGTACGGCCCGGGCACTCCGGCCTCGACGAGGCTCTGGCGAAACACGTCGTCGGGCACGTCGACGTACGTGATGGGGTTGCCCGTGGCGGCCGAGAGCTTCCGCGCGATCTCGCCGTTCGACAGGCTCTCGGGCCCGGACAGCGCATACGCGCGGCCCTCGTGCCCGCTCGCGGTCAGGACGCGCGCCGCGACGGCGCCGACGTCCCGCACGTCGATCAGGCTGTACTTCGAATCCCGCGCAGGAAGGTAGAAAGCGCCCTGGCTTTTGATCGTCGCCGCCTGCGCGAGGTAGTTCTGCATGAAGCCGTTGGGACGGAGAAACGTGTAGGGGACGCCGGAGGCTTCGATTCTCTTCTCGATGGCCCGGTGGTTGCGGCCGAACGCGAAGTCCTCGCGGTCCGACCCCCACACGGAGAGTTTCACGATGTGCCGGACGCCGGCGGCCTTCGCCGCGTCGACGGCCGGAGCCTCGCGCTCGGTCCCGCCGGACGTCAGCAGGAAGAGCTTCTCGACGCCGGTCAGCGCCGGGCCGAATGTCTCCGGATCGTCGAAGTCGAAGGCCACGGAATCCATGCCCATCGAGCCCGCGTGGCGAAGGCCGGCGCGGTAGGGCGCCTTCAGAGCCTCGAGCTCCTTGACCACCGCCGATCCGACCTTGCCGGTCGCCCCCGTCACGAGAATCATCGGCTGACTCCTTTCGTCCCCCGCGAGAAGACATTAACGCAGACCGGGAAGTTGAGAGGAAGTCGAAAGGAAAGTTGAGAGTTGCGAGTTGCTATCCACTCTGGACTCTCAGTGGCTCGGTTCGGGGGTGCCCTCGAGGAGCTCATTTCGAGATGATGCGTCCGATGGCTGACTCCGACCGAGAACTCTTAACTCTCAACCCTTGGCTCTTGACTTCTCGAAATAATCACATCGAGCCGAGATCTGGAACCCGGACCGTTTCGTCGTCACGTCGATCTCCGGGGAGTATGGGCGCAGGGCGCTTCGGTATGCTCTCCCGATGAAGAGCCGGACTGCTCGAATTCTTCTTCTGCTTCTGCTGTCGGTCTCGCCGGCTTGCGCCCCGGCCGCCGCGCCTCGCGGCACGCTCTCCGGTCCGCCGGCCGAGAAGGGGTCTTTTCGAAAGCCGGATCTCGTCGAGCTCGTGCGGCTCGACCGGACCGTCCGCCTCGACATCCGGTACGCGACGCCGAACAATTTCGCCCGGCGCGCCGTCTACAGCGAAGCCCGCGCCTTTCTCCAGCGCCCGGCCGCGCAGGCCATGATCCGAGCCCATCGCGCCCTCGCCACGCATGGCTACGGAATTCTCGTGTTCGACGGGTACCGCCCCTGGTCCGTCACGAAGCTCTTCTGGGAGATCGTGACGCCGCAGGACCGTGCCCGCGGTTTCGTCGCGAATCCCGCCAAAGGGTCGAAACACAATCGCGGCTGCGCCGTAGATCTGTCGCTCTACGACGTCGCGACCGGCGCCGAGTCGGCGATGCCGAGCGCGTACGACGAATTCTCGGACCGCGCGTCCCCCGACTATCGGGGCGGCCCCAAAGAATTGCTCGAGCGGCGCGATCTCCTCAGAAAGACGATGGAAGCGGAGGGGTTCGAGGTCGATCCCGGCGAGTGGTGGCACTACAACTACCGGGACTGGCGCGAGTATCCGATCCTCGACGTTCCCTTCGAGAAGATTCCTGCCGCGGCGCCTCTGGCGGCGCGCCGGCGCTGAATGCGGCGCCGCCAACGCGGGTCGCGGCGGCAGAGGGACCGCCGGCGGGGGCCGGCGCCCCCGGGGACGTGATGTCTCCGCCCATCCTGGTCCTTCCCGGGTTGTACGGCTCGGGGCCCACGCACTGGCAGAGCCTGTGGGAGCGGCGCCGCGAAAACCTCACGCGGGTGGCGCAGCGCGACTGGGCGCGCCCGGACAGGGAGGAATGGGTGGCCGCTCTGAATCGCGCGGTCGCGGGATGCGGCGAGCCGCCAATCCTGGTCGCCCACTCCCTCGGCTGCCTGACGGCCATCCTGTGGGCGGCGTCTCACACCGGCAGCGTGGTTCGCGGCGCGCTGCTGGTCGCTCCCAGCGACTCCGAGCGCGACGACGCGCCGCCGGAGCTCACCGGCTTTCGCCCGATCCCGATGCAGCGGCTCCCGTTCGCCAGCATCCTCGTGGCGTCCTCGGCGGATCCTTACCTGGCCGTCGAGCGCAGCTTCAGCTTCGCGCGCGCCTGGGGGAGCCGCCGGGTGGACATCGGGCCGGCCGGGCACATCAACGCCGCGTCGGGTTTCGGTCCCTGGCCCTCGGGCGAGGCTCTCCTCGATGAACTGGTGGAAATGACGGCAGGTTAGGCGGGGCGAACGGCGAAGGCGACAGGCGACAGGCTCGGAACGCCGGGCCCCGGACCCCCGTTCTTCGATTCCCGATTTCCGATTCCCGGCTCCCGGCTCCGGCTTTTCCCGTTTCCCGCCCTTAACGCCGGCCCGCCCCGGGCGCCGAGTTGTTCCCCGGCGTTTTTTTGACGCCGGTCTCGCGCGGAGCCGTCGGTCCCGGCGCTGCGGGGTCGCCGGGTGCGCCCTTTTTCCCCGGCTGGCGATCCGCTTGCTCCACTTCCTCCGGCGTCGAAGCGCCGGGAGCGCCGCCCGGTTTCTGTTTCTCCATGGCCGCGGCGATCGCAAGGTCTGGGCCAGGAACCGCGGTTGACGCTAATATGTCCGGTTCCATGAGCACGCGCGCCCCGGATGCCTCGACGATGCAGGGTCGGACCGAGAACCTCCAGGAGGCGCTCTCGCAACGGATCCTCGTGCTCGACGGCGCCACCGGCACCTGGATCCAGTCGCAGAACCTGACCGCCGCGGACTTCGGCGGAGACGAGCTCGAGGGGTGCAACGAGAACCTCGTACTCACGCGCCCCGACGTCATTCGCGCGATGCACGCGGCCTATTTCGAGGCGGGAGCCGACATCGTCGAGACGGACACGTTCGGCGCCACGCCGCTCGTGCTCGCGGAATACGGCCTCGAGAAGAAGGCGTTCGAGATCAACCGCCGCGCGGCGGAGCTCGCCCGGGAGGTCGCCGCCCGCTTTTCGACTCCGGACCGGACCCGCTTCGTCGCCGGATCGATGGGCCCGACGACCCGGTCCGTCACCGTCACCGGGGGCGTCACCTTCGAGGAGCTGATCGGGCACTACCGCATCCAGGCGGCGGGTCTTCTCGCCGGGGGCGCCGACGTCCTGCTTCTCGAGACGACCCAGGACACCCGCAACATGAAGGCGGGCCTGATCGGCATCCAGGAGGCGTTCTCCGAGACCGGATGGAGCGTCCCGATCATGGGCTCCGTCACGATCGAGCCGATGGGCACGATGCTCGCCGGCCAGTCGATCGACGCGCTGTACGCGTCCCTGATGAACGCGCCGCTCCTGTCGATCGGATTGAACTGCGCCACCGGGCCCGAGTTCATGACGGATCACCTGCGGACGCTCTCCGGGATCGCGAAGAGCTACGTCTCGTGCTATCCCAACGCCGGTCTTCCGGACGTCGACGGCAACTACTCGGAGTCTCCGCAGCTTCTCGCGGAACGCCTCACGCGGTTCATCGACGAGGGCTGGGTCAACGTGATCGGTGGGTGCTGCGGGACGACGCCGGAGCACATCCGCCTGCTCGTCGAGGCGGCGCGCGGGAAGCGGCCGCGCCGGATCCCCCACGTCTCGAAGACGCTCGTTTCGGGAATCGAGGCGCTCGAGATCGACGTGGACAACCGCCCGGTCTTAGTCGGCGAGCGGACGAACGTTCTCGGCAGCCGGAAGTTCAAACGGCTGATCGCCGAGGGCAAGTTCGAGGCGGCGGCCGAGATCGCGCGGGCGCAGGTGAAGAACGGCGCCCAGGTGATCGACGTCTGCCTTCAGGATCCCGACCGCGACGAGGCCGCGGACGTGAACGCATTCCTGGAGCGCGTCACGAAGATGGTGAAGGTGCCGCTGATGATCGACTCGACGGACGCCAAGGTCCTCGAGCTCGGGCTGAAGTGGAGCCAGGGCAAGTCGATCCTGAACTCGATCAACCTCGAGGATGGCGAGGAGCGGTTCCGGTCCGTCGTGCCGATGGCGCAGAAGTACGGCGCGGCGTTTGTCGTCGGGACGATCGATGAGGACCCCGAGCATGGAATGGGAGTGACGCGGGAACGCAAGCTCGAGATCGCCCGCCGGAGCTTCACGCTCCTGACCGAAAAGTACGGCATTGCGCCGACGGACATCTTTTTCGACCCCCTCGTCTTCCCCTGCGGAACGGGTGACGAAAAGTACGTCGGCAGCGCCGTCGAGACGATCGAGGGGATCCGCCTCATCAAGGCGGAGCTTCCGGAGACCAAGACGATCCTCGGGATTTCCAACGTGAGCTTCGGCCTCCCCGAGGCGGGGCGGGAGGTCCTGAACTCCGTGTTTCTGTTTCACTGCGTGAAGGCGGGGCTCGATCTGGCGATCGTGAACAGCGAGCGGATCATGCGATATCCCTCGATCCCGGACGAGGAGAAGCGGCTGGCCGAGGATCTTCTCTTCTCGCGCGGCGAGGATCCGGTCGCCGCCTTCGCCGCTCATTTCAAGGCGAAGGGGTCGACGCCCCGGACGGCGGCGCGCGCGGGGACGCCGCTCGAAAGGCTGCCGCGCTACATCCTCGAAGGTTCCAAGGAAGGCCTCGTCGAGGATCTGGAGGCCGTGCGCACGGGCGGGATGTCGCCGCTCGACATCATCAACGGGCCCCTGATGGACGGCATGCGGGAAGTCGGCCGGCTCTTCAACGCGAACGAGCTGATCGTCGCGGAGGTCCTGCAGTCCGCGGAGTCCATGAAGGCGTCCGTCAACCATCTCGAGCAGTTCATGGAGAAGGCCACGGATTCCCGCAAGGGGAAGATCCTGCTCGCGACCGTCAAGGGCGACGTGCACGACATCGGGAAGAACCTCGTCGAGATCATCCTGTCCAACAACGGCTACGAGGTCGTGAACCTCGGCATCAAGGTGCCGCCCGAGAGGCTGGTCGCCGCTTACGAGGAGCACCATCCCGACCTGATCGGTCTGTCGGGTCTGCTCGTCAAGAGCGCGCAGCAGATGGTGACCACGGCTCAGGACCTGACGGCGCGCGGAGTCAAGGTTCCCATGCTGGTGGGCGGCGCCGCGCTGTCGCAGAAGTTCACGGACCAGCGGATCGCGCCGGCGTACGCGGGCCTCGCGGTCTACGCCGTCGACGCGATGCGCGGGCTGGCGCTGGCCGACCGCATCCTTTCCGGCGAGTCCGAGAGGCAGGCTCTCGCGAACGAGTCGTCGTTGCGCATCGCCGCGGGCGCGGCGGCGGCAGACGCCCCGGCGGAGAGCCCCCTCTCGGCGCCCGCCGTGAGGAGCCCGGACGTCGAGATCGTGGCCGGGCGTCCCGCGCCGGACCACGAGCTGCACGTCTTGCCCGAGCTCGATCCCGAGACGGTCGGCGCTTTCGTCAACCCGCACATGCTGTTTGCGAAGCACCTCGGATTGCGCGGCAGCTACCGCAAGCTGAAGGAAGCCGGCGATCCGCGCCTGGCTGAGCTCGAAGAGGTCATCGCGAAGGTGCGCCGGGCCGGCTGGATCCACGCGAAGGCGATGTATCGGTTCTACGAGGCCGCGTCGGACGGTAACGCGGTCCGGCTTTCCATCGGCGGGCGCGAAGAGGCGGTGCTCCACTTTCCCCGGCAGGTGGCGGGGGAGAGGCTCTCGCTCGCCGACTTCATCCGTCCCGCCTCCGCGGGAGGCGAGCCGCCCGACAGTGTCGCGCTCCTCATCACCACCGCCGGCGAGGGAATCCGCGACCGCGCGGAAGACTTGAAAGTCCGAGGCGAATACCTTCTCTGCCACTCGCTCCAGGCGCTCGCGGTCGAGACGGCGGAGGCCGCGGCCGAGTGGGTCCACGGAGAAATCCGCTCGCGGTGGGGATTCCCCGACGGGCCTTCGGTCACGATGACGGACCGTTTTCAGGCGCACTACCAGGGCAAGCGCTACAGCCCGGGATATCCGGCCTGGCCGGAGCTCGGCGACCAGACGGCGGTCTTCCGGCTCCTGCCCGGGGAGAAGATCGGCGTCGAGCTGACGGACGGCTCGATGATGGACCCGGAGGCGTCGGTCTCCGCGCTGGTGCTGCACCACCCGCAGGCGCGATACTTCGCCGTTTGAGACAGGGGGCTGGGGCTCGGGCGCGTGAAAGCCGCCGCGCAACATCCTTCGCGTGAGCACGCCGCCCTTCCCCCGATCCCTCGCGGCCCGTGCGATCCTTCCGGCGGCGATCTTTCTCGTTCCGTTTCTGGTCTTTCTGGCGGGACCGCCATCCGGGAGCGGCGACACCGAACCGGCCGAGCTTCTTCCGATCTCGATTCTCCTCGACCACCGGCTCGACTTCGACCGGTTCTACGGCGGCCTGCAGGACCTGCCCTACCCGTACCGTCGCGTCCGCGGGCGCGTCGTCTCGGCCTACCCGATCGTGGCCGGACTCGCCAACGTTCCCGTCTATGCGGCGGCGAGGATCTTCGGGACCGACCTGTATGCCGCGCGCTCCCGCCTGTCGCACGTCACCTCGGCTTTTCTGGCCGCGGCCTCCGTCCTCTTTCTCTACGGAACGCTGCGCCGCGTCTGCCGCTCCCGCGCCGAGGCTCTGCTTTTCGCCGCCGTCTACGCCTTCGGGACGGAGGTGCTCGCCGTCGCCAGCCGCGGAGCGTGGCAGCACGCGCCCTCCCTGTTTTTTCTCTGCGCCTCGCTGTGGCTCCTTTGGCCGGGCACCGCCGCAGAGCCTCCGGGGCGCGAGTCCGACGGGCGCGATCCGGTCTGGCGCGTCTCGCTGTCCGGGCTGACGCTCGCGCTCGCGGTGGTCAGCCGGCCGACAAACGTCCTCCTCGCGCTGGCCGCCGCGGCCTTCGTCCTGGCGCGCCGCCGGCGGCAGTTCCCGCCCTTTCTCCTCTTCGCCGCCATCCCGGCCGTCGCGGTAACGCTGTACTCGGCGGTCCGGCTCGCCAACCCGCTGGCGATGGGCCAGCTCTACCGGCCCTTCGGGTTCGGCGGGCATTCCCTCCGCGGGCTCGCCGGGCTGCTCGCGAGCCCGTCGCGCGGCCTCTTCGTGTTCAGCCCCGTCCTTCTCGCGAGCCTTCCCGGAGCGTGGGTCGCCTGGAGGTCGCGCGGGCGGCGGCGATACGAGCCTCTGCCGTGGCTCGCCTCGGGAGCGGCCGCGACGCTTCTTCTCTTCTCGTACTGGGGGATGTGGTGGGGCGGATCGTCCTTCGGATATCGCCTGGTCCTCGACGTCGTCCCGGTCCTGACGATCCTCTCCGCCGTCGGCTGGGGCCTGTTCGACCGCGGGGGCGGCGGACGCGCTCGCGGCCGTGTGTTTCTTTTCGCGGCTCTGTTGGCGATCTCCGTCTACGTCGAGATCCTCGGCGTCTTCGCTTATCCGACTCGATTCGGAGAGGGGCTCGATCTCGAGCCCGAACGGCTCTGGCGCGTGCGCGAGTCGGAGCTCGTGCTCGCGTCGCGCCAGCTTTTCCACCGCGAGGTCTCGCCGCGAGGACGGGAGGTCGCCGCGGTCTGGTGGACGAGCGGGAAAAACGACGACACCATTCCCGGCTGGATCGACCAGTCGCCGGGGAGCCGAACCATCCGCGGGGCCGTGTCCGTCAGCGGGTGGGCGAAGGCGTCCGCCGGCGAGGTGGAGGTCGCGATCGCGTTCGACGGGGGCCCGGTCGTAAGGCCGCAGAGGTACCCGCGCCCCGACGTCGCCGCGGTCCTCCCCGAGCTGGGCGACACCGCGACCACGGGTTTCCGCGCGGAGGTCTCCGCCCCCGTCGGCCCGGTCCGGGATCGGGCGATGACGGTCGAGCTGAAGGAGCCCGGGGGGCGCGTCCGCCGGCTCGGCCCCATCCGGTTTCGCTGGGGACCGGCGTTCTGAGGCTCTTGACGATTTGACTCAAGAATGGTGTAATTTGCGAATGATCGACTCTCTAGATGCCGAAATTCTGTCGATCCTTCAGGAAAACTGCCGCACCTCCAATGCGGAGATCGCCCGCCAGGTGGGCCTCGCCCCCTCCGCGGTGTTCGAGCGGATCCGCAAGCTCGAGGAGAAAGAGATCATCCGCGGGTACCGGGCGGAGATCGATCCGGCGGCGCTCGACTTAGGCCAGCTCGCCTTCATCTTCATCCGCTCCAACGACCGTCCCGGCGGAGATCAGACCGCGCAGAAGCTCGCGGGGATCCCGGAGATCCTCGAGCTCCATCATGTCGCCGGTGAAGACTGTTTTCTCGCCAAGGTCCGCGTCCGCGACGCGGAGGCGCTCGGCCGGCTGCTGCGCGAGCGGCTGGGTCGGATCTCGACGCTCTCGTCGACCCGGACCACGATGGTACTCGAGGTCGTGAAGGAGACCGCGGCCCTTCCCCTGAAGTCGGACCAGGAACGCGCGGGAGCGGCGGCGCATGGCTGAGCCTGTCCGCGGCACGCGCACTCCCTCCGGCGTCCTGATGGCGCCCGCGCCCCCGCGGTCCCACCTCGTCGCGGGATTCGCCGCCGTCTACATCCTCTGGGGTTCGACGTATCTCGCGATCCGATTCGCGGTCGAATCCTTTCCGCCGTTCGTCATGGCGGGAACGCGGCACCTGACGGCGGGCCTGCTCCTCTTCGCTTTTCTGCGGACGCGCGGAGCCGCGCTACCGGAGAAACGCCACTGGAAGTCCGCGGCGATCATCGGGGGCCTTCTGCTTCTGGGCGGAAACGGGTTCGTCTCCTGGGCGGAGCAGCGCGTCCCCTCCGGGCTCGCCGCGCTGATCGTCGCCTCGGTGCCGATCTGGATGGCCGTTGTGCAGGGGATCCTGCGCCGCCGCCGCCCTCCGGCGGCCGTCCTCGCCGGTCTTCTCATAGGCCTGGGCGGGCTCGTGCTGCTGGTCCTGCCGGGACGCTTCGGAGGAGGCGAGCACGTCGATCCGCTCGGCGCCGCGGCGCTGATGTTCGCGGCGCTGTCCTGGGTCATCGGCTCGCTCTATTCGCGGCGCGCCGCCCTTCCGAGCTCGACCCTTCTGGCGATCTCGATCGAGATGATCGCGGGGGGAGCCCTCCTCTGGATAGCGGGGCTGGCCTTCGGGGAGGGCGCCCGCCTGCACGCGTCGTCCGTATCGCTTCGCTCGGTGCTCTCGCTCGGATATCTCATCGTCTTCGGCTCGCTGATCGGGTTCTCCGCCTACATCTGGCTGCTCAAGGTGACGACGCCGGCGCGCGTGACGACGTACGCCTACGTGAACCCGGTGGTGGCCGTGCTGCTCGGATGGGCGTTCGCCGGAGAGGCGTTGACGCTCCGGATCGGCCTCGCCGCCGCCGCGATCGTCGGCGCCGTCGCGCTGATCATCCGGTACGGTGGGGAGGCGGAAGAGAAGCGGCCGGCCGCCAGCCCGCCGATCGAGGAGAGCCCGCTCGCCCGGGAAAACGCGTCGTGACGGCCGCGCGCCGCGCGGCCGCTGCCTCAGTCGCGCGCGGCGCGGCCGCCGCCTCGGCCTCGCGCCGCCCGGTCGCCTCCTCCGTTGCGCTGCTCCTTCCGTTGATCGACGAGGCCTACGACCGCCGGGCGTGGCATGGCCCCAATCTCCGCGGCTCGCTGAGGGGGCTCTCGGCGGCGGACGCCGCGTGGCGGCCGCGGCCGGGGCGGCACAACATCCGGGAGCTCGTCGTGCACGCGGCCTACTGGAAGTACGCCGTCCGCCGCCGGCTCACCGGGGCCAGGCGAGGTTCGTTCCGTCTCGAAGGCAGCAACTGGATCGAGCGGCCTGGCTCAGAGGCGTCGTGGAAAGAGGACCTCGATCTGCTCGGGGACGAGCACCGCCTCCTGCGGGAGGTCATCTCCGCTCTCCCGGAGTCGCGCTTCGCGGGCCGCGCCTCGGCTGGAGAGCACTCGGCGGCGCGGCTCATCCGGGGAATCGCGGCCCACGACCTGTACCACGCGGGGCAGATTCGCCTCGTGAGGGCACTCGCGAAACCTCGCCGTCCCGGCGCCGGGGACGCCTCCTGAGCGCGCGCCCGTCGGGTCCGCTCGATCTCTCCCATCCGATCGAGTCGGGGATGACGACCTATCCCGGCCTGCCCGCGCCGCTCGTCGCGGAGCACCTGACCCGGGAGGCCTCCCGGGAACGCTATGCGGCCGGGACGACCTTCTCCATCGGCCGGATCGAGATGGTCGCCAACACGGGCACGTACATCGACGCGCCGTTCCATCGCTTCGAGGGCGGAGCCGACATCGCCGGTCTGTCGCTCGATCGGGTCGCCGGAGTGGCGGGCCTTCTCGTGGATGCGCGCGGAAAGGGGCGATCTCTCGGCCCGGAAATCTTCGACAAAGCGGCGGTGGAGGATCGCGCCGTGCTCATATGGACGGGATGGGACATCCACTGGCGAACGCCGGAGTACGGATCGGGGACCCATCCTTTTCTGACGCGCGAGGCGGCGGCACACCTGGCGGCGTCGCGCGCGCGCCTCGTCGGTATCGATTCGCTGAACATCGACGACACCGCCGATCAGACCCGGCCCGCGCACACGCTGCTCCTGGACGCCGGCATTCCCATCGTCGAGCACCTGACGAACCTCGCGAGCCTCGGCTTCGGGTCACCGCCGTTCCGCTTCTTCGCGGTCCCGGCTCCCGTCCGCGCGATCGGCAGCTTCCCCGTCCGCGCCTTCGCCCTGCCTGCTTAAAGACTCCTTCAGCGCGGAATTTCCCGCGGCGGCATCCGCTTTGCGGTGGAAGGTACTCATGACCCCTCTCTTCTCTGTTTCCTCCTTTCGACGTAAGTCTCTGCGTACGGTGCCTCTTGCCTTTGGCGCGCTGATACTTCTCGCTTCGAACTGGGGCTCTCAGGACGCTCGACGCTCGACGCTGAACGCAGAACCGTCCGCGGCGCAGCCGGCCGCGACAGGCGACATCGTGCTGCAGCCGCTGGCGGGCGGATTGGCGGCGGTGACGTCGATCGTGTCGGGTGGGGACGGGCGTTTGTTTCTGACGGAGCAGTCGGGGCGGGTG
>JAIVJS010000032.1 GCA_020199905.1 Acidobacteriota bacterium
CGACAACGGGTCGTGAGGCGCGCCGAGAACGACCAGCCGGCCGTCCACCGCGAGGCCGGGGAGGGCGGCGGCCATCGCCTGCCCGCTCGTGACGGTGGCGAGAATCACTTTCGCCCCGCCGAGCCGCGTGAGCTCCGCCGCGGGATCGGACGCCTCGCTGTCGATCGCATGGCGGGCGCCGAGCTCGCGGGAAAGACCCTCTTTGTCCTTTCCTCTCGCGATCGCCACGGTGTCGAAGCCCATTTTCGCGGCGAACTGGACGGCCAGGTGGCCGAGGCCGCCGACGCCGAGCACGGCGACGAGATCGCCGGGGCGGGCGCCGCTGTGTCGAAGCGAGTTGAACGTCGTGATGCCCGCGCAGAGGAGCGGCGCGGCCTCGACCGCCGAGAGGTCCCCGGGAATGCGCGCGAGGGCGCCCGCGGGGGCGATCATCGTGTCCGCGTAGCCGCCGTCGTAGGAGATGCCCGGCACCCGGGCGGCGACCTGGCAGGTGACGAAATCGCCCCGCCGGCACGAATCGCAGTGCCCGCAGTGGCCGCCATGCCAGCCGACGCCCACCCGGTCCCCGACCTGCCATCCGGCGACGTCGGGTCCGAGCGCCTCGATCGATCCCGCGATCTCGTGGCCCGGAACCCGGGGAAAGGAAAGCCCGGGCCAGAGCCCGTCGCGGGTGAGCACGTCGCTGTGACAAATCCCGCACGCCTCGACGCGGACGCGAACCGAGCCGCGTCCGGGCTCGACCGAGTCGCGCTGCACGAGATCGAGCGAGCCCTCAGGCGCCGAGACCTGGAACGCCCGTGTCTTCGAGGTCTCCGGCATCAGCGGTTTTCGCTTCCCGCGTCGTCGAGGCTCCTGTTGTCGATCACGAACCGGTAGCGGACGTCGCTCGCGAGCGTGCGCTCGTAGGCTTCGTTGATCTTCTGAATCGGTATGACTTCGATGTCCGAGACGACGCCGTGCTCCGCGCAGAAATCGAGCATCTCCTGCGTCTCGCGGATTCCCCCGATCGCCGAGCCGGAGAGGCGGCGTCGCCCGCCGATGAGCGCGCCGGCGGACAAAGGCGTCGGATCGGGCAGCCCGACGAGAACCATAGTCCGGTCGCGCCGCAGCAGGTTCAGGTAGGCGTTGTAGTCGTGCGCGGCCGACACCGTGTCCAGGATGAAATCGAACCGCGAGGCGTTCTTCTCGAACGAGGCCGCGGGGCCGGTCACCAGAAAATCGTCCGCTCCGAGCCGGAGGGCGTCGTCCCTTTTCCGCGGGGAATGGCTCAGGACGGTGACACGCGCCCCCAGGGCGCGGGCGAGCTTCACTCCCATGTGGCCGAGCCCGCCCAGTCCGACGATGGCGACCTCGTCCCCGGCCTTCACGCCGAAATGCCGCAACGGGGAGTAGGTGGTGATGCCCGCACAGAGAAGCGGCGCGGCGCCGTCGAGCGCGAGGCTCTCGGGGATGCGCAGCACGTAGTCCTCGTTCACGGTGATTTGAGCGGAATACCCTCCGTACGTCGGTGTCTTTCCGTCGCGCTCCCGCCCGTTGTAGGTCGGCGTTACGCCGCGGGCGCAGTACTGCTCCTCTCCGGCGAGGCACGCCTCGCACTCGCGGCAGGAATCGACGAAACAGCCCACACCCACGGCATCTCCCGGCTTGAATCTCCGGACGTCGCCGCCCGCGTCGATGACGCGGCCCGCGATCTCGTGTCCGGGCACCAGGGGGAAGAGGGAGCCGCCCCACTCGTCGCGGACCTGATGGATGTCGCTGTGGCAGACCCCGCAGTACAGGATCTCGATCGAAACGTCGCGCGGACCGGGCTCACGGCGCGGAATGCGAAGAGGCTCGAGGGGGGCATGGGCGGCGGGCGTGGCCCAGGCTTCGACCTCGACGGTTCCCCTTCGGGCCACGGACGGATCCGCAGAAATGGAAGTGCTCATCGCAAATAGGTCCCCTTTCCACCTACGCCCACGGTCGAAAAGAGATTCACAGGCCACGTCGGGCTCACTTCGAAGCGCGCGGCTACTCCTTCCCGAGGACCTCCAGAATCCGATGCTTCTGCACCTTCCCCATCGCGTTGCGGGGAAGCTCGCGCAGGACGCACACCGCCCGGAGACGCTTGTAGTCCGCGAGGCTCTCCCCGGTGAAGGCCGCCAGATCGTTCAGCAGCTCGGCCGTGTCCACGGCATCCACGGGCGCGCTCTGATCGCGGAGGACGACGGCGGCGACGATTCGTTCGCCCCAGACCGGATCGGGCTGGCCGACGACCGCCACTTCCCGGACGCGGGGGTGCTCGCGCAGCACGTCCTCGATCTCGCGCGCCGAGATCTTGAATCCTCCGCTCTTGATCACGTCGACGGACTTGCGCCCGACGATGCTCACGTAGCCCGCCGCGTCCCGCCGGGCGATGTCCCCGGTCGAAAACCAGCCGTCGCGAAACGCGGCGGCGGTTTCCGGAGGTTTACCCCAGTATCCGGTCATGAGGCTGTCGCCGCGCACCAGCACCTCGCCGGGCGCGTCTTCCCCCGCCTCCTGCCCGTTTTCCTCGACGATACGCACATCGCAGCCGGGAACCGGCAGACCAACGGTGCCGGGACGCCGCTCCCCCTCGTAGGGATTCGAAAGGGTGAAGAGCGTCTCGGTCATCCCGTAGCGCTCCAGGATGCGGTGACCGGTCCGGCGCTGGAACTCCTCGAAGTGCGCCGCGGGCAGAGCGGCGCTTCCCGACGTGAAGAGTCGTCCACGGGCGAGCGACGCCGCGAGCTCGGGGCGCTCGTCCAGAAGCTCGAGCAGCCGGACGTACATCGTGGGGACGCCCATGAAGATCGTGGCGCCCTGATCCGCGAAGGAGCGGACCACCTTCGCGGCGTCGAAGCGCTCGAAGAGCAGGATCGCCGCCCCGGACAAGAGTGCCCCATGCACTCCGATGCACAACCCGTGGACGTGAAACAGCGGAAGAGTCAGAGCGAGCCGATCGGCCTCCGAGAAGCGCCAGAGGCGCGTGAGCGCTCCGATGTTCGCCACGAGCGCGCGGTAAGAGAGAGCCGCTCCCTTGCTCTTGCCGGTCGTCCCGGAGGTGTAGATGATGACGGCCGGGTCGCCGTCCCCGACCGGAGGGTCGCCCGGAATTTCGGAGCTTTCGAGGAGGGACTCGAACGAGACGGCGCCCGGCCCTCCGTCCCCACCGATCACGATCACCCTCCGCTTTCCCGGCAGACTCCGCAGGACCGCCTCGGATTCGCTGCCGGCGCGGACGACCACGGTCGCGGCGCCCGCGTCCTCCAGGATGTGGCCCGCCTCCTCGCCGCGGTACCGCGTGTTGATCGGAACGTGAATGGCGCCCAGCCGGTAGTGGCCGAGCATCGCGACGATCGCCTCCGGCAGGCTCTCGGCGAAGGCCGCGACGCGGTCTCCTTTCCGCACTCCCAGGGCGGCGAGACCGCTCGCATAGCGGCGCGAGAGGGACTCGAGGTCACCGAAGGTCAGGGTGCGGCCCGCGAACACCACGGCGTCGCCGCCGGACCTCGCCGACAGGTGGGAGAACAGCCGCGCGGCGGCGCTCTCTCTCAAATGGAGGCGATCCCGAGGAACTCTTCGCGCACCCGGGGGTCGCGGGAGAGCTCCGTGCAGGGTCCGGTGCGGGTGACGCGGCCGGATTCGAGAACGTACGCGCGGTCGGCGAGCGCCAGGGCGTGGGGCACGTTCTGCTCGACGAGCAGAAGAGTGACGCCCGCGGCCCGAATCTCCTTCAACGCGGCGAAGACCTCCCGCACGAGCTTCGGCGCGAGCCCCAGCGCGGGCTCGTCCAGGAGCAGGATCCTGGGACGCGCCATGAGGCCGCGCCCGATGGCGCACATCTGCTGCTCGCCTCCCGAGAGCGTGCCGGCATTCTGCCGCGCCCGCTTCTCGAGAACGGGAAACATCGCCAGGACCCTCTCGAGGCTCTTCGCGCGCTCGGGCCGGGCCGCGCGCGAGTACGCGCCCATCTCGAGGTTCTCGCGGACGGTCATCGTCGGCCAGAGCTGGCGCGCTTCCGGGATCAGGACGAGCCCGCGCTCGACCAGCCGGTACGCCGGCTCCCCCGCCACGTCCCTGCCGTCCAGGACGACGCGGCCGCGGCGGGGCGCCAGCAGCCCGGCGACGGTTTTCAGGAGCGTCGACTTCCCCGCCCCGTTGGCGCCGATCAGCGTGACGATCTCGCCTGCGTCCACTTCGAAGGAGACGTCCCACAGCGCCTGGACGTCACCGTAGAAGGAGTGAATGCCCTCCGCCGCGAGGAGGCTCACGAGGGAGTCCCTTCGGGGGCGTCTTCGCCGAGATACGCCGAGATCACGGCGGGGTCGCGCATCACGCCCGCCGGCGCCCCCTCCGCGATCCGCTCGCCGAAGTTCAACACGAGGATGCGGTCCGACAGGCCGACCACCGCGTGAACGTGATGCTCGATCAGAAGGACCGTGAGCCCGGCCTCCCGCAGGGTGCGGATGAGCGACATCGCGCCCTGGATCTCGGAGGGATTCAGCCCTCCCATGACCTCGTCGAGACAGAGAACGGACGGTTCGGTCGCGAGGGCCCGCGCGATCTCGAGGCGCTTGGACTCGCCGATCGTGAGCGTTCCGGCGAGCGCCTCCGCGCGGGGAGCGAGGCCCGTCTTCTCGAGGATGGCGCCGACGCGGGAGGCGGCCTCCGCGCCGCGTCGCCGTCCGGCGCCGAAATGCGCGCCCACGGAGACGTTCTCCCGCACCGTCATCTGCCGGAAGGGCCGCACGATCTGATGCGTGCGCACGACGCCCCTGGAGACCACGGCCCAGTTCGGAAGGCCGTCGATCCTCCCGCCCCGAAACCGGATCTCGCCGGCGGTCGGCCGCGCCGCGCCGACGAGACACGAGAACAGGGTGGTCTTTCCCGCGCCGTTCGGTCCGATGACGCCGTAGATCTGCCCGGCCTCGACTTCGAAGGAGACCGTGTTCAGGGCGAGCAGTCCGCCGAACCGCTTCGACACGCCCGACACGGCGAGCAGCGCCTCAGGCACGCGGCATCGCCTTTCGCATCGGAGGCCGCACGAGTCCCTGCAGCCGCTGCCACGCGCCGACCAGACCCCGCGGTTCGAAAAGCATGACGACCATCAGGAGGCCGCCGTAGAGAAAGAGATACGAATCCCGCAGAGCCGGCGTCGACAGGAGCTTGATCTGCAGATAGCTGAAGATGATCGCGCCGAGGATCGGTCCGGCCACCGTTCCGATGCCCCCCACGATCGGCATCAGGACGATCGAGAGGCTCAGGCGGAAGTCGAAGACCGACCCCGGCGAGATGTATTGAAAATTGATGGCGAAGAGGCCGCCCGCCAGCGCCACGATGGCGGCCGAGACCGCGTGCGCCACCAGCTTGACCCGGGTGGAATGGATGCCCAGAGCCTCCGCGGCGTCGATATCCTGTCGAATGGCGAAGAGCGCTTTGCCGAACGGGCTCGAGCGGATCCAGAGCGAGAGCAGAACGACCGCGGCCGCGAGAATCATCATGGCCGCGTAGTCGCGCCCGAAGTCGAACGTGCCGGGAGGCATGCGGAGGCCGCTCGATCCGCCCGTGTAGGAGACGCCCGCCGCGTACACCCGGACGGCTTCGGAGACCCCGATCGTGGCGATCGTGAAGTAGGGTCCCCGCAGCCGGAACGTGGGAAGCCCGACGACGTAGGAGAAGGCCGCGCCGAGAAGCGCTCCGAGGGGAAGCGTCCAGTAGGGACCAACTCCCTTGAGAGACAGCAGAGCGGTGGTGTAGGCGCCGATGCCCAGAAACGCCGAGTAGCCGATCGAGATCTGCCCCGCGAAGCCGCCGAGGATATTCCAGGCGGACGCGAGCACGATGGCGAACGCGATGCTCCACAGATCGTTCAGGGTGCCGCGCTCGAGGAAGCGCGGCGCGATCAGCAGGAGAAGGAGCGCCAGCACGATCGCCGCCGCCGACCGCCTGTTCCGGGCGTTCATCGGGTGTGCGCCGGGCGCGAGATCCGCGTGAACAGCCGGGGCAGGCCCTGCGGGAGCAGGACGAGCACGATGACGAGCAGGCTGAAGCTGATCGCATCCTGAAAGGTCGTTGGAATGGGCGTGTAGGCGCCCATCACGTTCTCGAGAAGCGCGAGGACGAACGCCCCGAGGGCGACCCCCGCGGCGCTCTCCATGCCGCCGAGCACGATGATGCAGAACGCCTTCAGCAGGAAGCTTCGCCCGAAGTCAGGTGTGAAGGCATACAGGGTCGACATGAGGGTGCCCGCCATGGCGGCGAAGGCGGTGCCGAGACCGAACGCGGTAGCCGAGATCCGATCGGCGTTGACGCCGGAGATCAGCGCCGCGTCGCGATTGGCGGTAACGGCGCGGATCGCCTTGCCGACGTAGGTCCGCTTCAGAAAGAGCGTCAGGACGAGAAGGGACATCGCGCTCGCGGCGAAAACGAGCACCAGCGGAACGCCGACGCGGACGCCGCCGAAGGAGATCGATTTCATCGTGTAGCCCGTCAGGATCGACTGAGTGTCGCCGCCCCAGATCGCGTAAGCGAGGTTCTGAAGCACCAGCCACAGGCCGAAGAGGAGCAGGAGCGATTCCATCGACGGCGTCGCGCCCGAACGCGGGAGCCGGCGGACCACCGCCAGGTATAGCGCAACCCCGATGAGGAAAAACGCGGGAAGGACGACGGCGAGGGAAACGAACGGGTCGATGTGGAAGCGGGTGAAGAGGAAGAGAGTGGCGTACGCGCCGAGCATCAGAAACCCCGCGTGGGCGAGGTTGATGATGCGCATGACACCGTAAATCACGGCCAGCCCGTACGCCATGGTCGCGTACAGCCCTCCCGCGAGCAGGGAGTCGGCCAGGACCCCGAGGATCTTGCTCATGGGCGTCCACCGCTGCGAGCCGCCGGGGCGACGTCCAGCCGGGACGCCTCCGCCGCAAGTCCGGTTCCGGACTGCAGGAGCTTGCGGATCGACGGAGACATGACCACCTCGCCCCTCTCGGCAAACCGCTCGTGGTTCTCGACGATGCGGGCGGGATCGTAGAGGTAATTGACCATGAACCCCAGGCCCTGCGAGAGCCCCTTCGGGGATAGGTCGCCGAGCCAGTCGATCCGCTCGAGCCGCGCTCCGTTGTTCAGGTGAAGCCGGGCCACCGGGTCGATCGGCTTGCCCGCCGAGTTTCTGGCGCGCACGAGGTAATCGGCGACCGCCGCCAGCAGGACCGGCTTCACCGCGCTCCGGGCGGCCGGCCGCTTCGCCCAGTCGGCTTCGTCGACGGCCTCGAGCAGGCCCCTCTCGGAAGGGTCGAGCCGCGAATCCGGCGCGTTACGCTCGCGGCGGAGCCAGGCCGCGAAGCCGGGCACCGGGGAGAGGGTGACGAAGGTGCGAAGCGCGGGCAACTCGCGCTTCAACTCGTCGATGACCTGCTTGATCAGGAAGTTGCCGAGCGAAACGCCTCGCAGCCCGGGCTGGCAGTTGGAGATCGAGTAGAAGACGGCGGTGGTCGCCCGCTCGAGGTGGGCCGGCGCCCGCGAGTCCTCCAGCAGCGGGGCGATCGTCTCGGGGATCGCGGACGTCAGGGCCACCTCGACGAAGATCAGAGGCTCCCCGGAGAGGCGCGGATGAAAGAAGGCAAAGCACCGACGGTCCGACGGGTCGAGCCTGCGCTGCAGATCCTCCCAGCTCGTGATCGCGTGCACCGCCTCGTACTGGATGATCTTCTGGAGAATCCGCGCGGGAGTGGACCAGTCGATGCGTTCCAGGACGAGGAACCCGCTGTTGAACCAGGAAGAGAACAGGTGCACGAAATCCGCGTCTACGGCGCGCATCGTTTCCCGTTCCGCGGCTTCCCGCAGGACGTCTTCCCGCATCCGGATCAGGGCCAGGGTTCCGCCGGGAGCGGCATTCAACCTTCGAATCAGCTCCTGACGGCGCGGCTCGGCCGCGCGATGGAGGGCCGCCGCGGTGCGGGGCCCTCGGTCCTGCCTGTACGCCTCGATTGCCCGGTCGATGCGCGCGGTCTCGGCTCCGAATTTCTCCGCGAGAACGTCCAGGAACCACTGCTTTTCCTGGGCGGCGAGTCCCGAATAGGTCGTCAGCAACTGATGCGCGAGGGCGATCCCGGAGGCCTCGCCGCGTCGGGAGAGCAGAACGTCGGCGAGATCGGGAAGGTCGCGGGCCCGGACGCGATGCTCCCGGCCGAGCAATCCCAGCAGTCCCTCGAGAAAGCGGGGTTTCGATTCCGTCATGGCTTCGCCGCTCTCGGGAGCAATTCACGGACCATCGGCGCGGGTTCGAGGGAGGTCCCCGCCGTCGAAGGAACGCAGCGCAGGTCGCGGGAGAAGACGACCGGGTCCCGGCCCTCCCCCGTCGGCAGAGGGAGGGCATCGCGGCACGGCATCGATCGAATCTTCAGCTCCGAGGAACGGGAGCGACGGCCTCGCCGGTTTTGGCCTCGCGCGGCCACACGATGTCGACCTTGTCCCCGGGCTTGTTCTGCGTCACGACGAAGGGAAGTACGGCCTGGCCCGTGGAGGTGAATTTCAGGACGCCGCCCGGGAGAATCGAGTCCTTCAGCTCGGTCTTCGCGAGAGACGCGCGGATCGCTTCCGGCTTCAGGCTCCCGGCCGAGCGGATCGCCGCGAGCAGCGCGCGGACCGTTTCATAAGCGGTGGCGTGGTACCACTGGGGATCGCTCCCCACCGCGGCTTTCCACTTCGCGTTGAATGCCTTGACCTGCGGATACGGAAGCAGGTCGGACCACCAGCCGCTCGCGAAGATGTAGTCGGTGGCGGCTCCGAGAGCCTTGCGGCCGGCGGCATCCGCCCCCCGCGCGCCGTAGGTCAGCATCTGGTGGGACAGCCCCATCTGGGTGTAGGTGCGCTGCATCGCGATGAAGTCCTCGAGATGCGCGTCGGCCATGAAGAGGTCGGCCCTGGCCGCCTGCACCCGGCTCATCAGTGGCTTGAAATCGGGCGTGTAGAGCTCGAAGCTCTCCTCGAGGCCGATCGAGAAGTCGCCGGGGTGCGCCTTGATGAAATCCTTGAGGCCCTGCGCGTAGTCCTTGCCGTGCTCGGTGTTCTCCGTCACGAGCGCGATCTTCAAAGGCTTCTTCAGTTTTCCGCCGGCGACCAGGCTGCTCAGGAAGTCCATCTGCGTCTGCGACAGCACGTCCACGGGAGAGAGGGTCCCGAACACCCACTTGCTCCGGCCGTAGATGCTGCGCGCGCCCGCGCCGCCGGAAATGTAGGGGATCCCGTAACGATCCGGCACGACGCTCTGCGCCTGCACGAGCTGCGAGCCGTAGCCTCCGATCACCGCGTCCACCTTCTGCTGCGCCATCAGCTGCTCGACGAGCTGCGCGCTCTTGGCGGCGTCGGACGTGTCGTCCAGAAGCGAGAGGTTCACCTTGAGCTTTTTCCCGCCGACGTCGAGCCCCCCCGCGTCATTCACTTCCTTGACCGCGAACTCGGTCGCCTGCTTGTACGCTGCCCCGATCTTCGATTCCTTCCCGGTTACGGGCAGGACCGCGCCGAGCTTGATCTCGGTCTGCGCCTGCAGCGCCGGAGCGAGAAGACCCGCCAGGAACGCTCCCGCGGCGAGCGCCCGAACGGCCGTTCGAATGGACCTGGAAATCATGAAATCTCCTTCCTCATACGTCCGGAGTCGTTGACCGGAATCTTATGCCGCGGCCGGCGCCACAAGCTCCTCGCGGCTTTCTCTTTTTTTCTCGCCGTCCCGCGTTCCCCTGACCCCTCCTGTCTGCCGCCTGCTGCGGTGCTAGACGCAGAGCACCCCGTCGGCGAGAAGGCCCACGGCCAGCGCGGTGACGCAGGAGGAGACGACCCCGGGCCATCCCCACGCCTGCCAGGCGAGACCCGGAAGGATCGATCCGAAGGTCGCCCCGACGTAATAAAAACCGACGTAAAGAGCTCCCGCGGCCCCCTTTCCGGTCCGGGCGTTGGAGTTGACGAATGCCGGCGCCGTGGACTGAACCGTGAACATCCCGACGCAGAGGATCACCAGGCTCCCGATGATTGCCGGAACGAAACGAATCAGGGTGCCCGTCACCGCCAGGGCGGCGATCACGAGGCCGACCGCCATGACGCGCCGTCCACCGAACCGGCGCGAAAGACGGCCGGAGGCGATCGACGTGAAGATCCCCGCGACGTACACCAGGTAGATGCTCGACACGAACGCGGTCGAGAGACGAAACGGCGGCGACGTCAGGTAGTACGGCAGATACGTGAAGATCCCGATGAAGCAGAAGAACACGGCGCCCCCGATCACGAAGGCCCCGATCAACCGGCGGTTGGAGAAATGCTGGGTGATCTCCCGCCCGGCGAGCGCGAGCCGCGCCGGGCGGGAAGGCGCGCGCGGAAGCTCCCGCGCCAGACCGGCGGCCGCGGCGATCGTCAGGACGCCGAAGAGCAAAAACGGCGCCCGCCAGTTCGTCCAGTCCGCGAGAAGACCGCTGACCACGCGGCCGATCAGCCCTCCGGCCACCGACGCGGCGATCCAGCCTCCGACCTTCGGGCCGAGCTCCTCGACCGGATAAGCGTCGCCCAGGTAGGCGACCGCGATCGCGGTCACGCCGGGGATGAGCGCGCCTTGAAGCCCCCGGAACACGACGAGTACCGGGAACGAGGGAGCCACCGCGCAGAGGAGCGTCGGGACTCCGAGGAGAAAGAGGGTCGTGACCATGACCGGCTTGCGGCCCACCGCGTCCGAGAGCGAGCCGTAAGGAATCGACACGATCGCGATCATCAGCACGACGATCGAGATCGACAGCCCCGCGGTCGCGGGACGGACCCGGAACTCGCGCGAGAGCACGGGGAGGATCGGCTGGGTGATGTAGATGTCGGCGTACACCGCGACCGTCGCGAGCGTCAGCGCGGCGCTGGCGCGCCGGGTGGGAGAGACGCGGCCGCCGTCCGCCGCCACGGCCGTCGAGGTCATGCGGGTGAGCCGCGCTGCCGTCTCAAGTCGCCCGTCGTGTTCTCAGAGGCCGAGGTACGCCTGCCGGATGCGAGGGTCTTCCAGAAGCTCCGCCGCCGGGCTCGACTGGACGATGCGGCCGGTCTCCAGCACGTATCCGCGGTGCGCGTGTTCGAGCGCGACCTGCACGTCCTGCTCCACTAAGAGCACCGTCGTTCCCTGCTGGTTGATGTGAGAGATGAGCTCGAGAAGCCTGTCGACCACGAGAGGCGCGAGTCCGAGCGAGAGCTCGTCGATCAAGAGAAGGCGGGGCCGCGCCATCAGTCCCCGCCCGATGGCGCACATCTGCTGCTCCCCTCCGGAGAGCCGGCCTGCGAGCTGATTCGTCCTCTCCTTCAACCTCGGCATGAGTCCGTACACCCACTCGAGGTCTTCGTCGACCTTCTTCGCGTCCGTCCGCTGGTACGTGCCCTGGAGGAGGTTCTCGCGGATCGTCAGGCCCGGAAAGAGCCTCCGGCCCTGGGGTACGTGGACGATCCCCGCGCCGGAGACCCGGTCCGTCGACGCATTGGTGATGTCTTCTCCCGCGAACCGGATCGAGCCGGAGAACGGCCGCAGCAGCTGCGAGATCGTATAGAGGAGCGTGGTCTTTCCCGCGCCGTTGGCGCCGATCAAAGCGACGACTTCCCCTTTCTTGACCTCGAGCGAGACGTCCCACAGGATCTGGACGTCGCCGTAGCCCGAGGAGAGATCCTTCACCTCGAGCAGCGTCTCACCGGCGGCGATCTCGGGCGGCTTTCGGAATTCGCCGCCGGGCGTCAGGGCCTCCTTCCGCCCCGCTCCCTGCGCGCGCCGGGCGAATCGCTCGCCGAGGTACGCCTCGATGACCTGCGGGTCTTCCACGATCTTCGCCGGCTCCCCTTCGGCGATCTTCTTGCCGAAGTGGAGCACCACGAGCCGGTCGGAGATGCCCATGATCGCCTTCATCACGTGCTCGATGACGAAGAGCGTGACGCCCTCGCGGTTGATGCTCTGGATCAGCTCCATGGCCCCTTCGATCTCGACCGGGTTCAGGCCCGCCATCACCTCGTCCAGGAAGATCAGGTCGGGGTCCATGGCGAGGGCCTTCGCGAGCTCCAGCCGCTTCAGATCCGGGATCGTCAGGTCGTTCGCGCTGTGCTTCGCCCGCGGGGCGAGACCCACCCGTTCGAGGACCTCTGCCGCACGGGCGCGCGCCTGCCCCGCGGTCCGCTCTCCGCCGCGCCGGCCGAACATCGCTCCGACGGCCACGTTGTCGAGAACGGTCAGCTGGCGGAGCGGCTTGACGACCTGGAACGTCCGCGCCAGGCCCAGGCGGCCGATCCGGAAGCTCGGCATCGGCGTGATGTCCTGCCCCGCGAAGAGAATCCGCCCGGAGGTCGGCTTCTCGAGTCCGCTGATGCAGTTGACGAACGTCGTCTTCCCGGCCCCGTTCGGCCCGAGCACTCCCAGGATCTCGCCCTTGCGGATCGTGAGGTCCACGTTGTCGAGCGCCGCGAGGCCTCCGAAACGTTTCGTGATCCCCGTCGCGACGAGCAGCGGCTCGCCGGGGGCGATGTTCGCATGCGCGCCGCCGGGCGCGACGTTCCCGGGGGCGCCGCCTGGCTCGACGCTCATGTCACCCTGTGCGCGCGGATGTTCGCGAAGAGATCGCGCCAGTGGAAACCGCGGCCGGTCTGAACCGTCCGGCGCGTCGCGCGGAAGAGGGGAACGAGGCCCCGCGGAAGGAACACGACGAAGAAGATGATCAGGATCCCGAGCACGGTCGGGTGAAGCTCGATGAACTTCGTCCACACGTAGGTCGAGAGAAGCTGGTAGATCCCGGCGCCGATCAGGGGGCCGAGGACGGTTCCGGTTCCCCCGATCACCACCGCGATGATCGACTGCAGCGTGTAGTCGAGCTTGAAGAAATCCGTCGGGGTCACATGGATGTTCTGGTACGCCGTCACGCCCCCCGCCAGCGCGGAAAACGCCGCGGAGAGGGAGTACGCGAGCGTCTTGTACCGGGTGGTCGCGATCCCCAGCATCCGCGCCGCGTCCTGGTCTTCCCGGATGGCGACCCAGGCATAGCCCACCTTGGACCGCACGAGGAGCGCGGTCACCGCAATCCCCCCGACCACGAGCGCAAGGGCGGTGTAATAGAAGAACTCCCCCTCCGTCTTGAGCGGCAGGTCGATTCCCGTCGAGCCCGCGGTGACGCTGTCCCAGGTGTCGGCGATCTGCCGGCTCGCCTCCGCGACCCCGAGCGTCGCGATCGCGAAGTAATGACCCTTCAACCTCAGGATCGGCAGACCCAGGAGTGCGGCGAGAATCGCGCAGAGCGCGGCGCCGGCAAAGAGAGACGGGAAGAAGGGCACGTGCCATTTTCCGATCATCAGGAGTCCCGTCGTGTACGCGCCGATCCCGAAATACGCCACGTTGCCGAAGGACGCGTACCCTGTATACCCGCCGATGAAGTTCCAGCCCTGCGCCATCAACGCGAGAAGGAGCAGGCGCGTGTACGTGAGCAGCTTGTAGGACGTGACGAACCGGGGCAGCAGGACCAGGGCGGCGAGGCCGAGCGCGAGAAGGGCCCAGGTGACGACTCGCCGCCGATTCATCCGTTACACCGATTTCCCGGCGATCCCCTGCGGCCGCCAGATCAGCAGCAGCACGAGCATGGCGAAGGTCATCGCCTGCGAGAGGGCCGGAAGTCGGGCTCCCACGAAGACTTCCACGAAGGCGAAGATAGTGGCGCCGATGATGACGTTCACGACGTTGCCGAGGCCCCCGAGAACGCAGATCACAAAGGCCCGCTGCGTGTAGGAGCCGCCAAAGGTGGGGTCGAACGGCACCGACAGCGAGAGAAGCGACCCCGCGGCGCCCGCCATGGCGGCGCCGATGGCGAAGGTGATCGCGTAGATCTTCGCGACTTTCACGCCGGTCAGCCGCGCCGCGTCGATGTCCATGCCGGTGGCTCGGATGGCGCGACCCGTCTTCGACCGCCGCAGAAACGCGCCGAGCGCCAGAACGAGGAGGAAAGAGATGCCGAGCGCGGCCAGCCGGATGTAGGGCACCCTCGCGGGGCCGATTGTGAAGCCCGACCCGCTGTAGCCGGTCGTGACCGAGCGCAGGTCCGCTTTGAAAAAGTAGTTCAGGAGGTTGATGATCAGGATCTCGAGCCCGAACGTGAGGAGAAAGGTGGCGAGGAGCGGCGCTCGAATCACCTGGTTGATCAGAAGACGCTGGATCCCGTAGCCGAGGAGGAAGAGCGCGGCCATGGAGATCGGGATCGAGAGGAAGGGATCGACCCCCTTCCACTGGTGCAGCCCGAACGTCAGGTAGGCCCCGAGCACGATCATCGCGCCGTGGGCGAGATTGACGATGTTCATGATGCCCCACACGAGCGAGAACCCGACCGCCACGAGGGCGAGGATTCCCGTGAGCAGCAGGCCGTTGACGACGACCTGGGAAAGCTCGGCGGAGCTCATGAAGAAGGAACCGGGGCCGGGGATCGGGAAGCGGGAAACGGGAATCGATCGGGAACCGGAATGCCGGAAGCAGACGCGCTTTTCATATTCGATCTCCGGCTCCCCTTTTCGATTCCCGGTCCTCAGCTCCTCAACCCATGTCCACGACCGGATCCCACGGGCCATTCCCGGAAAGTCCCCGCGCCTCCAATCTTTCGATTCCCGATTCCGATTCCCGATCCTCCTCCTACCTCTTATCCCACGCGGCCATGGGATAGAGCGGGGCCTTTTCCGCGACGGCGGCCGGCCAGACCGTGTACTTCTTTCCGTCGGGCTGCAGCTGCTCGATGGCCATCGGCTTGTAGATGTTGACGCCCCTCGAGTCGAACTTGATCTGGCCGTAGAAAGTCATGGTGTCGGTCGCCGCGACCGCGTCGCGGACTTTCGGGCCGTCGAGGCTGCCCGCCTTCTCGACCGCCTTCGCGAAGATCCAGACGGCGGCGGCCGACTCCGCCACCTGGTACGGGATGGACTTGTAGTCCGGGTGCTTCGCGGTGAAAGCCGCGGCGAACGCCTGCGGGGTCTTCCACGGGTCCGTGCCCTCGTAGCGCAGAGCCGGGGTCCACTGCGTCGCCCCGTACACGTAATCGGCGTTCCCCTTCAGGTTCTCGCGAAACTCGGGGGACGACGGGCCGACCGAGAATCCCATCGCGCGGGGCGACACGCCGAGGTCCTTCGCCTGCTTGACGATCAGGAGGGAATCCTGGAGGTGGCCCGATCCCAGGATCACATGCGGGTTCTTCCCTTTGATGTTGGTCAGGAGGGAGCTCACGTCCTGCGTGTTGGTGGGATACAGCTCGTGGTAGATAACATCGAAGCCCTTTTCCTTGGCGTAGTCGGCCGCGCCCTGCGCGACTTCCTTCGAGAAGGGCTCGTTCTCTCCGAGGATGGCAACCGTCTTCGCGGTGGGATCCTTTGCCTTGACGAGGTCGATCAGGCCGCGCAGATAGAGCTTCGCGGGCGAGAGCACCGCGAACGTGTACTTGTACCCCTTGGAGAAGATGCTCTCCGCCGAGCCGTTGGCCTCGACCATCGGCACCTTGTACTTCTCGCAGATCGGAGCCGCCGTTCCGGACGGTCCCGATCCGTAGGGTCCGAGGATCAGGTTGACCTTGTCCTCGTTGATGAGCTTCTCGACGAGCTGCGCCGTCCGCTCCGACTTGGACTCGTCGTCATAGAACTTCAGCGCGACCTTGTACGTCTTGCCCGCCACCTTCACGCCGCCCATTTCGTTGATCTTGTCGATCACGATCTGGTAGCCGTCGCGCGTGTACTCACCTTCCTTCGCGGTCTTTCCCGTGATCGAGATCGCGGCGCCGAAGACGATCGTGCCGGGGTCGGCCGCCTCTGCCGGCGCCGCGAGAATCAGAGCGAGGGATGCGGCGAGCGCTGAAAAGAATCCGGTTCTCTTCATGAAGCTCCTCCTTACTGAATGGCTTTTGAGGGAACTATATGACTGCACGCGGCAGGTGTCCGGCCTCGACGGGCGGCCGGGCGCAGGATAGTGCGGCGCATGGCATCCGTTCAACAGCGAAAGGAGTGAAACCGTGAGCACCCCGGCAA
>JAIVJS010000092.1 GCA_020199905.1 Acidobacteriota bacterium
GCGGGATCGTGCTGCTTCACCTGGGAAGCGACCGGGACGACCCCGTCGCGCCCAGGATCCCGGCGCTGCTCGACGGGCTGGCGGCCCGCGGATTCCGGTTCGCGCGCGCGTCCGAGTTTCTCGCCCGGGAGGGTCTGACCGAAGACCGGCTCGCCGCGATCCGCTCTCCGCTGGCAAACGCGCCGCTTCCGCGTTGAGCTTTCCGCTCGGCACCGACGGCTGGCGGGGGGTCATCGCGGAGGGCTGCACGTTCGCGGCGATCGAGCGTCTCTCGGCGGCGACGGCGGAAGTTTACCGTTCGCTTCCGGAGGGAGACACGTCGAGGATCGTCGTCGGCCACGACACACGATTCTTCTCTCCCGAGTTCGCCCGTCGTGCCGCGGACACTCTCGCCGCGGCGGGTCTCGAGGTTCTCCTGACCGACCGCCCGATCCCGACGCCCGCGGTCTCGGACCACGTCGGACACCTGGGGCTCGCGGGCGGCGTCGCGATCACGGCGAGCCACAACCCCGGGGCGTACAACGGCTTCAAGATCAAATCGCATTTCGGGGGAAGCGCCCCCCCGCAACTGTACGATGCGGTCGCGCGGGCGGCGGACGCGCTGCGGCCTGCGCCGGCGGCTCGCGCGGGGACCGTTCGGGTCGAGGATCTCCTGAGTCCCTACCGAGAGCGGTTGGGCGCCCTCGTCAATCTCCCCGCGATGCGCGGAGCCGGCCTCGCGGTGCTCGCGGATTCCATGCACGGGGCGGCAGGGTCTCTCGTCCCCGACATCCTCTCCGGAGGAAAGACGCGCGTTGCCGCCTTCCGCGCCGAACGGGATCCGCTCTTCGGCGGCGTCCATCCCGAGCCGATCGCCTCAAACCTCGCGGCGGCGGCGGAGCGCGTCCGCGCCGAGGGGCTCGATCTCGCGGTCGCTCAGGACGGGGACGCGGACCGCCTGGGCGTCCTCGACGCGCGCGGCCGCTTCGTCTCCCCGCACCGGATCCTCGCCCTGCTCCTCCTGCACGCCTACCGGCGGCGCCGGCTGACTGGAGGGATCGCGAAGACGTTCTCGACATCGCTTCTCATCGACCGGGTCGCCGAGTCGCTCGGCGCGCCTCTCCATGAGACCCCGATCGGGTTCAAGTATGTGGCGGACCTGATGAATCGGGGCGAGGCGGCGGCGGGCGGCGAGGAGAGCGGCGGCTATGCGTTTTCCTTTCACCTCCCGGAACGCGACGGCGTCTTGAACGCGCTCCTTCTGATCGAAAGCCTCGCCCTCTCGGGCCGGAACCTCGACGGAGCGCTGGCCGACCTGGCGGCGGAATTCGGCGAGTTCGCCTACGGCCGCCGAGACGTGTACCTTCCCGTTCCCGTCATTACGGCCTTTCTGACCTCGGTACGCCAGGAGCCGCCGGCCGAGGTGGCGGGCCACCCCGTGACGGGGCTCGGCGACAAGGACGGCGTCAAGTACGCGTTCGGCAGCCGGGGGTGGCTCCTCCACCGGCTGTCGGGAACCGAGCCCATGATTCGGCTGTACTGCGAGCATGAGGACGAGGCTTCCGTGGACCGCATCCTCGAAGCCGCCCGCACGCGTCTCGAGAAATTCGCGTCGCTCGCAGGAGCCCGACCTTCCGCCTGAGCGGATGCTTCCCGCCGCCGCCCCTTCACGCCCGGACAAGCGCCTCCCCCGCCGCCCCGGCGGCCCGGGCCCGGGGCGGCGTGACTCCGCCGCCGCCGCGGAGAGAGCGCTACGTGTCGCTGCCCACGCGGCACCGGGTCCACCGCGTCCGAGGCCTTCTCGACTGCGGCGTTTCGCGTCTCTACGGCGACGGGTTCGCGGACGCGCTCCGCCAGCCTCCCTCTTCGGCGTTCCTCGCAGAGGGCGCAGCGTCCAGGTTTTTTCAGGCGCCGCGTTCGCTCTCCAGGAGGCTTTCGATTCCCGATTCTCGATCTGGTTGACCGCGGAGTACCGCGGCCGCCTCCCGATTCCCGGCTCCGTCTCTTAGGACCTCCGGTCGGCCTCCGGGGCGCGGGCGAGGTCGGAGGCGCGGCGGCGCGGGCGAGGCGGCTCGGTCATGACCGTCCCCTGGCCCTCGAACCGGATCTTCGGCGCGCTTCCGATGTCGGGCATCATGACCTCTTCGAGGAAGCGGTCTTCGAGGACGGAAGGCACGAGCTCGCCCGTCCACGCGACGAGATCGCGGGACGAGACGTTCAACGGAAACTCCGGCGTCACCTCGTGCGAGAGAAGCGGCCCGCCGACGGAAAGGATCACGCTGCCCCGTCCGAAGATCTTCAGGATGTCGACGCGGCGATTCATCCGGAAATCGTGGATCGGCTCCAGCCGGAACGAGAGGCCGTGGTCGAGCGCCAGCACGCGGCTCCCCTCGATGTAGAGGGCGTGCCCGTTCATGTCCCGGCGATACGCCTGCCGCCCGGGGTCGTTGACGAAGAGGTAGCCCCGGCCGTCGGCCCGGAGGATTTTTTCGAGCCGCGTTCCCCGGAAGCTCGGCTCCGAGGAGAAGCGCATCTTCCCGCTGTACCAGACGACGGAACCCTTCCGCACGTAGACGACACCGCGCGAGGCGATCTCGAGCCCGCCTTCGGGCCGCACGTGGAAGAGCGGGCGCGCCTCGATCTCGTCGCGGGACGGCGCGCCACCGTCGGGATCGCCGGGAAGAACCGAGGGAACGGGCTCCAGGCGGGCCAGATCGTCTTTCGAATCCGCTTCCGGCGCGGCGGCCCCGGCCGCGATGCGGGACTCGCGCGACAGCGGCCCCGAGAGCTCGCGGGTGGAGACACGAGGCCGCGCATCGGCCGTTTCCGCGGGACGCGGCGCGGTCTCTTCCTCCTCGATCGCGGGCGGCCGGACCGCTTCGTGATCCGGGGCCGCGTCGGCTGGAATCACGTCCTCCGGCAGGAAATCGGCCTCGTCCTGCAACTCGGCCTCGGGAAACGGAGGGAGCATGAAGTCGGGAACTCGGATGCGATCCGTCGTTTCGGGCGAAGGCTCCGGTGGAGGAGCCGCTTCGCCGCCGCCGCTCAGAATCTCCGGCGCCGGCGCGACGTCCGGAGTCGGACCCGCCTCTCTCCAGAGGTCCGCGACGGTCGGGGACGCCTCGGGGGCCGAGGCAGCGGGGACGCCGACCGCCATCGGCGCGGACCGCGGCGGGGGAGGCGTCACCCGCTCCGCGAGCTTGAGCGGGGGCGAGGCCGCGGTCGCGCGCGCCGCCGCGCGGGAAACCGGGTCCCGGGCGTTCCGGCGCAGGGCCTCCTCGATCTCGACGACGACGCGCTTGGCGCCGGCATAGCGCAGGTGCTCGAGAGCCAGTCCCAGCTTTCCACGCAGCCGGTAGAGAAGCCCGAGATAGAGATGGCTGCGGACGTGGTCCGGCTGCAGCTCCAGGGCGCGGCGTAACTCCTGCTCCGCTTCGACCAGCACGCCCGCCTTGAAGAGGATCAGGCCGAGGTTCGAGTGAAGAACGGCGGAAGCGGGGTTGTTCTTCAACAGCAGACGGCAGGCCCGCGCGGCTTCGTTGTAGTAGCCGCGCTTGAATTCGATGACGGAAAGCAGATTCAGGACGTCTTCGTCGGTGGGCCGGGCGAGCGCGGCGAGATCGAGCTCCTGGCGGGCGACGTCGTATCGCTCTTCCTGGAGGTGCTTCCGGGCGCGAGACAGGTGGACGACGAAAACGCCCTGTTCCGCCGGGGACACTTCGCCAGTCGTCGCTCGGGACACGCGGCCTCCGACCTAGGAGCGCAGGCCGGAGCGGGTCGAGAGCTCGGTCGTGATCACCGGGCGGTTGTTCCGGTCGCGCAGCATGCGGACCGGCCTCCCGACCACCCTCCAGCTCTCCGTGGCGGGCCGGCCGAAGCCGCCCCCGAGAACGGCCTTTCCGTAGTAGGCCGTCAGGCCCTTGTTCACGTACAGGCGCGTCTCGTTGTAGGGAGGGATCCCTCCATAGCGGGCCACGGCCGCCTCGCCGGCGTTGTAGGCCGCCAGGGACTTCTCGACGTTGCCGTTGTACACGCCGAGCAGATAGGCGAGATGGCGGGCGCCTCCCGAAATGTTCTCGGCGGGATCAAACGAGTTCCGAACGCCGTACTGGCCCGCGGTGTCCGGCATGAGCTGCATCAGCCCCCGGGCGCCCTTGCGGGAGACGGCGCCGGGATTGAAGGCGGACTCGATCAGCATCACGGATTTCACGAGCTTCGGATCGACGGCGGCCGCGCGCGACGCGCGGTCGATGAGCCCGTCGTAGAGCGACGGAATCCGGACCCTCGACGCAAGCCAGTCGTCGCTCCGGTGGATCGATTCACGCGCCGAGGAACCGACGCCGTCGTTGTAGATGAAATGCTTGCCGGCCTTCACGCCGACGCGCACCGTGGCCGGAGCGGTGCCGGTGAGCGCGAGAAGGGCCCCGAGCGCGAGGACAACGCGACGTTTCATCTGCTCCTGCGGGTTTTTGTCGAGATTGCGAGCCACGGAATTATAGCGCCCTTCGGCCTCCAGGCGCAGCCCGGGGTTTCGCGGAGAGGAGCGGCGGCGCGGCGCCGCAGCGGCAACCCTTTGGATATTCGGGTCTTACGCGGGTGTCACGGACTCAGCCAGAATTTCGCGGACGGCGGCCTCGGCTTCCTTCAGGGCGCCGGGCAGGAGGGCTTCGTCTTTGCCTCCCGCCTGGGCGAGATCGGCCTTCCCTCCTCCGCTTCCACCGAGCGCCTTGCCGATCCGGGCCGCGACGCGCGACGCGGGAACCCGCGCGGCGAGATCCGGCGTGACGGCCGCGACGACCGAGGTCTTTCCGTCCTTCGCGGTGCCGACGACCACGATGCCGCTCTTCAACCTCGACCGCAGCGTGTCGGAGAGATGCCGCAGCTCCGGGATCGAGAGCCCGCCGGCGATCCGGGTCAGCACCCGCACGCCGTCGACGTCCGTCGCCTCGGCGGCGGATCCGCCGCCCTCGCCCGACGCCAGCTTCATCTTCAGCGACGCGACTTCGCGCTCGAGGGCGCGCAGCCGGTCTTCCCGCTCCTGCCAGCGGGCCACGAGCCCCTCCCGGGGCGCCTGCGCGGCCGCCGACATCTCGGCGAGCGTCCGCTCGTCCTGCTGGAGGAGCTCGACCGCGCCGAGAGACGTGACGGCTTCCAGGCGGCGGACGCCGGCAGCCAGGCCGCGGTCGGAGACGATCTTGAACGCCCCGATCTCGCCCGTGCGGTTGACGTGACATCCGCCGCAGAGCTCGACCGAGACGCCCGGCACCGAGACGACGCGGACGCGCTCGCCATACTTCTCTCCGAAGAACATGTCGGCGCCCTTGGAGCGCGCGTCCTCCATCGCCATGACCTCCTTGGAGACCGGCGCGTCGCGCAGGATCGCTTCGTTGACCATCCGCTCGATCTCGGCGATCTGCTGCGGCGTCGGAGGCGTCCCGATCGCGTAGTCGAAGCGCATGCGGTCGGGCGCCACCAGGGAGCCCATCTGCCGGGCTCCCGCGCCGAGCACCTGCCGCAGCGCGGCGTGGAGGAGGTGCGTTCCCGTGTGGTTGGCCTGGGTGCGCCGGCGCGTCCACTCGGGGATCTCCATCGCGACGCGCGTTCCCGGCGTGAGGCGGCCCCGGATCACGCGGACCCGGTGCGCGATCACGCTGGGAACCGGCCGGCGCACGTCCTCGACCTCGGCCTCGCCGTCCGGCCACGTCCAGCGGCCCTGATCCGCGACCTGGCCTCCGCCTTCGGGATAGAAGACGGTGCGGTCCGTGACGGCTTCGCCATCCTCTCCCGCGGCCAGCGCCTCGACGGTCGCGCCGTCGCGCACGAGTCCCACGACGGAGGCGCCCTCGAGCGAAGTGAAGTCGAGCTCCGGATACCCCCGGAACTCGGAGTGCCCTTCGGGCAGGCCCATCCGCTCGAACACCGCCCCGTCCGAAGCGTCGAACCGGGCCGAGGCCCGCGAGGACGCGCGCTGCCGCTCTAAAAGCTGGTCGAAGCCGCCGCGATCCACGGAGACTCCCTCGTCCCCGGCGATCTCTTCGATCAAGTCCATCGGAATCCCGTAGGTGTCGTAGAAACGGAAGACGACATCCCCCGGAATCGTCGATTCGCCCCGCCGGCGAAGATCTGAGATCGCCTCGCCGACTCGGTCGGCGCCTACCGACATCGTCTTCGCGAAGCGGCGCTCCTCGTCTCGCAGCGTCATTCCGATCTTTTCCACTTTGAGTAGCTTCGAAGGGCCGCCGGCATCGAAATAGACCCGCGCGAATATGTCGGCCACGGCTGGGACGAGCTCCAACAAGAACGGGCGTTCGAACTCCACGCCGAGGCGCCGCGCGTAGCGCAAGGCGCGGCGGATAATCCGCCTCAGGACGTAGCCGCGCCCCTCGTTCGAAGGAAGCACTCCGTCCTCGATGAGCATCGTCGCCGCCCGCACGTGGTCCGCGACGACGCGAAACGGCGCGTCCTCGACGGCCATGCCCCCGATGTATGCAACTCTCGTCAGCTCCTCAATCTTTCCGATGATGGGCCGGAAGAGGTCCGTGTCGAAGTTGTTGTTCGCGCCCTGGAGGATCGCGGTGATTCTCTCCAGACCCGCGCCGGTGTCGACCGACGGCTTCGGAAGCGGCGTCATGGTCCCCGACGCGTCACGCTCGAACTGCATGAAGACGAGGTTCCAGACCTCCATGGTCGTGTCGCCTTCGCCGTTGACGAGCTCGGGCCTGTTCTTCGCGGGATCTGCCGGATCCTCTCCCTGGTAGTAGTGGAGCTCGCTGCAGGGACCGCATGGCCCCGTCTCGCCCATCGACCAGAAATTCTCCTTCTCGCCGAACCGCAGTATCCGGGTCTTCGGAAGGTAGGCCTCCCAGAGCTTCGCCGCCTCGTCGTCGTCGGTGTAGACCGTCGCCCAGAGACGCTCCGGCGCCAGCCCGTAGCCCGCGTCGCGCGAGGTCATGAGCTCCCAGGCGTACGCGATCGCGTCCTTCTTGAAGTAATCCCCGAACGAAAAGTTGCCGAGCATCTCGAAAAAAGTCTGATGGCGTCCGGTGTAGCCCACGTTGTCGAGGTCGTTGTGCTTGCCCCCGGCGCGGACGCACTTCTGGGAGCTCGTCGCCCTCGCATAGTCGCGCTTCTCGCGGCCGGTGAAGACGTCCTTGAACTGGTTCATCCCGGCGTTGGTGAAGAGGAGCGTGGGGTCCTCGGCCGGGATGAGGGAGGACGAGGGAACGCGGCGGTGCCCGCGCTCCTCGAAGAACTTCAGGAACCGCTCGCGAACCTCAGCCGATGTCCGAATCGTCGTCGTCATGAGAGCCTTTCATCATCGCAGAGATCGCTTCTCCCGCGAAACCCTTCCGGGCGAGCGCACCCGCGACCCGGCGCCGGCGCGCGGCGGTGTCGAGATTCTCCGTCCGCTTCCAGAGAACACCAAAAGCGCGGGAGAGCGCCTTTTGTTCCGCGCCGGCGCCCTCCGACTCGAGGGCGGCGTTCGCGGTCTCCTTCGTGAAGCCCAGGACGGAGAGCTCGCGGACGATCCGCGACCTCCCGTACCGCGCGGCCCGAGCTCGCACGACGGAGCGGGCCGCCGCCAGATCGTCGAGCCAGCCCTCGGCGGTCAGCCGCTCGATCGCGGCGCGAACCGCTGCCCTCTCGAATCCCCGGCGCTCGAGCGTCCGGGCGAGGTCTTCGGATCCGCGGGACCGAACGGTCAGCAGCCGGAGGGCGACCTGCCGGACGGCGGACTCGGAGGCGGGATCGGAGGGGGGTTTCGGCCGTCGGGAGCGCACCGGGGGAGGATAAGGCCGTCAGCTCTCAGCTGTCAGCTCTCAGCGCGTTTCTCCGCTCCGCGCGCGGAAGAGGTCAGGCGACCGGGCCTTCGATACCCGATCGAGTTGACCGCGATTACGGCGGCCGTCTCGCTCCCGTTGGTCGCTCGGCGGCCGGCCCCGGTCTCCCCCTCAGCCTCTTCCGTGCCCCGGATTCCCCTGGCGGCTGAAGTCGAAGGGAGACTCTTCCTCGGCGATCGGGTTGAAGTCCGACGGCGCCTCGAGCTCGGCGTCCATCTCCTCGCGGGCGAGGTCCGCCGTCGACTGGATTCCCTGGATCTTGAGCTTGAACTCGTTCGCATTGGTGGCGCGCTTCAAGGCCTCTTCGAGCGTGATCAGCCCCGACTTGTAGAGCTGATAGAGCGACTGGTCGAAGGTCTGCATCCCGTACTGGGACGTGCCGGCCTGGATCGCGTCCTTGATGAGCTTGGTCTTTTCCTTGTTCTCGATGCACTCGCGCACGTACGCCGTGCGTACGAGAATCTCCGCCGCGGGAACGCGCCCGAGTCCGTCCGCCCGCGGCATCAGGCGCAGCGAGATGACGGCCTTCAGGACGGCACCGAGCTGCAGCCGGATCTGCTTCTGCTGGTGCGGGGGGAAGACCGCGATGATGCGGTTGACGGTCTCGGTGGCATCCAGGGTATGGAGCGTCGAGAAGACGAGGTGGCCGGTCTCGGCGGCGGTCAGCGCGGTCTCGATCGTTTCGTAGTCGCGCATTTCGCCGACCAGGATCACGTCCGGGTCCTGCCGCAGCGCGCTGCGGAGGGCGACGCCGAAGCCCTTCGTGTCGACCTCGACTTCCCGCTGGTTGATGATCGATTTCTTGTCGCGGTGCAGGAACTCGATCGGGTCCTCGATCGTCATGATGTGCTCGTTGCGGATCGTGTTGATGTGGTCGATCATCGCGGCGAGCGAGGTCGATTTCCCGGAGCCCGTCGTCCCGGTGCAGAGAACGAGGCCTCTCTGCTCGGCGCAGATCTTCTCGAGCACCGGCGGCAGAAGCAGCTCGCGGATGCTCAGGATGCGGGCGGGAATGACGCGGAGGACCAGGCCGACCGTGCCTCGCTGCTGGAAGATGTTGCACCGGAACCGGCCCAGGTTCGGGACGGAGTACGCGATGTCTATCTCGTAGTCGTTCTTGAACTTCTCCTTCTGACGGGCCGACATGATGGAGAACGCCATGGCGATGGTGTCCTCCTGCATGAGGCGCCGGACGTCCGTCATCGGAGTGAGCACGCCGTCCACCCGCAGGACCGGAAACGCGCTCACCTTGAGGTGAAGGTCGGACGCTTTGCGCTCCACGGCGACCTTCAGGAGATCGTTGATGTGCATGAATTGGCCTCTTTTTGGATTCAGGGTACGCCGGTTCGGGCGGGAAGGGAAGGAGATCCGGGGGGGATGGGGGGCCGGAAAGCCCATTAGCCGGCTGACCGGCTGGTCGAGACGGCCGGTCCGGACCCGTCTAGCGCTCGATTGTGAGGCGTTGAACGCTCAACGCGGAACGCTTACCTCTAGACCGGGGTTTCTACCGGCACGGGGGTCATCCAGCCGTACCGATCTTCGCGTTCGCCGGCCAGGAGCGCGAAGAACTCCTTCTGGAGCCGCTCGGTCACCGGGCCTCGCGAGCCCGTCCCCACGGGAATCCGGTCCACGGAGCGGATCGGTGTGATCTCGGCCGCCGTCCCGGTGAAGAACACTTCGTCCGCGATGTAGAGCATTTCCCGGGCGATCTGCTGCTCGGCGACGGTGTAGCCCGCGTCGCGGGCCAGGGTCATGATCGAGTCGCGGGTGATGCCCGGAAGGATGGTCCCCGCCAGAGGCGGCGTCAGGATCCGTCCGCCGTAAACCAGGAAGATGTTCTCGCCGCTGCCTTCCGAGATGCGCCCCGCGTTGTCGAGAGCGATCCCTTCGGTGTACCCGTTCGTGATGGCTTCCATCTTGATGAGAGCGGAATTCAGGTAGTTGCCCGTCGCCTTCGCCATGGCCGGAAATGTGTTGGGCGCCATGCGGTTCCAGGAGGACACGCAGACGTCCACCCCGCTCTCGATCGCCTCCTCCCCCAAATACTTGCCCCACTTCCAGACGGCGATCAGCATCTCGACCGGGCTCCGGAACGGGTTCACGCCGAGCGCCCCCAGCCCCCGGTAGACGACCGGGCGCACGTAGCAGTCTTCATATCCGTTGGCGCGGATCGTCTCGAAGATCGCGTCCTTGAACTCGGTGCGCGAATACGGGACCTCCATCCGGTAGACCTTGCATGAGTGGTACATCCGTTCGATGTGCTCATCCAGCCGGAAAGCGGCGGTTCCTGTCTTCGTTTTGTACACGCGGAGGCCTTCGAACATCCCGGAGCCGTAGTGGAGGACGTGCGAGAAGGCATGGATCTTCGCATCGGCGAAGTCGACCAGCTTCCCGTTCATCCAGACTTTCTTGACGTCTTCGTAGGACATCGCGGCGGCCTCCGTTGTTGGGCTCCAGGGCGGGCAGGCAAGTATCTCTCAACCCGGCAGGCGGCGAAAGATGATTCCGAAGCTGTCAGCTATCAGCATTCAGCTCTCAGCTCCGGGCTCCGAAAGGAAACGGACAGGTTCCCTCATGCCGGCTCTCGTAAGCACGAGCGCCGCGATGGCCGCCGTCTCGGTGCGAAGCGTCGGGGTGGGAAGACGCAGCGAGCGCCATTTGGCCGAGCGTGCGGCGTCCAACTCGGCCGGCGTCCAACCTCCTTCCGGACCGAGGAGCAGGGCCGCAGAATCCGGAATTCCCGATCGAGGAAAATCCTCTCCTGAAAAATCGATCAGGCCGCGAAACGCGCCCGGGGCGGAGGCGAGAGCATGCGCGAAAGTCACGGGCCCCTCGCATTGCATCCAGCGCGTCTCTCCGGATTGCTTCGCCGCCTCTCGAGCGAGCCGGTCGAGCCTCGCCACGGTGCCGGGCCCGCCGCGAAACGACTGCGCTCGCTCGGAGAGCACGATCGCGAGGCGCGCGACGCCGAGCTCCCCCGCTTTTTCGGCCACCCACGCGAGGCGCTCGGGCCGTACCGCACAGACTCCCAGCCACACCGCCGAGTCCCGCTCCTTCCCCGGGCGGACCTCCAGGATGCCGGCGAGGACGGGGGCGCCCGGGCTCCCGGGCAGGATCTCCGCGTCCGCTTCGGCGCCGGTCCCGTCGATCAGAACGACGGCGTCGCCGGGCGCGATCCTGCGCGACCGGAGGTGCCGGCGCTCCTCCTCGGGAAGAGAGACGCGCTCCCCCGCCGCCGGAAGCGCGGGGACTATGAAACGCGGTCGAGACACACGCACACCCATTCGTTTTCGGCGCGCCGTCCGCCGAGTGAGAAGCCCGATGATCGCAGCCGCCGGACGACCGCGCTCTCTCGATCAAGCGGAATTCCCGAGAGGATCAGGCGGCCTCGAGGCTCGACCCGCGCGAGGACGTCCTTTCGGATCGCGAAGAACTCCTCCGGGAGCATGTTCGCGATGACGATCGGAAAGCGGCCTCCGATCGCGGAGAGGGGCCCGGCGAGGAGGGCGACGCGGCCGCCGAAATCGTGGCGGCCGAGATTCTCACGCGCGACGAAGACGGCATCCGCGTCGACGTCCAGTCCGACGGCCCTCGCCGCTCCGAGCGCCGCGGCCGCGAGCGCCAGGACTCCGGAGCCTGTGCCCACATCGAGCACGGCCAGCCCTTCGGGAGGCTCGTCGGAGAGCGCGAGCAGAGCCAGACGAGTCGACTCGTGTCCGCCCGTGCCGAACGCGCGCGAGGCGGGCAGCCGGAGCGCGATCCTTCCGGCCGGAGCGACGGCGTCGGAGGGATCGCCGGGGTCGATCCAGAAGCGCTCCCCGACCGAGAAGGGCCTCGACGCGGCGCGAAAGGCCTCGAGCGGGTCGCCTTCCGCGATGTCGGTCACCAGGCTCGAGCGGATTCCCCGGGAGCCGAGCGCCGCGGCGGCGCGTACAGCGGCGTCCCCCTCGCGAAAGCACGCCACGAGATCCTTCCCCTCCTCGACGAATCCGAGCGGGGCAAAGAGAGAAACGACGCCGACGACGGTATCGTCACCGGCGCGTCGGGGGACGGTGAGGCGCGAGAAGAGGGAGCGCGGCACGAGAAGCTTTCAGCCTTGCGGTCAGCTGTCAGCCAGGCTGCCAGTTCGCCGTCAGTCGGTTGACCGTCGGGGACGGATTTTTCAGCGGTCACCACCCGAGAGATTCGGCATCTTTCTCTTGCTGAGAGCTGACAGCTGAGAGCTGACGGCTAGGAAAAGATCTTCTTCGCTTTTCCGAGAACTCCTCGCGGCTCGACGGGCGCGCCCGTCATTTCCGCGTACTGGCGGAGGGCGTCCTTTTCGGCGTGGGAGGGAGACGCGGGAACCAGCACCGACGCCCGGACGACGAGGTCGCCGCGCCCGCGCTGGCCCAGGCGGCCGAACCCTTTCCCGCGAAGCCGGATCTCCGAGCCGACGCGGGTCCCCGGGGGGATCGAGATCTTCTCCGGATCCTCGAGCGTCGGGACGGTCATCTCTCCGCCGAGCACGAGCGTGGGGAATGGAACCTCGAGCAAGAGCACGATGTCGTCCCCTTCTCTCGCGAAGACGTCGTGGTCGGCGACCGTGAGGACGACGTAGAGGTCTCCGCGCGCGCCCGCGTTCGCTCCGGCGTCGCCCTCGCCCGAAAGGCGAAGCCGGCTTCCCGTCTCGACGCCCGCGGGGATCCGGATCTTCAAGTCCCGGCTCTCCCTCCGCCGACCCTCCCCCTCGCAGTCCCCGCACGGCTTCTCGATGATCTTTCCCTCGCCGCGGCAGTTGCCGCACGGGCGGGTGACGGTCAGGAATCCCTGGGAGAACCGCTGCCGGCCCGCTCCGCGGCAGGCGGGGCACGTCTTCGGTTTGGTCCCCTTTTCGGCGCCGGATCCCTGGCACGTGGCGCAACGCTCGAGCCTCGAGAGAACGAGCGGCGCCTCGACGCCGTACGCCGCGTCCGAGAACGAGATCTCCATCCGGTACATGAGGTCGCTGCCGGGGCTCGGACCTCCTCCGCCCCCGCCGCCGAGTCCGCCGAAGATCTCGCCGAACAGGTCGGAGAGGTCGAAGCTCGACGGATCGAACCCGAAACCTCCGCCGGGCGAGGATCCGACTCCCGCGTGGCCGAATCGGTCGAACCGGGCCCGCTTCTCAGGGTCGGAGAGCACGGCATAGGCCTCCGACGCCTCCTTGAAGTGTTCCGCGGCGGCAGGATCGTTCGGGTTGCGGTCGGGATGGTGCTGCAGCGCCAGCCGGCGGTAGGCGGACTTCAGCTGCCCGGCGTCGGCCTGCCGTTCGACGCCTAAGATTTCGTAGTAGTCGCGCCTGGACATGGGAAGTTGAGAGTGAGGGTTGAGGGTTGAGAGTTAGGTTGAGCGTTAAGCGTTCAGCGTTGAGCGTTCGGACTTGGCGGTAGAGGAAACAGGCGGCACTTCAAAATTCTGCCCGCTCTTCTCGGCCCTGTTCGGACTTTCAACTCTCAAACTCTGAACTCTCGACTCTTCTTCAGACCTTCGCGGCGGTGGCGCCGCCAGTTCCCGCGCGCTGGAGCATGACCCTTGTCAGCACCTTCGAAACGCCCTGCATGTCGAAAATCGCCTCGTTCAACGCGTCGCGCGAGTCGCCGGTGGATATCTCGCGGGAGCGTTTCAGCGTCTCTTCGATCCGTTCCCGTTCATCGGCCGCGAGGGCGCTGCCGAACTCCGAGAGCACGCGCTCGTTCGAAGCGAGCATCCCGTCGAGCCTGCTGCGCACCTGCGCGATCTCGCGCCGCTCGTGATCGGCCTCGGCGAACGCCGACGCTTCCTTGATGATCTTGTCGATCTCGTTCTGAGAGAGGCCGCCCGCGGGATTGATCTGGATACCCTGCGCCTTGCCGGTCGCGAGGTCTTTCGCCGAGACGTTCACGATGCCGTTCGAGTCGATCGCGAACGTCACCTCGATCTGCGGCACTCCTCTCGGCGAGGCCGGGATGCCCACGAGCTCGAAGCGGCCGAGGGACTTGTTCTCCCGCGCGACTTCGCGCTCGCCCTGCAGCACGTGGATCTCGACCACGCCCTGGTTGTCCGCGACCGTCGTGAAGACCTTCGTGTTCTTGGTGGGAATCGTGGAGTTGCGCTCGATCAGTTTCTCGAAGACGCCGCCGTGCATCTCGATCCCGAGGGAGAGCGGGGTCACGTCGAGGAGGACGACGTCCTTGATCTCGCCCTTCAACACTCCGCCCTGAATCGCCGCGCCGATCGCGACGACCTCGTCCGGGTTGATCTCGCGGTTGGGCTCCCGCCCGAAGAGCTCCGCCACCATGCGCTGCACCTTCGGAGTGCGCGTCTGTCCGCCGACGAGGATGACCTGATCGACGTCGGACGGCTTCAGGTTGGCGGACTGGAGAGCGTCGAGGCAGGGAGCGGCGGTGCGGTCGATCAGGTCGGCGACGATCGTCTCGAAGCGCTCGCGAGTCAGCGTGCGGTTGATGTGCTTGGGCCCCGAGGCGTCGGCCGAGATGAACGGCAGGGTGATCGTCGACTCGGTGGCGGTCGACAGCTCGCACTTGGCCTTCTCCGCCGCTTCCTTGAGCCGCTGAAGCGCCATGCGGTCCTGGCGCAGATCGATCCCGGTCGATTTCTTGAAATCGTCCAGGAGCCAGTCCATGATTTTCTTGTCGAAATCCTCGCCGCCGAGATACGTGTCGCCCGCGGTGGCCTTGACCTCGTAGATCCCCTCGCCCAGCTCGAGGATCGAGATGTCGAACGTGCCGCCGCCGAGGTCGTAGACCGCCACGATCTCGCTGCCCTTGCGCTCCAAACCGTATGCGAGCGAGGCCGCGGTCGGCTCGTTGATGATGCGAAGAACCTCGAGGCCGGCGATCCGGCCGGCGTCTCTCGTCGCCTGCCTCTGCGCGTCGTCGAAATACGCGGGCACGGTGATGATCGCCTCGGTGATCTCCTCCCCGAGCGCCTCCTCCGAGAACTCCTTGATCTCCTTCAGGATGAAAGCGGAGATCTCCTCCGGGCTGTACTCGCGCGACCGCGCGCGAATCTTCACGTCGCCGTTGGCGGCGCGGACGATCTCGTAGGGAAGGATCTCGCGGGCGTGGGAGGTCTCTTCGGTCTCGTATTTGCGGCCCAGAAGCCGTTTCACCGCGAAGACCGTGTTCATGGGGTTCGTGATCGACTGGCGCTTGGCGATCTGGCCGACGAGCTTTTCGTTGTCTTCGGTGAAACCGACGATCGACGGCGTCGTCCGGCTGCCCTCGCGATTGGAGAGCACCTGGGGCGTGGCCCCCTCCACGACGGCGACGCAGCAGTTGGTCGTGCCGAGATCGATCCCGAGAATTCTGCCCAATGCGCCTCCCTGAGCGGGCCGTTTCGGAGAGCCCGTTCGATGATCGTTCTACCGGTCTCCGTCTCCCTTGACCGTCACCTTGACGAGCGCGGGCCGAATCAGCTTGTCGTTCAGCAGGTACCCCTTACCGAGAACATCCACGATCGTGTCTTTCGGAAGATCGTCGGAGGGCTCGGTCGCAACCGCCTCGTGCACGTTCGGATCGAAGGACCCGCTGGTGTCGACTTCGACGAGGCCGTACTTCTTCCACAGCTCAGCGAGCTTGCGCTGGATGAGACCCACGCCCTGCCCGAAGTCGCTGGCCGTCTCCTCCGGCGTCGCGTGCGCGAGCGCGCGGTCGAAATCGTCCGAGATGGTCAGGAAGTCCCCGACGAATCTTCCGAGAGCGACGCGCAGGTACTCGCTCTTCTCGCGTTCCGTGCGCTTGCGCATGTTCTCGAACTCGGCGAGCTTGCGCCGGTGGCGATCCTTCAGGTCCTCGAGGTCGTTCATGACCGACTGGAGCTTCTCTTCGGCCGCCGCGATGGCGGAGCGCTCCTCTTCGGCGAGAGCGGTCTCGAGGCTGTCTCCAGAGTCTTCGACCTCGATGCGGTCCGGGTCCGCAGCGACGCCGATGTCTTCTTCGCGGTCTCTCATTCGGACGAATCCTCCCTGTCTCGACCCTCGCGCGGCTCCAGGCGATCCGAGAGCGCGCGCCCGAGCAGCTCGACGACCGGGATCACCCGCGGATACTCACGGCGCGCGGGACCGATGACGCCGAGCATTCCCGTCAGTGTCTCTCCCGTGCCGTAAGAGGTCAAGACCGCCGAGAGCCTCGGGTCGGACGTCAGCGCGTCCTCGGAGCCCAGTACGCTGACGGCTTCGAGCTCTTCCGTCGAGTACTCGACTCTCGTTTCGATGACCCGGGAGACCACGACGTCGGGCTCGTTGACCTGAACGGCGAGAATCTTGCCGGGAGCGACCGAGAGGAACCGGACCGACCGCACGACGGTGTGAAGAGCGTCCGGAGCGATGACGAACCCGACCTCGCCGGAGAGCCGGGAGAGCAGGCGGGACGCGGCCTGAAAGAGGCGCGTCACGTCCGAGCCCGCGGAGGCGAGATCGTCGTCCACCTGTTCGCGCACCTCGTCGGCGACCTTCCGCTGGCGCATCAGCTCGTCGATGTAGAGCCGGTACGCGCGATCGGTCGGGATCCGCCCGGCGGAGGTGTGCGGCTGCGCCAGGAAACCCGCGTCCGTCAGGTCGGCCATGATGTTGCGGATCGAGGCCGGGGAGAGGTCGAACCGGCTCGACTTGAAGAGCGCCCGCGAAGACACCGGCTTTCCGGTGTCCACGTGCACCCGGATGATCTCCTTCAGGATCGTCCGACTGCGATTGTCGAGCGCGTGCATGGATGAGCGCATAGTTTTTGTCGAAATGACGGGCGACCGGACCGAGCCCCGCGGCGGGGCACGACGCCCATGGCAGTCCCGCCGTGAGAGTGCTAACACCAAGGTACCGTTGAGGCTTCCCGCAGTCAAGGCGAGGGGCCGGGCGATCGGGGCGGATCCTCGCCCGCGCCGCGCTTAGACTGCGCCGGTGGCCTCGCTCCCCTCTCTGACCCTGATCGGGCCCGGCCGGGCGGGACGGGCGTTCGCCCGGAGCTGGCTGGCGTCCGGAGGGGCGCTCGAGGGGGTGCTGGGCCGGAGCAGGGATTCGGCTCTCGCCGCGGCGCGTGAGCTCGGGTCGGGGCGGCCCGGGGTCCTCGGCGCCGACCGCTTCGGGAGCGAAGTGGCGCTGATCGCGGTTCCGGACGATCGCCTCTCCGAGGCCGCCCGCGAGGCAGCGTCCTCCGGGAGCTGCGGGCTCGCGTACCATCTTTCGGGCGCGCTCCCGGCTGGCATTCTCGCCCCGCTCTCCGAAGCGGGAGCGTCCGTCGGCTCTTTCCACCCGCTGCGCGCTTTCACAGGCGCCTCGGAGGAGACCCTCCGGGGCGCCTTCGTCGCCATTGAAGGGGAGGAGGCGGCGTGCCGGTCCGCCATGGGGTTTGCGGACGCCCTGGGGGCCCGCGGGCACCGGATCGCGCCGGGCTCGAAGCCGCTGTACCACGCGGGCGCGACGCTCGCCGCCGGCGGTGTCGTGTCCGTCGTGGGGCTGGCGGCCCGCGCCTGGTCGCTCGCCGGCATCCCCGAGCAGGTCGCTCGTCCCGCCCTCTCCGGCCTGGCGAGCCGCGCGGCCGCCGGAGCGGAAACGCAGCCTTTCGCGCAGGCCCTGACCGGCCCGATCGCGCGGCGCGATCTCTCGACGGTCCGCGCGCACTGCGCCGCTCTGGCCGGCCATCCGGAGCTGATCGCACTGTATCGGGCCCTCGCCGAGGAAACGATCGCGCGCACGCCGGGTCTCGGACGGGAGGAGGAGCTCCGCGCGATCCTCGCGTGTTAGATTCTGTGCAGCCGGCTCAGGGCGCGAGAGCATAATCAACCCATGGTTTTCTTCAATTACGCCACCATGCAGATGGCGGCCAAGATCGTGTACTACGGTCCTGGTCTGTGCGGGAAGACCACCAACCTCCACCACATCTATGGACGGACGTCGCCCGGGTCTCGCGGCGAGATGGTCTCGCTCGAGACGGAGACCGACCGGACCCTGTTTTTCGACCTTCTCCCCCTGGACGTAGGGGTCATCGGCGGATTCAAAACCCGGGTGCAGCTCTATACGGTCCCGGGACAGGTCTTCTAC
>JAIVJS010000001.1 GCA_020199905.1 Acidobacteriota bacterium
GTCTGTCGCCCGGCGATTCGGAGAAATTGTTTGTGCCGTTCGCCCAGGGCGCTTCGGACAAGACCGGGCTCGGACTCGGGCTGTCCATCGCCCGCGAAGGCGTCCAGGCGAAGAGGGGATATTCCGGGCGGGCCCACCGTCTGAGCTCTTCTCGGTGAATCTCAAGCTCCTGAACCAGAACATCAACAGCCAATCGAGCGATCGGGGTTCGCCGCCTCTGGAGCTGCTCGTGCACTGGACCGCGCTGCTGGGAAAGAACTGAACCGGTCCGCGGCCCGCTCCCTCCCGCCGCGCGCGTCGTCTGGTCGCGTTGCGGATTGGGCTTCCATACTCTGTTTGGGACCGCGAGCACCGCCGCATCGAATCTCCGGAAGACCGGAGCGACCCGCGTTGAAGCGGTTTCGTCTCACGCGGTGGCGAAAGCGTTCCTCGGACACGCCGACGAGAACGTGACTGACACCTGAATCCTCGCTTCACTCGAAGACGACCGGAGCGCAGTGGACCGGGCGGCGGCTTCGATCGACGGCACCACCCCGGCGGGAGCCACTCCCTTTCGCATTCCGTCACAAAATCCGTCACAGACCCCGTTGAGCGGGACGGCCACCGCGAGAGGAGGGTCTTGAGCTCCCACGGCAGCCCATTGATTCCAGAGGGGCTTGCGACTACGATCTGCCCTCCCGCGAAAGTGGCGGAACTGGTAGACGCGCAGGTTTCAGGAACCTGTGGAGCAATCCGTGGGGGTTCGAGTCCCCCCTTTCGCACCAAGTCTTCACCCCTCGCTCCTCCGGGGCTCGCCTCACCAGTACGCGTTCGTGGCGGGGAGCGCCGCCCGCGGAGGCGGCGACGGCCACGCCGTATCGGAGCCACGGCGGCGGGCGGGAAAGCGATGGTTCCCTCAGAGCCACGGACAGATATTCAAGGGTAAGGCGGCCGAAGTCATCGCTGCCCGGGTCGTGACCGCGGGCGGACTAGGAATCTTTCAGGTAGTCGCGCAACGCGCGGATGAGGACCTCGCCCGTCGGCACCTTCTCCTTCGCGGCCCGGTCGCGCGCCTTCTCCCAGAGCTCCAGCGATACCCGCGCCTCGTCCGTCCGGCGTCTTCCGGCCCCCTGTCTCGCGGTCTTTTCGGGGTGCGCGCCGACCCAGACCGTGCCGACGGGGGCGGTGTCGCTCTTCTGGATCAGGTCGCTCAGGTGCGCCGCGCGGATGAGCGCCGGCAGAAGACTCGCCGTCGGCGGCGGTCCGACGAGCTTCACCAGATCCATCGAGGTGAAAGGCTGACCGCGACGAGCGAGAACCGCAAGGCCGAGCTCCGCCGCACGGCGCCATTCGTTCTCGTCTTCGACGGTCACGGTCTCGCCCTGCAAGCGAACGGGCCTGACGGGCGTCGAAGCGGGGGCGTTCGCCCCGATCTTTGGCATTCCCTGATGTCCCTTCGAATATCGATCCGCCACCGGGACTCCGAGCGTTTGTCTGAAATGGAGTCTACTCCCGATTGACGAAACGGGTTCCCTCGGAGGCGGATCGGCGACACAATGCGGACAACCCCCGCCCGCGCCGTACCGTCCGCTGGTGGGATCCGTCGGAAATACCACTCCCAAGGAGGTTCCCGTGTTTCATTCGTTCCGTTCGGCCTCTCGTTTTCTTCTCGCCGCCGGGGCACTGACCTGCGCCGCCGCGGCCGGGGCTCAGACCCTGACGGTCGGCGCCGTGGGGATCCCCCAGGGGCCCATCCCGACGTCCGGGACGCAGACCGTCCTCCAGCTCGGCTACGCCGCCAACATCGACGGCAACGCGGTGTTCGCGACCTTCGCGTGGTCGGCGGCCCCGTGTCCCGCGGCGGTGAAGGTCAAGTTCTTCCGCCCCTCGAGCGCCCTGCCGGGCGGCCAGTTTCTCTTCGTGGATCAGAGGGGGCCCTTCGACGTGAACGCCACCGTGCAGACGGTACGGCTCGACCCGCCCGTCGCGGTCCGGGCGGGAGACGTCATCGCACTCACCAACGTGACGTCGTGCGGCCTTCCTGTGATCGCGGCCGCCACCTCTCCCGGCGCGCCCGGCCCGTACTACTCGGTGCAAGGGGACATCACGGCGAACTTCGCCCCGGCCACGACCGTTCCACAGAGCGGACCGGCGATCATCGCTCTCGCGACCGACGAGAGTCTCTCGATGCTGAGCAACCGTTTCCGCCTGACGCTGGTCGCCACCAATCCGCGCACCGGCGCCATCGCGGTCGGGTCGCCCGTTCCGCTCGGCAACGGCGCCGGATACTTCAGCCTTCCCGACCTGACGGGCGACCGCTTCTTTCCGGAGGTCATGGTCAAGATGGTGGACGCGAGCGGCTCGCCGGCGCTCGGCGGGACGTTCTGGGTCTTTCACTCTCCGCTGACGGACGTGCAGTACACGCTGACCATCACGGACTCGGTCAGGGGACGCACGAAGAGCTACAACAACGCCGCCTCGGCGCCGGGGCAGCTCTGCGGAGGGGTGGACACGAGCGCGTTCCGGCCTTAGGGAAGGCGCTCGGGGGCTCGGCGCCCGGGCGCCGGCGCTGGGCGGGGAGGCGTTGGCAACGGTAGCGGTGAAAGCCGTCGTCGTCCGTTTCCCGCCTCCCGCCTGACCGCCTACCGCGCGGTGACTAACGCTTCTTCGAACAGGACCGCGCCCGAGACGTCCGTCAGGCGCAGCACCGCACCGGCGGTGCCCGGCGCCCGGACCGCCGCGCGGATCTGGCCCGCCAGCATCCGGCCGACCGTCGCGCGGTCGAAGCGCTCCGGAGCGTAGGCCGCGACGACCTGCCCGTCGGGGTGCATGATCTGGACTCGGAGCACGCGCGCGCCCGAGGTGACCAGCCGGCACCACACTTCCTGCGCCGGAGGGATCGCGTCGCTCATGCCTGAGAGTAATCGAGCGGGGACCCGCGCGGGTGCCCGGAAGCGCGGGCAGACGTCTTGCAACCAACGGGAGCCGGAGGACTTCATGTTGCTGACGCAGTGCCGGAACGCGAGAGTCACTGCCTTCGCGGAGGAGTCCGGCTCCGGGGCCCGGGCTCGCGGCCGATGGCGCCGCGCGGCGCCTGCCCTCCTTCTCGCGAGTCTCGCCGCGCCCTTCGCGGCCGCCCAGGCGATCATCGAGTTCCCTCTGCGCGCCGGAAGCTCTCCGGCCGGGATTACGGCCGGTCCCGACGGAAACGTGTGGTTCGTCGAGGAGCACGGAGACCGGGTGGGGAGGATCGCGCCGTCCGGCGCCATCTCGGAATTCGCGCTCGCGAATCCCCGCAGCTTCGCCCGCGCCATCACCGCGGGTCCGGACGGGGCGCTCTGGTTTACCGAGCTGACGGGGCGGATCGGCCGCGTGACGACGTCGGGCGCGCTGACGGAGCTGGATATCCCCGTCCGCCCCGCCGAGCCCATCGAAATCGTCACGGGTTCCGACGGCAACCTCTGGTTCACCGACTTCTACGATCGGATCGGCCGGGTCACACCGGGCGGAGTCCTGACATTTTTCCTTCTCCCGCAGAACACGGGTCCGCGCGGGATCGCCGCGGGTCCGGACGGCGCGCTCTGGTTCACCGAGACCAGCGTGGGCCGGATCGGACGGCTCACCACCGCCGGCGCCTTTTCGCAGTTCTCGCTTCCCGACCCGAACGGCGGACCTTTCGGGATCGCCCGGGGTCCCGACGGCAACATCTGGTTCACGGAGATCGGCAGCTCCCGGATCGGGCGAATGACCCCCGCCGGAGTCGTCGCGGAGTTCTCGCTCCCCGGCGGCGCCGCGCCGTACGGGATCACCGCGGCCTCCGACGGAAACCTCTGGTTCACCGAGTCGGGAATCGACCGAGTGGGGCGCATCACCCAGGCGGGGGCGATCTCGGAGTTCCCGATCCCGACGGCCGGCGGCGCGCCGACGGAGATCACGTCCGGGCCGGACGGCAACGTGTGGTTCACGGAATTCAACGGCGACCGCATCGCCCGCGTGGCGCTCCAGGGCTTCTGCGTTCCCAACTCGTCGACGCTCTGCCTGAACAAGGCCCGCTTCCAGGTGCAGGTCGCCTGGGACGTCTCCGCGCAGGGGAAGACCGGGGAGGGCAAGGCGATTCCGCTGACCGGCGACACCGGGGCGTTCTGGTTCTTCTCGGCGAACAACATCGAGATCGTCGTCAAGGTCGTGGACGGAAGGACGTTCAACGGGAAGTTCTGGGTGTTCATCGGATCACTGACCGACGTGGACTACCGGGTCACGATCCGGGACCTCGAGGCGGACCACGTGAACACCTACGTGCACACGGGAGGGACGCTCCAGAGCTTCTCCGACACCGCCGCGTTCTGAGACGGGAGGGGGGAAAACGGGACGGCGGGAGGCCGATGGCGAAGGCGGACCGGGGCCCCGTATCGGGAATCAGCCGATCGGTGTCTGCTCAGTCTGTATTTTGTTATATTTATACCGTGGTAACAAACATTCTGGACGCTTTCGAGTCCGCCACGCTCCCGCCCTCCCGGTTCCGCCACCGCGATCACGTCCACATGGTCTGGCTGTACCTCTCCGCCGGCTCGCTTCTGACGACGCTCGACCGGTTCCCTGCCGCCTTGCGCCGCTACGCCGCGTCCCACGGCAACCCCGGCCTTTATCACGAGACGATCACGTGGGCCCTCGTCCTCCTCATCCACGAGCGGCGGTGCCGCGGGGTCGATACCGCCTCGTGGGAAGAGTTCGCAGCGGCGAACCCGGATCTCTTCGCGTGGCCCGAAGTGTTGCGCCGGCGCTACCGGCCCGAGACGCTCGCCTCCGCCGACGCCCGCCGTTTCTTCGTGCTGCCGGACGGCGCGTCCGGTGCTCCGTCTTCCGCCTCTCCGGGACCGGGCACAGATCCGCCGGGATAGACTCGCCCGCGTGCTGCCTCGCGATTCGGACGTCCTCGGGCGCCTCCGTGAAAAAGGCTCGAGGACGCTCTCCTTCCAGGAGCTCGTCCGCAGCCTCCGCGTCCCCGAGGAAGAGGAGGACGCCTTCCATGAACGACTCGATGCGCTCGAGCGTCGGGGAGAGCTCGTCCGCGTCCGGGGAGAGAAGTACTCGGCCATCGAGTTTTCGAACCTGACGGCCGGCCGGCTGACCGTGCGGCCCGAGGGCTTCGGCTTCGTCCTCGTCCAGGGCGGGCCGGACCTCTACGTTCCGCGCGCGGGCATGCACGGAGCGATGGACGGCGACACCGTGCTCGCGCGCGAAGAGAGCGCGCGGAGCCAGGGGCGCGGCCGGGACCCGGAGCGCTTCTCCGGATCGGTCGTCAAGGTCCTCGATCGCTCCCGGGAGCGCGTGGTCGGCCGCTTCGAGACCCAGGAGGGCCGCAAGGTCGTCCTCCCTTACGACCCGAAGGTCGACGCGGTCGTGCGGATCGCCGAAGGGAAGGCCCACGGCGCCCGGGAGGGAGAGATCGTCGAGGCGCGCCTGACCGCGTTTCCCGACGCGCGGCGCGTGGCGCACGGCATCGTCGAGGAGCGGCTCGGGTTCCTCGGGGAGCCGGGCGTCGACATCGAGATCGTTCTTCGCTCGTACGGCCTGCCGCCGCGGTTTCCGCAGCCGATCGTCGAGGCGTCCGACAAGTTTCCGGAAGAGGTCGCCACCGAGGATCTTCTGGGCCGCCGTGATTTTCGCGACCGCCGCATCGTCACGATCGACGGCGAGACCGCGAAGGACTTCGACGACGCCGTCGAGGTCGAACGGACGGAGAACGGGTTCCGGCTGGGCGTTCACATCGCGGACGTGTCCAACTACGTGACCGAGGGAGACCTCCTCGACATCGAGGCCGCGTCCCGCGGCACCAGCGTCTACTTCCCGGGGCGCGTCCTCCCGATGCTCCCCGAGCGGCTCTCGAACGGTCTCTGCTCGCTGAATCCGCGGGTCGACCGCCTCGTGCTGTCGGCGATTCTCGATTTCGACAGGCGAGGGCGCGTGCAGGGCGCGCAGTTCTGCAAGGGCGTCATCCGGAGCGCCCATCGCATGACCTACACCGAGGTCGCGCGTCTCCTGGAGACTCGCCCCTCCTCGGAGGACGAGCGGCGGTACGGGCCGTTTCTCGCCGACTTCCGGACGATGGCCGAGCTCGCCGCGGCGCTGCGGGCCCGACGGGAGGGGAGAGGGGCCATCGACTTCGACCTTCCGGACGCCGACATCGTCCTCGACGACGCGGGGCTCGTGGTCGGCATCGTCCCCGAATCGCGCAACGTGGCCCACCGCCTGATCGAGGAGTTCATGCTCGCGGCCAATGAAGCGGTCGCGAAGAAGCTCCTGTTCGACAAGCAGCCCGCGATCTATCGCGTGCACGACCGGCCGGACCCCGACAAGCTCACGGACCTCCGCGACGTCCTCGAGAGCTTCGGATACGAGTTGAAGGGCAATCTCGCGGAGCTACCGCCCTCCGCGTTCCAGAAGCTTCTGAAGGGAGTGCAGGGCAAGCCGGAGGAGCGGCTCTTGACCGACCTGCTCCTGCGCGCACAGCGCAAGGCGATCTACAGCGAAGAATGCCGCGGCCACTACGCCCTCGCCGCTCCCTACTATTGCCACTTCACCTCGCCCATCCGCCGCTATCCGGACCTGATCGTGCACCGGCAGCTTTCCCGCCTCCTGTCCTTCGGGCGGGCGGTTTCCGCCGCGGACTTCGAGGCGATGAACCAGGGCCTCGCGGCCGTGGCGAGACTCTCCTCCGAACGCGAGCGGCGGGCGGAGCAGGCCGAGCGCGAAAGCCTGCTGTGGAAGAAGATTGTCTTCATGAAGGACAAGGTCGGCCGCGATTTTGACGCCGGGGTTACCGGTGTGGCCTCGTTCGGCCTCTTCGTGATGCTGAAGGACTTCTTCGTCGAGGGCCTCCTGCCGGTTTCGGCGCTCGGAGAAGACTTCTTTGTGTACGAGGAAAAGCAGCACCGCCTGCGGGGACGCACGACCGACGTGACTTATCGCCTGGGGGACTCGCTGACCGTCCACCTGAAGGAGATCGATGAGGTCCGCCGCCGGCTGAACTTCCGGCTCGCGGAACGCAAGGCGGCGCCGGCGCCCGTCCGCCGGGCCAGGCCCCTGGCCGCCCCGGCGGCGCCGGAGAAACCGGCCAGGCCGTACGGGCGCAAGCCCCGGAAGCGCTCGCGGTGACCCGCGCCGGTTTCGGCGTGCTTCTCCTTCTCGCGCTGGCTGACGGATGCCGCGAGCGCGGGCGGCCGGATCCGGCGATCCGGATGGCCGTGTCGCACGAGCGCTCGGAAGCTCCCTCGGGGGCTGCTCCGGCCGGAGCGGACGGCTCGGGGACTCCGCGGGTGCCGACGAAGCTGCTGGTCCCCGACTCCGTCACCAGGGCTTATTCGGGCATCCGGCTGCGATGGAAGGATTCGGGCAGCGGCAAGGAAGGAACGCTCGACGTCCCGCTCGGCGCCGCTTCGCCCGTTCCGGGGTCCACCCTGGAGGTCCGCGCCGACGTGTTTCTCCCGGCCTTCACGATGACCAGCGACGCGATCACCTCGACCGGCATCGAGCCGGAGAACCCGGCCGCTCGGATCACCGTGGGGGATGGCGGGAAGGAAGTCTTCGCGGGCTGGATCTTCACGCGCTTTCCCGACGTGCACCCGTTCGAGCACCCCCGTTTTTCGCTCCGTCTCGAGGGAGGGGTCCGGCGAACCTCGTGAGCGTAAGTAAGGCGAAGGCGTTCACGGTCGTCGTCGCGGGGCGTCCGAACGTCGGAAAGTCCGCGCTGTTCAACCGCCTCATCAGGCGCCGCCGGTCGATCGTGCACGACCTGCCCGGGATGACGCGGGACGTGCTCGAGGAGGAGGCCGAGCTTCCCGACGGGCGAACGTTCCGCCTCGTCGACACGGGCGGCTACGACCCGGAGGGCAAGGAGCACATCCCCAGGGAAGTGCGCGACCGGGCCGCGGCGGCGATCCGCAACGCCGATCTCGTCCTCCTGACCATCGACGCCTCGGCGGGGATTCTGCCGGGCGATCGCGCCGCCGCCCGCATCGCGCGGCAGGCGGGGGTCGAGACCGTGGTCGCCGCCAACAAGATCGACCGCCGGGAGGGGAGCGAGGGCGAGGTCGAGGCCTGGGCGCTCGGATTCAACGAGGTGTTCGGGGTGTCCGCCGAACACGGCATCGGCGTCGAAGAGATCCTGGACGCGATCGCGGTACGCCTGCCCCCGCTTCCGAAAGGGGATCCGCCGCCGCAGGAGGCGAAGCCGCGGGAGATCGCTCTCGCGATGATCGGGCGCCCGAACGTCGGCAAGTCCTCGCTCGTGAACGCGCTCCTCGGCGAGGAACGGCTGATCGTCTCGGAGGTCGCCGGCACGACGCGCGACTCCGTGGACGCGCGGCTGGTGCGCGGCGAGGCGCGGTTCCGGCTGGTGGACACCGCGGGGATCCGCCGCAAAGGAAAGACCGAGCGCGGTCCGGAAGTTCTGTCGGTGGTCCAGGCGCGCAAGCGGATCGAGGAGTGCGACGTCGCCGCGCTCATTGTCGACGCCGCCAGCGGCGCGGCGTCCCAGGACGCGAAGGTTGCCTCGTACGTCAACGACGCCGGCAAGGGGCTGGTCCTGGTCGGAAACAAGTGGGACATCGCCGGGGGAGACACGGGGGAGGCGAAGAAATTCGCCGCCGCGCTCGAGGACGAGATCCCCTTCGTCCGATGGGCGCCGCTCGTCCTGACCTCCGCGAAGACCGGGCGCGGAATCGCGAAGGTCCTGGATGCCGCCGCGAAGGTCGCCGAGAACCGCTACCGCCGGATCTCGACGGGGGAGCTGAATCGCGTGCTCGGCCGCGCGCTGCGCGACAAGGCGCCGCGGACGGCGTCGGGCAAGCGCATCAAGGTGTATTACGTGGCGCAGACGGGCGTCGCTCCTCCGACCTTCACCCTGGTCGCGAGCCGCGCCGAGGCCCTGCATTTCTCGGAATCGCGCCGCGTCGAGAACCTGGTGCGCGAAATGGCCGACTTCACCGGCTCGCCGATCCGGATCTCCGTGCGGGGCCGATCGAGGGAGGAGAAATAGCTGTCAGCTGTCAGCTCTCGAGATCGTTCGTTTGGTTCCCCCTGAACCTCTTGCCCCTTCGCCCGGGTGCGGGGAGAGGGCCGGGGGAGGGGCATCGGAAACACTCACCGTCCTGTGAACTGCCGCACGCCAATATCTGACAACCGGCACCCGAGAACTCGTTAATATGTCGGGAATGAAGAGCGAGCCGGAGTTCTACAAGCCGGCCGAAGCCTGCCGCATCGCCGAGGTGGCGCCGTACGTCCTGCGCTACTGGGAGACCGAGTTCCCTTCGCTCTCCGAGGGCAAGGAGAAAGGCGCGGCGCGGCTTTACACCGGACGCGACGTGCGCATCATCAGCCGCATCCGCGAGCTCCTCTACGACGAGGGCTTCACCGTCGCGGGCGCCAAGAAGCGGCTCGAGGCGGAAATCTCCGAAGGCCGATTCGACGACGGCCTGCAGCCCGCTCCGCCGCGCTCGGAGCAGAAGAAGCCGGCGAACCCGCCAGCCCCTCCCGTCATCGAGTCCCCCGAGACGGCGTTTCTCTCCGAGAGCTCTTCGCGCGGGGGAAAGACTGCGGTGGCTTCCGCCCGCAGGGCCGCGCCCGCGCCCGAGTTTCCCGACCGCAAGCGGGTCCTGAGAGAGCTGAAGGAGATCGCCAGGCTCCTCGACAGGCCTCGCCGCGCGCACTGACGGAGTTCCGGCGCTCTACCGCTCCATGGCGTTTGACTCGCGGGGGCAACCCTGCTCAAATGCCCCCTTCCGGTCGGGACGTGGCGCAGTCTGGTAGCGTACCTGAATGGGGTTCAGGGGGTCCCGGGTTCGAATCCCGGCGTCCCGACCAACCTGGATTCCGAAATCAGCGGGACGGGACGCTCGAGCCGACCCGCCGCCTTCTCGCCTCCCAGGGATTCGCGGCCTCATCGGCTGACGTGTTTGGTTTAGCATTTGACCGAGGTCACGCGGGGGCAGACGTGCAGCGATCGCGCTACTGGTTTCCGGCAAAGCGTTACGGCTGGGGGTGGGGGCTTCCGAGTTCGTGGCAGGGTTGGGTCGTCTTCGCGGGCTTCTTCGTCCTTCTCGCCCTCGACGGGTATGTCTTCCGGCCAGGACACAACCTGCCGGCGTTCATCGCCTGCACGATCCTCCTGAGCCTGGCGCTTCTGGCCATCTGCTTTGCGAAAGGTGAGCCTCCGGCCTGGCGCTGGGGCAAGTGAGCTCGGCCTGAGCTCGGCCTGAGCCCGGCGCGTAACTCGTCCCACAGGCGGATGGGGCCCGCTTCGACGAAGTCGCTGACATCGAAAAGCACCGTCCTCGTCGGCTTCACCGCCCCGGCCGCTGAGCCGCCAACTATCAAGCGCGACATGGCGGGACGTCAGCTTTCAGACCGTCGAACTGGAGTCCGTCTCAATCGCAGCCGGGTCACGTCCTCTGCGGAGAGTGAAGTCGCCCGGACTCACCGTTGAACCCGGCGCATCCACCCTCCCGCCAATAAGCCTGCCCAGGAAGACACGATCGCGAGCACCGCGGCGGCGAAAATCCCGACTCCGCTCCAGCGGTCCAGAGGACCCGGCATGAACCCGTATCTCCATGGCGTCTCGGGATGGAACCAGTAGGACCAGGTGCGATCTCCGCCGAAGAACCAGTTCCGTGATGCCGGCGTCATCTGAAAGGACGCGAAGGGCCACTGGACGGCGAGGAAGACCGCGAGAAACGTCAGCCCGAGCGCGGCCGCGAGCCGTGCGTTCGGTCGACCATCAAAGCGCGACAGGAGACCATCGATCGCCACGGCCGGAAAGACGATCAGGAGCGGGAAGCACATCGGAACCATCCGGGTAACAGGGTTGTAGATTGGTCCCAGCCGCGCCTGCGCGGGAAAGAGGGGAAGCAGCCAGTTCGTCAGCCCGATGATCCCCATCGACACTATTGCCACGCGCGTCGCCGGGAATCGCCGCCTGGAGGCTCTGGCGCTCGCGATCAAGAGCACCGGGAAGCTTTCGCACACGATCGCGTAGAAGAGCCAGCCGTGCTGGTGGAATGGGAACGTGTGCTCGGCGAGGAACGTCGCCTGAAGCGCGACGAGCACGCCCGACACCCACACGTGCAGTGCGCCGATCATCGCGAGATCACGAGCAGCCGCGCGATTTTGAATCGAGACCGTCAGCAGCGTCGCGCCCGCGACGACGCACGCCATTCCCGCGGCGAGGACGGCGTGGGGTGGCGAGATCATGCGGACGTCGAGTCCGTAGGCCCTGTGCCACCAGTCGTCGAACGGAGCGGACGCGAGCATGGCGCCCGCTCCCCAGACCATGACCCACGCGCCCAGAGGACCCCGGAGAGGACCGACGGCGACCGAGGCCCGACGGTCGGGACCATCCCGAAAGGTCGCCCGGACGATGAGAGGAACGGCCGAGGCCGCCGCGAGCAGCCCGCCGAGATAGATCGCCACGTGGGCGGGATTCCAGAACGTGTCGCGGCCGATCGACCGGTGCCATGAGACGTCCCAGAGAAGACCCAGGACGATGCCGGTCGCTCCGGCCGCGCCGATGACGGCCGCGAATCGCGCGGATCGCTCGCCAGGGGCTCGAGGGCCGGGGGGACGATCCGGGCCGGCGCCGACCGAATCGGACTGAGCGACCGCCACCGTGTTGAGCGGGCGCGCTAGCCGGGCTCCGACCTCTCGGATCTCACGGACACCGGAACGCCGCCGTGTCCTGGATCGGTTGAAAGGCGAGGTTCAAAGGATTGTCGTAAACCTTGACCCCTCCCGTCACCGTGTCCGTGACTCGCATCGTCACCTTGACATTGGTGAGGCCGCCCGCAAAGACCCAGTAGGAGTTGTTGAAGGCGCAACCGTTGACGATCTTGAACATCATCTCCAGGTTCGACGCGCTGAAGAACCAGACGGCCGCAGTATCACTCGTCATCGGTACCATGGTCCCGACGCCCGATCCCGTCGCGGACTGCCAGGTGATGTTCACGGCAAACCGGCCGCCGTTCAGGCAGACGGTGGTCGCGCTGGCGACGCAGGGGGCGGAGGCGCCGGCGACCGTGATCGTCTTCGTGTACTCGTTGTCGGACTCGTTGGACTCTGAAATCACGCCCGTGGAGTCCCCCTTGATGCGGAGGGTGTGCGTTCCGGCGGGCAGCGCGCCGATCGAGAAGTCCTTGACGAAGACGTAGTAACTGAAATTTGCGTCGGGAGCGAGCAGTGGCGGATCCGAGTACCAGTTGCTTCGGAGGATTCCGTCCACGTAGAGCTCGACAAAGAAGCGCACGGAAGTCGCGGCAGTTCCGTTGTTGCCGACGGCCCAGTTCACGTAGAGAGTGTCGGTGGAGGCGAGCGTCGGGCTGTCGGTCGTGGTCCCGGGCGTCTTCGCGACGACGATCCTGTCAGACCATCCGCTCGGCACAATCGGAGTCAGATTCGGCAACCCTCCGCCCCCGGAGACGGTCACCGCCGTGGCGATCGGCGATCCGGCGACCGCCGGGATTCCGCTCGCCTGGATGCTGTAGTTCGAGTTGTTGACGCTCCCGGAGGTCGCCGTCACCGTCACGGTGAAGGAAACCGTCCCCGTTCCGCCGGCGTTGACGGTCCCGAGAGTCCAGGTCACCACTCCTCCGGCCGCGTTGCCGCCGCCGGATGCGCTGACGAACGTCGTGCCGGCGGGAATGGCGTCCTGAATGACCACGCCGCTCGCGCCCCCCGACCCGCTGTTCCTGTAGGTGATCGTGTAGGTGAGGGTCTGTCCGGAGATGACCGAGGCGGGAGCGCTCTTGCTGATCGTCAACGTCGGAGTCGCACCGCTCGGCACGCTGATCCGGCCGATCTTGCCGGCGCTGTTCTCGGTGAACCACATGGCGCTGTCCGGCCCTCGGGTAATCGTCAAGGGGCCGCTGCCGCTGGTCGGGATCGTGAAGGGAGTCACGGTGCCGGTCGGCGTGATCCGGGATACGGTCCCACCGCCGTTGTCGGTGAACCAGAGATTGCCATCGGGGCCGGCGGCGATGCCGACCGGCGTGCCACCGGCGGCCACCGGAAACGTGGTCGCGACTCCGGCTGTGGTGATCTTGCCGACCTTGGTCGACAGCGGATCGGTGAACCAGAGGTTCCCGTCCGGTCCGGACGCTATCAATGCCGGCCCGACGCCCGAATCGAGGGCGTACTCAGTGACGAGGCCCGCGGTCGTGATCCTGCCGATCTTGCTGCCCAGGACTTCCGTGAACCAGAGACTGTTGTCCGGTCCCTTGACGATGCCGACGGGCGACCCGCCGGCAGTGGGAATCGAAAAAAACGAAGCCGCGCCGCTCGTCGTCATCCGGCCGATCTGGTTGGCCTTGTTATCCGTGAACCAGAGCGCGCCGTCAGGGCCCGAGGCAATGTCCGCCGGGCCGCTCGCCGAAGACAGAGGAAACATGGTGACCACGCCCGAGGTCGTGATTCGCCCGATGCCTGGCAGTTTATTGTCGGTGAACCAGAGATTGCCATCCGGCCCGGACGTGATGGCGGCCGGCGCCCCGTTTGCGTAAGCGAGCGCAAACTCCGTGATCACTCCGGACGGTGTGATTCGACCGATCTTCGATGTCGCGGACTCGACGAACCAGATGTTGCCGTCCGGCCCGGCTGTGATTCCGGCGGGACCGCTGTCGCTCGTCGGGATCGTGTACTCGGTGAAGGTCTGGCCCTCCGCGGATCGCCCCACCACGACCCCGAGAACGACGCACGCGAAGATCAGGGTCTTTCTGAATCCGCCGCCGCTTCCTCGAAACATGTGTCCCCCCCTCCGGATGGTTGCGCGCCGGATCGGCGCGCGGAATTCCGACAGAGAAAACCAGGAAAGCAACCGTCATGGCCCGAGCCGGGAAACCTTGGCGGGAAGCCTACCCCACACGGTCCGGCTGGGTCTACTCGTACCGGAGGGCTTCGATAGGATCCACGCGCGCCGCCCTGAGAGCGGGATACAAACCGAAAAACAGCCCGACCGCCGTCGAGACCAGAAGTCCCACCAGGGCGGACCAGAGCGGAACCTCCGTCGGCAGGGAAGAGACCGCCGCCCGAACCCCGCGGGCCACGAGCACACCGCAGAGCACCCCCCCCACGCCCCCGAGACCCGTGAGGGTCACCGCCTCGGTCGTGAACTGCCGCACGATGTCACGTCGACGCGCCCCGAGCGCTTTCCTGATGCCGATCTCGCGAGTGCGTTGAGTGACTGAAGCCAGCATGATGGTCATGACCCCGACCCCCCCGACCGCGAGGGAGATGAGGGCGACGACCATCATCGCGCCCGTAACGCCTCCCGTTATTGCTCGAAACTGGCCGATCAGCTGATCGGGAGTCTCCGTCTCGAAGTCGTTTCCCCGGTCGAACGAGATCCTGCGCCGCTGGCGCAGCACCGCGGTCGCCTCCTCGATCAGGCGGCCGACCGCTTCCGGCCGTATCGGCACGCAGCTGATCCTGACGCCATCTTTGCGCACTTGGGATCCGAATTGCCGCACGAAGGTGCCCAGTGGAAGCACCACCTTGTTGTCCGGCGAATAGCCGAACTGCTCCCCCTTGCGGTCGAGCACGCCGAGGACGCGATAACGGACCCCGTTGACGGTGATGGACCGCCCGACGGCGTGGACCCCCGGAAAGATCGCTTCCTGCACCTCCGAGCCGATGACGGCCAGGAACGCGTGGTGGTCCACTTCCGCCGCCGTGAAGAACCGGCCCTGCGCCACGCCATAGGCGTTGGCGGCCGGATAGTAGGAATCGGTGCCCAGGACGTACGGGCTGTTCGCCTCCGCGTTGCCGTTCCTGACGTGAATGTCCGCGTCGAAGTAGCCTGCGAGAGCCGATACCGCGCCGGCGGAAGGGCAAGAGCCGCGAATCGAAGCGACGTCGGCGATCGTCAGGTTCTTGCGCCTTCTCTCCTCTTCGCTCTGCGGGCCCGGAGGCCCGAAGTGGTCCCGGTACTTGGTGAAACCGATGCGCGTCGCGCCGAACGCCTGGAAATTGGAAATGACCAGGTTGTTGAATCCCGTGATGACCGCGACCATGACGATCACCGTGGCGACGCCGACGACGATCCCAAGAGTCGTCAGGGCGGAGCGCAGGCGGTGCTCCCACATCGCCCGAAAAGCAAATCGGACGTTCTCGACGAAGCTCTGGCGAAACCTGCCGGCGAGCCGATTCATCCCCGTCATTCGAAGCGCAGAGCCTCGATGGGCGGCACGCGGGACGCCGCCAGCGCGGGAGCGATCCCGGCAGCGAGTCCGGTCAACAGGGCCAGTCCCAATCCGATCGCGGCGAACACGGGCCGCACGTCCGCCGGGAACACCGGGGCGACGAGCTGCGCGGTGAGACTTCCGAGCAGGACCCCGATGACTCCGCCGGCGCCCGCCAACAAGGTCGCCTCGAGAAGGAACTGCCGCATGATGTCGCGGCGCCGCGCCCCGACCGCCATGCGCATGCCGATTTCACTCGTGCGCTCTACGACCGAGATGAACAGGATGTTGGCGATCACGATCGCCCCGACGACCAGTGAAATCCCCGAAATCAGGACCATGAGTGCGAAGGCGCCGGAGGTCAGAGAACCCCAGAGCGTCTGCACGGCCTCCGACCCGACGATGCCGAAGGGGTCCTCGGAAGCGAAAGGCGTCTTCCGGAGCGAGCGCAGAAGCCGGCGGACCTCGTCCTGGGCCGCCTCCAGGCCCGCCAGACCTCGGCGCGGGCGGAGATAAATCGCGACCTCGTCGCTCGCCGTCAGAATTTTCTGGACCAGGGTGATGGGGGTAATCACGACGCTGTCCCGGTTCTGACCGAGGAAGTTGCCCTGGCGCGTCTGTGTTCCGATGACGCGCAAGGGATAGCCCCGCACGTAGATGGTCTGACCCACCGGATTGACGGTCGGAAAGAGCCTGTCCTTGACCTCCGAGCCCAGGATGGCCACGGCGGCCGCGTGCTCCTCCTCCGCGACCGTGAAAGTGCGCCCGGCGTCCAGATCGAGTCGCACCATCGACGCCATGTTTGCGGTGTGGCCGCGAATCTCGACGTCGGGGATCCGAAGCTTGCGGACATGCACGGCGTCCATATGTTTGGAAACGGCGCCGATCGCGGCGCAGGATCGGCACTCCCGCTCGATCCATCGCGCCTCCGCCAGTGTCATCGCCTTGCGCCTGCGCGCGAGAACGAATTCGACCCGGTTCCGGATGATCCCGTACTTGGTGAACACCAGGACGTCGGGATTCATGGCGAGGATTTTCGCCTGCACGAAGCCATTCAGCCCGCTGATGATGGAGATGACGGACACGACGGTCGCCACGCCCATCACGATGCCGCAGAGCGTCAGGGCGGAACGAAGCCGGTGCCTGCGGATCGCCTCGACGGCCACCGCGAGGAGTTCCGAGAGACTCACCGCGCTCTCGAAAGACCAGTCGCGACCTTGTCTGCCCCCTTTTCCTGAACCTCCAATCGAACGCGCTCGCCGTCTTTGAGGGTCCTCAGCGTCTTGAAGGGGCCGGTGACGATCATTTCGCCTCCCGAGAGGCCCTGAACCACCTCGGTCTCGAGCTCGTCCGAGATTCCCGGCACGATGGGCACGAACACGGCCCGGCCGTCCCGCACGACGTAGACGCCCGATTCGATCTTCAGACGCCCAGCCGCCGTCTTCCCCCCGCCGGGAGAGTCCCGCGCGACGACCGCAGCCAGTGGGACCACGAGGACGTCCGACTTAGATCCCGTCAGGATGTCCGCCGTAACCGAGAAGCCCGGTCGGATAGTCTCCGGCGGCCGCAACATCTTCACTCGCACTTTGAAGTTGATCGCGTCGGAGGTCGACACGAGGCCCTGGAGATCCGGATCATCTCGCTCGATCGGTGAGCTCTCCACCTGCGTCACCAGACCTCTGAACTCTTCACCGGGATAAGCCTCGGCCGAAAGGAGCGCGTTCTGACCGATGGCAACCCGGGGCACGTCGGTTTCGTCCACCATGAGTACCGCCTCTACCACCGACATGTCCGAGATCGTCATCAGCCGCGTGCCCGGATTGTTCATCGTCCCGATCACCGTCACCTCCCCCTCCTTGATCGGCAGCGCCGTCACGATCCCGGCAATAGGGGAGCGGACGGTGGTCTTCGAAAGAGTGTCCCGCGAGGCCGCCAGGCTCGCGCGGTTCTGCTCGATGCGCCGTTCCGCAACTTCGAGATTGGAGACGGCCATGTCCCGAGCGGAACGTGCCCGGTCTAATTCGGCCTGGGGGAGGATGCGTGCGTCGAAGTTCTTTTTCGCGCGGTCGTACTCGTCTTCCGCCTGCCGCACGGCGGAGAGTGCCGAGTCGCGCGCCGCAAGGCTGCCCTGAAGCGCGGCATGGGAGCCCTGTTCCTCGGCAGCCGCCCGATTCCGATCGATCTGGAGGAGGAAATCCCCCTTCTTCACGCGTTCGCCGTTGCGGACCGCCAGATTCACGATTTGCCCCATCACCAGCGCCGACAGTTCGACCTTCTTCTCCGCCTGGACCTTGCCGTTGGCCGTGACTTTCGAAACGACGTCCTGCCGCGCGACCTTCGTTCCCGTCACGCGGGGCAGGAGCCGGTTGCGAGAGGAAATACCGGCCGCGACGACGACGACCATGACGGCGGCGCCGAGATACAGCAGAACCCGGAAACCTCGGGACATCTTCTTCATGAATGCGATCGATCGGTGTCGCAATTCTAATGGCGAGTTAGGATTTCCGCACGGTTACTTCCAGCGCACTCGTCTATCTGCGTCTGCTCTACCGTTTACCCGTGCTCGTGGCGGCAAGCGTCGGTTGCCTGACGCTGGCGCGCCTGACCGGGAGGGCCTCGTTTTTTCACCGATTGTGGGCGGTCATCATTTCCAGAATCTGCCACCGCGATCTTGAGATCACGGGAGCGAAGCGCGATCCTTCGGCTCAGCTGATCGTCGCCAATCACGTGAGTTATCTGGACGTGATTCCCATGGCCTATATCTATCCGGACGTCCGACCCGTGGTCATGAGCAGGATTCGTTCCTGGTTTCTGATCGGGTGGTTCGCGCCCGGAGGTGCGATCCTCGTGAACGACCAACTCCCGGAGAGTCGGCGGCAGGCAAGAGAAGAGATGCGAAAGGTCTGGAAGTCCGGAGGCGTCGTCTTTCTTTTCCCGGAAGGAAGGGCGGCCCACGGCGCGCCACCCTCCGTCTCATGGCGTGAGCGGAGAAGGTCGCGCTTCTCTTCACGGTCCATAGCCGCCGGTCCCTTCCGTCTCGGGCCCTTCGAGGAAGCGGTCGCGAGTGGCGTGACGACGCAGGGAGTCCGCATCAGCTACCCGCCGGAGCTCGTGGCTGCCCTGAACGGGAGGTGGTTCGAGGAGAAGTTTTTCTGGATCCTCTGTCAGAATTTCAAGATCCGGGCGCACGTGTTTCCGTCCGAGCCACCCGCGTCGGATGCCGAGACGTTGCGTCGAACGTGGGAGGAGCGGGTCCGTTCCCGGCCCGCGTGAGCCGCCTCCCGGAGGGTCACGAGGCTCGAGTCCTAGAAGGCCTGAAGATCGGCGCCGCTCGCGAGTCGGCCGAACGGATTGAAAAACGTCTTGACCGTCCCGGTCACCGTATCGGTCACCGAAATCGTGTACTCGACGTCGGTGAGGCCTCCCCAGAAGACCCAGAACCGGTTGTTAAAAGCGCGGCCGTCCACGATCTTGACCGCAACCTCCATCGAGTTCTGTGAAAAGAACCAGAAATTGCCGGTGTCCCCGGTCAAAGGCGCCGCCGTGCCGGAGCCGCTCGACGCGAGAGGCGGGATCCGCCAGCTGACGCGAACCTGGAATCGGCTGTTTTTCAGACAAAGCGCCGTAGACGACGCCAGACAGCTCGAGGGTCCGCCGGAAACGCTGAGGCGGCCGATCATCCCGCTGCCCGCCTCGGTAAACCAGAGCTTGCCGTCCGGTCCTTCCTCGATCCCCACGGGTGCCGCTCCGGCCGTGGGTACCGGAAACGACGTCACGACGCCGGCCGGCGTGATCCGGCCGATGCGATTGCCGCGCGCCTCCGTGAACCATAGAGAGCCATCCGAGAATTCTGCGAGGTTGGTCGGAAGGCCGAACGTTTCCGGTAAGGCGAATTCCGAAATGACGCCGGCCGTCGTGATCCGGCCGATCTTGCTGCCGAGCGTCTCCGCAAACCACAGGGCACCATCAGATCCGCTCTTGATGCCCGCGGGCAGACTCAGAAGCGTCGGCACGGAAAACTCCGAAATCAAACCGCCGGGCGTAATGCGTCCGATCTTGTTGCCGTTCGCCTCCGTGAACCAGATGTTTCTGTCCGACCCTTCGGTGATGTAGAGGGGCAGGCTGTCTACTGTCGGAACGGAGAATTCCGTGATGGAGCCTGCCGTCGTTATCCTGCCGATCTTGTTGGCGCCCGCCTCCGTGAACCAGAGGCTGCCGTCCGAAGCACCCGTGATCACTGCCGGCAGGCTGCTCGCGGTTGGAACCCGAAACTCGGTGATGACACCGGCGGTCGTAATACGACCGATCTTGTTCACCCCCGGTTCGGTAAACCAGAGTGCCGCGTCCGACCCGGCCTCGATGTAGAGCGGGCCGCTGTAACTTGTCGGAACGGGAAAGGGGAATCCGGTGGAGACGTGAGCCGGAGGCTCGGGCGGGCTGTAGGGGATTGAAAATTCCGTGACGACTCCCGCCGTGCTGATTCTGCCGATTTTATTGGTGCCGAATTCCGTGAACCAGAGGTTTCCATCGGGCCCCTCGGCGATGCTCGTGGGCTGACTGCCGCCAGTCGGGATCGAGAACTCGGCGAACGTTTGTGCCCGCAGGTTTCCCACGAAGATCCCGGTCAGAAGGAAGACTGGCGCCAGAACGCGTTGAAGGCGGTGATGACTGAGTCCGCACAGTCGAGAGTTGCGACCGCGACATCGCATCCACACCTCCTCGCGAGAGGCTTCATTCTAGACCCATCATTCCTGTTGCTGGCGAACGACCGAAGAGGGGCCTGCGATCGCTGGCTCCAGGTCCGGGAGGCAGCCCGGGAATCACCGCCAACGCAAAGGCGATGACCCGTCGAAGGCGACCGTAAAGGAAGCGGAGCGCGAGGCCGAGCACGGCTGCCCGATCTAGTCCTTCGAGGTCGAGGTCGCGCGACCGAAGTGGGTCCACGAGGTTCCGAACGACCCCGGCTCGTGACCTCCGCCACGGAAAGCTAACGCGGCCCTCGACGGCATGAGACCGGTTGGGCCCCCGACTCCCGTCCCGAGGGGGTACGATTCGGCGCGAGATGCTCGGAGTCGTGTGTCCTTCCTGCTCGGCGGAGCTCCCGGGGGACGCGCGTTTCTGTCCCGCCTGCGGGTCCTCGGTCATCTCGCTCTCGGAAATGCCCACCGGGCTCGCGCCCTTCTCCGACCGGCCGTTTCCGGGCGTGCCCTCTTCCGTCGGTCGCCTCGCGTCCTCCGACTCCAGCCGGCCGGGCGGCTTCACTCCCGGCGCCGTCTTCGCCGGCCGCTACCGCATGATCGGGCTGCTCGGCCGCGGAGGGATGGGCGAGGTCTACCGGGCCGACGACATGAAGATCGGCCAGGCGGTCGCGCTCAAGTTCATTCCGTCGGATCTGGCCGGCCATCCGACGAGGCTCGACCGTTTCTACTCGGAGGTCCGGCTCGCGCGGCAGGTCTCGCACCCGTCCGTCTGCCGCGTGTACGACATCGGAGACCACGAGGGACAGGTCTTCATCTCGATGGAGTACGTCGACGGCGAGGATCTCTCGACCCTGCTCCACCGGATAGGGCGGCTGCCCGGAGACAAGGCGCTCGAGATCGCGCGGCAGCTGTGCGCCGGAATCGCGGCGGCGCATGACCGGGGCGTGCTGCATCGGGACCTGAAGCCGGCCAACATCATGATCGACGGCCGAGGGCGCGCCCGCATCACCGATTTCGGCCTCGCTGCCACGATGGAGGAGTCCGGGCCGGAGCGGGACGTCTCGGGAACGCCGACCTACATGGCGCCCGAACAGCTGACGGGCAAAGGAGCGTCCGTCCAGAGCGACCTCTACGCGCTCGGACTCATCCTCTACGAGATGTTCACCGGAAAGCGCGCCTTCAGCGGCGCGAGCGTGTCGGAGCTCGTCCGCAAGCACACGACCGACGCGCCCGTGCCGCCCTCGGAAATAGCGGGCTACGTCGATCCGGCCGTCGAACGCGTCATCCTGAGCTGCCTCGAGAAGAATCCCGCGGGGCGTCCCGCTTCGGCCAGGAAGATGGCGCTGCAGCTTCCGGGCGGCGACCCGCTCGAGGCCGCGCTCGCGGCGGGCGAGACTCCTTCGCCGGCCATGGTCGCCGCCGCAGGCGAGACGGGAGGGCTGCCGCGGCTCGCGGCGTGGAGCTGCCTCGGCGCAACGCTGCTTCTCTTCGCCGTCTATCTCTTCGCGCCCGCCCCGGACCGGCTCCACCGGCTCGTCCGGATGGAGAAGCCGCCCGAGTTTCTCGTCGAGAAGTCGAAGGACCTTCTGCGCTCGACGGGTCTCGCGGCCGCCGGCGGGTCGGACGCCTGGGGTTTCGCCGCCGATTCCGCCTGGCTGCACTACCGGGAGGCGGCCGATCGTTCCCGCGGACGCTGGGCCGGTCTGTCCACGGCGCGGCCGGGCGTCCTGCGGTTCTGGTACCGGCGGAGCGCGGAACCCCTCGTCGCGCGGGCCGTGTCGGGCCGGGTCACGCCGGAGGATCCCCCGGAGCAGGATCCCGGCATGGCGACGGTGTGGCTCGACGACCGCGGGTCGCTTCTCTCCTTTCGCCGGGTTCCGCCGCGCGGGGACGGTCCCGGCGCCTCCTCCGAGCCCGATTGGGATGCTCTTCTCGTCGCCGCCGGGCTCGATCCCGCGAAGCTGCGGCCGTCGCGCTCCCTTCGGGCGCCTCGAGACTTCGCCGACCGGCGCACTGCATGGGAGACCGACTATCCCGGAACGTCGACTCCGGCCCGCGTCGAGGCGGCCTCGTATCGCGGGCTGCCGGTGTCCTTCGACGTCGTGCTCCCGTGGAGCGATCCCGAGCGCACCGCCTCGCCGCCGGCGCCACTCGCGACTCGTCTGGCGGACACGACGCTTTTCGCGGTCACCCTCGTCGCCTGGCTCGGAGGCCTCGTCCTCGCGCGGCGCAACATTCACTTGAAGCGCGGCGATCGCCGCGGGGGATTGAAAATCGGCATTTTTCTCTTGGTCGTCCTGATTGCGGAATGGCTGATCCGCACGGACCACACCTCGAACCTCCAGGCGGAATGGGACCTGTTCAGGGCCGGAGTCGGCCACGCGCTCTTCTGGGCGGCCACCGTCTGGATCGTCTACCTGGCGCTCGAACCCTCCGTACGCCGCCGCTGGCCGGCGGTCCTGATCTCGTGGTCGCGTCTGCTGCAGGGGGGCTGGCGCGATGCGCTGGTGGGCCGCGACGTTCTCTTCGGCCTTCTCTTCGGCATCGCCATGCACCTGCTGATTCGGCTCGAGTACCTCGCGCCCGCCCTGTTCGGATTCCCGCTTCCGGCCCCTTCGGCGGCGGCCTTCCCGAACCTCGCGCCGCTGCGAGTGTTCCTGGGAGCGATGTTCCGCGCCGAATACCTCGCGGTCGTCGATGCGCTGGGCATCCTCTTCGTGCTCCTCTTCTTCCGGGTGCTGCTGCGGAACAGGGCGATCGGGATGGCAGCGGCGACCGTGGTGTTCTCGTTCGTGACGCTCCTCTGGGCGGATCCCTTCGGGGTCTACTGGCCGCTCGCTCTGTTCCGCGCCGGCCTCTGGGTTTTCCTGATCATGCGGACGGGGCTCCTCGCGGCCGCCGCGGGGTTGCTCGTCTGGTACGCCCTCCTGGCCCTGCCGATCCGCGTCGAACCGTCGGGCTGGCTCACCGGGCCCTCGCTCTTCGCCGTCGCGATCTTCGCGGGGCTCGCGGCGCTCGCGTTTCGCCAGGCGCTGGCGGGCCAGCCGCTCCTCGGGAAGCTGTCCTTCGACGAGGTTCCGTCGAGCTAGCTCGCGCCTCCACAAAGAACGGCCGGCGCCTACCGGCTCAGCGAGCAGCGCGTCCGGGCCGGTCTTCCGCGCGGCGCGCGACGGCGACGAGGCGGGAGGCAGAGCGGCGGAACGGCCGCTCGTCGAAGTCGCCCCACAGCCGCTCGATCGTGAGGCCGCCCTCGGAGAAGAAGCGGCGGATCGTGACCGGGTCCCAGGACCGGGCGACCATGGCCGCTTCGAGCGTATCGTCCGGCTTCCCGGGACGCCGGTCGCGGTAGCGGTAGCGCGCATGCCAGAGATCCGACGCGCCGACGGGAAACCACGCTTCGTCGATCCGCAAGACGCCCTCCCGATGCCGGACCTCGCGCGACGGCGTGACCATCTCGCGGCGGCCGCGGTACAGGCCGTCGAGCACGAATCGCCCGCCCGGGGCGAGCTGCCGCCGGACCGCCGACAGCGCCCGGCGCCGGTCGGAGAGACGGGTCAGGTGAGAAAAGGGATCGCCCGGGGCGACGATCAGGTCGAACGCGGCGGGAAAGACCGTCCGCCGCATGTCTGCCGCGACGAACCCCGCTCCCACCGATTTCCCCCGGCGGCGCGCCGCCTCCGAGAGCATCTCGAGCGAAACGTCCATTCCGATCGACGGCGCCTCGCGCGCCAGCCCCGCGGTGATCCTGCCGAGCCCCGCGCCGATTTCGAGAATGCGCCGAGGACGCCACCGTCGAGCGAGCCCCCGCCAGAACGAGAGGTGCGCCCGCGCGACCGATTCTTTCTCGTAGAAAGGGAGGATCTTCTGGTAGTAGCTCCGGGTCTCCTCGACAGTCTCCTTTGGCGGCACGCCGAGGGTATATACCAGCGCGGTGGCGCGGCTGCTCTTCGTGACCGGCACCTCTCCGGACGTCCGCAGGGGCAGCGGCACGTTCGTCGGAATCTCCGTGCTCGCCGAGGCGCTGCGCCAGGCCGGACACACCGTCACGACTCTGGCGCCGGAGGCCCGCGGCGGCCCGATCTCGCTCGCGCAGAGGCTCGCGTTCAACGTCCGCGCGCGCCGGGCGGCGCGGGAGGCCCCCGGCATGGACGCCGTCGTCGGATTCGATATGGACGGCGTGTTCCTCGCGGGGGGGAATGCGAGGCGCGTGGTGGCGGTGAAAGGAGGCCTCGCGGAAGAAGCCCGATTCGAGCGCGGCGCGGCGCGCCTCCGGCTGACGATCGAGGCGAGGCTCGAGGCCCGAAACGTCCGGAAGGCGGATCGCGTGATAGCGACGAGCGCCTACTCGAAGGGGAGGATCGTCGAAGATTACGGAGCGGCCGAGGAACGCGTCACGGTCGTGCCCGAGCCGATCGACCTGCTCCGCTGGCAACGGGCGCTCGAGGGGAACGCGGACACGCCGGAAGAGGGCACGATCCTCTGCGTCGCCCACCTCTATCCGCGCAAGGACGTTTCGACTCTCCTCGACGCCGTGGCGCGGCTTCCTCCTTCGGCGCGGCTCAGCGTGGTCGGCACGGGGCCCGAGCGGCGGCGCCTCGAACGCCGGGCGCGCGGGCTCGGCCTCGAAGACCGGGCGGCGTTTCTCGGGCATGTGCCTTTCGAACGGCTCCTGTCTGAATACCGGCGGGCGAGCGTCTTCTGCCTCGAGTCTCTTTCTCGAGGCGATCGGCCTCTGACCGTCCGCACTTCGCTCGCACGGAGAGGCTCCCGTTCCTCCGCAGGAGATGACGGGCAGGCGCCTAGCTCGGGAGCTCGAGCAGCGACTCCAGCCGGGCGAGGTCTACCGGCTTGACGAGGTGATGGTCGAAGCCCGCCTCGCGGGAGCGCTCCCGGTCCCGCGGCTGTCCGTACCCCGTCAGGGCGATCAGAAGCGATCTCCGGAGGTGGCCGTCCTCTCGGAGGCGGCGCGCGACCTCGTAGCCGTCGATGTCCGGCAGGCCGATGTCGAGCAGCACGATCTCGGGACGGACGATGGCGGCCACCTCGATGGCGGAGGCGCCCTCGTGCACCGTCCTCACGGAATGACCGTGCGCTCTCAGGAAATCGCTCAGGCCTTCCGCGGCATCCACGTTGTCGTCGACGACCAGGATCCGTCGGCGCAGACCCTCCGCGGGGGAAGCGTCCGCGCGAACGCGTCGTGAATCGGGGCTCAGGGACAGGGAACTTCTGGCGGGCAGCCGGACGACGAAGGAGCTTCCGCGTCCCCGCCCCTCGCTGCGCGCCTCGAGGCAGCCTCCGTGCAGCTCCACGATGCGCCGGGCGAGAGTCAGTCCGACTCCCAGTCCTCCGGGGTCGTTGGTCCGCGAGTCGGGGCTGCGGACGAACAACTCGAAGATGCCGTCGCGAGCCTCGGGCGGTAGGCCGATGCCGTTGTCGCGGACGGCGATCTCGACTTCGCCGCGGTTCACGCGGACGTCCACCGAGATCCTGCCGCCCATCGGCGTGTACTTCGCGGCGTTTCCGAGCAGGTTGACGAGGACCTGCTCGAGACGGGCGGGGTCCGCCCACAGGGTAATCGGGTCGGGGGGCAGCCGCAGCGTAAATTGATGGCCGCGTTCCTCCATGGACCGCCGCGCCTGCTCGACTGCCGCCTCGACGATCCCGGCGAGGGAGACCGTCTCTTCGCGGAGGCTGATCGTCCCGTGAGTGATCCGCGATACGTCGAGCAGATCGTCGACGAGGCGGCTCAGATGCTTCGTCTGCCGCTCGATGACGTCGAGCGAGCGGGTGGACACGTCACGATCGTCCTCGCGCATCCTCATCATCTGGACCGCCGTCACGATCGGCGACAGGGGATTACGCAGCTCGTGGCCGAGCATGGCGAGGAACTCATCTTTGTGGCGGTCCGCTTCGGCGAGCTGCGCGAGCTTCTGCCTCAGCGCGTCCTCGAGCGCCACGCGGTCCGAGACGTCGCGCGTGAAGCAGTGCGTGTACAGAAACCGGCCATCCTCCCAGAGCGCGTTGGTATGGATGCGAACGTGCTTGATCGACCCGTCCTTGCATCGGAGCCGCGCGGGCTCGTCGTAGAGCGTTTCGCGCCTCAGGAGCCTTCGAAGGATGGTTTCGACCGCCGTGGCGTCGACGTGGAAGTCGGAGATCTTCCGGCCGACGTACTCGTCGGCGGAATACCCCAGCAGATCGAGCTCTGCCTTGTTCGCCCAGAGAATCCGGCCGTCGCGGCCGACTCGGTGGATGCCCTCGGCGGCGCCCTCGAGGAGCTCCGTCAGCTCCTTCTCGCGTCTCGACAGGGTCTTCTCCGCTTTGCGGCGGTGATCGACTTCGACGTCGAGCGATGAGGCCTTCTGCTGCAGGAGGGCAATCGCGCGCCGCTGCGCCGGAGCATCGAGCGCCGCGAAGGTTTCCGACGGGATCACGCTCGAATGCTCCGCGCAGATCGCGCCGAAAGGCGCGGCTTGCGCTTCGCCCTGGAAGAGAGCCATCGGGTAGGCGCAGAACAGCGACAGTGGTTGCGCGCTCGCGAGGCGATTCCAGAGCCGCTCCAGGGAGATCGCGCCGGCGGCGTTTCCGCCGTCGCAGAGAAGAGCGACCATCTCCCCGAACGCCCGCACCCGCCTGGAGGGTGCCGCGGCGACGCCGTTGGCGACGGCGGTTCCGAGGACGCTCTCGAACAGATCCGCGTCCGCCTCGCGGCCCGCCATGAACCGGGCCAGCGTCTCTCCCGCGTCGAGCGACAGGTAGCGTCCCTCCACGGCGGCGAGATCCAGCTCCGCCATCCGCGACCTCAGATGGATCTCGACGGCGTTGCGGTGCTCCTCGCTGGCGACGACGAGGATCGCTTCGCCCGCCTGGAGACCTTCCGCCAGGAACCGGCTCACCCAGGCCGCAAGAAACCCCGCGTCCTCATAGAACTGAACGACGTGACCCGAAGGGTCGGATTCGGTCGAAGTCTCGACAGGCATCAGAATCCTCTGCAGATCTCCATGAAGATAAAAGCCTGAAACGGCGGATGTTGAGCAACATTCACGCCGCCCGAAGAAAGGACGGCGAAAGACGCTCGGTTTTCCGACTGAGCGCGGAGAGTCGCCGGAGGGAGGCCGCGCCCGGTTCCGGCATCGGAGCCGGCACCGGATTTTAAGGGGAAGAGGCCTCCGGCCCGGCGCCCTCCAGGGACGGGCCGCCGGGCCGGAGGCGCTTCGAGACGGAGGCTAGTTTCGGGTCACAACGACGAAGGCGCTGAATTCCGGACCGGTCTGCCGGGGCGTCGAAAACGCGACCGGCGCGGCCGGCGAACCCCACGTCGGAAGAGACACCGTGCCGCCCCAGTACACGCCCGACGCGACCGGAGCCCCGTAGAAGTTCTGAGCGTTGCGAACCTCGTAGGCGGCACCGTACGCGAGGACGCTCGAGAGATCGACGTCCACGCTGTCGGCCCGGCCCCAGTTGTAAACGGCGACGTTCGCGCGGCCGCTCTCGTACTCGTTCGCGCGGACTCTCACGTCCGCGCCGGAATCAGGGCGGCCCGTGTTGAACGAGTTGTCCGGATACGACGACGCGTTCACCCTGGGCCCGGTCCATCCCCAGGTCCACTGGCGGCCGTAGAAGATATTGCCGCTGATGTTGCCCGAAGAGCAGTTCTCCCATCGAGTCAGACCGACGAAGAAGTTGTTCGTCACCCGCGGATCGACGCAGCCGTTGGAATAGCCGAACTCCTGCCCGCCCGTCTCCGCCGAGACGTCGCTCGAGTGCCAGGTAGCGTTGTTCGTGATTCGAAGGTTCCGCGCCGGCTCGCTCTCGGTGTCGACGCCGACGAGAATGTTCCCGGTCCCCGCATTGCCCGGCTCCAGGAACCCGTTCGTAAAGGAGATGTTGCCGTCCACGGTGATGTTGTCCTGGTGCGATCCCCGGGAAGAGGAATAGCCGTGGATCCCGTAGCCGTAGTTGTCGAAGAGGATGTTGTCGGCGACCCTCTTCTCGCCCGTGGCGTTGTCGAGATAAATGCCGTGCTCGAGCTTGGTCTTGCCGTTGTAATAGATCAGGCAACCCGAGATCTCGGAATCCGTGCTTTCGTTCCAGAACCCGACGCCCTGGCCGGGGACGTCGTGCACGACGAGGTTCACGAACTTGACGTTGTTGGAATTCCGGACCCAGAGGCCTGCGGGTTTCGCCCACCCGGACCAGTCGGAGTTCGTGACTTCGAAGTCCCGGTACACCGTCCAGGACGAACCGTAGATGAGAAGGCCGCCGTAGATCGAACCAGCGGAGTCGATCGTCGCCCGCTCTCCAGGAGACTGGCGGAGGGTGATCGGCGCCCCGGGAGCTCCATTCAGCCAGCTCATGAAGGAATAGGCGGAGACGGACCAGCGGCGGTAGGTCCCCCCGCGCATCCAGATCGTGTCGCCCGCCGCGACGGGATAGGGCTGGTTCAGCGCGGTCTGCAGGTCCCAGGGTTGGTCGTAGCTTCCATCGGCCCAGCTCGTCCCCTCAGGAGAAACGTAAAACTCGGAGGCCTCCGCGGTCCGAGAAAACGAGACCGTGAGGAGAAGGGCAAAACCGGCGAGAGCGCACACGTGCAACAGACGTTTGGACATTGAGTTCCTTTCGGGGAGCCCGAAACGTTTTGGTTTGCGGCCGCCGGGATCGTGTGCACCCGATCCCGTACCCCACCGCGCTAGGTTGTGAAACTTTTTGATACTGCCACAGCGCCTCCGGAGAGCGGAACCCCGAAAAGCTGCTTTATTTTTTTTCCTTGACGCCCGATTTTGCTTGCGTCTTCGAGCGAGAGCGCGGCGAATTTCGCTTCGCATCGCGGCTCCGCGGTCAGCGGCGGATCAGAACGCTTCGTGATCCGTGAACTTCGTCCTCTGGCCTTCGGGGTGCGAGTAGCGCGTGCTCGCGCCCGTTCCCATGTCGGTGACGACGACCGCGAAACCCCGGATCGTGCGCGCGTCGAAGTCCAGCCAGAAATGCCCGTTCGAAGAGCGCGCGTCACGGATCTCGACGCAGAGCGAGACATTAGAAGGACGCCTCAGCCAGAAGGATCCGGTTCGATCGGTGAGAGCGAGGGCTCCCGCCGGCGCGCCGCCCTCGCGACCCGCGGCGTCCCACTCGACCTCGATGCGAAATCGGCCCCCGATCAGACAGAGGGCGGAGGCGGCCGCGGCGCACCGCGCGTCGAGGCGGATGAGACCTCCGGCCGCGGACCTCGCGTAGACCCTCCCCGGCCAGTCGGCGTCGATCGCGAGGACGGCGCGGGGCGGATCCGGGTCCCCGGCGACAGGACTCCAGGTCGACCCGCCGTCGCGAGACTGCAGGGCGCCGTCGGGCGTCGCGGCGTGGAGAACGGAGCCGTCCTTCCCGAAAACCAGGGGGCCGAGAACGGCTTTCTCGAGACGCGTCCACGACGCACCGCCGTTCGCGCTTCGGAAAGAGGCCGTCGCCGGCCCGGGGCCGCCGGGGCAACCCGGACACGAGAGCCGTCCCGCCGCGAACACGGTCGACGGAACGCCCGGATCGACGGCAACGCTCGTGACGGCGAACGTGGATCCCGGAGGTCCGAGGGGAGCCGCGGACCACGTCCGGCCTCCGTCCGCCGACCGGTAGAGGCCTCCGCCGGCGCCTGCATGGAGAACCTCGCGACGCACCGGGTCCGCCGCCAGGGCGTGAACCGGGCGCGGAAGCGCGGTGCCGGTGCCGGTCCACCGCCCGCCGCCGTCCTCGCTGCGAAAAAGACCTCTCTCCGACGTGCCCGCCCAGACGCCTCCTGCCGCGTCCGCGAGCAGGACCGTGATTTGGCCGAGCGTCCCGCCGGGCGCGGCGTCCGCCCACGTCTCGCCGCCGTCGGAGGTCCGTCGCACCCGGCCTCTCCGGTCGCCGGCGAAGAGGATCGTTTCGTAATCGACTCGCGACCGATGCGCAACGAGCGGCCCCGACGGGGTCTTTTCCCTCTGGGAGATTGCGAGGGCCGTGATGTCGTCCGCCGGATCCACCCGATTCCACGCGCCTTCGCCTGGCCCGCCGCGGAAGACGCCCTGGTCGGTGGCGGCGTAGACGGCCGCCGGGGGAGGGGTCACGCCGATCCGATAGCCCTGTCGCTCGAGGGCGACGGCGGCAATCTGGCCGGGCGGGCCGGCTGTTCGATCCGCCGCGAGCGCCGGTTGCGCAAGCCAGCAGGCCAGCCCGATTGCAACGCCACATCCGGCGCGGCTCCACCTGTTCACGGAACCTCCAAGAATGGAACACTTTCAGCGTACCCGAGTTTCCCCTGGATGTCCTCACCTCACCCCTCTGGCCGATCCCGGCGAGACGCGGGAGAAGGGCGCTCCCTTCCAAATGTCCCGTATCGCGTTTTTCGCCGCACAGCTCCGGGGGGCGGCGCATCAGCGCCGGCGACGGATAGAATCTCTGCCCGGAACCAGGACAAAACCGACCCTCCACAAACTCTCTGCGCCGGAGACGAGATGAAATCAGATTCGCTCGCCGTCCTCGCTTCGACCGAGCTCTTCGGCAGCCTCGACGCTTCGGACCTCGAGAGGCTCGGGCCCGAGCTCGAATGGCTGCGCCTTCCCGGCGGAGAGCTTCTCTTCCAGCAGGGGGAGATCGGCGAATGCCTCTACGTGGTGGTCAACGGGCGCCTGCGCGTCCTGCGCGAGCGGCCGAACGCGAGCGACCTGGTCCTGGGCGAAATCGGGTACGGCGAGACCGTCGGCGAGATGGCGCTCTTGACCGGGGCGCGGCGGTCCGCGACGGTGCGAGCCGTCCGGGACGCCGAGCTCCTGCGCCTCTCCGAGGAGAGCTTCAACCGCCTGCTCGCGACGCACCCGCAGATGACGATGTTGCTGGCGCGCCGGATCATCACTCGCTATCAACACTCCATGCAGGGCTCCCAGATCGCGGGAGCAGGGACGGTCGCGACGATCGCGCTCGTCCCCGCCGGGCCGGGGACCTCCATCGCCGGCGTCGCGCGAAGTCTCACGACGGCGCTCGAGGCGATCGGGCCGGTTCTGCACCTCGACAGCGCTCGCCTCGACCGCGAGCTCGGGCCGGGCGCGTCCCAGATCCCGAAGGACCACTCCCGCAACCACGCGATCGTTTCGTGGCTGAACGAGCAGGAGTCGAAATACCGGTTCCTGCTGTACGAAGTGGACACGGCCCCGTCCGCGTGGACCAGCCGCTGCATCCGGCAGGCGGACCGCGTTCTGCTGGTGGCGCGCTCCGACGGCGCTCCGGAGCTCGGCGCGGTCGAGATCGCGATGTCGCGGCAGGGAGCGGACCTGACTCGCAAGGAGCTCGTGCTGCTGCACCCCGCCCGCGAGGCGATCTATCCCGGCACATCGAAATGGCTCGCGGAACGCCGGATCGATCGCATCCACCACGTCGTCGAGGACGGTCCGAAAGATTACGACCGCATCGTGCGCTTTTTGACCGGACGCGCGACGGGCGTCGTCCTCGGAGGCGGGGGAGCGCGCTCCTTCGCGCAGATCGGGATGCTGAAGGCGCTGGCCGAAGCCGGCGTCACGATCGACCTCGTGGGCGGCACGAGCATGGGCGCGTTTCTGGGCGCGCAGGTTGCGATGGGCTGGAGCATCGAGCAGATGCTGGAGTACAACAAGAGGACGTGGCGCAATCGCCATCCGATTCGCGATTACACGTTTCCTTACATCGCTCTCATCAGCGGGCGCCGATTCACCAAGGTCGGCCGGGACCTCTACGGTGAGGCGCAGATCGAGGACCTCGCTCTGAACTACTTCTGCTGCTCGAGCAATCTGACCCGTGCGACCGTGATGGTCCACCGCCGGGGGACTCTCTGGCGCGCGCTCGGGGCGAGCATCGCGGTCCCGGGTCTCGCGCCGCCGCTCTTTGAAAACGGCGACCTGTTCGTCGACGGCGCCATGCTCGACAACCTGCCCATCGACATCATGCGGGAAGCCTGCGACGGTCCGGTGGTCGCGATGGACGTGAGCCCGGCCGTGGACCTCGCCGTCGATCCCAACCTGCGGGAGGGGCCTTCCGCGTGGCGGATGACGTACCGGCGGTTCCGGCCCGTCGCCGGCGAGACCTTCCGTCTGCCGTCGATCATGGAAATCCTGTCGCGCGCGTCCTCGCTCGGGAGCGTGGCCCAGGTCGAGCGGCTGAAGCGCCAGGCGAATCTGTACCTGCAGCCGCCCCTCGACCAGTACAGCATTTTCAGCTTCAAATCGATCGAGGAGCTGGCGCAGGCCGGCTACGACTACGCTTCGCCGGCCATCCAGGAGTGGAAGGCGGCGACCGAGGCGGCGGCGCACCATCCGATCCGGGTGATGGCTTGACCCTCCGTGGTATTCTCCGCATCCCAAATCCACAGTCCCCCTGATCCCGTCCGCGCGGTTTGCGGACCTCCCCGAGGAGCGGGATGAAAGAAACGGCGTCCGCCTTCCACAGGGCTGAGGAGCACCCCGACGAGAGCCTGACTCTCGTCTCGGCGATCGCCCGCCTTCCGTCCGATCCGGACCGTGGATTCCGATTCATCGGCTTCGGACCGCAGGAGCGCTCTGTTTCCTGGGAGGAGCTGCGCGCGGAGGGCGCGCAGCGCGCCGCGCATCTGGCGGGCAAGGGGCTGTCGCCGGGAGATCGGCTCGCCCTCGTGATCGCCGACGGGCCGGAGTTCGTCCTCAGCTTCGTCGGGGCGGTGATGGCGGGCATCGTCCCGGTGCCCGTCTTTCCTCCCGCGACGGCCAGGGCGATCGAGCAGTACGGCGACACACTCATGCGCATCCTCGAAGTCGCCGGCGCGGGCGTGGTGCTCTCCTCGGGACCGACCGCCGTCGTCCTCGAGTCCCTGCTCGCCGGGAAGGGCGCCGCGCGGGAGGTCTGGAAGGTGGAGACGGTCTTTGCCGGAGACCCGCCGCCCTTTACGCCGCCTCCCGTGTCGCCCTCCGATCTCTGTTTCCTGCAGTTCACGTCCGGGAGCACTTCGTCGCCGAGAGGCGTGATGGTCACGCACGCCAACCTCGTGGCGAACGCGCGCGCCTATCTGGGCCCCCAGGGGCTCGACTGCCGGCCCGCCGACGTCGGGGTGAGCTGGCTGCCGCTGTTTCACGACATGGGACTGATCGGGTTCGTGCTCACGCCGTTGATCGGGGACGTTCCCGTCTCGATCCTCTCCACGAGCGCCTTCGGCCGCGACCCCCGGATCTGGCTGCGCGAGATCCACAGACGGCGGGCGACGATCACGTACGCACCCAACTTCGCCTACGCGCATGTCACCCGAAGAGTCCGCGAGGAAGACGTGAAGACTCTGGACCTGTCGTGCCTTCGCGTCGCCGGATGCGGCGCGGAGCCGATTCACGCTCCGACGCTGCGCGCCTTCGCGGAACGTTTCGCGGCCGCGGGATTTGACCCGGCCGCCCTCCTGCCGAGCTACGGGCTTGCGGAGTCGACCCTCGCCGTGAGCTTCCATCGCCGGGGTACGGGCATGCACACGGACGCCGTCGACCCGGAGGCGCTGAAGCGGGGGCAGTCCGTCCCGGTACCGCCGGGCTTTCCCTCGCCCGCGGAGCTCGTCTGCTGCGGCACCGCCTTCGCCGGACACGAGATCGCCATCTTCGACGAGCGCGGACGGACCCTCGGGGAGCGCAGCGTCGGAGAGATCGCGTTGAAAGGGCCGAGCGTGACCGCCGGGTACTGCAACGCGCCGGACGCGACCGCCGAGTCCTGGCGGGACGGGTGGTTCTTCACCGGAGATCTCGGCTACCTTCACTCGGGCGAGTTGTACGTCTGCGGCCGCCGGAAGGATCTGATCATCGTCCGCGGCGCGAATTACCACCCCCAGGACATCGAATGGGCCGTTCGGGATCTGCCGGGCGTGCGTCGCGGAAACGTCGCCGCCTTCTCCATCCGGGAGGGGGACGGCGTCGAACGGCTCGCGCTGATCGCCGAAGCGGACCCGCGGGACGCGGCGGGCCTGCCGCGCGCGATCGCGCGTCGGGTGAGCGAGTCCCTCGGCCTCGCCCCGGACTTCGTGGCCGTGGTCTCCTCCGGCGCCCTTCCGAGAACGTCGAGCGGAAAGCTGCAGCGCGCCCGCGCGCGCCAGCTTCTCCTGGCCGGGGCGATGCCGGTGCTGGCCGCGAAGGGCCTCGAGGCTCTGGGCATCGACGCCTCCGCCATTCCCGTGGCGGCGGCGCGACCGAGAGACTCGGGATTGACAGAGCTGCCGGGTTAGAACACAGGCTGCTAGGAGGACCTCATGTCAACCCAGGAAGACATCGCCGTCTCTTACGATGTCTCGAACGAGTTCTTCGCGCTCTGGCTCGACCGGCGGATGAACTACTCGTGTGCGCTCTTCGAGGGGACGGACGACCTCGAGCAGGCGCAGGTCAACAAGCTGCGCTACTTCCACGACGGCGCGCGCGTCGATCCCGGGAAGCGCGTGCTCGACGTCGGGTGCGGCTGGGGCGCCAACATCGAGTTCCTGGCGCGCGACATGGGAGTCGCCGACCTCACCGGGATCACCCTCTCGAAGGCCCAGTTCGCCGCCATCGAGGCGAAGCAGATTCCCGGAGTGAAGGTGGAGTGCGTCTCGTACAAGGACTATCAGCCCGAGCGCCCCTTCGATGCCGCGATCTCCATCGGAATGTTCGAGCACATCGCGACGCCGGAGGAGGCGCGCGCGGGCAAGCACATCGCGATCTACCGCGACTACTTCCGGCGCGTCTGGAGCTGGACCACGCCCGGCTCCTGGTTCGGGCTCCAGAGTGTGATCGGCGACCGGGTGCCCCGTAACCCGACGGACCTGAGAGAGATTGCCCACGCGACGTACACGATTTTCCCCGGCGCGATCACCCCCAGGCTGGAAGCCATCATCGCCTCGACGAACCCGTACTGGGAGATCCTCGAGGTCAAGACGAGGCGGGAACATTACGAGAAAACGGCCGCGGAGTGGCTGCGCCGGTTAAGATCGCACGAGACCGAGATACGTGAGAGGTGGGGAGACCGATACGAGGAGTACGAGCGGTATCTGGCCGCCTGCGTGATGGCCTTCGCGAAGGGCTATCAATCGCTCGTGCAGATGCTTCTGCGGAGAGTCGACTGACGCGCGCGCGCGAGGAGGCCTGATGAACGACACGGAAATCCACTCCCTGATCGGAGAGGCGGTCGCGTTTGCCGAGCCCCGGCTCAAAGGCGCCTCCTTGAAGCCGGAGGACACGATCGCGGAGCTCGGAATCAACTCGATTGCCGTTCTGGAGATCGTCGGTTATCTCGAGGACAAGCTGGGGGTCCGCTTTCCGGACGACGAGCTCGCCCAGCTGAACACGATCGGGGGACTGAGCGACCTGATCCGCGGCCACGACGTGGCGGCCCAACCGGCGCAGAAGTCATAGGAGAAGGTCATGAGCATTTCCATCGCGCAGCGTGAACGGGCGTACCGGGCCTACAACGAGTTCTTCGACCTCGCCGAACGGAAGCGGCGCTGGCACCCGTTCAACGACGTCCCCTGGGAAAAGATGGACAGGGACAAGAACTCCGAGGAAGTGGCGATCTGCCTCGAGACGTTCTGCGGGGTCGAGCTGTACGTACCGGACTACACGGCCAACGGCTTCAACCTCACCCGCAACATCTTCGGGCATGCCTGGTTTCAGGCGAACTGGGGATACGAGGAATCCAAGCACGGCCTGGTGTTCCGCGAATACCTGATTCAGTCGGGACTGCGGACCCTCGAGCAGTACTACGCCTTCGAGGACAAGATCTTCGGCCAGGTCTGGAACCTGCCGTTCCACACGCGGCGACAGATGACGTGTTACGGAGCGCTCCAGGAATCGGCGACATATCTCATATACCAGGCGCAGAAGGAGAAGGCGAAGCGCGAAGGCGCCGAGCTCCTCGAGAAGATTTTCTTCTTCATCAGCCGCGACGAGGCGGCGCATCACGGTTTCTACCGGAAGGTCCTGCAGCTCGAGATGGAGGACGACCGCGAGGGGACGATCTCCGATCTGTCCCATGTCGTCGCCAACTTTCAGATGCCGGGCGTCGGCTTGATCCCGGAGTACGACGAGAGGTTGAAGGTCGCCGGCGTCGGGATCAGCTCCGACCACTTCCTGCAGCAGGGGATCTTTCCGCTGCTGAAGGTGCTCGGCACGGACCGCCGCGAGCTGATCGCGTCGCTCCAGAAGAGCCGGATGGCGGCGGCCGCTGCGCGCGCGCCCGAAAAACCGGAGCTCGCCCCGGTCCAGGCGTAGGCCGGACCGGCTCCCGCTCGGGCAAGCCGGAAGAGTCGGGATGGCCGTAGTCCCGGGCGAAGCGATCGAGTTCTCCGCCGCGGACGGCCGGCGTCTCGCGGGACGCTGGTGGCCCGGGGCGGATGCCGCCCGGCGTACCGCCGTTCTCCTGCCCGGGATCGCGGCTCCACAGCAATATCTCCGCTGGTTCGCCGGGCATCTCGCCGGCCGCGGGTGGGGCGTTCTAACCTTCGACTACCGCAGCGTCGGGGGGTCGCGCGAGGGCGCCGACGATCTCGCGACGCTCGACGACTGGGTGGAGAGCGATCTTCCCGCGGCGGCGGCGGAAGCGATGCGCCGGGGAGGCGCTCTTGACCTCGTCGCGGTGGCGCACAGCATCGGGGGCCAGCTTCTCGGGCAGAGCCCGGCGCTCGAGCGGTTCCGCTCCGCGCTGCTGATCTCCGCCCAGCGCGGAATGCCGCGGCTCTATTCGAAGAAGTCCTACTGGCGCGTCCTCTACGCGTACGCGCTGTTTCCGCTGCTGATCCGGCTGACGGGCCGCCTGCCGGTCTCCCGCGTCACCTTGCCGGAACACTGCTCCGGGCGCGCGCTCCGGCAGTGGGTGCGGTGGGGCAGGACGGGAGTCTTCACGAACGAGCAGGGGGAGGTGCTCGAGCCGCGGTACGGCCGGTTTCGCGGACCGCTGACCGCAGTCACGGTCGCCGACGACGAGGATTTCGCCCCCGCCCCCGCCGTGGAGGCGTTGACGCGCCTGTACACCGGCGCGCGCGTGCGCCGCGAAACGCTCTCGCCCGCTGATTACGGGCTGCCGCGCCTCGGGCATTTCGGTTTCTTTCATCCCCGCGCGCCCAGGGCGCTGTGGGAGAAGGCGGAGACGTGGCTTCTGGAGATGGACGGGTAGGTCCGGCCAGAGCTCGCCTCTCCTTCCCGTCGAGACTTCCTCGCGCACGGCCTCCGCGCCGTCCTCGCGCGACCGGGACAATTGGTTCCGGCTCTGCGGGCCGCGCATATCGAAGAGGCCAACGTCGCATTGCGAGCGACACGAGCGTGGACGTGTCCTACGTCTACCGCCGCGGCAGGAACATCATCGAGGATAGGTGCTTCGACCAGGCGGCCTGCCCGGGGGTCTTCTGGCTGACCAACGCCTCCAACGGCGACAAGAACCTGCTTCGCTCCGGCTACCACGGCACGGTCGTGAGCATCCAGAGCCGCCTGACCGAGCGGGATCCCCGGCACCGGCGACGCCACGAACAGGGCGAACCCTGAATGCGCGATTCATTCAACAACGGGTATCAGCGCCCGCGGCGTTACGGGGTGGGGCTTCGCATGACGTTCTGATCGCCGGAAGGATGGGGCGGGGAAGGCGGGGGATGGCCCCCGCCTTTTGGTTGTTTGGAGTTGATGCCGGTCCGGCACATCGCGGGGACGGCCCCGCCTTTTTCTCTTACGCCCGGTCGCCGCCGGGAACCTCTTCCGGCGCACCCGCGAGCGCGGGCGCCTCGCCCGATTCCGGAAGCTCGGACGCGTCGGGCGGTCGCCGCAGCGCCGGGTGCTCGAGGTGCCGCTCGCTGTGAATCTCGCCGGAGGCGATCTGACGCAGGAACGCGGCGAGCTGCGGGACGTCGCCGCGGAAGAGCTGAGGGTGGAAACGAAGAAACGTCTCAAAGACGCGCTGCGGGTCGTGCGCCTCCCGGATCCGCTCGATCTCCTTTTTCAGCCGTTCGGGATCGTTCCCGTACACGATGAAGTTCGGGGACAGCTGCCCCGGCCCGGAGAGGCCGAAGTCGGTCTTCAGCCCATGCGACGGCGTCCAGGAGGAGTAGGGTGTGAACACGTAGCTGCCGCAGGCCTGGAGCTCGCAGATGGGAAGCCCGAAGCTCTCGCGCTTCGCCAGGAAGTAGAGGCTCGTCCGGCGATAGATCTCGCGAATCTCGTCGATCCGATACTGGCCCTGCAGGGCGGTGTACGGCGTGCCGGTCTGCTCGCACGCCCGGATCTGGACGGCGCGCTCTTCCGCGTCGGGAGCGTGCTCGAAGTCGATGAGCGCGCGAAACTCTCGTTTGCGGCCCGGCCAGAGCGTCAGGTCGTCGAGATCGACCCCGATGAGGGAACAGGGTTGCGGCTCCGCCGGAAAGCCGGTCTCGCTGACGACCGAGGCGCAGAGATACCAGTCGAAGCGTTCCAGCCCGAAGCCTCCGGGCGCTAATCCCTTCGCGGCGTTTCCGTCCCGGATCCAGCGGGGCCACGACCCGCGGGTCGGCAGGTAGAACCGGTCATAGAGAACGATCGGCTTGTCCGGCAGAAGGCGGCGCAGCTCTTCGATCTGCCAGACGCCGCGAAGAAAAGGGCGCGGCGTGCTGTCGACGACGACGATCACGTTGCAGTCGCGAACCCGGTTCAGGAACCGGCGCTCCGAAGGAACGTCCCGAATCAGCCGGCGCAGCTCCGTGCGGATGTTCTGCTCTCCCAGGCGGCGCAGCCCCTCGAGACCGTCCGGCAGAAGGACCGGCTCCCCGCCCGCCCGCGCCACCATGCGCTCGAGCCCCTCCGCCATCGGGCGAACGAAGCTGTCGTCCCGATTCCCCAGAATGGCGACACGGACCGGCTTCATCGATGATTCCTTTGCTGCGCGCGTCGGGCGCGGACGAGAGCGCCGCCGGGCGGCGCACGTCTCTGTCACCGCCGTCGACGCGGGATGTTTGAATGATCGGAAGACCAATTTTAGCGCAGTCGCGATCTCCGAGGAAACCCGGGTCGCGCGACGGAGAATGGACGCTTGAATTTTCCGCGACCCGGCTGCAGATGCTCGCGATTCTGGCGGGCTGGCGCTCGCGGGATGCTCCAGGCCCGCGTCGGATGCCGCTCCGCCGCCCGCCATCTCTCCCCCGATCGTCTACGTCTCGTGACGGCCACTCCCGTTCCCGCGGACTCCGCGCCCGGAGCCGCGGCGGAGAGGTCCCCGGCGGCCCCGTTCGAGCATGCCGAGCAGACGTTCCGGATTCCAATCCGCGGCGAACGCTCTACGAGAGATGGTGCGTTGCCTGACCTTCACTCTCGAGAACGACGGAGCGGTTGCCGTCTCGACAGGCGTTTCGTTGAAGGTCTCGGCGCGAAATCACTGCTCGACGTCGTTCGCCGCGTCCGATCTCTTCGTCGAGGTCCGCGCGAGGCCATGGATCGGGGCGGAAATCGCCGCGCGCGGAATGTCCCGGAGATTGGCGTCGGAAAAGACGATCCCGCTCACGAGCAGGACCGCGGGGATACGGAACTCGGTGGCGCCTCCGAGGGACGTCGTCGCGCCAGAAACGCGATCCGTGAACCGGGAGCGCTGGCGCCTCGCGACGCCGTCGACCGTTTCGTCCGCAACGAACAGGACCCCCACGGCGGCGCCCGCGCCCGCCGCGCGCCGCCAGTCGCCGCCATCCACTTGCCGGGCGCCGTCACGAAGGCGAGCGCGTCCGTCGCGTAACGCTTCGCCTCTCCACGATGCCCCGGACGATCCGGCGGGGGAGAGGGGCTTTCGCAGGGGAAGAATCGGCCCCGGTTTCGGCGGAATCCGCGGTCGGGTCCGCCAGCGCCGCCCTGGCGCTCCAGCACGCGAGGAGGACGGCCGCGAAGGGGAGTCTCGGGGAAGGGTCATTACGATCACCGCCGCAGGATTCGTGCCCGCGGTCCGATCAGAGAGACGGGCGGAAGATCCGGGAGCCGAAAAGGAGAGCCGCCGCGGCGCCGGCCAGCTGCGCCGCCATGAAAGCCGGGGCGTCCGAAGGACGGATCCCCGAAAAGGAATCGGTGAGAGTTCGCGCGAGCGTCACGGCGGGATTCGCAAACGAGGTGGATGACGTGAACCAGTACGCGCTCGCGATGTAGGCCCCCACCGCGCCGGCGACGGCGGGGGTCCCGAGCCGGGCCGCGCCCTGGATGACGAGAAGAAGGCCGGCGGTCGCCACCGCTTCCGCGAGCCACTGCGCGGGTCCGGCTCGGACGTGGCGGGACTCCGTGAACGGGGCCAGGCCGAACATCAGATTGGCCGCCGCGACCCCGGCGAGTCCGCCGCCGATCTGCGCGAGCACGTAGACGCCGGCCTCGCGCCAGGGAAGAACCCCGCGCCACCCCTCCACGAGACTGACCACGGGATTGAAGTGCGCGCCGGACACGGGGCCGAACGCGAGGATCAGGGCGACCAGCCCCGCGCCCGTCGCCAGCGAGTTGGCGAGCAGGGCGATCGCCATGTTTCCCCCCGACTGCCGCTCTCCCATGATCCCGGATCCCACGACGGTGGCAACGAGAAACAGGGTGCCGACCGATTCCGCGAGAGAGCGGGCGCCGATCGATCGCATGGCCGCAGGCCGAGGCGCACCGTCTCGAAGGGACACCCTCCGCGCCTCAGCGGCCACGACTCGACGATCCTCGCCCCTCCGGGACTCCCGTTGACGCGAGCCATGCCTCGATGCGGCGATGAAGCTCGAGGGCCGTCTGGCGGAAGGCGCATCTCTTTTCCTCGTCGCCGCCCGGCGCTCCGGCCGGATCCGCGAGGCTCCAGCGGATCGTCGATCCGGTCGACGGAAGAATCGGGCACGAATCAGCCGCGTGATCGCAGACGGAGATGATCCAGTCGAACGGACCCGCCACCTCATCGAGACCCTTCGGATGCTGGCCCGCCATGTCGAGGCCGAAGAGGTCGTTTGCGGCCTCCCGCGCCAGAGGGTGGATCGCGGGCCGGGGCCGGCTCCCCGCGCTGAAGACGTCGAAGGCGTCCCCTCCGAGGTGGCGCAGAAGAGCCTCCGCGATCTGAGACCGCGCGGAGTTGCCGGTGCAGAGAAACAGCACCCTGGGCGTTCGCGCGGTCGGGCTCTCCTGCGCCGCAGGATCGTCGTTTACGGGCTGCAGCACGCCTGGCCGGCCTGCGCGGCCTCGTCCCGGTCTTCGATGACCGTGTAGACCTCCCAGCGATTTCCGTCGGGGTCCGTCACCCAGAACTTGTCCTGGAGGGCATAGCAGCAGTCCTCCCGTTTCTCCTCTTCGGACACCACACCCCGCTGCCGCATCTCTTCGCGCCAGCGGCGCACGTCGCCGGTCGAGTCCACCCGGATACCGAGGTGATTCAGCGCGCCGCCCGTGGCGGCGGAGGTAAGGCCGGGACGCAGCGCGAGGTGCAGCTCCGGCTCCGCGTTGACGAACTTCGCGTAATCGGACTTGTGCTTCGTCGGCTCCCCGAAGACGCCCCGGTAAAACGCGATCGAACGTCCTAAGTCGGTCACCGTCAAAGAAACGTGAACGGAAGACGCCATGGACCTATCCTCCAGGAAGACACATCGATGAAGTTCGATGGGTCGGAGCAAAACTCTTTCTAGACCGCCTTCGCGAGAGCCTCCGCGACGCTCGCGATGGCGGCGTCGTTGCGCGAGTAGTACATCCAGCGCCCGCGCTTCTCCGCATGGATCAGCCCCGCGCGCCGCAGGAGCGCCATGTGGTGCGAGACGGCCGCCTGCGACAGCCCGATCGCATCCTCGATGTCGCAGGCGCAGAGCCCGCGTTCCTCGCGGCCGATCAGGTCGCAGCAGGAGCGTCCCTTCGCCTTGAGAAGATCCAGGATTTTCAGCCGCGTGGAGTCTCCCAGGGCCTTGCAGACGATGACGATGTCGACTTCCGGTTTCATCCCCGCACTCTCGCGTGCATGAGGGTGGCGGTCGCCGGGCAGGCGGACAGGAATTCCGCGGAGGCCCGGAGGGGCTCTGGCGCCAGGGATCGATCTTCCGTCGCAAATCCGAAACGGGGAAAGAATCCCGCCGCGGTCTCGGTCAGCAGGTAGACGTCCCGCGCGCCGGCGCCGGCGGCCAGTTTCAGGGCTTCGCCGGCCAGCCGCTCGCCGAGTCCCTGCCCGCGCCGCTCCGGGGAGACCGCCAGGGACCGGAGAAGGGCCACCGGGCCGTACACCTCGAGAGCCACGCAGCCGGCGAGGCGGCCTCCGGAATCTCTCGCGACGAGCGCGTGGGGAAGCCTCGAAGAAAGGCCCTGGATGGGCAGTCGCGCCGCGGTCAGCAGCTCGACGACGCCGTCGTAGTCGGCGGGAACGGCCGGCTGGATGGAGGGCGTCGTGTCCATACATCGAAATCTATCGAACTGAAACAGGCATGTCAAGCCCTTTTTCGAACCGAAACGGGCGCCGAAGGCTGGCGGGATCCCGAGGGGGCCCCGCCGGCGCCCGCGCCCGAGATATCGCTCTGGAGCTCGGGAACCGTCATGAAGCCCTGGCGGCGACGAGGCGACGGGTCCCGTCGGGGCCCGCGGCCGAGCAGATGAAGACGGTATCTCCCGCCTTGAGGTCGGACAGGCGCATCGGCTTTCCCGCCTCCGACCGGCACCGTGTCTGCGCCGCGACGCGCATGATCAGCGTCTCTTCCGTCGGAGGAGACGAGCCGGACCTTCACGATCTTCCTGCTCTCGATCGCCTCGGTGTCCCTTCTGGTCGGCGGGATCGGCATCATGAACATCATGTTCGCGACGGTGACGGAACGCACCCGCGAGATCGGGGTCCGGATGGCGGGGGGCGCGGCCCGAAGAACGTTCAGGCCCAGTTTCTCCTCGAGGCGCTCGTCCTCGGCTCGCTGTCCGGCCTGGCCGGCGCGGTCCTGGGCGTCGCGGCTTCCGGCATCTTTTCCCGCGCTCTCCTGGCCGGCCATCATTCCGCCGCAGTGGATCGTGATCGCGGTCGCCTTCTCCGCCGTGATCGGCGTCTTCTTCGGTTTCTACGCCGCGCGCAAGGCCGCCCTCCTCGACCCGATCGAGGCTCTCCGGTACGAGTAGACCGGGCTGGCGTCACTCTTGCGAGAGGGGCGTGACGTGAAAACCGAAGGGGAAGCGCTGCGGATCGAGAGACCCGACAGGCAGAAGCTGCTGGGCGAGAAAGATCGTGTCGAGCGGCGCGGCCGGATCCGCCAGTTCGTGTTCGGCTCGATGGACGGGCTCCTCGTCCCTCTCGGCGTCGTGAGCGGTGTGGCGGGCGGCACGGGCAGCACGAAGGCCGTCGTGATCGCCGGCCTGGCGGAGGCCTTCGCGGGCGCGCTGTCGATGGGCGCCGGCGAGTACCTGTCCGGGAAGGCCGAGGCGCAGGTCCATCAGTCGGAGATCCAGGACGAAAGGCGCAGCATCCGCGAGAACCCGGCGTACGAGCTCCAGGAGATGGTCCTCCTTCTCGAAAACGAGGGGATCAAGACGGCGGACGCGCGCGTCATCGCGGAGAAGCTCCAGACGAGCTCGCGCGCGTTCTCGACGACCATGGTGCAGAAGGAGCTCGGGATCGACCCGGACCCGAAGACCGTGCGGATCAGCGAGGGATTTACGATCGGCGCGTCCTACCTCGTCGGCTCGGTCATCCCGCTGATGCCGTATTTCTTAGAGCCGATCCGGTCGGCGCTTCCCCTCTCGATCGGTCTCACGTTCCTGACTCTCATCGCGGTCGGGGTGGCGCGAGGGAGAATCGCGCGGATCAACGTCCTGAACAGCGCGCTCGAAGTGCTGGCGGTCGGCGTGCTGACCGGGGGCGGGGGATATCTCCTCGGGACGTACCTCCCGCGCCTGTTAGGCTACTGATCGCGGTCGCGCGAACCGCCGGCGGACCGGCCGGCCCGTTCCCGGAGGCGATGACTCGCCGAGGCGTCGAGGTCGAGCCCGTAGACCTTCTTCAGCTCCCGGATCCTCGAGCGCGTTTCCTTTCCGAAGGGCGCCTTCCCGTCGAAGGCATGGAGGACGACCCCTTCCAGCAGGTCTCCCAGGGAAATGTCGTGGTACTCGGCCAGAGCCTTGAGCACCTTCAGGATCCTCTTCTCTATCCGGACGCCCGTCTGAACTCTTTCGACCTCTATCGGAGCCTTCATCCCGCGAATCTATCCGAACCCCGCGGAAGTGCTGCCGGCCTGTGCCGGGTCGGTGGCATCGGACTCGCTTGAACTGCCTCGATGGCGCACTCATCCGGCGGTGAACAGGCGGCTGCGTCGCCGCCGCCCCTCCCGCGGGCGATTCCGATTTCGGGCGAGGTCCTGCCGCCTGTCGGCATGGGAACATGGCAGACGTTTGACGTGAGCCCTTCCGCCACCCGGCGCCGGCCGCTCGAGGGGGTCCTGCGCCGGTTCGTCGAAAAAGGCGGGCGCTTCATCGACTCCTCTCCGATGTACGGCCGTTCGGAAGAGATGGTGGGAAATCTCTGCGCGACGCTGGGTGAGGCCGATTTCTTCCTCGCCACCAAGGTGTGGACTCGGGGACGCCGGGCCGGCATCGAGCAGATGGAGCGCTCGGCGTCGCTTCTCCGGAAGTCTCCGATCGACCTGATGCAGGTCCACAACCTGCTCGATGCGGCGACGCATCTGCCGGTTCTCCGCGAGTGGAAGGCGCAGGGGAGGATCCGTTACCTCGGGATCACCCACTACGCCTCGAGCGCCCATCCCGACGTGGAAGCCCTGCTCCGGCGCGAGCCGCTCGATTTTCTTCAGATCAATGACTCGCCCGTCGAGCCCGAGGCGGGAGAGAGGCTGCTGCCCCTGGCGGCCGGGAGGGGAGTGGCGGTCATCGCCAACCGCCCGTTCGGCGGGGGAGAGCCCCTGCGGCGCGCCGCCCGCAAGCCGCTTCCCTCCCGTCGCGCGGGAGCTCGCGTGTACGTCCTGGCCCCAGCTCCGGGCCGCTGTAGACGGCGCGGACGTCGTGGCCGTTCATCTCCAGCAGCCTCGCGAGTCCGTCCGCGGAATCGACGCTGTCGTCGACCACCAGGACTCGAAGCGAAGGTCCCTCCCTCGGGGCGACGTTCGCCTCGGGAACGTCCCGCTCGGCCGCGGGAGTGAGTGCCGGAAGCCACACGACGACCTCCGCGCCCCGTCCCCGGCCCTCGGAGAACGCCTGCACGCGGCCGCCATGGAGCTCGACCAGGCTTCGCACGAGAGTGAGCCCGAGGCCGAGTCCCCCCTCGGGCCGGTCGAGCGACCGGTCCTCCTGGACGAAGACGTCGAAGACCTGAGGCAGGAGCTCGGGATCGATCCCGCGGCCCGAGTCGCGCACCCGGATGACCGCGTCTTCTCCTTCCCGGGCGGCGGTCAGAGAAATCTTCGCGGCTTCGGGGCTGAACTTCGACGAGTTGTTCAGGAGATTCGCGACGACCTGCGCGAGGCGATTCAGATCGGCGTTCACCCACAGCGCCTCGAGAGGCAGCTCGGTGGAGACCTCCTGCCGCCGCGCCTGAAGGACGGGGCGCGTGATGTCGAGCGCGAGAGTGACCGCCGCCGCCAGCTCGATCGGCTGCGTCCGGAGCGTCACTTTCCCCTGCGTGATCCGCGACACGTCGAGAAGGTCGTCGACGATGCGCGTCAAGTGCGTCGCCTGCCGCGATATCACCTCGCGGCTCCACTCGAGAGTCGGCTCGGTCAGCTCCCGGGTCCTGAGAATCTGGACGGCGTTCATGATCGCGCCCAGAGGATTTCGAAGCTCGTGCGCGAGCATCGCGAGGAACTCGTCCTTCCGGCGGGACGCCTGCCGCAGCTCCGACTCCGCCGCCTTCCTCTCCGTGATGTCCCGGGTGAAGCAGCGTGTGTGCACGAACTCGCCGTCGACGAACTTGACGTTGGAGTAAATCGAGACATTCCGGATCGAGCCATCCTTGCAGCGCAACCGCGCTTCGTGGTTGCGGAGCGTCTCGTTTCTCGCGAGGCGGTCCAGGATCTCCTCGATGACGTGCGTGTCGGCATGGAACTCGCTGATGTGATGCCCGACGTATTCCTCGCGGGAATATCCGAGCATGTCGAGCTCCGCCTTGTTCGCCCAGAGGATGCGTCCGTCGGCGCCCACCCAGTGCAGGGCGACGGCGGCGTTCTCCACGAAATCTTCGAGCTCCTGCGTGCGGACGATGAGCTCGGACTCCATTCGCTTGCGTTCCCCGATGTCGCGGAGGATCGACACATGCCGTCCGGGCGCGATCTCCGCGACCGCGGCAAACTCCACGGTCTTCAACTGTCCGTCGGGCCGGAGCAACCGGAACTCTCCCCGGACATGCTTCTGTCGCCGGAACTGCGCCCAGGCTCCCTGCACGTCGTAGCCGGGCTCGCAGAAATCGGAAACCCGCCGCCCCAGAATCGCCTCGCGCGGGATGCCCAGGAGCTCCGCTGCCGCGGGGTTCGTGTCGACGTAGCGGCCCTCGTCGTCGGTGACCATGATCGCGTCGAGCGCGCCCGCGAAAATGGCGCGAAGCTCGTCCGCCGTCAGATCGCCGGCGGCGCCGTCGGGCACGACGATGGCTGCCGCAGGCAGCGGCGAGAGGAAAGAATCGTCCGGTTCCATGGAATTGATCTTCGGTCTGAGCCTCTCCGAAAAGGCCGGGACGCTCTGTACGGAAACGTACCGTTTTGGAGGGGCCGCTCATTCTAACGTGCGCCCACAGTGCTGCCCCCAGGCCGAGAGCTCGACACCACGCTGTCGCTACTTTTGAACGGAGAGACCCGGCGCAATCCGCCGGCGTACTCGACGAGCCCTCTGGCGGCCGATCGGCTGCTGCGCCGCATGGCGCGTCAGGGGATTTCGGCACGCGTCGAGGAGTGGGGAAACCTGTGGTACTGCACCCTCCTGCAGGGGGAATCGCGCCTGTCGTCGGGCAGCGGTGAGACGCGTCCCCTCGCGATCTCTCGCGCCGTGGTCAGCTGCCGGTTCGCGGTTCCGCCGCCCGTGAAACAGGGCCCGCCGACGAAGAGCGATCGGTTCATCCCGCGGCCGGCGACGGAGGAGTCGCGGCAGTGCGAAGTCTGCGGAAGCCCGCTCAATCCGGCCCGGGCGCGCGCGACCCTCCGGCGCATCTGCAATGTCTGCAGCTGGAAGCGGGACAAAGAGCGCCTCTCGGAGCCCCGCCTCCCGCCTCCCGAGACGAATCGGCGGGGTCCCTCGGCGAGCTGACCGACTGCCCCGGCGCCTGCGCCGGCGGCCTTCATGAGACCATCCGGCATGCCTCGGGGATCGGGGATTCGCGTTCCCGGCACTCTCTTTCTCGCCGGCTGCATCGCTGTCTCGGGAACGCTCCTGGCCTTCGAGCCGCCTTCTCCCTCTGCGTTCCGCTCGGGTTTCGAGGCGCAATTTCCAAAGGCGGACGCCAATGGCCCGGCGCTCGAGCTCGAATCCCTCGCCGCGTCGATGGGAATCGACCTCGCCCCGAAGGACGCGTTGAAGAGAGTGCGTCCTACGGAGGAGCAGGCGGCGGCTTACGTCGGCCCCGGAGAGTACCTGGAGGGACAGCTGAAGGGCGCCGGTGAGCGGATCGCCGCCCCGACCGTCGCCGTCAGCCGATTCCTGGAGGACCACGCGAGCGCGCTCGACGGCGCGAAATTCCTCCTCCTTCGGAGCGAGCCCCGGTGGGAGATGGATGTGACGATCGGACTGCGCGGCCCGATGGCGAACGTTCTCGGCCACATGCGTCTTCAGCGGCTCCTCTTGACGCGGGCGCTTCTGGAAGCGAGCGACGGCCGGCCGGACGACGCGATTCAGACGCTCGAAGCGTCGTGGCGTCTGAATGAATCGCTGGCGTCCAGGCCTGACTTCCTGAGCCACCTCATCGTGGTCGCAATCGCGAGGCTCCAGGCGGGAGTCCTCCGGAAGGTGGACTCGCCCGCGTACGGCTGGTCCGACCGGCTGCGGGACGGGAAGCTCTTCGCGGGATACCTGACGGGGCTTCAGAACGAGTTCTGGTGGAATCCCGACCATCGCGATCTGACGGGAGAGAGCGGAGCGACCGGCCGGGTGTGGAGGAATCTCGCCGACCGGCTTCAACGCGGCGACGTCTGCCGGTGGACGCCGGCGTCCATGAACGAAGTCTGGTACGAGGCTTTCGCGAGCGAGATCCCCGATGACGAGCAGCAAATCATGGACATCACCGCGATGCCCAGTCTGAAGAACAGCTTTTTCCGCTGGAGGCGATATCTTATCGACGCGGAGCTGACCGCTCTCATCCTCGACGCCCGGGGGGAGCGGGCCGCCTCGCGCCGGCACGACTGGCCAGCAGAACTGCTGAAGGCGGGTCGCGGAGTGTGCGCGGACGGGAAGTGGTCCTACAGGGTTGCGCCCAACGGGACCGCCACGATCGCCCTCGAGAGCGACGTCGGGGAGCCCGGCTCCTCTCCCTTCCAGCTCCCGCTCGCCTTCACAGCCGGCATTCCGGCCGCGCCGCGAAAGGCTTCCGCGCGAAGCCCGGAGCCCGTGTTCTAGCGCTCCCTCACGCGCGAGAGAGGACCGAGGCGGAGGTGTGACGGCCCGCTCGTTCTTTTCGGGGCGTTGTTTCCCGCTTCCCGTTTTCCTTTTCCCGGGCCCAGGTACCTCTCGAGCCAGCCGAGCACCTCTCCGTACCAGTGCTTCGAGTTCTGCGGCTTGAGGACCCAGTGGTTTTCGTCAGGATACGAGACGAGCCTCGCCGGAATTCCCTTGGCCGTCAGCACGCCGTAGAGCTCGAGCCCCTGCGTCAGCGGCACACGGAAATCCTTTTCGTTGTGGATCACGAGCATCGGCGTTTTAAAGTCCTTCGCGTAGCGGTTGGGGCTCCAGCGCTCGACGTTCTCGAGATTCGTCCACGGATACCCGCCGTAGGAATGCTGGCGTCCGAATGTGTCGTCGGAAGCGGACTGTCCGAGCAGGTCATACACGCCGGCGTGGCTCACGAGCGTCGCGAATCGGTCCGTGTGCCCCTCGATCCAGTCGACCAGGTAACCGCCGTAGGAGCCTCCCGCCGCCGCCATCCGCGACGCGTCGACGTTGCCCTGACTGATCAGGAAGTCCGTCGCCTTCATCACGTCGGTGAACGGCTTGTCGGCATGGGCGCCGAGGATCGACTCGACCCACGGTTGGCCGAAGCTCGACGAGCCGTGGAAGTTGACCATCGCGACGATATAACCCGGCGCGGCGAAGGCGTGCGCGTTCCACCGGAAATTGAATGCGTCGCCGAACGTGCCGATAGGGCCGCCGTGCACGAGCTGGACGAGGGGGTATTTCTTGGAGGCGTCGAATCCCGGGGGACAGACGACGAACATCTGGACCGGGTCGCCGCCGGCGCCGGGAAACGTGACCTCCCGGACCTCGCCGAGATCCCAGGAGGCGGCGCGCGCTTCGTTCGTCGTCGTCAGGGTTCGGATGTTGTTTCCGTCGAGACCGACGACGGCGAGCTCCGGCGGGCGCGAGATCGTGCTCGACGCGATCACCGCGCGGCCGTCCCGCGTCGGCTCGGCGGCGGTGACGGTCCCGCCCCGGTAGACGAGCTGAGGCGTTCCGCCGGCAGCGGGGATGGTGTAGAGGTTGCCGCGGGCCCGGACTTCCGCCCTGAGAAGGAGGCGTTTGCCGTCCGGGGTCCAGCGCCACGCGCCGGCGGAATCCGTCCACGCCTCGGTCAGAACGCGCGTCCTGCCGGTCGTAAGATCGAGGACCGCGAGCCGGACGCGGTCCGGCCAGTCTTCCGCCCGGACTCGCAGGCCGTAGGCTATGGTCTTTCCGTCGGGGCTGAAGACGGGGTCGGTGTCGTCCCCCGCGTTCGAGGCTGTCAGGTCCTTCACCTCGCCGCCGGCGGTCGAGACCGAGAACAGATCGGCGTTCACCGTCGCGTACGGCTCCGGCGACGCGTTCGCCTGGAACACGACGGTCGACCCGTCCGGGGAGATGGTGTAGGAGCCGGCGCCCGTCTGGAAATCGAAGAGGCGTCGGGAGCCGGGCGTCAGGTCGGTCGCCTGTCGGGTGTCGACGTCGACCAGAAAGAGATGGGGGAACTCGCCGTCGGTCAGCCACCGGTCCCAGAATCGATAGAGGCGGGGAGACGAAGGCGATCCGCCGGCCGTCCGGGTTCCAGACCGGGGAGGAATCCGACGCCTTGTTGGAGGTGAGCCGGCGCGGCCGCCCTCCCGCGAGCGGAACGATCCAGAGGTCTCCGTTTCCCCGGTTTTCCTCGACGTCGTACGTCGTGACCGTGTAGACGACCAGCATTCCGTCGGGAGACAGCGCGGGCGAAGCGACCCGCTGGACCGCCCAGAGCTCGTCGGCCGTGAAGGGCTTCTTCTCCGCGACCGCCGTCCCCGAAATCAGCGCGAGAAGAACGGCGAGAACGACCCACAGCCGGGGCTGAGCCATCGAGACCTCCCTGATCGTTCGTCTGGAAGGCGGATTCTGCCACCGCCCACAGTCTGACCCGGATCGGTTGAGAGCTCGCAGCTAAGCCCTCTTCTTCCCCGTGATCTCCGCGAAAAAGGCCCGGCTGTCCACGGCCCGTCCGAGAAACCGCTCGACGAGTTCCCGCGCCGGCTCTTCGCCGCCTCGGGCGAGGATCGTCTGGCGGTAGCGCAGTCCCACCTCGGGGTCCATGAGGTCGTCTCCGTAGGCCGACAGCATGTCGAGCGCCAGCACCTCAGCCCACATGTAGCCGTAGTACCCCGCCGCGTACCCGTCGGCGATGTGCGCGAAGGTCCCCGGAAACGAGGTCCCCTCCTCGTGGCCGAGAGCGGTGGCGCCTTCCATCCGTTTCCAGGTCTCGAGCGCGCCTTCCGGATTTTCCCCGGCGAGCGCCATGTCGTAGTCGGAGTAGAGAAGCTGCCGCGCGTAGAGGATCCCCTGGCCGAATCGCCTCGCCGCGTCGAGCCGCTCCACGAGCGACCGGTCGATCGCGGGGCATTCCGGGCACGCCTTTCCGAGAGTTCGGAGGCTCTCGTAGCGCCGCGCCCACTCCTCGTGGATCTGCGAAGGCGCCTCGACGAAGTCGCGTTGCACAGACGTTCCGGCGTGGTGGTTGTACTGGGTCTCGGAGAGGACGCCGTGGAGCACGTGGCCGAGCTCGTGGAAGAACGTCTCGAGCTCGTCGTGCGTGAATCCGCTGCGGTCGAAGTTGGCGACCAGGGCCGAGATCGGCGTGCGGCCGAACCTGCGGCTCACGCCCCGGACCGGCCAGGCCGCGGCGTGCTTGAACTTGCCATCGCGCGGAAACAGATCCATGTAGACGCCTCCGAGAAGCCGCAGCGTCCCGGCCTCCCTCACGTCGAAATAGCGGACGTCCGGATGCCAGAGGGGGACCGCGGCCCGTTCGAAGCGGATCCGGTACAGACGCTCGCAGACGCCGAGGACCCAGTCGATCGTCCGCTCGATCGGAAAGAACTTCCGCAGCTCTTCCTGGTCGACCCGGTAGCGGCGCTCCCGAACGCGTTCCGTGTAGTACGACAGATCCCACCGGTGGAGGCGCGTTTCTTCGAGCGCTGTGCCTGTGAGCTCCGCCTTGATCGCGCGGAGGTCGGCGAGGTCTCTCTGTTCCGCGCCCGCGACCACCTCACGAACGTCGTCCAGAAACCGCCGAACGGTCTCCGGGTTCCCGACCATGCGCCGTCGCGTGACGTAGTGGGCGTAGCTGCCGACCCCATAGAGCCCGGCGATCTCCCGGCGAAGCCGCACCATCTCGTCTAGAAGCGCGAGATTCTCAGGCGTGCCGCGATTCGTGTACGCGACGTAATACCTGCGGCGGGCCGATTCGTTTTCCGCGTTGGCCATGAATGGAACGTACTCGGGGGAGTCGAAGCCGACGACCGCGTTTCCCTCCGGGTCGCGTTCGACGCGGTCGAGCCAGGCCCGGGGCAGGCCGGCGGTCTCCTCCGGGCGGAAGGTGAGACGGGCCTCGTTCTCGCGGATGTGCTTCTCGAAATCCTGAGCGATCTCGCTGATTCTCTCGTCGATCTCGCGGACTCGCCGCCGCTTCTCGGACGGCAGCGACACGCCGCTGTCCTCAAAAGACTCGAGCAGGTCCTTCTGAAGCCGAACCTGCGCGGGGGAGGCGGGGCGGACCGCGCGAACGCGATCGTAGAGCTTCTCGTTCTGGAAGATCTCGCTCTCGAAGCTCGAGAGCTCGATCATCACGGCATCCGCCGCGTCGCGGACTCTCCGGTCGGGATGCACGTTGTTGAGAATCGAAATGGGTCCGGTAACGTCCTCGAGCGCGATCGAATCGCGGTCCCACTGCTCGAGGATGTTCTCAGGAGTGAGCGCGTCCAGAGGGACTTCCTGCATTCGCGCGACCTGCTCTCTCGCGGCGCGGAGGGTCTCGCGCCAGGAGGCCGTCAGCGTCACGTCGTCGAGGATGGGAATCGTGATGCGTTCCGGGGGAGGGAAGGACATTCGGTGGAAGCTAACCGAAATCCGGGGGATTCGTCTCAGTTTTCGGGCTTCCGTTTTCCGTCATCCGCCCGGCCTGCTATCTTCGGCCGATGCGCGTTCGGCTCGTCTCCGGCTCGCACTTTGCCGCGGCTCACCGTCTTCACAGGGAAGCCTGGGACGACGAGACGAACCGCCGCGTCTTCGACAAGTGCAACAATCCCCATGGTCATGGACATACGTATGAGCTCGAGATCACGGTCGAGGGCGACGTCGACCCGGAATCGGGGTACGTCATGGATTTCGGAGAGCTGAAGCGCACGGTCGAGGACGCCGTGATCCGAAAGGTCAACCGGCGCCACTTGAATCACGATGTTCCCTTTCTGTCGGGGGTCAACCCGACGGCGGAAAACATCGCGGTCGCCATCTGGGGGCAGCTCGAAAGCCGCGTCGCGCCCGCCCGGCTCGTCCGCGTCAGCCTGAACGAGACGGCCAGGAATCGGGTCGTCTACGAGGGCCCCCGGACGGCGATCTCGGGGAGCGAGCGGTGAGCGCGCTCCCTCCCGCGGATCCCGGCCGCCGGCGCCTGACTCGTTCGAGCCGGCACCGGATGATCGCGGGCGTGTGCGGGGGCCTGGCCGAGTATCTCGGCATGGACGTCACCCTGGTGCGAGTGCTCTACGTGATCGTCTCGATCGTCTCGGCGGCGTTCCCGGGCATCCTCGCGTACATCGTTCTCATGTTCGTGATGCCCCGGGCGGACGCCGCCGCTCCGTGACCCGGCCCCGCATCCTCGTCACGAACGACGACGGAATCTTCTCCGAGGGCATCGAGCGGCTGGCCGCCGCGCTCTCGGAGGTCGGCGAGGTCGTCACGGTGGCGCCGGACCAGGAGAGGAGCGCCGCCGGCCACTCGCTGACTCTCCAGCACCCTCTCCGCGCCCGGCTCGTCGGTCCCGAACGCTGGTCCGTCGACGGCACCCCGACCGACTGCGTCAACTGGGGCGTTCTTCACCTGCTGAAGAACGATCGCCCGAAGCTCCTCTTCTCGGGAATCAACCTCGGCCTGAACCTCGGCGACGACGTCACGTACTCGGGCACCGTGTCGGCCGCGTTCGAGGGCACGATCCTGGGCGTGCCGTCCGTCGCGGTGTCGCAGGAGATCGAGACGGGGTTCTCCTTCGACGCGGCGGCGAACTTCGCCCGGCGCATCGCGCGGCGGCTGCTGCAGGCACCGCTGCCCGCCGGGACGCTCGTCAACGTCAACGTCCCGGCGGGGCCGATCCACGGCGTGCGAGTGGCGCGGCTCGGAAAACGGCGCTACGGGGAAGCCGTCATCGAAAAGCAGGATCCGCGGGGACGCCCCTACTACTGGATCGGATCCACGATCCCGGAAGGCGATCTCGAGGACGGAACCGACATAGCCGCCGTCGCGGAGAAGTGGATCTCGATGAGCCCGCTCCACCTCGACCTGACCGACTACCGGTCAATGGAGGCTCTGGAAACAGTGGCGAAGACTCTGGGCGTCTGAGGCTTATCTTTTCGATTTCCGATCCAGTTGACCGCAAAGTACCGCGACCGTCTCGCTCCCGTTGGTCGCTCGGCTCCCGTTTCCCGCTCCCCCGGCCCCGGTCGGTCCTCAGTACCCCAGCACCTTCCTCGCGGCCTCCACCACCTTCTCGCTGTTCGGGAGGATCGCCCGTTCGAGAATACGGTTGAAGCCAACGGGGGTGAAGGTCGAGCCGACGCGTCCGATCGGGGCGTCGAGCCACGGGAAGAGCCTTTCCTGGATCTGCGAGGCGATCTCTCCGCCGAATCCGCCGTGCACCTTGTCTTCGTGCGCGACGAGCACGCGGCTGGTCTTGCGGACGGATTTCTCGATGGCCTCGTGGTCGAGCGGAACCAGGGATCGCAGGTCGAGGACCTCGACCGAGCGCCCCTCCCTCTCCAGCGTCTGCGCGGCTTCGAGCGCGAAATGAACCGGCGTGCCGTACGCGACGATCGTCAGCTCTTTCCCCTCGCGTCGCAGCCGGGCCTTTCCAAACGGCACGGCGAATTCTTTCGGGACGTTCGAGCGGGCCATGGGGTTGTTGTAGAGGAACTTCGGCTCGAGAAACACGGTCAGCCCGCGGGAGCGGATCGACGTGCGCAGCAGGCCCGCCGCGTCGTCGGCGAAAGCGGGATAGACGACGCGGAGGCCGGGAAGCGTGGTCAACCACCCCTCGATGTTCTGCGAGTGGTACAGGCCGCCGCCGATGTAACCGCCGGATGCCAGCCGCAGAGTGACGTTCGGGACGAATTTCCCGTTCGTGCGCCAGTACTCGTGCGACATCTCGACCATCTGCTCCGCCGCGGGCCAGAAGTAGTCCGCGAACTCGGCCCCTTCGACGACGACGCGGATTTTCTCGTCGAAGCGCGAGAACCCGTCGGCGGTCCCGGTGATGAAGTCTTCGGCGATCGGCCCGTTGAAGACGCGTTTGACCCCGAACTCCTGCTGCATGCCCTTCGTGACGTTGAACACGCCGCCCTTGTCCCGGTACGCGACGTCCTGACCCCAAATGTACGTGTCGGGATTGCGGCGGAACTCGTTTTTCAGCGTGTCGTTCAAAGCCTGCACCAGAGTCTGCGGCTCGCCCGTGCCGTCGGGCATCCCCTCGGGCCACGCTTCCGGGACCCAGGGCTCGGGGACCACGTAGTCGAAGATCGAGGCCGGATCGGGGTCGGGCGCGAGCTTCGCCCGGTCCGCCGCCTCGTCGTAGGTCTGCTGGTTGTGCGCCTCGATCGCCTCGAGGTCCGCGGCCGGAACGAGGCCGTTCTCGACGAGCGTCCGCCGGAAGCGGGGAAGCGGGTCCGCCGCCCGGGCGGCCGCGAGCTCCTCGGGCGTCCGGTAGAGCTCGTGGCGGTCGGAGTTGGAGTGGGAATGGATCCGCACGACGACGGCGTGGACGATGGCGGCTCCCGCCCCGGATCGCACGTACTCGACCGCCTCGCGCATCGCGCGGAACGCGGCGAAGACGTCGAGCCCGTCGCAATGGATGATGCGAAGGTTCGGAAATCCCGTGAAGTTGTCGGAAGAGTACTGGTTCGCCGTCTGGTCCTGCTTGGGGACGGAGATCCCGTACCCGTTGTCCTGCACGACGAAAACGACCGGCAGCTTCTCGCGGGTCGCGCCGTTGACGGCCTCGTAGAAGTACCCCTCGCTTGCGGAAGACTCTCCGATCGAGCAGTACACGATGGCGTCGCTTCCGTACGTCTTCACGGCGCGCGCGAGACCCGCCGCGTGCTGCGCATGGTTGGATACGGCCGAGGAGACGTTCTGGATCCCGATCTCCGGCTTGGCGAAGTGGTTGGACATGTGCCGGCCGCCCGACGCGACGTCGGCCGCTTTCGACATGCCGTTCAAGAGGATCTCTTCGGCCGTGAGCCCGGCCGCGAGGCACGTCGTGAGGTCGCGATAGTAGGGGAAGAGGAAGTCACGCCCCGGACGGAACGTCATCCCGAGCGCGAGCTGAATGCCGTCGTGGCCGGCGCATGGCGCGTGATAGCTCCAGCCCAGGCCCTGCTTCAGGTAGTTGGGCGCCTTGTCGTCCAGCACCCGTCCGAGGTGCATCACCCCGTACCATTTCTTGAGCTCTTCGCGGGAGACGTCGGTCCGGGCAACATCTGAAACCCGATCGAGCGCCGCCGTGTGTTCGGTCAAGGGCTTCCTCCGAGGTCTGAGAGAACCCGTATTCTAACGGCGGCCTCCGTCAAATCCTTCCTTTTCTTCCGGCGCAACCGCCCCTAAAATGAGGCAGATGCCCTCCAATTCCGTCCGGTCTCCGGCGGCCTCCCGCGAGGAGTCCGCCCGGCGCGAAATGGTGGAGCGTTTCGTCGCGCCCCGGGGGGTCGACGATCCCCGGGTGCTCGCCGCCATGCGCGAAGTGCCCAGGCACCTGTTCGTTCCCGAGCCGCTCCGGGGGAAGGCCTACGGCGATCACTCGCTTCCGATCGGCTTCGGCCAGACGATCTCTCAGCCGTACGTCGTGGGCATCATGACGTCCCGACTCGCGATCGAGCCGGGCCACAAGGTGCTCGAGATCGGGACGGGATCCGGATATCAGACCGCGGTCCTCTCGCGGCTGGCTCGAACGGTGTACTCGCTCGAGCGCCTGGACGAGCTCGCGCGCCGCTCTTCCGCCCTGCTGCGGCAGCTCGGCTGCCAGAACGTCTCGGTTAAAGCCTTCGACGGGACGTACGGCTATCCGGCCGCCGCGCCATACGACCGGATCCTGGTCACCGCCGGCACCGACGAAGTGCCGGAGCCGCTTCTCGCGCAGCTCGCCGTCGGGGGCCGCCTCGTCGTTCCGATCGGGCCGCCCGACCGCCAGCGGATCCGCGTCGTGCGCCGCCGCAAGACCGATTTCGCGCAGGAGGATGGGGAAGCGGTCGTCTTCGTCCCTCTCGTTGGAAAGTTCGGCCGCGCGGGAATCCCGGGTTGACGGAGATCGCGCGCCGCGCCATCGTCTCCGGCCGGGTCCAGGGGGTCGGGTTCCGGGCCTTTGCCCGGCGCGCCGCGCATGACGCGGGGGTGCGCGGGTGGGTGCGCAATCTCTCCGACGGCACCGTCGAGACCGAAGTGGAAGGGGAGGACGCCGCCGTGGCGCGCTACTTTGAAAGGCTCCGGCGCGGGCCGCTCGTCGGCTCGGTCTCGTCCGTCGCCGAGGAGGAGCTTCCCTCGCGGGGCTTCCAGGGCTTCGAGATCCGCTCGTGACGGAGAGCTCCGGCGACGCGGACCTTCGGGCGCTCGTGCGCGACGTGCCCGACTTCCCCTCCCCGGGAATCCTGTTTCGTGACATCACTCCGCTGCTCGCGTCTCCTGCGGCGTTCGCCCGCGCCATCCGGGAAATGGCCGAACCGTGGAAGGCGCGCCGCCCCGCGAAGATCCTCGGCATCGAGGCCCGCGGCTTCATGTTCGGCGCCGCTCTCGCGCGCGAGCTCTCCGTCGGATTCGTCCCGGTCCGCAAGCCCGGCAAGCTTCCGCGCGAGACGGTCCGCGCCAGCTACGGCCTCGAGTACGGAACCGACACGCTGGAAATCCACCGGGACGCGTGCGCGGCGGGAGAGCGGGTGGTGATCGCCGACGACGTGCTCGCCACCGGCGGAACCGCGGAAGCGGCGTGCCGGCTCGCCGAGGCCCTGGGGGCGGAGATCCTCGGTGTCGCCGTCTTCATCGAGCTCGCTGCGCTCGGCGGCCGCGCCCGCGTCGACCCGCGGCCGGTGCATTCGGTGCTGGTATTATGAACAATCTCAACCAGGACGAATCCGCAGGGGCCGAAAGTCCGGCATGACGGCTGAGAAGATCCTCATCGTCGACGACGACGAGGACATTCTGCTGATCGTTCAGACGATCCTCGCCTCGGCCGGGTACTCCGCCATGACCGCCCACAACGGGCGTGAAGGCGTCGACATGGCGCTCGAGCTTCGGCCGGATTTGATCCTTCTGGACGTGATGATGCCCGAGCTCTCGGGGTGGGAAGTCTGCACGACGCTGAAGAACGCGCCGGAGACGCGGCAGATCCCGATCGCGATGCTCACGGTGAAGAGCGAGATCCGCGACCTCATCACGGGGATGCAGGTCGGCGCAGACGACTACATCACCAAGCCGTTCACGCGGCGAAAGCTCCTCTCGACCGTCCGCAAGCTGCTCGACGATCGCGGCGAGGAAGTCCCGGCGTACATCCCATCCGAGAACGAAGAGGTCCGGTTCAAGAACCTCCTCTTCGACGGCGTCACGGAGCTGCCGACCGTCCCGATCATCATCGACGCGCTGCGCGACCGCCTTCTGGACAATCGCGACCTCGGGGTGCTCTTCATCGACGTGGAGCAGTACAGCCACATCGAGGAGACGTACGGCTGGGAGGTGTTCGACGCGCTCCTCCGGCACACGGGCAAGGCGCTCCGCCGGATGCTCGGCACCGTCTTCGCGACGGAGGACTTCGTCGCGGTCAATCGCGCGGGCGGCTCCGACTTCTACGTCTTCACGACGATGGAGGCCGGGGAGGACGCGTTCTCGAGGCTGCAGCGCAAGGCGCGCCAGGTGGAGGAGTCACTGCGGGGATCCCTCGACGAGGCTTTCGGATCCCGCATCCACAAGAGGATCGGCGTATTCGTCGGGTACTCCGTCATTCACTCCAACCCGCAGATGCGCGTCGAGCGGCTCGTTTATCGCGCCCTGCGCCAGGCGATCGCGATTGCGACGACGAAGGAAGAAGAGCGGCAGACGATGCTGCGCGAGACCTTCCAGGAGATCCTGCGCAAGCGTCGCATCCGCACGGTCTACCAGCCGATCTTCGATCTCAACACGATGGAGCTGTACGGACACGAGGCGCTGACCCGCGGCCCGATGGAGACGGCCTTCGAGAGCCCCGAGCTGCTCTTCCAGTTCGCCGGAGACCACGAAGCGATCTGGGAGCTGGAGCAGCTCTGCATCGAATCCTCCGCCGCGCACTATCAGGGCGCCCCCGGCGGGCACCTCTTCATCAACGTCGAGGCGGACTCGATCACAGCGCTGACGACCCGCAAGGAAACCCTCGAGCCGCTCCTGAATCTGAAGCAGCGGGTCGTGATCGAAGTGACCGAGCGCTCCGCGATCCGCGACATTCCCGTTTTTCGCGAGGCGCTGGCGGCGCTTCGGGACAGGGGCTTCCAGATCGCCATCGACGACGCGGGCTCCGGATACGCCTCGCTCCAGTCGATCGCCGAGCTGCGCCCGAACTATCTGAAGGTCGCCAATACCCTGATCACGGGCCTTCACGCCGACACGATCAAGCGCGACGTGGTCGAGATGCTCGTCAACCTCGCCCGCCGGATCGACGCCACGTGCGTCGCGGAGGGCATCGAGACCCCCGAGGACCTCGAGGAATGCCGCCGGCTCGGCATTCCGTACGGCCAGGGCTTCTACCTCGGCGTTCCGGAGGAGATCCCCGCGACGGGGCCCGCTCGCGACTTCGTCCGCGTGAAGTGAAGAGTCCCGGATTCTTCCGCCGGCGGGACGCCGGGAGCGGGAGAGCCGCGTGAGCGGAGCGCCTCCGCCGGGCGAACCGGGACCCGGCCGCGCGCCCGGCCCCATGGACGCCTCGGGGATCATCGCGGTGAGGACGGGATTCGTTCGCATGTCCCGCCGGCTGCGCAAGGCCCCGAAAAGACCGCGCCCGCCGTGGGCGTTGTCGCTCGGGCTCCTGGCGCTCGCCGCCGCCCTGGGATTCGGGGCCGCGCTGCACCGGCGTTCGCTCGAGAGCGAATTCGCCGAGTCTGTGCGGCGGACCGCCGCGGTCCCCGCCGACGTCAAGCGGCTGCGGCAGGAGCTCGCCGACTCCGAGGCGGACGCGAAGACCCTCGGGGCCCAGCTCGATTCGCAGCTGAGGTACCTCGAGAGCGTCAAGAGCGAGGATTTTTTTATCGTCCTCGACACGGCGAAGAAGCGCTTCCGCTTCCAGTACGGCGACCGCGTCGTGCGGGAGGCGGCGGCGGAGCCCGGTCCGGCGAAGACCATCGAGGCAGGGAAGCGGCGATGGACGTTTCCGGCTCTGTCGGGCGCGTACTCCATACGCGAGAAGCTTCAGGGCGCCGACTGGGCGCCGCCCGCCTGGGTGTATGCGATGAACCGGACGCCGGCGCCCGCCCCGCTGCCGCTGATCGAGAACGGCCTCGGAAGGTACGTGATCGTTCTCTCGGGCGACGCCGTGATCCACTCGCCGCCTCCGGAGAACAGCCCGTTGAAGGGCGCGAAGCCGGGATCGTTTCTCGTGCCGGAAAAGGACCTCGCGGCGATCTGGAAGCGAGTCGGGCCGCGCACCCGCGTGTACGTGTTCTAGATGGAAACGGAACGGACGTGAGATTCCGGCTGGGCTTCCTCGGCGCCTGGGCGCTCTTCGTGATCGCGATCGGCGCGGTCGCGTTCACCGCGACGGCGGAGATCGAAAACCTCCGCGACGCGCGTAAGCTCTCGCGCCTGCACGAGATCGACCGGATGATCGCGGCGCGCATGGGCGGCCGGTTCGAGGAGCTGAAGAGCGCCGCGGAGGAGAGCGCCGCGCGGGTGTCGGACCTTCGATCGAAGGTCGCGCGCACCGAAGTCCGCCTGGACGAGTCGGCCGACACCCTGCAGACGATCCTCATCTCGACCACGGAGAACAGGCTCTGGGTGCGCCAGGGCGGGCAGACCGTGTTCCAGGCGATCTGCTCGACGGGCAAGGGGACCACGCTGGTCGAGAAGGGGAAGACCACCCTCTTCGAGACGCCGACCGGCCGGTTCAAGATCCGGTCCAAGGAGGAGAACCCGGTGTGGGTCCCTCCCGACTGGCACTTCGTCGAGGAAGCGCGGAAGAAGCGCGCGACCGTCGTGCGGCTGGAGCCCGGGGAGGCCGTCGACGCGGCCACCGGAGCGGCGATCCCGCCAGACCTCTCGCGGGCGGGCGGCGTCTGGTCCTGGGTCGAGGGGGGCAGCCGCCCGAAGAGGAAGATCCTGACGATCCGCAACGGATCGGTCGTCGAGATCTCCCCGGACGGATCCACCAGAGAGCTGCCTCCGGGGCAGGTGATCTCGGCGGGAAAGACCGTCGTGGTTCCCCCCGTCACGACGAAGCAGCGCCGTTTCGACAAGGTGCTCGGCAAGTTCCGCCTGAATCTCGGCGGCGGATACGCGCTCCACGGTACCCTCGCGGCAGACCAGCTCGGGCGAAGCGTCTCGCACGGGTGCGTGCGGCTCGCAGACAAGGACCTCGAGACCCTCTACGAGATGACGTCCGTCGGCGACCAGGTGATTATTTATTGAGTTATCCGTCCTCAGTGAGAGTTCTCAGGCCGTGGCCGAAGATGGATTTTCGGCCGCGAAGGCCCTGCCGGCGAAGCAAAAACTGACCACTGAACACTGAGAACGGAGCACTCTTTCCCCCTTGCCTTTTTGCCTCGGATTTCGTAGAATTCACGTTCCTTGCCCAACCGATTCCGAATCGCCATTTCGGCGGCGCTTTTCTTCATTCTTCTCGGACGCCTCGCCGGAACGCCCTCTGGATTTGCGCCGCTTTCGACGCTGATCGGCACGTCGGGAAAGCTGCGCGCCGTCTTCACTCTGCCGGGCGAGGTGCCCGTTTCCGAGATTCCCGCGGAGCCCCGCGCGCCCGGCGTGTATGCCATGGACGCGGTCGGAGCGGCAGGAGCGGCGCTGCGGTGGATCGTGATGACCCCCTTCTCCGCCAAGGTCAACGGGCGGATCGGGCCCTACCGGATGGGCCACTGGCCTTTCGAAAACCGCGCCCCCGGCGACCCCGCCTACGCCAGCCCGAGAGGGTTTGTGCAGGTCACACCGGACAACTTCGGCCTGAAGGTTTCGGAGCATTTCGCGCTCGGCCAGTTCGTCACCAAGAACCAGCCGAACGTGTGGCCCAAGTATGTGGCCCTCCAGCCGCGTCTCCTCGACAAGCTGGAGCTGACGATCGCGGAGTTGAACCGCGAAGGCTATCGGGTGAAGGGTCTCTCCGTGATGAGCGGTTTCCGCACCCCCGATTACAACGAAGAGGGTGTCGGCGCCGGCGGCCGGTCCGCGGTCTCGCGGCACCAGTACGGCGACGCCGCGGACGTGTATCCGGACGATCTCGGCCGGGGGCGCATGAGCGACCTGAATCGCGACGGCCGCGTGGATCTCAAGGACGCGCACGTTCTCGCCCACGCCGCCGAGATGGTCGAGCTCTCCCACCCGGAGCTCACCGGTGGAATTGGCATCTACCCGGCGACGTCGGCGCACGGCCCCTTCGTGCACATCGACGCGAGAGGCAAGCGCGCCCGCTGGGGTGCTTAAGCCGCTTCTCTCGTTTCCCGAACCGGGTCGCTTCTAACCCGGCTTCTCCCACACCGACAGATCCTGGTAACCGGCAAGGCCTTGCTCCTCGAATAAGCGCGGCGTCAGCTTTTTTCCCCAGACGCGCTCGACGCGGGATCGGGCCTCGAAGGCGGCGTCGTCGTTGAAGGTTCCTCCCCCGGGCGCAAAGAGAAAGCCGCGCTGGTTCATCTCGCGGTGCTGTTCGAAGGTCAGGTCCGGCCGGGTGAAGGTGAGCACCGTCGAAAGGGTGGACGCGATCAGGAGGCCGCCAGGGCAGAGCAGGCGGTCGAGCTCCTCGAGCCACGCCGATTCCATCGTCTCGTCGAAATGCGTGAAAACCGAGACGGCGTAGACGACGTCGAAGGAAGACGCGGGAACATTCGCCGGGGGAAGGCGGCCGCAGGCCACGAACCGGCCGGGCGGATGGGACGCGGCCAGCCAGCGGATCGCGTCCGCGTCGACGTCCACACCGTGGAGCTCGACCGCGGATCCCGAGCGCGCGACGTGTCGGGTGACCCTTCCGACGCCGCATCCGAAGTCGAGCCACCGCGCATACGGACGGCCGGGACGGCGGCAGATCTCGAAGGCCCGCAGCACGTCGGCGGCGGCCAGGGCTCCCGCGCGCTCGAACTCCCGCCGGCTGCTCGAGAGCGAGACGCGCGCCCGCAGCCGCGGGGGAGGAAGCCGGTTCGCCGTGCCCCGCAGGAGGTCGAAGGCGTCGGGAATCGCGTCCGTGAGACGCACCGGGCCCTCTCTCGCCCAGCGCCGCAGCCGGCGCCGCCACACGGCGGGGATGGCGTCCCGGACGCGGCGGCGAATGACCGCGAGAGAGCCCGTTTCGCGCGGCGGGTCGGCGGCGTCCGGGGTGGTGGAGGTCGTCGTCATCGAACGGTGGAGCGCTCCAGCGCACCCTCGCGGCGGTAGAGGAAGAGCGGCAGACCACAGGAAACGCCGACCAGGCAGACCGCGGCGACCGGGATCCAGAGATGCGTCATTCCTAGCCGCCGTCCCTCGGCGAGGATGAAGCCGCAGACCACGACCGCCGAGACGAGGACGTCGAGGGCGAACGAGGCGGCGATCCGGTTGGCGAAGAGCTCCCGGACGAAGAGCGGCACGTCGATGCCGTGAGCCGCCAGCCACGGCAGGAACTGCGAGTACGGCAGGACGGATCCGAGGAGGCACAGGGCGAGATAGAAGTGGCGGCGCGTCATCGATCCCTCCTGCGGCAAATCTTGCCGAGGAGTCTATGCGTCACGGCGTCCGCCCGCTTCCTGACCTCTGCTCTCTCGCCTCTGCTCCCTCGCCCCGGGCACGGGGAGCGGGGTTCGAACCCTCGTGTGCAACCGCCGATCAGCCGCATACAATCTCGGTATCGCGGAGGTGCCCGCCATCGTCGCAGCCGGGGAAATCCCGCCGAACGCCGCATGGAGATCCGCCCTCTGGCAGCAGTCCGGCGCGGCGATCGACATGCTCGACAACGCCGTCGCCGCCTGTCCGGAGGCGCTGTGGAGCGACCGCTCGCAGACTCCCGCGTTCTGGTACGTCGCGTTCCACACGATCTTCTTTCTGGACTTCTATGTCAGTGAGTCGCCGGACGGATTCGCGCCTCCGTCCCCGTTCACTCTCTCGGAGTTCAACCCGGAGGGCGAGCTACCCGAGCGGCCTTACACGAAGCAGGAGCTCCGCGGCTATCTCCGCCACAGCCGGGAGAAGTGCCGGCGATCGATCGAAACGCTATCGGACGAACGCGCGAGAGAGCGAACCGGCTTTCTCGACGGTTCCCTCGGCAGGCTCGAGCTGCTGTTCTACAACCTCCGGCACGTTCAGCATCATGCCGGGCAGCTGAACCTCATCCTGCGGCAGAAGACACAGTCCGCTCCCAGGTGGGTGCTCCAAGCCAGGGAAGAGGCGGAGTCACCATGACCGAAGACGACTTCCGCAAGATCGCTCTCTCGCTTCCCGAGGCGACCGAAAGCGCCCACATGCGCCATCCCGACTTCCGCGTCGGCGGAAAAATCTTCGCGACTCTGATGCCGGAGAAAGGCTGGGCGATGGTGAAGCTGACGCCCGAGGACCAGGAAGCCTTCATGCAGATCGCGCCGAAGGTCTTCTCGCCGGTCAACGGCGCCTGGGGCCGCCAGGGCGCGACGCGCGTTCACCTGAAGAGCGCGACGAAGACGGTCGCTCGCGACGGCCTCACGGCAGCCTGGCGTTTTCGCGCCCCGAAGTCTCTCGTCGCGCGCACCGACGCGGGGAAGTAAGCGATCAGACCCGCGGAAGAGGACAACTCCGAGCGAGGCGCGCGGATAGAATCACCGGCGTCTGGGGCCGTAGCTCAGGTGGATAGAGCAAAAGTTTCCTAAACTTTAGGTCGGCGGTTCGAGTCCGCCCGGCCCCACCATTTTCATCGCTTTCGCGCTAATTCGTGTGACACATATGTTCCATCGCTCCGCGGGGGCGGTCACAGACGCCAGTCTCTCCGACTCTTAACTCACAACTGAAGACTGCCAACTGAAAACTCTTTCAGAAGAGCGGCTCCGAGATCAGCTGCTGGCGGGTCACGGAAATGCACGAGCCCGTCATCTGGCCCACCTGGCAGCGGAGCTGGATCGCGACGAAAGTCCCGGACGTGTTGACGAGTCGCAGGCTCGCCCCCTGATAAGCGTTGACCGCCTGGATCCCGGTGGGCGCGGAGACGATCGTCCACTGCGCCGCCGACAGCTCGTTGTTGCAGACGGGCGTCCCGTTGCCACACGCTCGCCGCCATCGAGGCCGGCGTCGCCGTCACGGTGCTCACCACCGGGATGACGCCCATGACCTCGAAAATGCGGTTCGCCGCGATATTGAAATCGACTCCGGTCGTCGCCGGGTTGGGAGACCCCGTGACCGCCGACGAGAGGGCGAACGTCGTGGCGGACGCCGTCGCCGAAACCAGGATCACGAGCGTCGCAAGACCGATAAGACGCAATTTCATCGCCTGTTCTCCTTATGAGCTCGAATCGGGAAGTCTGAGGCGTTACCGGTGGGTGGAGTCTAGCCGGGCCGCGTAAACCGCGCCGCGCGAGTCAGCGGCGGCGGTGATCGACGAAGCGGATGCTGTTGCGGTCCGCGTCCTTCACGTACAGCTCGCGGGCCCCCCAGGTCTGGTCCATCGGCCCGCTGTCGATCGGGACTCCCCGGGCGACGAGCTCGGCGTGTACCGCGTCCACGTCGTCGACTTCCAGATGCACGACGCCGCCCGAGACGCCATCCCCCGAAAAGGACGACAGGTGCAGCCAGACGCCGTCGCGCGATACGCCGAAATAGCACGGGTCGGGTTTCGCCTCGTCGAGACGGTGCGCGAATCCCTTTCGAAAGCCGAGCCGGCCGCAATAGAACTCCGCCGCCGCCGCGGAGCTCTCGACGTGCAGGACCGGGATCGCGGCCAGCACCGACGCGCGTTTCGGCGGGTCTGTCCGGCCGGTCACCGGTCAATCGCCATCGGGTTCGGGAGGCGGTTCCAGCTTCTCGAGCTTCAGAAAGACGATCGACGGCTGGAGTCCCCTCGACCGCGATGAGCACTGGGAGACGGTGCTCACGGCGCGCCGAACCAGGTCGGAAAGGTCCAGCGTCGTTTTCAGGCTGGCGTTTCCGGGCCGGGAGTGGGCGGTCTTGTCGCGCACGCAGTCGAGCGTGTTGAAAGATTCGGGCCCGAGAGGGACGATCGCGGTCCGATAGCCGGGCATTGCCACGACGATCTCCATCTCCGTGACGCCCGACGGGACGACGATCGCCCCGGGCGTGGTGATCTGCTGCCGCCCGGCCGTTGCCGTCGCGCCGGAAGGGTTCGTGATGACGGGGACTCTCTGCGCGGAGTCGGAGGACCGCGTCGAGGCACACCCGAGGAAGAGGAGAGCGCCGAGCGCGCCGAACGGAGAGCCTGCCCGCGACCCGCGGATGAGCACGCCGGGATTTTACGCCTCCGGCACGTTTCGGGCGCGGAGATCCGTCCCGAATGGCCGCCGAGCGTCAGCGCATCTTGAGAGCACGCCGCATCGCGCGATCGAAGGCGCGGTCCGTCAGCACCCGCTTCAGCGCAAACAGCACCCTGGGCATCCGGCCCACCGCGTACCGGGACTTCGGGCGCGGCGATTCGATCGCGTTCACGATGACCCTCGCGACCGCTTCGGGCGGGAGAACGCCGGCCTGAAACTCCTTGCGCATCGCGCTCTCCGCGTTCCGATACACGTCCGAATACGGGCCCGGCCGGCCGAGGAGCGCCGACACGCCCTGCCGCGCCCGGTCGGAGAACCGGCTCTCGATCGGGCCCGGCTCGACGACGACGACCCGCACGCCGAACGCGCCCGCCTCGACCCGCAGCGCGTCCGAGACGGCTTCGAGGGCGTGCTTGGAGGCGCAGTACGGAGAGGCGAACGGGATCGGGATGCGGCCGGCCACGGAGGAGACGTTCACGATCGTGCCCGAGCGGGCCTCACGCATCGCCGGAAGCACCGCGGAGATCATCGCGACCGCTCCGAAGACGTTGACCTCGAACTGCTCGCGCCAGTCGGCGACAGTCACCTCCTCGACCGCGCCGTAGCGGCCGAAACCCGCGTTGTTGACCAGCGCGTCGATGCGTCCTTCCCCCGAAAGCGCCGCGGAGACGGCGGCGGCGATGGACGCGGCGTCCGTCACGTCCAAGGGGAGCGTCCTGATTCCGGGACGGCCCTCGAGGTCTGAGAGGGAGCCGATATCCCGGGCGGTCGCGCAGACGCGGTGGCCGCGCGCCGCCGCTTCGAGGGCCGCCGCGCGGCCGATCCCGGACGAGCAGCCTGTCACCAGAACGACCTGTCGGCGCGGCACGGCGCGATGTTACCCTTCGGTTCGAAGCCATGGGTTACGCCGACAAGAGCCTCGCGCCCGGCGAAACGATCCTCTACCGCGCCCGCTACCACTGGATCTTCTACAGGTCCGGTCTTCTCGTTCTCTTTCTCGCGGCGCTCCTCGGCGCGGCCTCGCTCTATGCCTCCCGCACGGCGCCCGGCAGCGAGATCGCGGCGCCGGTCGGATATCTCGCCCTCGGTTTCGCGGTGCTCGCGCTGATGCTGCTCGGCGCCCGCTGGGTGCGCGCGCAGCAGGACGAGTTCGTCGTGACGGACCGCCGCGTGCTCCGCGCTGTGGGACTGATCACCCGCGAGCACGAGCAGGCGCCGATCGAGAAGATCCAGGACATCACCGTCACGCAGAGCGGTCTCGGCCGGCTTCTCGGGTACGGGGATGTCGCGCTCGAGACCGCCTCCGAGCGGGGCACGCTCCTTTTCCCCGCGATCGCCACCCCCGAAGCCTTTCGCACCGCGATCTGGGGCCGGCCCAGAGGCGAAGCGGCAATCGGCCTTGCGATGCCGGCGGTGGCCGCCGGGCACGCCTCGGCCCCCGCGGCGGCTCCGGCCCCGACGGCTTCGAGCCGCCTCGAGCAGCTCGAGACTCTGCGGCGGAAGGGTATGGTTTCCGAGGCCGAGTATGCCGAGAAACGCCGCGAAATCCTGGCGCACCTGTGAGACAGCGCGCCTGAGCCGTCCGGAACCGATGTAAACCGAACCGGATCCATCCTCGTCCAACCCATGTGCCAGCGCTCGAAATGATCCCTCGCCAGACGGATCCCGGCGTCGACGAAGCCCTCCTCATCCGGGAGGTCCGGGCAGGCAAGGTCGAGTCGTTCGAGTATTTCGTCCGGAAGTACCAGCGCCGCATCACGCGGCTGGCGTACCGGCTCCTCCGGGACGCCGGCGAAGCCGACTGCGCGGCCCAGGAGAGCTTCCTCCGCGCGTACCAGAACTTGAACGACTTCCGCGAGGGCTCGACGTTCGAGACGTGGGTCACGCGGATTTGCATCAACTGGTGCAAGGACCGCCTGAAGCGGCGGCGGCTGGTCTTCTACTTTCATCAGGGCCCGGCGGAGAACGACGACGACGAGTCGGGCCCGCGTGACGCGGCCGCCGGAGACGAGCCCTCTCCCGAGCGGCGCGCGATTTCCCGTGAGATCCGCGAGCGCCTCCGGCAGGCGATCGAGTCTCTCTCCCCGCGGCAGAAGAGCGTGTTCGTTCTGAAGCATTTCGAAGAGCTTTCGATCCCGGAGATCGCGGAGCTGACGGGCCTCGATTCGGGGACCGTCAAATCGCACCTCTTCCGAGCGGCCCACAAGATCCGTGAGCGGCTCGGCGAATTTCGGAAGGCATGACATGCACGAAGCCAGATCGACGATGCACCTGACGGACGCTCAGCTGTTCGGGCTCGCCATCCCGGCGGCCGGCGTTCCCGAGGCGCTCCCGCCGCACCTCTCAGAATGCATCGCCTGCAGCCGCGCGCTCCAGACGTGGAAAGGCGCCGTGGGGGAGATCGCCGGAGAGATGGGCCCGATCGGCGCGCGCACCCCGGAGGCGTGGGCCGACGCCGAAGACCTCACCATGCGCTCGATCCGGCGTGCCGGTTCCATTCGCCGCGGGACGCCGCTGCGCTGGGGCGTCGGAATCGCCGCCTCGCTCCTGCTGCTCGCGCTCGCGGTTCCGATGCGGCGCTCCGGCTCCGGCGCGCCTGCCGCGGCCACGCCGTCCGACCTTTCTCCTCAGGACCAGGCAGACGACGCTCTCCTGAGAGACGTCGCGCGGCTCGCCCGCGCCGAGGAGACGGGCGGATCCTGGGACGCTCTGGTCCCCCAGCCCGGGACCCAGACCCGCGACGAGGAGCGGCTGTGAGCTCGAACGGGAAGTCGACGGCCCGCGTCCTCATTCTCGCCGCGGCCTTCGCCGGATTCGCCCTGCCCGCGGTGTCTCAGCAGGGATTTCCGGACGGCAAATGGTGGAAGCGGCCGAGGTTGATGGCCGAGATCAACCTCTCGTCCGAGCAGTCGCGCGAGATCGAGAAAATTTTCGTTCACTCCCGCACCCGCTTGATCGACCTGAAGGCGGACCTCGAGAAGAAGCAGCTCGCGCTCCAGTCGTCGATGGAGGACCGGGGGGCCGACCGCCGCGCCGTCGAGAAGGAGATCGAGCAGGTCGAGAACGCGCGGGCGGAGCTCCAGAAGGCGCGCGCCGTCATGGTTCTCGACATCAAGCAGGTCTTGAAGCCCGACCAGTGGGACCATCTCCTCCAGATGCAGCAGGAGATGAAGGAGCGCCGGATGATGGCGAAAGAAGGGCGGCAGAACGGGTACCGACAGGGGCCGGGGGGACAGAACCGCCCGCGCGCGCCGAGGGGCGAGTAGCCGTCAGCTCCGCTGTCAGCTCTCAGCCGTCAGCCAGAGGCCTCTGGTCCAACGGCGTCTCGAACTCTTCGTACTCGACCCGCAGCCGGGAGGCGAACTCGAGCATCGTGCGGCGGCGGTCCTCCGCGATCTCGCGCGCCTTCGGGGTTCGCAGCTCGACTCGCGCGGCCTCCTCGATCTCCGACGCCATCTCCAGGAAGTCGAGCCGCTCGCGGTATCCCTCGACGAGGCTTCTCGCGACTCCGTACGCGCCGAGGCGGTCGAGCCTCACGGCGTCGTGCACGATCGTTTCCTCCGGGGTGCGCGGGTCGGTGTCGAACCGCGTCAGGGAACGAAAGAGGGTCGAGATCGTCTTGTGGGGTACCCCCTCGGAGGCCAGGAACAGCTCGGTGCGGCTCCGGTGCCCCATCCGGGACACCCATTTCTCCTGCCCTGAAAAGACGGCGAGCAGAAAGAGCAGGTCCGGGTCGACGTCCGGTCGGTCGCCGGCGACCAGGACCGCGGCGGAAACGGCGCGCCGGACGTCCCCGTAGTTCGTGACGCCGTCGAGCCCGACGGCCATGGGCCTGACGTACTCCTCGACGCGCTTTCGCCCGATGGGATCCACGCCGCGGATGCTACGTCAGCCGAACCGTTCTTCGGTCTCGCCGCGTTCCACCTGTCGACTGCCGCCTCGCGTCCTCCGTTAAATCACCCTTCCGCCGTCCACGCGGAGGATCTGCCCCGTGATGAAGGCCGGGCCCGAGCAGAGAAAGACGACCGCCTGCGCCACATCCTCCGGCGTCCCGTTCCGGCGCGCCGGAACCGACTTCGCCAGGCTCGCCTCGTCTTCCGGGAACGTCCCGTCCGGGGGAAGCACGACACCGGGAGCGACGCCGTTGACGGAAACTTCCGGCGCCAGCTCGATCGCGAGCGCGCGGACGAGCCCTTCGACCGCCGCCTTCGAGACGGAGTGCGCGAGGTAGTTGCGCACGGGCCGCGCGGCGAGAAAGTCGGAGATGAGGACGATCCGTCCCGCCCGCCGGCGCAGCATGGCAGCGGCGGCCCGCGACAGCAGGAACCCGGACCGGGCATTCACGTTCAGGGCGGAATCCCAAAGCGCCGGAGTGGTCTCCTCGATGGACGCGCGGTGGAAGTTCGAGGCCGAGTGGACGAGGAGGTCGAGTCCGCCGAGCACGCGCTCCGTTTCCGCCACGACGCGCTCGCACTCGGCGGGCTCCGCCAGGTCTCCCGCGATCCCCGCGGCGCGGCGGCCGAGCGCCCGGATGGTGGCGCACACCTCTTCCGCTCCCGAGGCCGAGGACCGGTAGTGCACCGCAACGTCGGCGCCCTCCACGGCCAGCGCGAGCGCGATGGCCCGGCCCACCCGGATTCCGGCGCCGGTCACGAGCGCGCCGCGGCCGGAAAGCGGCAGATCGGCCATGCCGGATCGTAACCTTTCGGACGAAAAACCCGTATTCTGGGCAGGTTACGCGGAGGACCCGCCATGAAGAGACTCGTCGCCCTTCTCGCCGCCTGTGCGGCTCTCGGCGCGGCGCCCGCGCGAGCCGGCTCCGTCTCCGGACGCCTGCTCGACGCCTCCGGGAAGCCCGCCCCGGGCGCCCGCGTCCAGTGGGTGGCGTATCGCACCGAGGACCAGGCCATCGTCGAAATGTCGGCTGCCTCCGAGCCGGCCGCGCTCGGCGAGACGAAGACCGGACCGGACGGCGCCTTCCGCGTGGCGGTCGACAAGCCGGACCTCGTGATCGGGCTGCGGGTTTTTCCGCCCGGCTCGCCCTCCGTGCGCTTCCGGGGACCGTTCGATTCGACCGAAGACGTCTCGCTCGAGGATATTCACGCCCTGGCCGGTGCCCGGCTCACCGGACGGATCGTCGACGACGAAGGCAAACCGGTCGCCGGCGCGCGCGTGCGGGCGGCAGGAACGGAGATTTTTTCGGACCAGGATTCCTCCACGCTCTCGGAGGCGAAGACAGGGGCGGACGGCACGTTCGCGATGGAGGCGGCGCCCGCCGGAGCCCGGACCATCGTGGCGCGCGCCCCCGGGCTCGTCCAGGTGTCGCTCTTCCAGATGGACCCGAAGCCGGACGTGAAGCTGACGCTCAAACAGGGAGGAACGATCCGCGGTGTCGTCCTCGACCCAACGGGAAAGGCCGCCGCGGGCGCGATCGTCATTTCCGAAGATCAGGGAGCGGAATCCGGTCCCGACGGGACCTTCCGCCTCGCGGGCGTCGAGCCCGGAGTGCGGAACATCCAGGCGGTCTGGAAAGAGGACTTCGCCGTCCGGCGGGACAACCTCCGCGTCAAGCGCGGCCAGGAGGTCGAAGTGCCGCTGAAGCTCGCGCGCGCCGCGGCGATCGCCGGAACGGTGATCGACGAAGCGACGAGGAAGCCGCTGGCCGGCGCGCGGCTTGCCGCCTCTTCCGCCGGACCCGCGTTCGGCCTCCGCCGGGCCGAGAGGAGGGTGCGCGCGGATGCGAAGGGGAAGTTCCGGTTGAACGGCCTCGCGCCGCGTCCGTATGCGGTCACGGGGTCGCGAGAGGGATATCTCGCCTCGGTGATCAACGGCGTCTCCGCCGGGACGGCGGCTCCAGGAACCGTCGCCCTGGCGCTCGCGAAGGCCGCGAGTGTCGCCGGGAAAGTCGTCGACGAAAAGGGCCAGCCGGTGGCCGGCGCGAACGTTCACTTCGCCCTCGAGGGGGGAATGCGCGGCTTCCTGCGCCGCGGGCCGTCAACCCTGATGGGCGCGCGGGGCGCCTTCACTGCGGCTGATGGAACCTTCCGGCTGCGCAATCTCGCGGCGGGGCGGAACATGATTCTCGAAGCGGGGAAGCCGGGCTACACCGACGCGCGGCGCACCGGCCTCACGTTGAAGACGGGAGACGCGCTGGCCAATGTCTCTCTCACGCTGAAGAAGGGCCTCGAGGCGCGCGGCAAGGTGGTCGACGGCGAAGGAAAGCCAATACCGGAGGCGGAGGTCCGGGTCGCCGTGCGCGAAGGACGGGGCGGAGGCATGGGCAACGTGCGCCAGCAGATCCGGATGGTGGGCATGGACGACAGCAAACCCGACGCCGTCTCGGGACCGGACGGCACCTTCGTCGTGCGAGGTCTCGAACCGGGCGAGTACAGCGCGGTCGTCGCGCGGGACGGGTACGCGAGGAAGAGCGCGTCGAATCTGGCCGTCGCGCCTGCCGCGGACAATGTGTGGCCTCCGATCACGCTCGTCAACGGCGCCGCGATCTCGGGATTCGTGCGCGACTCCCAGGGGCAGCCGATCGCCGGCGCGCAGATCTTCGGGTTCTCGATGGCGGATGGAATGCGGCCGCAGAGCGTGGCGTCCGACGTGGACGGGCGCTTCCGGCTCGACGGCCTGACGGCGGACAGGTCCCTCTTCGTGAGCCTGACGGCGGCGGGCTTCGCCCAGACGCAGAAGAGCCTGACGCCCCCGGTGCAGGACGTCGTGATCGTCCTGAAGACGGCGGGGACGATCCGCGGCCACGTGGAGGACGGGGACACGAAGAGGCCGATCATCGATTTTTCCGTCGGGCGCAGCGGCCCGCGGGGAGGCGGATTCAATTTCCAGGCGGGCGGGCAGGGGGGCGACAAGGCGTTCCAGTCCGAGGACGGCTCCTTCGACCTGCCGGACGTCCCCGCGGGAAAGTGGACCGTCCGGGCGACCGCGTCCGGATACCGCAACGGCGAGACGTCGGGCGTCGAGCTCGGCGAGGGGGAGACGAAAGAAGGCGTCGTCGTCTCCCTGCGCAAAGGCGGCTCGCTTTCCGGGCGTGTCCTCGACCCGAAGAAAGGCACGGGCGTGCCGAACGCGTCCGTGAGCTGGCAGGCCGCGGGCTCCTCCGGCGGCGGTCCCGGCGCGATGTTTGCCCGGATGGCGGGCGGCGCCGCGAATACCGCGACGAATACGGACGCCGACGGGCGATTTCGGTTCGACGGCCTTCCCGAGGGACGGGTCACACTGGTCGCGGACCACCCGGATTACCTCGAGACCAGCCGCGACGTGGATCCCGAAAAAGACACGAACGTCGACATCGCGCTCGGAACGGGTGGCGCGATCTCGGGGACCGTCGTCGATCGCGACGGCCGCACTCCGATGGCCGGGGCTCTCGTCGCGTTGAACGAAGAAGGGGATGCGGGAATGTTCGGCGGAGGAGACTCCACGCGGACGGACGGCTCGGGAGTGTTTTCCTTCGAGCACCTGAAGGCGGGGCGATTCAAAGTGTCGGCGCAGTCCGCGGCCGGCAAGTCGGCGCCGAAGGAAGTGATCCTCGCCGAAAATCAGCGGCAGGACGGCGTCCTGATCGGGATGGTCGCCGCGGGTTCGACGGTCCGGGGTACGGTGTCGGGATTGCCCCGGGGCAAGCTCGGGGGGCTTCGCGTTTTCGCCAACGGAAAGGATTACTCGGACAGCACGCAGACGGACGACACGGGCGCCTTCACGCTCAAGGACGTGCCGCCCGGAATCGTGCAGTTCAACGTCAACACGGGCATGCCCGCCGGACGGGCGGCGTCGAAGTCCGCCGAGATCCCGGACGAAGGGGGGGAGTTTCCCGTGCAGATCGTTTTCGAGGGATCCTCGCGCCTGGCCGGTCGGGTCACGCGCGCCGACCGTCCGCTCGAAGGCCTCTTCATTTCCGCCAACGCGGATCCTCCCTCCCCGGGCGCGGCCCGCGCGACGTCGCAGACCGACGAGGACGGACGCTTCGCGCTCGAGGGGCTCTCCGACGGCACGTACCAGATCTCCGTCGGCGGCCGGGGCGTCTCGTACCGCAAAGCCGTTTCGATTACGGGAGACACCACCGCGGATGTCGTCATCCCGGCCTCGACGGTCTCGGGAACGGTGACCGAAGAAGGCTCCGGAGCGCCGCTCGAGGGGGCCATGATCCAGGCGGAGAGCGGGAAGGAGACGGCGGCGGTTTCCATGAAGACGGCGGTCTCCGACTCGTTGGGCCATTACGAGATCGACAGCGTCGATCCGGGCTCGTATCAGATCAGCGCGCGGAAGGCGGGATACCAGCAGAAGACCTCGACCGCGACCGTGGGCGCGGATTCCTCCACCGCGAATTTCTCTCTCGCGAAGGGGTCCGGGATCTCGATCCGCATCTCGGACGGCGTCATGGGATTTCCCCTGCACGGCGTCACGGTGCTCGCGTTCGGCGGCAGCGGCGGGGTCGCCTTCCAGGGCTCGGTCAGCCTGGACTCATCCGGCAAGGGAGAGATCTCTTCTCTGGGACCGGGCCGGTACTCGATTTACTTCTTCTCCGACGGCTACGCTCCGAGAGCGCTGGCCGCCGTCGATGCTCCCTCGCCGGAGGTCGCGATCGCGATGACTCCGGGCGGCCGCGTCGAGGTCCACACGGGAGTGCCCGGCACGGGGCGCCTCACCGACGGTTCCGGCGCGGTCTACCTCCTGTCGCCCTTCCGGCTCGACGGCCGCGTCACGGCCGTTCCTCCCGCCTCCACCTGGGAGCACCTCGCGCCGGGCCGGTACACCCTCCAGATGACGGGCGGAGGACAGGGCGTCTATCCCTTCACGATCGCGGAAGGGCAGACGACGCGGCTGGATTTGAAGTAGAGGGGTGAGAGGGTCGGGAATCGAGAGCCGAGCGACCAACGGGAGCAAGACGGCCGCGGTACTCCGCGGTCAACGCGCTCGGGAATAAGAGAGGAGCGGTCTTCTCCGGCCCCTGGGGCTCGGTATTGAAGACTCAACGCTGAACGCTCAACGCTCAACCAGCTCCCGTACCCAGGCAATCGGATCGTCCATCAAACGGTTGTTTTCGGTAAACGCGCGCCACTCGGCGAAGAAGGCCCAGAGGTGGAGGGCGACCGCGAAGACCGACGCCGCGAGATGGACCCAGGAGGGAAGCGTCCGCGTGTGCACCGCCGCTCCGAGGACGAAGACCGCGATCGCGGCGGCAAGCGCGAAGGTTGCGGGCGGCGAGGTCTGCGCCTTGAACCTCCGAAGGGCCGCCAGGATGGGCTTCTGGTCCACCTCCGCAAGGCTCGCCACCTCGTCCTTGACCAGGCGCCCCGTCCCGACGAAATAGAAGATCACCATCGACTGCGAGAAGAGCGAGAAGAGCACAGTCGGAATCGCCCAACCGACGTGACGGCGGACGAGGACCCGCGCGATCGCGGAGCCGGCGCCGATGCCGGTGGCGACGGAGAATCCCTGGATGGAGGTCGCGAGGAAGCCGGCGAGCGCCAGTGCCGTCGTCAGAAGGAGCGCGAACGACATGCGCCGCAGAATAGCGCGTTCCTCGAGATCCGGACGCGGCGAACGCACCGGCAACCTTGACCCCCGCGGAAGCGCGAGACAGAATCGTTTCGCCAGACCAGAGACGCACGATCGGAGGACGAGAATGGCCAGCGAGATCCGCACGCTCTGCGACATCTTTCGGAACGCGGCCGCCTCGGGCAAGCCCGACCTCCTTCTGTCGAAAGTGGGGGGTCAGTGGCGTCCGATCCCGGCGTCGGATTTCGCCTTCACGGTGCGGGCTCTCTCGCTCGGATTGAACGCGCTCGGGATCCAGCCGGGCGACCGGGTGGCGATCCTCTCGGAGAACCGGCCCGAGTGGGCGATGGCGGACTACGCGATCCTGTGCGCGGGCGCGTGGTCGGTGCCGATCTATCCCACGCTGCCGGCCAGCCAGGTCGCTCCGCTCTTGAACGACTCCGGATCGCGGGCGATCTTCGTCTCGACGCCCGAGCAGCTTACGAAGGTGTCCCGGATCCATGAGCAGTGTCCTTCACTCGAATACGTCATCTGCATCGAGGCGACTGCCCCCGCCGCCGAGGGATACATGAGCTTCGGCACCGCGGTGGACAAGGGACGCGCGACCCTGGAGATGACGCCCGCCCTCTTCGACCAGCGCGCCGACCGCGTCAAGCCCGACGACATCGCCACGATCATCTATACGTCCGGGACCACCGGGGAGCCGAAGGGCGCGATGCTGACCCACGGCAATTTCGTCGAGAACGTCAAGGGATCGCTGAAGAACATCCCGATCACCGGAGACTCGGTGGCCCTCTCGTTCCTCCCGCTCTCCCACGTGTTCGAGAGGATGCTCGACTACGCATACCTCTACCAATCCTCGTCGATCGCGTACGCCGAGTCGATCGAGAAGCTCAAGGACAACTTCCTGGAAGTGAACCCCCACTGCTTCGGAGCGGTGCCGCGCGTTTACGAGAAGGTTCAGGCCCGGATCCTCGACAAGGTCGCGACGGCGCCGGCAATCCGCCAGAAGCTGTTTCACTGGGCGGTCGGCGTCGGGCGCGAGAACCTCGAACGCCAGGAGCGCGGCGAGGCCCCCTCTTCCTCCTTCAAGCTCAAGCTCGCGGACAAGCTCGTGCTCCACAAGATCCGGGCTCTGCTCGGAAACCGGTTCCGCTTCGCCGTCTCGGGAGGCGCCCCTCTTTCGAGGGAGCTCGCGCAATTCTTCCTCGGCGCGGGAGTCACGATCTACGAAGGATACGGATTGACAGAGACCTCCCCGGTAATCGCGGTCAACGGGCCCGGAGCCTGGAAGCTCGGGACGGTCGGCCATCCGCTCTCGAATGTCGAGGTCCGGATCGCGGAGGACGGCGAGATCCTCACCCGGGGACCCCACGTCATGAAGGGGTACTTCCACAAACCGGAGGCGACGGCGGAGGCGATCGACAAGGAAAACTGGTTTCACACGGGCGACATCGGACTCCTGGACCAGAAGGGCTTCCTCGTGATCACCGATCGGAAGAAGGACCTCATCGTCCTCACGAGCGGGAAGAAGGCCGCTCCGCAGCCGATCGAGAACGACCTGAAAAAGTCGCCCTACATCGACATGCCGATCGTGCTGGGAGATCGCCACAAGTTTCTCGCGGCCCTGATCGTTCCGAAGTTCGATCGTCTGAAGGAGCTCGCGAAAGAGAAGCAGTTCGAGTTCGTGCCCGAATCGATCGACGCCAATCCGCGGATTCGCGCGCTTTTCCAGGAGGAGATCGACAAGTACAACCACGACCGTCCGCACCACGAACAGATCCGCGCGTTCGCGCTGCTCCCCGCCGACCTGACGGTCGAAGACGGCTCGATCACGCCGACGCTCAAGGTGAAGCGGCGGATCCTCGAGAAGAGGTATCAGGACCTGATCCAGGCGATGTACCAGGCGGCGGAGAGAACGCATGTCGCCTGAAGGACCCGGCGCCTTGTCGCTCGTCCTCGAGGACGACGGGCTGGCGGTCGTCACGTTCGATCTCCCCGGCGAAAAGGTCAACAAATTCTCCCGCGAGGTGATCCGGGAACTGGGCGAATTGCTGCTCCGTCTGTCCCGGGAGCCGCGCATCCGCGCGCTGCTCATCCGGTCCGGAAAGCCGGGAGTGTTCATCGCGGGAGCCGACATCCAGGAGTTCGTCTCGACTCCCGCGGCGGAAGCCGGCGACGCGGTGCGCGCCGTCCAGTCGCTCTTCGAGCAGCTCGCGCACCTGCCCTATGCGACCGTCGCGGCGATCGACGGCGTGTGTCTCGGCGGCGGGACGGAGCTCGCGCTCGCCTGCGACTACCGGCTCATGTCGGATTCGAAGAAGTCGCAGATCGGGCTGCCGGAAGTGAAGCTCGGGATCTTCCCCGCGTGGGGCGGCTGCACGAGGCTGCCGCGGGTGGTCGGCCTCCAGAAGGCGCTCGACCTGATCCTGACGGGCAGGACGCTCGACGCTCGACGCGCCAGGAAGATCGGTCTCGTGGACGCGGCGGTCCCGGCTCCAATTTTCGAGCAGACGGCGCGGGACTTCGCGCGCGCACGCATGGGGGAGGGCAAGCCGAAAGACCGTCGCGGCGAGCGCGGGCTCTCCGACCGCGCCCTGGAAGGCAACCCGCTCGGCCGGCGGCTCGTCTTTTCCCGGGCGCGGCAGACCGTGATGAAGCAGACGGGCGGGCACTATCCAGCGCCCCTCGAGGCGCTCGCGGTCATCGAGGAGGGATACGGAAAGCCCGTCGCGGAGGGGCTCGAGATCGAGGCGCGCCGGATCGGCCACGTCTTCGGGGGCCCGGTCCAGAAGAACCTTCTCCGGCTGTTCTTCCTGACCGAGGAGATCAAGAAGGAGACGGGGGTGGCGGACCCGGCGGTGCATCCCATCCCGGTGACGCGCGCCGCCGTTCTCGGCGCGGGCCTCATGGGAGGCGGGATCGCGCAGCTGCTCGCGGACAAGGGCGTTCCCGCCCGCATGAAGGACATCGAGCCGAAGGCGCTCGCGCACGGGTATGCCGCGGCCGCCGCGGTCTGGAAAGATAAGTCGAAAAAGCGCCCGCTGTCTCCCCGCGAGATGCGGTCGAAGATGGCGCTGCTCTCGGGCACCCTCGAGTACACCGGATTCCGCCGCTGCGAAGCCACCGTCGAGGCGGTCGTCGAGAAGCTCGGAGTCAAGCGATCGGTGCTGAAGGAGTGGGAAGCGGTGGTCCCCGACACCGCGATCTTCGCGTCCAACACCTCGACGCTTCCCATCGGGGAGATCGCCGCCGGCGCGCGCGTCCCCGCACGGGTCGCCGGCATGCACTTCTTCAACCCGGTGCACCGGATGCCGCTGGTGGAGGTCATCCGGGGACGGGAGACGTCCGACCTGACGGTTGCCACGGTGTTCGCGCTCGCGAAGACCCTCGGCAAGACGCCCGTCGTGGTCAAAGACTCGCCGGGCTTTCTCGTGAACCGCATCCTCGCGCCGTACCTCGCGGAGGCCGTGCGTCTGCTCCAGGAGGGATGCCGGATCGAGGACGTGGATTCCGCCATGACGTCTTTCGGGATGCCCGTCGGGCCGATCGCGCTCCTCGACGACGTGGGGCTCGACGTCGCGGTGAAGGCGGGCGAGGTTCTGGCCGCCGCCTTCCCCGACCGGATGAAGCCGGCAGGGCAGGAGTCGCTCGTCGCGCAGGGAAGACTCGGCCGGAAGTCCGGAAAGGGATTCTACGAATATCCCGACGGCAAGCGCGGCGCGCCCGCGAGAGAAGCGTACGAAGCGCTGCACGTCGCCCCGTCCGAAAAGCCTCCGCTCTCCCCGCAGGAGATCGAAGCGCGCCTCGTGCTGCTCATGATCAACGAGGCGGCCTGCTGCCTCGAGGAGGGCGTCGTCGCGCGACCGGAGAAGCTCGATCTCGCCATGATCTTCGGAACGGGCTTCCCGCCGTTCCGGGGCGGCCTGCTCCGCTACGCCGACGAGGTCGGAGTCCCGCGGGTGGCCGAGATGCTTCGGGAGCTCGCGGCGCGCCACGGCTCGCGGTTCACCCCCGCGGGATACCTGGACGAGCTCGCCCGCACGCGCGGCCGCTTCTACCCCGAGAAGGCCGCGGGAGCCGCGGCATGAGCCAGCCCGCGCCGGCGCCCGTGGATCCGCTTCTCACTTCGCCGGTCAAGACGCTCCTCTCCGGGGACGTTCCCGAGGACCTCGTCTTCCCATACCCCGCGATTCCGGCGGATGAGAAGGAGACGGTTTCCGCCTTCCTGGGGTCGTTCCGCGATTTCGCGAAGGACCACGTCGATCCGGCCCGCTTCGACCGGGAGCACGGGATCGACGCGAAGGTCGTCCGCGGTCTCGCGGATCTCGGCGCCTTTGGAATGATCATCCCGGAGGCCTACGGCGGCTACGGCTTTTCTTCGAGCGCCTATTGCCGGGTGACCGAGGAGATCGGCCGGACGGACGCATCGCTCGGCATCCTGATCGGCGGGCACCAGTCGATCGGCCTGAAGGGCCTCATCCTCTTCGGGACCGAGGAGCAGAAAAAACGGTGGCTGCCGAAGCTCGCCGCGGGCGAGATGATCGCCGCCTTCGCCCTGACGGAGCCGGAGGCAGGCTCGGATGCGGCCTCGATCCGGACGACCGCGGAGTACGACGCGGCCACGGACACGTTCGTCTTGAATGGCAGCAAGCACTGGATCTCCAACGGCGGTTTCGCGGAGTTCTTTACCGTGTTCGCGAAAGACGTGAAGCTCGACGCGAAGGACGAGCACCGCCGCATTACGGCGTTCGTCGTCACGAAAGACCTCGGGGGGGTCGAGCCGGGGCCCGAGGAGAAGAAGCTCGGCCTCAAGGGCTCATCCACGGTGCCGCTCGAGCTGAAGAACGTGCGCGTTCCGGGGTCCCACCTGCTCGGGGAGCGGGGACAGGGCTTCCGCATCGCCGTCGAGATCCTCAACACCGGCCGGACGTCGCTCGGCGCCGGCTGCGTCGGCGGCTCCAAGCGAATGATCGAGCTCGCGGCGCGGCAGGCGACCTCGCGCCGGCAGTTTCAGACCCGTATCGCGGATTTCGAGATCATCCGGGCGAAGTTCGCGCGCATGGTCGTCAACACGTACGCGCTCGAGTCGATGGTGTACCTGACGGCGGGTCTCGTGGACCGCGGCCTCGCGGACTACTCGGTCGAGGGCGCGTGCTGCAAGATTTTCGGCACCGAGAGCGTCTGGCAGACGATCAACGACGCCCTGCAGATCGCGGGCGGCAACGGCTTCATGGAGGAGTATCCGTACGAGCGCGCCCTGCGGGACTCGCGCATCAACATGATCTTCGAAGGAACCAACGAGATCCTGCGAGTCCTGGTCGCCCTCTCCGGAATGAAGGAGATCGGCGAGGGGCTCCAGGAGGTCGGCCGCGCGTTGAAGGCCCCGCTCTCGTCGTTCGGGATCCTTTCCGACTACGCGGTGCGGCGCGTGCTGCGGACTCTCCCGGCGGGCCGCATCAGCCGGGTGGCGCCTGCCCTGGCCCCGGAGGGCGAGGCCGTCGCGAGATACGCCATGGCGTGCGGGAGAGCCGTCGAGACGATCCTTCGCAAGTACGGCAAGGGCGTCCTGACGAAGGAGTACCACCACGAACGGCTGGCGAACGTGGGGATCGACCTCTACGCTTCGGTCGCGGTCCTCTCCCGCGCGACGTCGTCGATCGAGGCGAAAGGCGAGGAGAAGTCGGCGGAAGAAATCCGGCTCGCCAGGATCTTCATCCGCGGAGCGCGCCACCGCGTCGTCGGGCAGTTGAAGGACATAGATCGGAACCTCGACCCGGACGTCACCGCCGTTTCCGAGACGGCGTACGGCGCGCTCGGGTACGCCTTCCCGTACTGGGAGTGAGGCGTCCGGCGGGAACCGAGGCGAACCGGTCGGGAACACCCCAGCCCCTGCCGGGAAAGACGCCCGCTTCGATAGCGCGCTCCACGTAATCGATCGCCTCGCGCACCGACGACTCGAGTCCCTTTCCGAGCGCGAGGTTCGCGGCGATCGCGGCGGAAAGCGTGCAGCCGGTCCCGTGGCGCGCCCGGCTCGTCGACCGCGGATGCTCGAAATCGATGAAGCGCCGCCCGTCGAAGAGCAGGTCCCGGACGACGGCCCCGCGGCGGTGCCCGCCCTTGATGAGGACCGCGCGGGGACCCGCGTCGGCCAGGATCCCCGCGGCGAGCCGCAGGTCGCTCTGGTTGCGGATCGGAATCCCGGCGAGGGCCTCGGCCTCCGGGAGGTTCGGTGTGACGAGGTCGCAGAGCGGAAGCAGCGTCCGCCGGAGGAGCGGAATCGCGGCGGGGTCGAAGAGAGGAGAACGGTCCTTCGCGGCGAGGACCGGATCGAGCACGACGTTAGCCGGCGCGTGGAGGCGCAGGCCGGCCGCGACCGCCCGCAGGCGACGCGCGTCGTGCAGTGCCCCGATCTTCACCCCCGAGGGGCGGAAATCGGGGAAGACGGCGTCCATCTGCCGCCGGATGAACTGCGGAGAGAATGGCTCTACCGCGGAAATCCCTCGCGTGTTCTGCGCCGTGCCCGCCGTCAGCACGGACACTCCGTACACGCCGTGCGCCGCGAACGTGGCGAGGTCGGCCTGGATGCCCGCACCTCCGCCCGAATCCGAGGCGGCAATGGTCAGGGCGACGGGCGGGCGCGGCCGGCGGGAGTCGGTCGCCATTACAATCGTCATCCTATGCCCGAGCCGCCCCTGACGATCACGCGCGACGCCGCCCGGAAACTGCGCACGGAGGCGGACTTTACCCGCGCGGTCCTCGCGGTCCGGCAGGTCCTCGGATGCGGGGGCAACGGCTACCGGATCTCGGTCGAGGAGAACGAGCCCGACGAGGGTCATCGCTTCGTCGCGGAAGGCATCCCGGTGGTGATGGACGACGTCTCGTTCACGCGCCTGCGCGGAGCGATCCTCGAGCTCGATCCGGATCCGGCGGGGGAGGGATACCGCCTCGACCATCCGGAAGCCGTGATGACGACATTCTGCTGAGAAGAAGTCGAGAGTCAGGAGATCAGAGTCGAGAGTAGAAGACCCGCCGGCGCGCCTGCGGATCCCTCCGGACTCTGAGCTCTCGACTCTCGACTGCCCCGTGCCTCTTTTTTCCTCGCTCTGGCTGTTCGTCGTGGCGTTTCTCGGGCTCGTCTCACGCCCGGGCCGGCCGTGCTCTACATCACAACCCGCTCGCTGAGCCAGGGCCGCGCCCGGCCGGCTTTTTCTCGGCGCTCGGCGTCGCGGTCGGATCCGTTGTCCACGTCGCGGCGGCGACGCTCGGTCTCTCCGCTCTTCTCGTCTTCTCCGCGCTCGCCTTCGAGCTCGTCCGATTCCTCGCAGCGGGTTACCTCATCTGGCTCGGCGTCCGGCGGATCCTCTCGAAGGACGGCGACGAGAGCGCCGCCTCGCTGCCGAAGCGCCCGCTTGCCGCCGTGTTCCGCCAGGGGGCCGTCGTGAATCTGCTGAACCCGAAGACGACGCTCTTCTACACGATCGCGGCGGGTTCGCTCGGCGGCCGGCTGCTTGACCGGCCAGGGATTCTTTCCCGCGGCCGCTGCGTTTCAGACAGTGTGTCTATCCGGCTCGGCCCGGCCACGGCCTTCGGAGCGAGCGGGACGCTAAGAGTCAAGAGTTGAGGATCGAACTCTCGCCTCTCAACTCCTGACGCTCAACTTCTCCTCCAGCAGCTCCTTCGTCGCCGCGTGCTGCGGGTTCGTCAGCACGGACGACGGATCGCCTTCCTCCGCGACCCGGCCCGCCGCGAGGACGACCACGCGGTCGGCGAATCGGCGCGCGAACTCCGCGTCGTGGGTCGTGACGAGAAGGCCGCGGCCCTCCCCGGCCAGCGAGCGGAGGACTTCTCCGAGGGCTCCGCGGCGCGCCGGATCCAGGGAGGCGGTGGGCTCATCCATCAGGAGAAGCGGCGGGTCGACGGCGAGAGCGCGGGCGATCGCGACCCGCTGCGCTTCACCGCCGGAAAGCTCGCGGGGGTACGCCGAGGCCCGGTGCCCGACGCCGAGAGACTCGAGGAGATCGACGCTCCGGGCGCGGGCTTCCTCGGCCGTGCGCCCATGCGCGTAGACAGGAGCGAGTGTGGTATTGGCGAGGGCGGTCAGATGCTCGAACAGGGCATGCGCCTGAAAGACCATGCCGGCGCGCCGGCGCAGCTCCTTGAGGCGCGACTCCGGCGGCACGGGCCCGGGACGAAGCTCGAAGCCCTCCACGCCGATCCTCCCTCCGTCGAAGGCCTCGAGAGCGACGGCGGCCCGGAGCACGGTCGTTTTGCCGGAGCCCGAGAGCCCCATCAGGACGCAGACCTCGCCGCGGTCCACCGTCAGGTCGACCCCGTCGAGCACGCGACGGTCTCCGCGCACGAGGCGCAGGTTGCGGACTTCGAGCAGGGCGTTTCGGCCTGCGCTCACGAGGGTGCGCTCCAGCGCCGCTCGAGGGCGCGGGCCAGGCGCGACAGCGGGAGAGACAGCAGCAGATAGAGGGCGGCGCACAGCGCGCCCGGCACGACCCAGCTCCCGATGTTCGCCGCGAAGATCGAGGTCTCTTTTGTCAGCTCGACGACGGTGATGACGGAAACGAGCGAGGAGTCCTTCAGGAGGGCGACGAAGTCGTTGGTCATCGGCGCGAGCGCGAGGCGAAAGGCCTGCGGGCCGCGGACGAGTCTCAGGATCAGCCATTCGGTGAGTCCCAGGGTCCGGGCCGCCTCGAGCTGGGAACGGGAGACGGCCTCGAGGGCGCCCCGGTAGATCTCGCTCTCATACGCCGCGTAATTCAAGCCGAGGCCGAGCAGCGCCGCCGCGAACGCCGGAAGGCGCACGACCGCCGAGAGGCCGTAGTAGAGAACGAAGAGCTGCAGAAGCACGGGAGTCCCGCGGACCACCTCGACATACACGGTGAAGAGGGCCTTGACGACCGGGCCTCCGTAGATGCGGCCGCTCGCCAGCACGACACCCGCGGCGACTGCGAGGGCCATGGCGAGGCACGAGAGGAGAAGCGTGACGAGCGCCGCCCGCAGGAGCGCCGGAAGATAGGCCGCGACGCGGGCGCCGGCCGACCCCGGAAGACGCGCGGCGGACGCCGTGGACGGAGTCGGCCCTGGAGTCGATGCGGGCGCGGCGCTCTCCGCGAGGACGCGCTCGAAAAGCACGGGCTGCGCCTCGTCCCAGACGTTCCAGCGGCGGAGGATCTGCTCGAGAGCTCCGTCCCGCATCGCCCCTTTGAGCATTCCGTCGATACGGTCGCGCAAAGCGGTGTTTCTCTTCGCCAGCACGCCGACGTAGCGGCCCGTCGCGACGGCGTCGGGCTGCATCGTGAGGCCCGAGACGTGGCGCAGCGCGCGCTGCGCGATGATGTGGTCGAGCAGGACGGCATCGACGCGGCCTTCCGCCAGGTCTCCGTAGGGATGCACGTCGTCGTCGTAGCTGACGAGCTCGAGAGCGCCCGCCGCCCGCCGCGCGGACAGAAGATCGTAGGCGAGGGTGCCGGAGAGCGTTCCGACCCGGCGGCCTCGCAGGTCGGCGAGACTGCGAAACCGCGTCCGGTCGGCCGTCCTGACCGTCAGGACCTCGCGGAACTCGAAGTAAGGAACCGTCAGCGCGTGCGCCGCGCGCCGGGCGGGAAGGTCCTCGACGCCGGACAGCCCGAGAACGAAGTCGCCTCTCTCGACGGACGCGTCGATCGAAGTGAAGGCCACCTGGACGAAATGCGGAGGCCTGCCGAGCGCGCGGGCAATCATCGCGGCGATCTCGACGTCCATTCCCCGGACGACGGAGGGGTCTCGCGGGTCGGCCTCCACGAAAGGGGCTCCTCCCTCGGCGTCCCCGCCCCAGCGAAACGTCTCCGCCGGAGAGGCGGGCAGCGCGGCGGCGGCGCTTCCGAGCAGGAAGGCGGCGATCAGCGCGGCGGCGGCCGGCGCTTTCCGAACGATCGGGGAACGAGGCGCGCCGGCTACGGCAACACCGTCCGCGGCAGACTGCGCTCCCGACGCAGGAAGGCCCAGAACGTCAGGATCCCGGCGGCGAACCCCCCGATGTGCGCCCACCAGGCGATCCCCGAAGCCTGGCTCGACGCGGCGAGCGTGCCGCTGAAGAACTGGATCAGGAACCAGAAGCCGAGATAGACCCACGCGGGGACTTCGAAGAACACGGGCCAGAAGACGATCAGGAACAACGCATGGATCCTCGCGCGGGGATAGAGGACGAAATAAGCGCCCATGACTCCCGCGATCGCGCCGGAGGCCCCGACCGCCGGCACGCGGGAACCCGGATTCGTCAGGACGTGGATCAGGCCGGCCGCGATTCCGCAACCCAGGTAGAAGACGACGAACTTCAGCGGGCCCATCCGATCTTCGACGTTGTCGCCGAAAATCCACAGCGCCCACATGTTTCCGATGACGTGCAGCCATCCGCCGTGAAGGAACATCGTCGTCAAAAACGGAACGTACGTGTGGGGAAACCCGACGTCGGCGGCCCAGCCCGGGTCCGTGAACCGGGCCGGGATGATCCCGAAGAGGGCGATCATCTGGTCCGTCGCGCCGGCCGGCAGGGACAGCTCGCGGAAGAAAAAGAAGAAGTTGAGCGCGATGATCGCCCACGTCGCGATCGGAACGTGCCGGCTCGGAATGTTGTCGCGGATCGGAAACATCTTCGGTGTTCGCCGGCCGGGAAGGCCGGCCCCGGCGGTCTGGCGGGCTATTTCTCCGCTGCCCGAGCGGCGAGCGGCGGCCGCACGCGGAGAAGCTCGTTGACCAGGAAGAGCGGACCGATCAGCAGGTGGACGAGATTCCGAAGAAACGCCGGCGCCTTCTTCTCGTAGCGCGCGTGGCCGATCCCCTGAAAGATCCAGCCCACCACGAATGCGGCGAGCCCGACCTTCCAGCTGTCCGTCGCATGAGCGGCGAGATCGAGCAGGGCTTCGGGCACGAGCAACGCCACGGCGAGCGGAAGGTCCAGGGCGGCGTAGAACACGAAGGCCGCAGCAATGAGCGCCTCGGCCGCCGTCCATCCGGCGAGGGGGAGCGGGGCCAGGCGGAGGAACGAAAGGATCCCGAAGACGATCAGGGGAACCCCGACGGCGTGGCACGCGAAGTTGCCCCGCGTCCGGTGATATGACCCGTACTCCGCCAGCAGAGCGTCGACGCGTTTCATGCGACGGCGCGGATTATAGAGCCGTCACTCGACGCGCAGCAGGAGCCGCCGCTGCCGGTCTCCCGGCGTGAACCGCAGCGAAAGCAGGGAGGGAATCTCCTCCTTCCGGGCGTCCGCCGCGGCTTCCTGAGCCGCCGCCGGTTTCTCGGAAGCGACCTGGCGGACGCGTCCCGCCGCGTCGACGACGAGTATGAAGCTGCGTCCGCGGAGCGACGCGGGCACGTCGACGTCGCGCGGTGCCAGGAGATCGGGCGGCGACCCGGCGCCGTCCGCCTGCGCGACGACCAGCCGCACCGGCCGGGAGGCTCCATCCCCGAACCCGGCGGCGGCGCCCTCCCCGCCCGCCCGCTCGGACGCGCGCAACGAGGGCTTCGACGCGATCGCCTCCGTCGGCGCCTGCGCGGCGGCGGCCGATGGCATCGAAGGCGCGGCGTTCTTCGAGGCGAGGCGCGGCGGGCCGGCCGCGGCATCCTTCTCGGCCTCGGCCGCGATCTGCTTCTCGCGCATCGGCTCGGCGGCGAATTCGTCCCGGCGTTCCTTGTCCTTCTTGAGCTCCGATGGCGCGGCCGCCATCTTGCCCTGCGCCTCCTCGCGCTGCCGCACGGCGCCGGCGCCGCCAGACGCCGCCGCCGCTCGCCGGCTCGTCAGGCGGGGAGACCGCGCGGCCTCTTCCCGGAGCGGCTCGGGAGCGGAAGGAGCCTGCGGCGCCGCCGCGGAGGGTGCGGCCGGCTCCACAACTGAGGGAGTTCCCGGTGCCCCGGCGGCGGGCTTGCGCCCCGGGACCACCGAAATCGGGATCGCCTCGTCGCGCGAGAGGCGGCGCTCCGTCGCCTCGTTCTTCGCCACGATCGCCGAGCCGACGATCGTCGCGATGACCGCCGCCGCGAACGCGCCCGCCCATCGGAGGTCGATGCCGAAGGTCACCCCGAAGGGGGGTCTCCTCGCCGGGCGCGACTGCAGCTTTCTCAGGATGCGGGCGGCCAGGTCCGGAGACGCGGGGCTCGGATGGCTCGAGCGGTACAGCGCGAGCGCGGCCTCGAACTCCGCCGCCGCCCCGCGGCATTCGACGCAATGGGCGCGGTGCGACTCGAAGTGCGCCCGCTCGGCGGGGGAGAGCTCCCCGTCGTGGAGCCGAGACAGGAATTCGGCGGACCGGCCGGGATGCGAGCCGGCCGTCATGGCGAAAACCCCGGCGCGAGCCGCGGCGCGAGCAGCACCTTCAGCTGGGCACGGCCGCGCGCGATCCTGGATTTGACGGTTCCGAGAGGCAGGTCGAGTGACACGGCAATCTCCTCATAGCTCCACTCTTCGAGGTCCCTCAGGACGACCGGCATGCGGAAGTCCGCCGGCAGCCGGGAAAGAGCCTCCGTCACGAACGCGCGCGACTCGTTCGACCTCGCGTTCTCCTCCGGCCCCGCGGCGGTTTCCGTGGCCGCCGGCGCAGCCTCGTCGTCCGAGCTGCCGGCGAAGATGCGGCGGAAGCGCCCCCGCGCCCGATAGCGATTCTTGACGGCATTGTCGGCGATCGAGGCCAGCCACGCCCGGGGCGGCGCCTCGTTGCGGAATCGGGAGACGCCCCGGTACGCTTTCAACAGAACTTCCTGGGTCATGTCGTCGGCCTCCTGTTCTCCGACGGCGCGCGCCATCCAGCGGTGCACCGTCGCGGTATGCCGCACGACGAACTCGGAAAAGGCATCCTCCTCGCCCGACTGAGCGAGGAGGATCAGACGCTCGTCCGAGAGACTCGGAAGGCTCTCAGCGGTCGCGGTGCGGGTCGGGAGCGTACTCCCGCTCGAAACCGCGTCCCCGATCTCGGGCATACAGCTCATCCTCGCGTGGGAACACTCCGAGCCGAACGAGCTCGGCACGGAACTCGTACCTGACGGCGATGCGGGCCGCGGGAACCGGGTCCTCGTCGAAGGAGATCCACTGGACCGCGAACGGCGTGCGGTCCCCGATCCCGGTGGCCGCGAAGGAATCTGACTCGCGATCCTTCGCGGGCGGACGCGCGCCGGGCTTATCACGGCTCATCTTCGCGGAGCGGGAGTCGAGGACAGGCGCTTCGCCGCTGACCGTGCTCTCGGAACGGGAGCCGGCAGATTCGTTCGTGGCGGACGGATCTGCCGGCATACCGCCTTCGATCCCCCCCTCGACCGCCCTTTCGTCGGATGGAAGATCCACACGATCCCGCTGCCGACGCCGCGGTGCAATCGGGACCGCGACAGCGGGACGCCGCTCTCGGAAGAACACGGCCTCGATCGTGCCGGCGTTGGAGGTGTCGCCGAGCCACTGCGCGTAGGACCGGCGGGTCTCGGTGAAGAAGAAACGGCGCGAGGTTTCACCCGAGATCTGCCAGCCCGGGATGTCGGCGGTCTGCCCCGGCATCAGGATCCATTTCGTGGCTTTGCCCGCGCTCGTCCGCTTCGCGTCGATGACGTTGCGTCCGTCCACGGAGAGGGCGACGGCGACGCGTTCGGACGTCGGGTTGGACAGCCGCACGGAGAACGTCCTCCCCTTGAGCGCCTCGATGTAGATGCGCCCGCGGGCGGAATACTCCGGAGCGGGGGACCCGTCGACGAGCACGGTGACGGACCAGGGGGCGTAGCCCGAGGCAGACGCGACCCGAGCGCCGCCCAGGGCAAGACCCAGTCCCAGACCCGCGAACAACAGCATCTTCTCCCGGTGCAGCTTCATGCTTTGAGCCTCCTCGGGGAAGTGGGACACCTCAATTCGCTCGAGGTTCCCGCCATTCTGCGGCCTTTTCCCGGATTCCGGGGATTCGAGACGTTTCCGTGATCCCATCGGAACCGAAAACTGACAGCCGACAGCTGACAGCTGAGAGCTACTTTCTCCGCGGCTCCTCGAGCCGCCCCGTGATCAGGCGGGCGCCGCGCTGGTCCGTCAGGTAGGCCCAGGCCCACTCGAACATGACGACGAAGCGGTTGCGAAAGCCGATCAGGAAGAAGATGTGGACGAAGCACCAGACGAGCCAGGCGGCGAGACCGGAGAGACGGACCCCCGCGATCTCCGCGACCGCCTGGGCGCGTCCGATCACGGCCATGCTTCCCTTGTCGCGGAAGTGAAACGCCCGGAGAGGCTGGCCCGACCGGGCGAGCACGATGTTCTTCGCCGCGTGCCGGCCCTGCTGGATGGCGGCCGGGGACGTTCCCGGAAGCAGCGTTCCGCCCTGGTGAAGAAAGGCTGCCAGGTCGCCGATCACCGAAATCTCGGGGTGACCGGGGATCGTGAGATCGGGCTCCACGAGGACGCGCCCCGCCCGGTCGAGCGGGACTCCCAGCGACCGCGCGAGAGGGGACGCGGCGACGCCGGCGGCCCAGAGGACGGTCCCCGCCGCCAGCGACTCTCCCGCGACACGGACTTCGTTCTCGCGGATGTCCTCGACCGCGTGCCCCGTTCTGACCTCCACTCCTTTGCGGGTGAGGACGGCCTGGGCCTTCGTGGAGGTCTCGGGCGTGTAGGCGGGCAGGATGCGCGGACCCGCCTCGACCAGGACGATCCGCGCCTCGCGCGGGTCGATCGCGCGAAAGTCCCGGACCAGCACTTCCCTCGAGATCTCGGCGATCGCCCCTGAGAGCTCGACGCCGGTCGGGCCCGCTCCGACGACCACGAAGGTCAAGAGCCGCTTCCGTTTTTCCGGGTCCGGCTCCCGCTCCGCGCGCTCAAAGGCGAGCAGAATTTCCCGGCGGATCTCGAGCGCGTCTTCCAGGCTCTTCAGGCCCGGCGCAAACGGCTCCCAGTCGTCACGCCCGAAATAGGAATGGCGCGCGCCCGTGGCGACGATCAGGTAGTCGTAGGGGAGCCGCCCGTCGGCGAGCACGACCTCCCGGCTGTCCGGTTCGATCGAGACCGCGTCCGCGAGGAGCACCTCCGCGTTGCGCTGGTGGCGGAGGATCGCGCGGATCGGATACGCGATGTCGCCGGGGGAGACCACCGCGGTGGCGACCTGGTAGAGGAGCGGCTGGAAGAGGTGATGGTTCCGGCGGTCCACGACGGTGACCCGGACCGGCGCGCCGTCGAGCGCGCGCGCCGCCGTGAGACCTCCGAAGCCCGCCCCGATCACGATGACGCGCGGATCCTCCATCGCGGTCAGCGCGCGAAGACGTCCTCCACCGGCGTGACGCGGACCGCTTCCGCCCGGACGGCCAGCTTCCGCGCCCCGATCGCCTTGTCCTCGTCGAGGAGCTCCTTCGGCTTGTCGGCGTCGTACTGGATCGGAGAGAACGCGTCGGCGACAAGCCTGTCCCGAAGGCCGGCCGCGTCCTTCGTCACGATCACGAAGGAGAGGTCTTTGAACGAGAAGTGCCGGCGGATCGCGGCGTTGACGTCCTCGAGCTTCAGGGCGGCAAGCCTCTCGCGCATCGTCGCGGCAAACTCGCCCGTCCCGTAGAACTTCGAGTCGAGGGCGTAACCGAGCTGCTGGTTCTGCGTGGCGGTCATCACGAACACGTTCTTGCGCAGGTAGCCGCGCGTCTTCTCGAAGTCCTCGGCGGACATGCCGTTCTCCACGAGCTTCTGCAACTCGTGCAGAGCCAGGCGAATCGCCATGTGAGCGTTGACCGGTACGACGGGACGGATCCAGACCTCGAAGAGCTGCGCGCGCCGAGCGACATTGGGATTGGGAAGCATCGCGAACATGCCGCCCGGGAACGCCTCGATGTACGCGTAGTCGCCGTAGTTCATCCCCCGCGCCTCGCGCAGCCGCTGGTAGAGGTGCGAGGTGGAGGAGCGGTGCTCGCCGAGCCAGGCGCGGGCGATCGACAACGCGGCAAAATCCGGGTGCGACCGGGTGACCTCAATCGGCCGTCCGAAGGAGATCGCCGTGGCGCGCGTGTCCTTCTCGATGATCTGGAACTCGAGGCCGCTCGGCTTGCGCCCCGCGATCTCGATCCGGGGAGCCGCCGTTCCTTCGGGCAGCTTCGAGAGCTCGGAGTTCAACCGCGCCAGAAGCTCGTCCGGGACGGCTCCGTTTGCGCCGATCGTCAGGTTGCCTCGCGTGTAGAACGATTTCCAGAACGCGCGGACGTCGTCGGGGGTCAGAGCGCCGATCCCCGCGAGCGTGCCCAGTACGGGATGCCCGTACGGGGTTCCGGCGAAGAGGTCGTTCTGAAGGGCCTCCTTGGCGAGCTCCTCCTCGTTGTCCGAGCGGAGGTCCTGCCTCAGGGCGTTGCGCTGTCCGTCCCGCACGCGCTGGAAGTCGTCGTCGCGCATTCCGGGATCGAGCAGCATCGGCAGGACGATGTCGAGAAAGGGCTTCCAGTTGTCCCGGTGGATGCGCAGCGTGAAGGTCGCCAATTCCTTGTCCGTCTGCGCGGAGAAGCCCCCGGCGATCGGATAGAAGGCCTTCCGGATCTCGTCGATCCGCATCGCCTTCGACCCCGCGTCGGACACCATTGAGGCGGCAAGGGCGGCCAGGCCTTCCTTGCCCTTGGGATCGCGCGCCGAACCGGCCTGGAACTGGAGCTTGACCATCAGCTGCGGCAGCTCCGACTTCTGCAGGATCACCGGGACATCGGAGGCGGCCGCGGCTGCGCCTCGCGAATCGGCCGGCGCGAAAGATGCGAGCGACGGAGTGGTCGAAATGGCCGCCGGCATTGCCTCCTGGGACAGGGTGGTCACGACGAGGCGCGGGTCGGTGAAGTACCTGTTCGCGGCCGACTGAAGATCGGCGGGCGTCAGGGTGGAGAGCCGCCGGTAGAACGCGTTCAACGTCGAATACGAGCGGCGATATCGCACGAAGCGGGCGAGAGTCGAAGCGATCGTGTCGGTATTGTCGAGAGTGCGGGCGAAGGAATACCGCACGTTGGACTTGGCCTCGCGCAGGCGGTCCTCCGACACCGGCGTCGCCCGGGCCGCCGCCATCGTCTTCAGGATCGCGTCCCGGACGGCGGCTGCGTCTCCGATCTTCTTCACCCGCGCCGAGATGACCGGCAGCTCCGGGTCGATGTTGGTCGGCTTGAACGCCGCGAGCTGGTCGACGATCTGCTCCTGCTGCACGAGGCGCCTGTACAGGTCGGAAGTCGGGCCGAAATACAGGTCGAAGAGCATGTGGATCGAGGCGAAGTCGGGCTCCGTCTCCGAGAACGCGGGACCGTGGAAGCCGACCCAGACGATGGGAAGCGTCGGGCTCGTCCAGGGAACGTGGGCATAGACGGGGCCGCGAGGGGCCGGCTCAGCGGGGATGGGGACGTCGTTGGGGCCGCCCTTCCAGCCGCCCCAGTATTTCTCGACCAGCCTCAGGACCTCGGGAGGATTCACGTCTCCGGCGACGATGACGGTCGTGTAGGCCGGCCGGTACCAGCGCCTGAAGAATGTCTTCGAGTAGTCGAACTGGTTCGGCATGTCCTCGATGTCCTTGATGTAGCCCATCGTGGTGTGCCGGTAGGTGTGCGTCGAGAAGGCGCTCTCCCGCTGCACTTCCTCCATCTTCGAAAAGGGGTTGGCGCTGTTCTTGTTGTACTCGCCGAGAATGGCGCGCGCCTCCGTCTTGAATCCTTCGACGGAGTAGTCGAGGTTCTGGAAACGGTCCGCCTCGACCTCGAGCATCGTCTCCAGGTCTTCCTTGGAAAACGTCGTGTAGTAGTTGGTGAAGTCGTCGGACGTGGAGGCGTTCTGGCGGGCCCCGACGCGCGTCAAAATCGCCTGGTACTTCTCCGCCGGGTACGCCTTCGTTCCGCGAAACATCATGTGCTCGAAGAAGTGCGCGAACCCCGACTTGCCGGGCTCGACTTCGTTCCGGGAGCCCGTCTGCACCGGGATCTGCAGGGACACGATGTTCGGAAATCCGGTGGGAACGACGATGACCTTCAGGCCGTTCGGCAGGGTCTTCTCGACGGCGGCGAAAGGGAGCACGTCGCTCGAGGGCGTCTTGCCCGCCGTCGTGCCTCGGGTCCTGGGAGCCGGAGACGCATTGGCCGCCATCACGGCCAGCAGAATAAAGGCAAGCGCGCGGAATCGCCGCATGGAAGCTCCTGTAAGAAGGGGAGAAGCTATCAGCTCTCAACCGCCGGCTTTCCGCGGTTCCGGACGGTCAGGTGGTCCGTTCCTGTCTTCGCGATCGACCGCCTGCGCCAGCTGGCGTCCGGGGGCGTGATCGGCGGAACGACCGCTTTCATTTCTCGATGGCGTTCAGGCGGCAGGTCGCAGAGATTCGGAAGACGACGATTCCGGCGCTCGTTCGCGCGGGTCGACAAGGTTCGGCCGGAGGCTGTCATCCTGACCCGTGGCTGACGGTTCTGCCACCGCACGGTCGTGCCGGTGCAGCGCGCGATAAAATGATGCATCCCGACCGGGGTGATCACCGTCGAGCCGGAAAAAAGCCGTCAGGCGCGACCACCGCGGGCGCTCCAAAAGACAGGTTGTCCGGGTCTCGGTCGGCCCGGACGTCCCAACGATCAAGAGAGCTCCCCAACGATCGAGAGCCCACCGGGCGATCCTGCGGGACGCCCGGCCGGTGCTCACCTCTCCCGGGGGAACCCGGGGAAATTGAGCTCCGGAGTACGAAAAGGCCATCCTGGACGGTGGTTTCACGCCTGTGATCCAATATTCCCTGTTTCGAGTTAACCGGGTAACCCCCGGGTCTTTGGCGAAACAGGAGATCCATCATGTCGTCGAACCCCACTCCCGTACGTGTTCCGGAGCGTCAGCCCGCGTCGAATCTGCCCGGTACGTCAAATTCGTCTTCAAAAGAGAACGAGAAGGCCTGGCGGCCGATTCGCATCGTCAGCAGCGTCCCGACCTAGGTTTTCCCGAGCGCCGCGTTGACGGGGCAAGTGCCCCCGTGTAACCTGCCGCTTCGGCAAAGGTCCGAATCGATGACGGAACTGCCCGACAGCGTGAAATCGATGTTCGAAACGACGCAGCCGGTGGTGCGTTCTTTGTTCCGTTTTTATTTCGGATTGACTGACGTCGAAAGCGAGACCGGGGAGATCGAATTGCAGAACTGGCTTGGCCGGTTTACGAGACGGCGCTCTTGCGGAGAGACCCCGACGAGAGTGATTCGCCGCGCTCTTCTCGCCGCTGCCTGCCGCTATGGACTCTCCCGGACAGGTCTATCTCATCCGGTCATCGCGGAAGGCACGCACCCGCGACAGCCTTTCGCCGGAACGAACGACCTCGCTTTCGAACTGGATCAGGAGCGCGCCACGTGGTAGCGGGAAGGGTTCTCGCCTTTCGTCTTCGACGCGATCCCGCGCCCGATCAATTCGCGGCCGCACAGGGGATTTTCGCGCTGTCGTTCGAGGATCGGATCTCGAGAGCTGCGGAGCTGAAACTGGACGATCCCGAAATTCTTTTGGCCGTCTCCGGGGCGCTTCGCGAGGGGATCGAGGGCTCCCCCTCGCCGACCCTTACCGAGGCGGACTTCTTTTATCGGTATCTCGAAAAGCCGCGGCGCCCGATCGGCCTCTTCGACGAACGTGAGTATTTCCTCGGCGAGATCGCTCTTCTGGCGGGCTCCGCGGCGCGTATTCTTGGAAGACACGAGGAAGCGCGCCGCTGGTTGGATCGAGCCGATTCAAATTTCCGGCTGACGGTCAACGCCGTCGCTGAAACGGCGCGAGTGTCCTATCAGCGCCTGACCCTTTCGATTCAGGAGAGGCAATTCGCCGTCGTACTGGAGCTTGTCCCTTCCCTCGCCGAGTGCTTCACGCGTCAGGAAATGCATCAGGACGCCCTGAAGTGCTTTTTCCTGGAGGCGATCGCGTACAAAGAGACGGGGGAGTGGTCAGAGGCTCTTTCGAGATTCGAGGCCCTCGCAGAAAAATGCGAAGTGGCGGGAAACGACAAGATGCGCGCTTCCGCGTATGTCAATCTGATCCAACTCCATTCGGAGAACGGCAACGAGGCCGAGGCGCTCGAACTGTCGAAGGGAACGCTCTCGCTTCTGAGGCAGTTGGGAAACCGTGTCGATGAAGCGAAGGTTCATTGGGGCATCTCGATGTTGCTGCGGCAGAAAGGCCGCTACGAAGAGGCTCTCGAAAGCTTCCGTTCCTGTGATGAGAAATACCTGGCTCTCGAGATGTTCCCCGACTCGGCTGCCACCCGGCTGGTGATGGCCGACCTCCTTTTAGAGCGGGGACGGGATGCGGAGGCCACTGCGGCAATCCTCTCGGCTCTCCCGATCATCGAGAAGTACGAGATGATTCCAGAAGGAACGGCGGCCCTGGTGCTTTTGCGCGAATCCGCTCGCGTGAACCAGGTGAACCGGGGAGCTCTTCGAGAAGTGCACGGCTACTTCGACCAGCTTTCCGAGCGATAGCACCCGGGCGCGGTACCGACGACACGAATCGTCCGCCACAGCGTGAGCGGGGGTTTCGCTCCCTTCACCGTGACGCGTCGGAAGCCAGCGCCGCAGTCTTGATCCCAGCCGGCGGAGTCGTGGCGGCGATCCGCCCCGCCTGACGGACGATCCCCCGGAGCATTCCGGCGAACATGCGGCGGTGGATCGGGTAGAGCGCCCACCAGTAAGCCAGGCCCGGCAGGCCGAAAGGGTCGAAGATCGCCGTCTGCCGGATCTCCGTGCCGCCCGCCGCCGGGCTGGTTTCAAACTGGAGCCAGGCGCGGCCCGGCAGCTTCATCTCCGCGGCGAGGCGCAGCAGCCGGCCGGGCTCGACCGCCTCGACCCGCCAGAAATCCAGCGGGTCGCCCGGGTAGAGCGCGTCGGGGTCTCGGCGTCCGCGGCGCAGGCCGACGCCACCGGCCAGAAGATCGAGGAAGCCGCGGATTTTCCAGAGCGAGTCTGCGTAGTACCACCCGGTGTCGCCGCCGATCCGGCGCAGGGCGGAAAACGCGGTGTCGGGGTCCACGGGAGCGAGGGCCGCCCGGCTGTCGACGAGCCGCGAGCCGACGCGCCGGTTGCCGCCGCGCCCCTCGGCGAGCCCCGACGCCGAAAAGGCGTCGCTCCACCTCGTCTCCGCGAGATCCTTTTCCTCCCGGACGAGGGCGCGCGCGATCGCCTCCCGGACGCCGCGCGGCCGGATCGGAAAGGCCGCCGCGGCCGCTTCCGGGTGCTCGACGACGGTGCGATTGCGAAGGCTGTCGATCAGCGCGCGCCCGACGCGCGCGTACAGAGGCGTCACGAGGCCGAGCCAGAGACTCGACAGCCGCGGGGTGAGGAGAGGAACGGGGATCAGACGCCGGCGCAGCCCTCTCTGCCGCGAGTACTCCCGCATGAGCTCCCCGTAGTTCACGCGATCCGGGCCGCCGATCTCGTAGATTCCCTCCGTGCCGGGGGGGAGATCGAGTGCGTCGAGGAGATAGGCGATCACGTCCTCGACCGCTATGGGCTGGGTCAAGACGGACACCCAGCGCGGGCAGATCATCACAGGAAGCCGCTCGACGAGCGCGCGGATCATCTCGAAGGACAGGCTGCCCGAGCCGATCACGACGGAGGCGCGGAACTCGACGACAGGAACCCCGGAACCCCGAAGCGTGTCGCCCGTCGCCTGGCGGCTCCGGAGATGCTCCGAGAGATCCGCCGCCGGCTCGCCCAGGCCGCCGAGATAAACGATCCGGCGGACGCGGGCCGCCTTCGCCGCCGCGCCGAAATTCGCCGCGGCATCCCGGTCGCGGCGGGCGAAGTCTTCGCCCGAGCCCATCGAGTGTACGAGGTAGTACGCCGCCGCGCGCCTCGAGCGCCGGACGCAGCCGCCCGCCCACATACCCCGTCGCGCCGGTCAGAAGCACGTGCTGCACAGGCCGCATCGTATGGCCCGGCGGCGACATCCCGAACATCCGTCCATGTCCCGGGGGCTTGACGCTCGACGCGGGACGCGCCACGCTCAACCCCCGTCCCTTCCGGGCGCATATCCTCACGCCGTGCGTCGCCTCCTCCTCCTGCTTCCCACGTCGAGCTATCGCGCCCGGGACTTCCTCGAGGCGGCCGCGCGCGCCGGCGCGGACGTCGTCGTGGCGACGGAGGAGACGAGCGCCCTCGCCGCGGTCGACCCGGACGGTCTCTGGACGCTCGATTTCCGCGATCCCGGAGGCGCCGCCCGACGGGTCCTCGAGCTTTCGGCCGGCGGACCTCCACTCGACGCGGTGCTCGGCGTGGACGACGACACGGCGGTCGCCGCGGCGGCGATCGCGCAGGCACTGGGACTCCGCCACGTCCCGCTCGCGGCCGCGGTTGCGGCTCGCCGCAAGGGACAGATGCGGGACCTGCTCGCCGCGGCCGGCGTGCCAGTCCCGGCCCATCGGGTGTTTCCGCGGAGCGCCGACCCGGCCGAGACGGCGCGCGCCGCCGCCTATCCCTGCGTCCTGAAGCCGACGTTCCTCGCGGCGAGCCGCGGTGTCATCCTCGCCAGAGACGCGGAGGAATTCCGCCGGGCTTGGGACCGGATCGGGAGAATTCTGGATGACCCGGAGGTTCGGGCGCGTGGGGGCGACGCCGCGGGAGAGATCCTCGTCGAGGAGTTCATCCGGGGACCGGAGGTCGCCGTCGAAGGGCTGGTGACGGCTGGCGCGCTCCGCGTCCTCGCTTTCTTCGACAAGCCGGATCCTCTGGACGGCCCGTTCTTCGAGGAAACGCTCTACGTCACTCCCTCGCGGCTTTCTCGCGGGACTCAGAACGCAGTCGGCGACGTCGTCGCGCGAGCGGCGCGGGCGCTCGGGCTGAGCCACGGCCCCGTGCACGCCGAGGCGCGGCTGGGTCCGCGCGGTCCCGTGCTGATCGAAGCGGCGGCGCGCTCGATCGGCGGGCTCTGCTCACGGACACTCCGCTTCGGGACGGGTCTGTCCCTCGAGGAGTTGATCGTGCGGCAAGCGCTGGGACTGCCGGCGACGGCCTCACGAGAAGCGGCCGCGGCCGGAGTCATGATGATTCCGATTCCCCGAGCCGGTGTTCTCGAGCGGGTGACGGGCCTCGACGAGGCGCGCGCGGTCGAAGGAATCGTCGAAGCCACGATCACTCTGCGGCCCGGCCAGAGACTCGTGCCCCTTCCGGAGGGCTGGCGCTACCTCGGTTTCCTCTTCAGCCGCGCCGGCACACCGGAGGAGGCGGAACAGGCGCTGCGCCGGGCGCACGCGAAGCTCAGAATCGAAACGCGGGGGGATTCGGACGGCTCGGAGCCGAAAGGTGAGAGCTGAGAGCCGACGGCTTACTTCCCGGGCGAGTAGTACGGATTCCGTCCCGCGCCATGGTCCGTCGTGTCCAGGATCTCCCCGACGCGGGGCACCAGCTCGCGGATCGCCTTCTCGATGCCCTGCTTCAACGTCACGTCGGCAGCGCCGCAGCCCTGGCACCCGCCGCCCAGCCGCAGGTAAACGTTGTTCTTCTTCACGTCGATCAGCTCGACGAATCCGCCGTGGGACGCGACGGCCGGATTGATCTGCCGGGCGAGAAGATCGCCGATCGCCCATTTGAGATCGCCCTCGGAGGGGAGGTCCTGAAAGTAGCGGTCGGCCACGATCGGGCCTCCGGCGCGGAGGTGCTTTCGGATCACGTTTCCGAGCGCCAGCGCGGGCCAGTCGACCGCGTGGGCGGCGGCCACCGTCATGACGTTTTCCGCCAGAAGCACCGATTCGACGCTCTCGATTGCCAGGATCTCCTCCGCGAGCGCGGAGACACCGGGCTCGGCCGGGGACGCGAAAAACGCCGATTCTCCAGGGACCAGGGGTTGGTCGACTGTGTATTTACAGCGGTCTCCCCGCTCGGAAGGCTCGCCCGTGATCTTGATCTCGTCCTGCACGGACTCAGTATACGTTCGGACTTTTGCGGCGGCACCGCCCCGTCCGGCTTTCCGCGGGTAACCGGGAAAGGACCGAAAATGAGATAAAATGGACAAAATTTCATCTTCGGGAGACCTGATGTCCGGGCACGCCCTGCATCGCTCGATTTCTCCGGTCCCCGCTCGGGGAAGAGGCCATCGGCGGTCCTGGGGATTCACCATGGCCGAAATGCTGATCGTTCTCGCGATCATGGCAATGGTCATCGCGATCGGCATCCCGTTTTTCATGCGATTCGTGAGGCGGGAAAACCTCCGCGCGCCCGTCCGCGAGGTCCACTCGATCGTCCTCGCCGCGCGCATGCAGGCAGCCAAACGCAACCAGCAGGTGATCGTCCTGTTCGATCTCCCGAGTCATCGCGTCACGTCCTGGGCCGACAATCTGCCGTACAACTACATCCACGACGTGGCCGAACCTCTTCTCGCCGACTTTCACGTTCCCGACAACGTCGTCTTCCGCGCCGCCCCGAACGGCGGGGCGGTCAACGACGCCGACGCCGTCGCGTTCGACACCTATCTCGGGAACAACACGCGCGTCGACATGATCGTCTTTCGCCCGGACGGAACGAGCCTGCCCCCTCAGGCGGCCAATTCGGTCCGCCCGGTCCTGCCCGGAAGCCCGCCCGGCTCGGGATACACGGCGACGGTGCCCGCCGGCTCGGTCAACTGCGCCGCCGGCTGCCGGGGGATCTACATGGCCGACAACAACTCCACGGGCGACTCTCCAAATCGCAACGTGTTCCGGATCAGCGTGGATGATTCGGGATCGACCGGGCGCGTGACGCTTCTGAAGTGGCTCCCCAGCTCCGAAGGGGGAAACCCCGGAGAGGTCAACTTCGTCCCGAGCCCCTGGCGCTGGAACAACGGCAGCTGATCCCGGCGCGTCCGCGCCGCCTTGAACCCCCCGATCCGGTCGGACATAATCGCCGGCTGGAGATTTCATGACCCAGAAGATCAGCCGCAGGGCCCTGAAGCGCAACGACCTCGCCGACACGATGGGCAAGACGGTCGACTACGTCTCGCACCACCGGCGGGGCGTCGTCGAGGGGGCCGTGATCTTCGGGGGCGTGGTCCTGCTGGCCGCCGCGTTCGTGACCTACCGCAGCTACCGCGAGAACGAAGCCGGCCGCGAGCTGTCGGCGGGGCTGGCGGCCCTCGCGGCCCCGATCGCCGGTCAGCCCGCGGCAACCGGAACCGCCCGCACTTTCCCGACCGCCGTCGAGCGGGACCGCGAGGCGGACGACCACCTGAAGAGAGCGGCGAAGAGCGCCGGAACTTCGGCGGGACGCGCAGCGGGCGTCATTCTCGCGGCTCGCGACTCGAAGTCGCCCGACGCGATCGACCGTCTCGCCCGGGCAGCGCGCTCCGGCAAGGGTGAGGTGGCGGCGGCGGCGGAGCTCGACCAGGCGCGCCTCCTTGCCGCGGCCGGCAAGACGACGGAAGCCATCGACCGCCTGAAGCGGGCGATCGAGTCCTCCGACTCCGCCGCGCCCAAAGACGCGATGATGTTCACGCTGGCCGAGATCTACGAGAAGGCCGGATCCGCCGCCGATGCGCGGGCGACGTACCAGCGTCTCGTCAGCGACTACCCGAACTCGCCGTATCGCGCCGACGCCCGGCAAAAGCTCTGAGGAGGCGGGGAACCCCGCCCCGCGTTCCCGGAAGATTCTGATGCCCGCCCGCCGCCGCGTCGTCGTCCTCGTCTGCGACGGGCTCGGAGTCGGAGCCGCTCCCGACGCCGCCGCCTACGGCGACACGGACAGCAACACGCTCGGGCACGCGCTCGCCGCGCACCCGGCGCCGCTGCCGAACCTCGAGCGCCTGGGATTGCTCGCGCTCATCGGGAAGGGCGCGCCGAGCGGAGCGCGCGGGCGCCTCCGGGAGCTCTCCGCCGGCAAGGACACCACCACCGGGCACTGGGAAATGATGGGCCTCGTCACGGAACGGCCCTTTCCGCTGTATCCCGACGGTTTTCCCGACGAGATCGTCCGCCCCTTCGAAGCCTATGCGGGCAAGCGCGTTCTCGGCAACAAAGCCGCTTCCGGCACGGAGATCCTGAAGGAGCTCGGCCCCGAGCACCAGGCCACGGGCCGTCCCATCCTCTACACGTCGGGGGACTCGGTATTCCAGGTGGCGTGTCACGAGGACGTCTGGCCACCCGAGCGGCTCTGGGAGCTCTGCCGCCACGCGCGCGGGCTCCTGACCGGCGCCCACAACGTGGGCCGCGTCATCGCGCGCCCCTTCACGGGCGGACCCGGCGCGTACGCCCGGACGGCCAACCGCCGCGACTTCACCGTCGCTCCCACCGGGCAGACCTGGCTCGACCGGCTGGTCGCGGCCGGGCGCCACGTGTACGGGATCGGGAAGATCGTGGACATCTTCTCGGGCCGCGGGATCTCCGACTCGGTCCATACCGGATCGGACGCGGAGGGCGTTTCGAAGACCGTCTCGGCCCTCGCCGAAGGGCGGGCCGACTGCGTGTTCACGAACCTCGTGGACTTCGACAGCAAGTATGGGCATCGCAACGATCCGGCGGGATTCGTGCGGAACCTGGCTTCGCTGGACGCGCTCGTTCCAGAAATTCTGGCGGCGCTCGGAGCCGGCGATCTCTTCCTGCTGACCGCGGACCACGGCTGCGAGACGACCGACGCGTCGACCGATCACACGCGCGAGCTCGTCCCGCTTCTCGCCGCCGGACCCGCCGTGCGGGTAGAGGCCGATCTCGGCGTCCGCGAGGGCTTCTGCGATCTCGCCGCGACGGCGGGCGAGTGGCTCGGGGTCGGCGCGCCTCGAGGCGCCAGCGTGCTCGGCCTTCTCCTGCGCTGAGCTGACCGTGCTCCACGCGCTTCTCGCCGGCTGCGCGGCGTGCTCGGTCTTCTGGCTCGTCGCGCTGCTCGTGAATCTGGCGGCGCTCCCGCGGCTTTCCCGCCAGGCGCCCGCGTCCGGCAACCTGCCTTTTGTCTCGATCGTCGTCCCGGCGCGCAACGAGGAGCGCGCGATCGGCTCGGCCCTGCGATCCCTTCTCGCACAGGACTATCCGGAATCCAGGCGGGAGGTGATCGTCGTTGACGACCGCTCGACGGACGGCACCCGGCGGGTTCTCGCCGGCCTCGAGAACGATCCCGGCCTGAAAATCATCGACGGGGCCGAACCGCCTCCCGGCTGGCTCGGCAAACCCCACGCTCTCTTTCAGGGCTCCCGCGCCGCGCGCGGCGAGTGGCTCCTCTTCGTCGACGCCGACGTCCGGTACCGTCCCGATGCGGTTTCGCGCGCGATGGGGTACGCCCTTCGAGAGCGAACGGACTTCGCGGCGCTCCTGCCGCACCTGGAGACCTCCGGTTTCTGGGAGAGCGTGTTGATGCCCAATCTCCTGTGCGCCGTCTTCTTCGGCCCGGCCGTCCTCGCCAACCGCCGGTGGCCCCGATGGCTCGCCGCCGGCGGGGGAGCGGGCAACCTCATTCGCCGGGCGGCCTACGACGCGATCGGAGGGCACGAATCGCTGCGCGCGTCGGTCATCGACGACGTCCGCCTCGCCGTCATGTCCAAGCAGGCGGGATTTGCGACGCGCACTGTGCTCGCGCACGAGCTCGTCGCGGTGCGGATGTACCACGGCTTTCGGGAGGTCTGGGACGGGTTCACCAAGAACATCGCCTACGCCCTGGGGGGCGTCACCGGCTTCGCGTTTGCGGGAATGTCGCTGGTGTGGACCGCGGTGGCGCTGTCTCCGCCCGCGGTCCTCATGGCGGCAGCCTTCGGGGCCTCCCTTCCCGCGGCCGACGTGGCCCTGGCCGGAGCCTCCTTCGGCGTGCTCGTCTTCGCGCGCGCGCTTCTCTCGAAAGCGTTGCATGACCCGGTCTGGCCGTCGCTGACCCATCCCCTGATGGCGGCGGTGTGGGCCGGCCTTCTCGTGCGCTCCGTCTACCAGCGCCTCGTCCGCCGCTCGGTCCCGTGGCGGGGGCGGCACTTCGACGCGAGGAAGGCGGGGTTTTAGCGAGTTTTCCATCTTCAGTTTTCAGTTTTCACTGTTGGCTCAGAGGTGACGACTGATAACTGACAACGGATTACTCCTTCTGCGCTAACATCCCGCCCGCCATCAACGTCCCTCTGCCCCCTCGCCCGCGAAAAACGCGTCGGAGGAGGAAATCATGCGCTGGATAGGCCTCGTCGGCATGGCGGTTGTGCTCGGGATGCCTTTCTCTTCAGCTGGCTCGCCGGCCCGATGAACGACCTGGGCAGCAAGACCGGGCTCCCGATCGGCGGATTCATTTTTGCCTTCAAGGTCCTGCCGATCATCATCTTCATCTGCTCCTTCTTCTCGCTTCTGTACTACTTCGGCATCATCCAGATCATCGTCAAGGGCATGGCGTGGGTGATGCAGAAAACGATGAAGGTGTCGGGCGCCGAGGCGCTCTGCGTCGCAGCGAACGTCTTCATCGGCCAGACGGAGGCGCCGGTCCTGATTGCCCCGTACATCCCGGCCATGACGCACTCCGAGCTTCTGACGATGATGACGGGCGGCATGGCGCACGTCTCCGGCGCCGTGATGCTCGCGTACGTGACCATGGGCGCCCCATTGAAATACCTGATTACCGCTTCGGTCATGGCCGCACCGGGAACGTTCCTGATCGCCAAGATCCTCTGGCCCGAGACCGAGACGCCGGTGACGATGGGCACCGTGAAGATGCACGTCGAGAAGACCAGCGCCAACTTCATCGACGCGGCCGCGTCCGGCGCCACCCAGGGGATGTCCCTCGTGCTGAACATCTCCGCGATGCTGATCGCGTTCGTGGCCCTGATCGCGATGCTGAACGGGTTCCTGGGGTGGATCGGCAGCTTCTGGGGCCAGCCCACGTTCGCGCTGCAGACGATCTTCGGCTGGGTCCTCGGGCCGCTGGCATTCATCCTCGGCACGCCACCCCAGGACATCGACAAGGTCGGCAACCTGATCGCCAACAAGACGGTGATCAACGAGTTCTTCGCGTTTTCGATGATGAAGGACATGGTGGGTCAGCTCTCCGAGAAGGGAAAGCTGATCGCCACGTTCGCGCTGTGCGGGTTCGCCAATTTCTCGTCGATTGGAATCCAGATCGGCGGCATCGGAGGGCTCGCTCCGACTCGCAAGTCCGACATCGCCCGGCTCGGATTTCGCGCCCTCCTCGCCGGCTCGCTCGTGAGCTTCATGACGGCGTCCATCGCCGGCCTGATCTGGGAAGTCGCGGGCGCGCCCGTCAAATGAAGGCGCCTGCCCTCATGGCGTCCCTGGACGCCGCCGCCGCCCGCATCCGCAGGACCGCGGCGGCCGAGCCTCTCATCGGCCTCGTCCTCGGCTCGGGCCTCGGGGCGTTTGCCGAGCGCCTGACGGACCGGACGGCGATTCCGTACACGGAGATTCCGCGGTTCCCCGCTTCGACCGGGGTGGTCGGCCATGCCGGCGAGCTCGTACTCGGAAGGGTCGGTAAGACGCCCGTCGCGGTGCTGTCGGGGCGTGTCCACTTCTACGAGGGCCACTCCATGGCGGACGTGGTCTTTCCGGCGCGCGTCCTCGCGCGCCTGGGCGTGAAGGCCGTCGTCCTGACAAACGCGGCCGGCGGCGTGCGCCTGACTTTCAAACCCGGCGACCTCATGGTCATCACCGATCACATCAACTTTTTCGGCCACCACCCGCTGATCGGACGCAACGAGGAGAAGCTCGGGCCGCGCTTTCCCGACATGAGCTTCATCTACGACCCCGAGCTGCGCCGGATCCTGAAGGCCACGGGACGCGCGGAGAAAATCCCGCTGCGCGAGGGCGTCTACCTCGGCACCTCGGGGCCCTCGTATGAAACCCCGGCGGAGATCCGGGCGTTCCGCCGGATGGGCGCCGACGCCGTCGGCATGTCCACCGTTCCGGAGGCGATCGCCCTGCGCCACGCCGGCGTGCGCGTCGCCGGCATCTCGACCATCACCAACATGGCGGCCGGGATCCTCGAGCAGCCGCTCGAGCATGGCGAGGTCCTCGAGACGACGCGCCGCGTGGGCGATCGGTTCGTGCGCCTCCTGACGAAAGCGATTCCCCGCCTCGCGAAGGCGCTGAAATGAGCGGCGCTCCGGGAAACCAGGAGGACCGGCTCGTCGAAGCCGCCGCGGCCTATCGCCGCAACGCGGTCTCGAACCGGAGCGGGTTCTCCGTCGGCGCGGCCATCGAGGACGGGAACGGCCGGATCTGGGGCGGCTGCAACGTCGAGAACAGCACGTACGGGCTGACGGTCTGTGCCGAACGCGTGGCGATCTGGAAGGCGCTCTCGGAGGGCATCCGCTCCTTTCGCGCCGTCGCGGTCGTGACGGGAGCCGACGAGCCCACGCCGCCTTGCGGTGCGTGCCGGCAGATACTGTGGGAGTTCGCCGGAGACGTTCCCGTCGTGATGGCCACGGAGGGCGGCAAGCGCAAGCGGCTCCAGCTCGCGGCCCTCTTTCCGGAGCCCTTCGACTTCTGATGCACCCGACCGGCCCGGGACGGCACCCTCTCTTTGTCACCGCGATCCTCTGCGCCTGCGCGCTGGTTCTTGGGGGGGCCGCGCCCCGCCGCAAACCGAAGCCGGCCGCGAGCGAGCGCTCCGCGTCCGCGGGCGCCGCCGCGGACCTTCTCGTGGTCGGGGGCCGGGTCGTGACGATGGACGCGTCTTTTTCGGTGATCGAAGACGGCGGGCTTTTCCTCTCGGGCGGAAAGATCGTCGCCGTCGGGCGGTCGGCGGACCTGAAATCTCAATACCAGGGCAAGCCCGTCTGGGACGCGCAGGGCCGCATCCTCATGCCCGGCCTCGTCAACACGCACGGCCACGCCGCGATGACCCTCCTTCGCGGCCTCGCCGACGATCTGACGCTCGATAAGTGGCTCACGGAGCACATCTTTCCCGCCGAAGCGAAGAACGTCTCGCCGGAGTTCGTGTACGACGGAACGCTCCTCGCGTGTCTCGAGATGATCGAGGGCGGGACGACTACGTTCGCCGACATGTATTACTTCGAGTCGGAGGCGGCGCGCGCGGTGGATCGAGCCGGGCTGCGGGGGGTCCTGGGAGAGACCTTCATCGACTTTCCGGTGCCCGACCACAAGGACCTTCCCGCCACGCTGGCCGTGATGAAGGCCTTCGCGGCGAAATGGAAATCGCATCCGCGGATCGTGCCGGCGGCGGCTCCGCACGCGCCGTACACCTGCTCGAAGGAGACGCTCGTCGCGGCGCGCGATTTCGCCCTCGCGGAAAACATCCCGCTGCTGATTCACGTCGCCGAGACCCGCAAGGAGGTCGACGACGCGCGCAAGGCCTGGCAGCAGACGCCGTTCATGCGGCTGGCGTCCGTCGGTTTCTTCGATCCCGGTGCCGGCGGCCGGCGCGTCCCGATCCTCGCCGCTCACGGCGTCTGGATGGACGAGGGGGATATCGCGATCGCGCGCCAGTACGGGATCGCCCTGTCGCACAACCCGGAGTCGAACATGAAGCTCGCGTCCGGGACGGCGGACGTTCCCGGATGGCAGAAGGCCGGGCTCGTCTGGGGGCTCGGAACCGACGGGCCGGCCGGGTCGAACAACGATCTCTCGATGTTCGAGGCGATGGACTTCGCCGGGAAGCTCGCGAAGGTCTCGAAGATGGATCCGACAGTCCTTCCGGCGCGCGACCTCGTCGCCGCAGCCACGAGAGGCGGCGCGAAGGCGCTCGGCCTTGAAGCGAAGATCGGGTCTCTGGAGCCCGGAAAGCAGGCCGACTTCATCGCGGTGCGCACGAAGACGGCTCACGAGCAGCCCTTCGACGACCCGTATTCCGCCCTCGTGTACTCGATCAAGACCTCGGACGTCTCGGACGTCTGGGTGGACGGCCGGCGCCTGCTCGCCGACGGGCGGTCCACGACTCTGGACGCCGCCGCGATCCTGGAGAAGGCCGCCTCGTGGCGCCGCCGGGTCGATGCGTCGCTCGCCTCGCCGAAAGGAGAGACACCGAAGTGAAGAGCGTTTACGAGATCCTGCGCGCCAAGCGCGACGGGAAGGAGCTTTCCCGGGAGGAGATCGCCTTTCTCGTCGCCGGGGTCGTCTCGGGAGAGGTACCGGACTACCAGGCCGCCGCGTTCCTCATGGCGGCCGTCATCCGAGGGCTCTCGACGCCGGAGATGGCTGCGCTCACCGAGGCCATGCGCGACTCCGGCGACTCGTGGGACCTCTCCGATCTCGCGCCCGTCGTCGACAAGCACTCGACCGGTGGAGTCGGGGACAAGGCGACGCTCGTTCTCGCCCCGCTCGTGGCCGCCGCGGGAGGACGCGTGGGGATGATGTCCGGACGCGGGCTCGGGCACACCGGCGGAACGCTCGACAAGCTCGCCGCGATCCCTGGATTTCGGACCGATCTCGACCTGCCGCGAGTCCGCCGGGCGCTCACCGAGGTCGGAGCGGCGCTCTTCGCGCAGACGGACACGGTCGCCCCCGCGGACCGCAAGCTCTACGCGCTGCGCGACGTCACGGGGACGGTCGAGTCGCTCGGCCTCATCGTTGCCTCGATCCTGTCGAAGAAGCTCGCATCCGGGACGACCGGCATCGTCTTCGACGTAAAAACCGGCAACGGGGCGTTTCTGAAGACCGTGCCCGAATCGCGGGCGCTCGGCCGGGCGCTCGTCGACACCTCGCGCGCCGCGGGGCGCGAGGCCAGCGGATGGATCACCGACATGTCGCGGCCTCTCGGACGCGCCGTCGGCAACGCGCTCGAGGCCGAGGAGTCGATCCTCGTCCTGCGCAACGAGGGTCCGCCGGCGGTCCGCGAGCTCTGCCTCGTGCTCGGCGCGGACATGCTGCGCTTCGCCGAGCCCGCGCTCTCCGAGCCGGACGCCCGCCGGCGGCTCGAAGAGGCGTTCACGTCCGGGAAGGCCGCCGAGCGTTTCGCGAAGCTGGTCGAGTTCCAGGGGGGCGACCCCCGCGTCGTCGAAGACCCGTCGATCCTGCCTCAGCCGAAATCCAGGATCCCCGCGGCCGCGCCCCGGTCGGGATTCGTCCGGTCGATCCAGACCGAGAAGATGGGATTCCTGTCGATCGACATCGGCTGCGGACGGCGCAAGCGGGAGGACGACATCGACTTCGCCGCGGGGTTCCTGGTCGAGAAGACGGTGGGGGACCGCGTCGAAAAAGGAGAGCCGCTCGCCATCCTCTGCCTCGGGGAGCGCCCCGCGCCGAGACCGTCCTTCGAGCGGGAGCTCGCGGACCTCTTCGAGATCGGCGACGAACCCGCCGCGCCGCCGGCTCTCGCCATAGAGAAGCTGTAGGAGCATGCGCTGCAGCTGTCAGCTCTCAGCTCTCAGTTCAGAGCTCTCGAACCCGAGCTCTCCACTTTCCACTCGCAACCCTTGACTCTCAGCGCTTAACTCTCAACTCTCCACTTCCCCCATGACCATGCTCGGAAGGGCAAACCCGCTCGAACGGATTTTTCGCGGCGTGCGAGGGAAGCTCTGGCCGGGGCGCGGCGTGTCCGCTGCGGCGCCGCGCACCGTGCGGGTGATCGCCCACCGCGGCGCGGCTCGGGTGAGAGCGGAGAACACGATCGAGGCGTACGCGGCCGCGGTCGACCTCGGGGCCGACGGCGTCGAGGCGGACGTCTGCGTCACGCGCGATGGGCGGTTCGTGATCTGGCACGACGCCGACCCGGGCGAGAAGATCGCCCTCGCGCGGCAGTCGGGACGGGAGGGGCTGCTGTGCACTCCGGACGTTCCGACCCTCGTCTCGAAATGGCGCCGGCGCGTCAAAGACCTCGACTACGAAGACTTCCGCACCCACTACGGATACCGCCTGCGGGAGGGGGGCATCGCGGACCTGATCGGCAACGACGACCCGCCGAAGATCCCCGCCGCCACATTCGATGACCTGATCGCGTGGGCGGACCGGGAGCCGCGGCTCGCCACGATCTGCCTCGACATCAAGCTGGCGCCCGACCAGACTGATTCGGCCGCGCGGCTCTTCGACCTTCTGCGGGATCTCTTCGCCGAACGGCGGGACGCGGCCTTTCCGGCCGTCGCGCTCCTGACCCCGCAGCGCGAGATCTTCGAGGCGTTTCAAAGGGAGTCGGCACGGCATCCCCACGACGACCGGCTCACCGTTCACGCCGACTTCGAGCTCCCTGGCGTGCTGGCCGCAGCGCGGCGCCTGCGATTCCGCCGCGTGAGCATGGGAGTCGGACAGCGGTTCTGGCCGGGCTTCCGCGACGAGGTGGCGGACGTCGTGCGGGCGCGGGAGCGCGGAGAGCTCGACGCCGTGATCGTCTGGACGCTAAACGAGCCGGACCGGCTGGCCAGACTGGTCGCGTTCGGCGTGGACGGAATCCTCACCGACGAGCCGGCGGCGCTTCGAAAGATGATCTCCGAAGGCCGCTCCGAGTCGCTGCGCTCTCGCCATTCGGAGGCGCGGGCGCGCAGTTAGAATCCCGCAGTGCTCTATCGATTCGATCACGTCCGCAAGGCCTACGGCTCGAAGGACGTGCTGCGCGACGTCACGTGGCAGCACAACCCGGGTCAGAAGGTCGGTCTCGTCGGCCGCAACGGCGCGGGAAAGACCACTCTTCTTCGAATCGCCCTCGGACGCGAGGAGCCGGACTCGGGGCAGTTCGTGCGGGCTAATGCCCTCCGGGTCCAGACCGTCGACCAGGCCTTGAACGCCGACGCGCTCTCGGAGTCGCTGCACGACTACACTGCCGGCGCGTTCGCCGACCTCCACCGGATCGAATCGGAGATGCGCCGCCTCGAGCACGCGATGGCCGACGGCGACAATTCGGCCCCCGTCCACGACCGCTACGACGCCCTGTCGCATCGATTCGAAAACGAGGGCGGCTACGAGATGGTCGCCGAGGTCGAAAAGGCGCTGTCCGGCCTCGGCTTCGACAAGGCGGACTTCGAGAGGCCGCTCGCCGAGCTCTCCGGGGGCCAGAAGAACCGGGCGATGCTGGCGCGGTCCATCCTGTCCAATCCCGACGTCCTGCTGCTCGACGAGCCCACGAACCATCTCGACTTCAACGCCGTGGAGTTCCTGGAGGACTACCTCGCGCGCTCACGCCGCGCGTACCTCGTGGTGACGCACGACCGAAGGTTCCTCGACCAGGTCGCCGAGGAGATCATCGATCTCGAGAACGGGCGGCTCTCCGATTACAGCGGCGGGTACAGCTCCTACCGGCGGCAGAAAGCCGAGCGGATTCTGACCGCGACGCGAGCGTTCGACAAGCAGCAGGAGTTCGTCGAGAAGGAGAAGGAGTACATCCGCCGCAACATCGCGGGGCAGAACTCCCGTCAGGCGAAGGGGAGGCGGACGAAGCTCGAGCGGGTCGACCTCCTCGAGAGACCGATGGACGACACGACGACGGTCGCGTTCCGTTTCGACGCGGCGCGGATCGGCGGGAGGAGCTTTCTCCGCACGAAGCACCTGAACGCCGGGTACGAGGCGGGTTTGCCGATCGTCGGGGACGTCAGCTTCGAGCTTCTTCGAGGCGAGCGGCTCGCGATTCTCGGCGAGAACGGCACCGGCAAGACGACTCTCCTGAAAACGCTCGCGGGACGTCTGCCCGCGCTTTCGGGCTCCGTAGCCACCGGCCACGACGTCACGATCGGGTACTACGATCAGGAGCTCAGGGACCTCGACCCGAAGGGCCGCGCGATCGACGCGGTGTGGAACCTCAACCCGAACGCCACGGAGCAGGCGATGCGGTCCTACCTCGCGCGCTTCGCGTTCCGGGGAGACGAAGTCTTTGCGCAGATCTCGGGCCTGTCGGGCGGCGAGAAGGGGAGGCTGACCCTCGCCGTCGTGATGATGCAGAGGCACAACCTGCTCCTTCTGGACGAGCCCACGAACCATCTCGACCTCGATTCCCGGGAGGCGCTGGAAGAGTCGCTCGACGGGTTTCCCGGCTCGATCGTCTTCGTCTCGCACGACCGCGCGTTCATCGACCGGCTCGCGACCCGGGTCCTGGATCTGCGGGCCGGGCGCGCCGCCGCGATGGACGGCAACTACTCCGAGACGGCCGCCGCCCGCGCCGAGCGGCGGCGCCGTCCCGAGCCCGGGCGCGGCTCTGGCGTCCCCGCCCCGGCGTTCCCGTCCCCGCGCGGGGCCGCGGCCGCCGCTTCCTCCCGGACCGGGAGCGCCTCGCGTCCCGCGCCGGCCCCCGCCACACACCGGGAGGCGCCGGATCGGGATAACGGCAGGCGCCGCCGCCGCATCCGGACGCTCGAGGAGAAGATCGCGTCGCTCGAGGCGGCCGTCGATGAGCTGGAGAGCCGACTGTGGCAGGAGGCCCTGACGCTCGGTCCGGTCGCCTCCCGCGACCTCGCCGCTCAGAAGGCGGCGCGGCAGAAGGAGCTCGATGCGCTGGTCGAGGACTGGGCGAAGCTGTCGGAGGAAGAGGCGCAGGAGGCGGGCCGCCCGTCGTGAGCGACGTCCCCGAAACCCGCGCCGCCATCCTCGCGGTCGGCAGCGAGATGCTTGGCCCCCTCCGGCAGGACACGAACTCCCTCTGGCTGACGGCTCGCCTCGAGGAGATCGGTATCCGGGTCGTCCGCAAGTCGATCATCGGCGACGACCCGGCCGTCATCGTGCGGGAGCTCGAGACCGCCTCGAGCGAGGCCTCGCTGCTGATCTCGACCGGCGGGCTCGGTCCGACGGCGGACGACGTGACGGCGGCCGCGGTGGCTCGATGGCTCGGCGCCCCCCTCATCCGAAACGCGGAGTTCGTCGCGCGCATGCGGGCGAGGTTCGAGGCGCGCGGTGTCCGGATGGCGGCGGTGAACGAGAAGCAGGCCGACTTCATCGAAGGAGCGCGCGTCCTGGAGAATCCGCGCGGCACCGCGCCCGGTTTCTGGGCGAAGAAGGGAGAGTGCGAGATCGTCGTTCTCCCCGGCGTGCCTTCGGAGATGCGCGAGATCATGGAACAGAGCGTCCTGCCCGAGCTCGTCCGGCGTTCGGGCGGAGTCGTCTCTCGCCGCAGGATCCTGCGGATCGCCGGCATGGGAGAGTCCGCCGTGGAAGAGCTCGTCGAGCCTGTCTACGCCCGGTGGAAACAGCATCCGGTCACGATCCTCGCCTCTCCTGGAGAGGTTCAGCTGCACCTGTACGTACGCGGCGAGCCCGACTTCGCCGAGACGACGGTGCGGGCGATGGAGGAAGATTTCCGATCGGTCCTCAAGGAACGCATCTTCGGCGGCGACGGGGAGGACCTGCCCTCGGCCGTCGGGCGCCTCCTGCGCGACGCGGGCAAGACGCTGGCGCTCGCGGAGTCCTGCACCGGCGGCATGGCCGCCTCGCTCATCACCGACGTCCCTGGCTCGAGCGACTACTTCCTCGGCGGCGTCGTCTCCTACGGTAACGGCGCCAAGGAATCGCTTCTCGGAGTGGCGCCGGAGACGCTGTCCTCCCGAGGCGCGGTGTCGGAAGAAAGCGTCCTCGAGATGGCGCGGGGCGCGAGGGAGCGTTTCGACTCCGACGTCGCCGGCGCGATCACCGGCATCGCGGGCCCGGGCGGAGGCACGCCCGAGAAGCCCGTCGGCCTCGTGTGGTTCGGCATCGCTGATCGCGACGGCGCGGCGACGGCGAAGCGCAGGTACTTCGTCGGAGACCGCACCCACGTCCGTCGGTCGGCCTCGGTTCACGCCCTGGAGCTGATCCGTCGGCACCTGGTCGGCTGGAAGTCGCCCGATGCCTGAGGCGCGTTCCGCGCAGCCGCGAGCCGCGGACGGGCCGGCGGTGCGGGCGTTCCTCGCGATTCCCCGGGACCCCGCGTGGGGAGAGAGCGCCGCGCGGCTCGTCGAAGCGCTCCGGCCGACATCTCCCGACGCCGCGTGGACGCGGCCGGAATCCTGGCACGTGACGATCAAGTTCCTGGGAGACGGCACTCCCGAGGCCCTCGAGGACTTTTCGCGCGCCCTTGCCCCCGCGGCTTCCGCCGTGCGCTCGGGCGCTCTCTTTCCCGGCGGCGCGACCGTATTTCCCTCCCGCGGGCCGGCGCGGGTGCTCGGCCTGGGGTTCGCGCGTTCCGCTTCGCTCGAGGACCTGGAGGGGCTGGCTTCCGCCGCCGAGAGGGAAGCGCGGCGCCTCGGCCTGAAGCAGGAGGATCGCCCCTTTCATCCGCACGTCACGCTGGCGCGCCTCCCATCCCGATGGCCGCGCGACGCCGTCGAGCGCTTCCGGCGCGTCGCCGGGGAGTGGAAGGTTCCCGCATTCCGCGCCGCCGCCTGCGTCTTGTTCGGGAGCCGCCTCGGGCCTCGCGGCGCGGTCCACATCCCGCTGGCGGAGTGGGCCTTTCGAGCGGACGGCGCCGGGGCGACCGCGTGAGCGCGCGCTCTCTCGGGTTCGTCGCCCTGTCCTATCTTCTCGGCTCGATCTCCTTCGCGGTCCTGCTCGTCCGGTGGAAGACCGGCACCGACATCCGATCGGAGGGGTCGGGAAACGCGGGCGCGACGAACGTGCTCCGCGCGCACGGAAAGAAGCTCGGCCTTCTGGTCGCCCTCTTCGACGTGGCGAAGGGCGGGGCCGCCGTGCTCCTGATGCGGCTCGTTTCTTCCGACCCCCGCGCCGCCGCGGCCGCCGCGCTCGCGGCGATCCTGGGGCACGTCTTCCCGGTTTTCTACGACTTCCGGGGGGGCAAGGGCGTCGCGACCGCCGTGGGAGCGTTTCTCGCGCTGATCCCCATCCCCACCCTGGTCTGTGTGGGGGGGTTCGTCGTCCTCGTCGCGCTCACGCGGTACGTGTCGCTGGGGTCGATCCTCGGGATGGCGATCCTTCCGGCGGTCGCGGGCCTCTTTCACGCTCCGCTGCCGGCCGTCGGGGCGGCCGCCCTGGCAGCGGTGCTCATCGTGTTCAAGCACCTCGAGAACCTGAAGCGTCTGGTGGCCGGAACGGAACGCAAGATCGGCCGCTGATGCGCGTCACCGTTCTCGGCGCCGGATCCTGGGGCACCGCGCTCGCCCTGCACCTCGGCCGCGGGGGGCACGACGTCGTTCTCTGGAGCCGGGACCCGGCGGTCGCGGAGCACATCCAGTCCACGCGCCGACATCTTCGCCGTTTCGCGAATTCCGCGCTCCCGGCGAGCGTTCGCGCGACGGCGAACCTCCCCGAGGCGCTCGACTACGCCGACACGGCGCTCGTGGCCGTGCCGTGCGCCTCCTTCCGGCCGCTCTTCGAATCGATGCCGAGGGAAATGGCGGCTCGCCGTTTCGTGTCTGTCGCCAAGGGGATCGAGCCCGACACGCTGTCCCGCATGACGTCGATCATTCTCGAGTACCGCCCCGGCGCCGACGTCGCCGCCCTCTCGGGCCCGACCTTTGCGGAGGGGGTCGCGAGGGGAGATCCGAGCGCCGCCGTCATCGCGGACGCCGGCGGAGGGCTCGCGCAGGAGCTCCAGGGGCAGTTCTCTGACGGCCGTCTCCGCCTCTACAGCTCGCGCGACCTCGTCGGCGTCGAGCTCGCGGGGGCGCTGAAGAACGTCGTGGCGATCGCGGCGGGCGTCGTCTCCGGACTCGGGTTCGGGCCGAACACCGTCGCGGCGCTCGTCACCCGGGGCCTGGCGGAGCTCGGCCGGATCGTGCGGGCACGCGGCGGAGAGGCGCGCACCGTTGCGGGGCTCGCGGGCGTCGGCGACCTCATGCTGACGTGCACGGGCCGCGAGTCGCGCAACCGGCGGGTCGGCGAGGAAATCGGGCGGGGAGGGCGGCTGTCGGAGATCCTCCTCCGGATGCCCGAAGTCGCCGAAGGGGCCCGGACCTGTCTCGCCGTTCCCCGGATGGCGGCCGAGGCCGGAATGGAGTCGCCCATCGCGGACGCCGTGGTGCAGGTGCTCTACCAGGACGTACCGCCCGGGGAGGCCGTCGAAAGACTGATGACGAGAACGCTGAGAAGCGAATGAGTTGTCAGTTCTCAGTTCTCAGTTCTCAGTTCTCAGTTCTTGGTTTCCGGACGTGAGCGGACTGCCGACCCGAACTGATTACTCTTTCTTTTCCAGCACCCGGATCGGGAGCACGATCGCCTGGAGCCCCGCAAACTGGAGCCGGCGCTGGATCCCGAACGCCGTTTCGTTGTGAAGGATTCGATAGTAGAACCGGTCGTTCTGGAAGACGAGCTGGCCGAGGTAGAAAACGGCGCGCGGAAACTCTTCCCGGATCTTTTCGCAGAGGTCGACCACGGCGCTGACGGCCTCGGTGCCGATTCCGTAGCGCCCGACCGCGCGAAACCCGCCGAGCCCCCGTGCGAAGTCCACGTACTTGTCGACGTCCTCGACCGTCTGGGCCTTCAGGGCTTCGAGCTCATCCGCCCCCTTGAAGTGCGACGAGTCGATGACCCCGACGGAGGCGAAGACGTAGTTCTTGTACAGCCGCGGAAAGAGATTCTGGATCGAGAGGAGCGTGTGGACGCCCAGGCCCGAGAAGCCGTTCACCAGCATCACCGCGACCGGTTCCTCGCGGGGGATGGTCTCCGGCACGGCTTCGTGATGCAGGGGCAGGTTCAGCAGCTGATCGTCCAGACGGCGCAGCTGCTCCCGTACGCGCAGGTAGTGACGCTTCACGGAAAAGGCGACCGCGATGACGCTCGCTGTCACGACCACGGTCACCCAGCCGCCCTCTCCGAACTTTTCATAAATCGTGACGACGAGGATCGAGCCGCAGAGGACCAGTCCGGTGAACTGGAGGGCGAAGCTCCGCATCCAGCCCGGCGTCCCACGCTGGAGCCACCAGTGGCGCGTCATGCCGAGCAGCGTCAGGCTGAAGGTCAGGAAGACGTTGATGGCGTACATGACGAGCAGCAGGGAAACGGAGCCGTGCGTATAGACGAGGGTGGCGAACGCGGCGAGCCCCATGAGCCAGATTCCGTTGTTGGTCACGAGGCGGTCGGAGAGCTGCGCGAAGCGCCGGGGAGCCCACGAATCCGTGGCCATGTTCGCCAGGATCCGCGGCCCGTCGAGGAACCCCGTCTGGGCGGCGACGAAGAGCAGGCATCCCGCGGAGATCAGCGTCACCACGACGAGAGTCGGCCCGATCGAGAGTCCGCCGACGGTCCACCCGTCGAAGACACGATCGGCCAGAACGGCGTTCATCACCTTCGTCGGGTGAGGGCGGGAGCCGGTCAGGAGATACGCCAGGATGATGCCGCTCGCCGTGAAGGCCAGGGAGACGGCCATGTAGAGCATCGTCTTTTTCGCGTTGGGCACCTTGGGCTCGCGGAGAATCTGCACGCCGTTCGATACCGCTTCGATTCCCGTGTACGCGCCGCCGCCGAGCGAATACGCCCGCAGGATGATCAGGAACATCGGAAGAAACCCGATCGAAAGAGAGGTGTTCTTCGCCTCGCGGACCGCGCCGGAGAAGACGGCGGGGAGCGCGAAGAAGTGCTGCGCGAGCGCGGCCGTGATCATGAGGAAATGGGTCGCGATGAAGAGGAGAAAGATCGGAACCAGGATCGTGACGCTCTCCTTGATCCCTCGCAGGTTCAGGAGGACGAGGAGCGCCAGGATCACGAGCTTGGAGCCGAACTGGAAGGAGTGGAGGCGCTCGGGCAGAAAACTGAAGATCTGATCCACACCGGAGGCCGCGGAGGTCGAGATCGTCAGCACGTAGTCCACGATCAGGGCGCAACCGGAGACGACCCCGAAGCGCGGGCCCAGGAGCTTTGTTGCCACCAGGTACCCGCCGCCGCCCCCGGGAAACAGCTCGATGACTTTGCTGTAGCAGGCGGAGATGATGAGGACCGTTCCGGCGATCATGGCGGCGAGCAGCACCGCGAGATAGGCATGGGAGCCCAGGGCTTTGAAGGCCTCCTCGGGTCCGTAGGCGGAGGAGGAGAGGCCGTCGGCGCCGAGACCCACCCAGGCGAGGAAGGCGACGAGAGTGACGTGATGGAAGATCTGCGGATCAAGAGGATCGCGGGCCTTCCCGACGAGTATCGTTTTGAGGGTGCTGGGCAAAGCGTGACCGGCGGCGATTATTGAGGCGGCCGGCTCGGGTGTCAAACCCGCGCCGGCGGAGGCCTCCCGGATCTCCGTTCTTCCGGTCGAACGTGCATTTTGGGTGCCCTCCGGCGGCTCGAGAGCATATGATCCCCGTAGGCCAGCGGGTTGCCGGGCGTCCGAAGCTCTCGAGAGACCGGCGCCGACGGTTCCCGATGAAGGACCCACCCGGACTGGTCAATGGTGGCAAGGTCCGCAGAAAACGCCCGAAATCAATCCGAGCACGGGTCGAGTTTCGTAATTTCGAGGTGGGATCGATTGACGAAGGTTTTTGACGTCCGCGGCGCAATTTCGCGCCTCGAGGCTGAGGAGGATGAATGAAGAAGGTATTTGCTCTCTCGCTGGTGGCTGTGCTGTGTCTGGCGGTCGTCGCGGTGGCCGGGGACGACAAGATGATGGGCAAGGGAAAGATGGGCGGCGCCAGCGAAGGCACCGTCTCGAAGCTCGACATGGCCGGGAAGATGATGATGGTCAAGGACAGCGCCGGCAAGGAATCCACGATCTATTGGAACGATTCCACGAAGGTCGAGGGCGGGGAGCTCAAGGAAGGCGCCCTCGTTAACTACAAGGGCGCGGAGAAGGACGGCAAGATGTGGGCGACCTGGGTCCACGTCGGCGAAATGAAAAAGATGTGAATCCGGAGAAAAAAGGGCGGCACGGACCGCCCTTTTTTCTGTTCTGAGTTCTCAGTCGTTCCCCCGCATCCGAGGAGCACGGGGTTGAAATCTCACCGTTTCCCCGCGCCGCCCTTCCCCTTTCGCCTCCAGGGGCCATTTGAGTGAAAAATGACCAGAATTGACGCGCATTCCGACTAGAATTCGCCAACGGCCTCACGACGATTCCTCCCGCGGCGCCTCGTCGCCCTCCTGTTCCTGCTCCTCTCCGGCGGGCCGCTCTCGCTTCGCGCGGAGCGCAAGACGCCGCCCGGCGCCGCGGCGGCGCAGCGCGAGCCGGAAGCGGAAAGCGAGAAGGAGGACGGCCCCGGGCAGATTCGCGAACGCGTTCGCCTCTATCTGAAGAGACATTCCGAGAACGGCCGGATCGATCCGGAGCGCCGCCTCGAAAAGGTCGCCGCCGAATACACGCGGTTTCGGGACGAGGAACGGCGCGGCGGCCGCGCGAGGCTGTCCGTGGGAGGCTCGACGTGGGTGTCTCTCGGTCCGACGAACGGCGCGGGCCGCATGACGGGGATCTCTCCTCACCCGACCGACGTCGGAACCGTGCTCGCCGGAGCGGCGGGCGGGGGAGTCTGGAAGACGACGGACGGCGGGGCGAGCTGGGTTTCGCTGACGGATGGTTTGAACGACCTGTCGGTGGGAGCGGTCGCCTACGCGCCGTCCTCACCCAACGTCGTCTACCTCGGAACCGGGGAGGGGAGCTACGCGGTCGACTTCATCCCCGGGATCGGGCTTCTGAAGTCCACGGACGGGGGCGCCACCTGGACCTTGCCCTCCTCGGTCCTGGCGTCACGCTTCCATCGGATCAACGTGCACCCGACGAACCCGAACGAGCTGCTGGTGGGGACGAGCCGCGGAGCGCTGCGATCCACCGACGGCGGGGCGAGCTGGGAGACGGTGATCTCGCCGACCGCTTACGGGGACGTTCCGGAGATCCTGCGGGACCCGACCGATCCCCGGAACCTCTTCGCCACCACGTGGTGCATCTCGGGAGGGTGCACGTTCAAGACGGCGCACGTCCTGAAGTCGACGGACGGAGGCGCCACCTGGACGGACCGCAGCTTCGGTCTGCCGACCGCGAACCCGTCGGACTTCGCCTACGAGCGCACCGCCCTCGCGCTCTCTCCTTCGAACACGTCGGTCCTCTACGCCGCGCGATCGGTCCGGCCGGCGGCGGGCACGATCATTTCCCACGTCTACAGGACCGTGGACGGCGGCGCTACATGGACGGACCTGCCCTCGGTGAGCGCACGGAACAGCCGGTATCTCGCCGACCAGTCCTGGTACAACAACACGATCATCGTCTCTCCAACCGACTCCAACACGGTAATCGCCGGCGGGACGAGATACCTGCGCTCGACCGACGGCGGAGCCAACTTCACCCCCGTGCTCGACGGGGAGGTCCACGTGGACGCGCACGACCTGCGGTACCAGGGATCGACGCTCTGGTTCGCCAATGACGGGGGCGTGTGGACGAGCGTCGACGACGGGATCTCCTCGACCGACCGGAACAACGGGCTCGTGACGCGCCAGTACTACGCGCTCGCGATCGACCCCATCAACCGCAACCGGATTCTCGCCGGCGCGCAGGACAACGGCACCAATCAGCGGATGGACGGGGGAGGGACGGTCTGGCGCCCGGTCATCGGCTCCGACGGCTTCGAGTGCGTCGTGAATCCCTTCTCGCCGGCGATCGCCTGGGGGAGCACGCAGCAGGGACAGATCTTCCGGAGCCGGAACGTCGGCGCCTCGACGGATCCCTCGTTCCAGTCCGTGACCCCGCCCTACGACGCCAACGAGGAGACACCGTTCCTGACGGTCCTCCGCAACGACCCGCGCGCCCCTCAGACGATCTATACCGGCTCTTACCGTCTCTGGCGCTCGCGCGACGGCGGCACCGTGTGGGTCCCCCTCCCCACGACGACCACAGACGGCTCGGCCTGGCCCAGGTCCACGACCGTGACGTCGCTGGCGCTCTCGCGCACGGATCCTCTTCTGATCCTGGTCGGCAAGGAAAACGGCATCTACCGGTCCGGTGACGGAGGCCAGACCTGGACACCGGCGACCGGAGTTCCGGATCGGGTGCTGACCAATCTCGAGATCGACCCGACCAACTCCGGCATCGCCTACGCCACCTTCTCCGCGATCACCTTGCCGAGCGTGTACCGGAGCGTCGACGGCGGGTTGACCTGGGCGCCGAGCGCGTCCGGCCTTCCGGCATTTCCCTCGCAGGTGATCCGCGTCGATCCGACCGATTCCAACGTCGTGTTCGTCGGCACCGACGTCGGCGTCTTCCGTTCGCCGGACCGGGGGGCGACGTGGAGCCGTTTCGGCACAGGCCTTCCGAGCTCCTCGGTCCACGACCTGCAGGTGCTGGACGACGGTTCCATGCTCCGTGTCGCGACGCACGGGCGCGGAATCTGGGAGCTGCAGGTGCCGGCGACCGGAAACAATCCGCCCGTCCCGACCGTCGTCGCTCCCGCGTCGTCGATCGCCGTCCCGCTCGGAACGACGGTGTCCTTCTCCGGGACGGTGACGGATCCGGATCCTGGAGACACCGCCTCCGGAACCTGGTTCTTCCCGGACACGTCCGAGAACATCCCGCTGCCGGGCGGGGCGGGCACGGTGGCACACACGTTCCGGCGTGCGGGCTCCTTCCCGGTCGCGCTCTCGGCTCGCGATTCCCGCGGCGCTCTCGGCACCGCCGTCGTTCAGGTGTCCGTGACGGACAGCGGAGACGCGTGCGCGACGCCGGTCGTGATCCCATCCAACGGTCCCTTCCCGTACGCCGTCCTCGCCAGCAGCGAGTCCGCGACGACGGAGGCAACGGATCCTTCGCCCTCGTGCTGGGTGAGCGCCAAGGCGGCGTCGCTCTGGTTCGAGTACACGCCCCCGGCCGACGGCCAGTATGAGATCTCGACGTGCGGGAGCGCACCCGACACCGTTCTCTCCGTTTTCACCGGCGCCGCGTGCGGTCCGTACACGCCCGTTTCCGGCGGGTGCAATGACGACGCCCCCGCGTCCTCCGGATGCGGAACACAGGCTTCCCTCGTGACCGTGACCGGCAGGGCGGGACAGACGTTCCGGATCCAGGCCACCGGTTTCGATGAGTCCAGTCTCGGCTCGTTCGCCCTGAACGTGAGGCCGATTTCCGTGCCGGCGTCTTCGCCCCGGGTCGGCGGAGTGAACGCCGGCGAGGGTCCGGCGCCCGGCGGGACCACGGTGCTGATCACGGGCAGCGGATTCCAGAACGATGCCACGGTCTCTTTCGGCGGCGTCGCGGGCACCGACGTCGTCGTCCTCGCGCCGACGCTTCTCTCCGTGCGAACGCCGGCGCACGCGCCCGGAGACGTGGACGTCTCGGTGACCTCGGGCGGCGGGACCGGGACGCTCTCCCGCGCGTTCGCGTTCACCCCGTACACCCCGGTGGCCTGCGCGCCGGGCGATTCGACGCTCTGCATGAACGGCGGCCGCTTTCGCGCTCAGGTCGTCTGGCGTGTTCCGACGCAGAACGCGGCCGGCCTCGCCTCGGCGGTCGCCCTGACCGGCGATACGGGCTATTTCTGGTTCTTCTCGTCGAACAACATCGAGCTCGTCGTGAAAGTCGTCGACGGCCGAGGCTTCAATGGCAAATTCTGGGTGTTCTACGGCGCTCTCTCGAACGTGGAGTACACCCTGACCGTCACGGACATCGTGACGGGAGCGGTCCGCGTCTACACGAATCCCAGCGGGTTACTGTCGAGCGTCGCGGACACCTCCGCGTTCTAGATCCTCCAGCGGGAACCGGGCCCTCCCATCGCCGGCGCGTCTGTGAAAGGATCTCTTCAAAAGGAGATCCCCATGAAATTCCGTTCCGGCGCCCCGGCGGTCCTGGTCCTCCTCGCGCTCCTCGTCTCGTCAACGACCCTCGCCAGCACGGGCGTCATCTCCGTCACGATCACGGGGACCACGACTCCGCCGCCGAACCCGCTGACTCTCAGTTTTTTCAATAACACCACGCTGGAGGTGATGGCGGCGCTCCCGGTCGTCAGCACGGTGACGGGCAGCCCTGCTTCGATCGCGGCTTCCCTGAACATGGGAACGACCCTTTTCAACACCTGCGGCAGCACGGCGTGCAGCGGCGATCTCTGGGCGGGGCAGTGGACGATCGTTTCTGCTCCGACGGGGATACAGGCGGTGGCCGCGTATCAGGGATCTTCGATCAGGCTCGTCAACAATTCGGGCTCGAGCGTCAACCTCACCCTGCGTTGTCAGGTGGGGAACATGACCGGCTCCTGCATCTTTCTCATCCGCATCACGCCGATCAGCGACCCCCTGTTCTGAGAGGCCCGTCCCTTCGCGCGTTTCGGAACGAGGAACGCGACGAGCGCGACGTCCCTGGATGCGGTTCCGATCCCTCCGTGACAGGATCCACGGAAAGGGAGGAGCTCACGAAAATGCGTCCCGGCGTCCTCGCTGTCGTTGCACTCTTCGCCTCCACGACCGCCCCTGGCTGAGACCGAGGCGTTGTTGTCTACGGGGGTGCGGGTTCCGCGACCCCCGCTTCCACGGCCGTCAGATACGCCCCGCCCTCTGCAGAAGGAACTGGAGCCCGACGGTCGTTTTCCCGACGCCCGGGTCGCCCTGGAGAGGTAGAGGCGATGGCGGGGGAGCCCCCCCGCCGAGGACCTCGTCAGACCGGGGATTCCGCTGGGGGCCGGAGACCGGAGGCTGTCGGGCATCAGGTCTTCCTCAAAACCATCGTAAAGGTCGCGATCGTCATATCTTTCAACGCGTGCGTTGCCGCTGCATTGAAGAACCGTGCCTCCCGGCGGGGAGTCCCCAAAGCGCCGCGATTCTCTACCGGGATCGCCTCCTCGGGAAGATGGGCCCGCGGGGATGATCAGTCCCGAAACCCCTCCCGACGAGAGGCCGGCCGACGTTTACTACTACGGGACCTGCCTCGTCGATCTCTTCTACCCGGAGGCAGGGCTCTCCGGGATCCGGCTGCTCGAAAGGGAGGGCGTCCGGGTCGTCTACCCCCAGGGCCAGACGTGCTGCGGCCAGCCGGCCTACAACTCCGGATATTCCTCGGAGGCGCGAGCGGTGGCGAGAAGCCAGATCGAGCGTTTCTCCCGGCCCTGGCCCGTCGTGGTTCCCTCGGGCTCGTGCGCGGGGATGATGAAGCACTACTACCCGTCGCTGTTCGACGGGGATCCTTTCCTGGAGCGGGCGCTGGAGTTCGCCGGTCGCATTCACGAGTTGACGTCGTTCCTCGTCCGCGTGCTTCGGGTGCGGCTGGTCGACCGGGGAGAGCCGGCCCGGGTCACGTGGCATACGTCCTGTCATGCGTTGCGGGAAATGGGGATCCGCGACGAGCCGGCGTCCCTCCTGGCGCAGCTCGAGCGCGTCGAGGTGATCCCGCTCGCCCGCGAAAGCGAGTGCTGCGGGTTCGGCGGCACGTTCGCGGTGAGGCACCCGGAGATCTCCGCGGCGATGGTCGAGGACAAGGCGGCGGCCGTCGCCGCGACCGGAGCGCCGACCCTTCTCTCCGGGGACGGAGGCTGTCTCCTGAACATCGCCGGCCGGCTCGAGGCGACCGGGCAGCGCGTGCGGCCGGTGCACATCGCCCAATTTCTGTGGGAGCGCACGCGTGCCCGTTGAGCCCGGGTCTCACCGTTTCCGCGACGCGGCGTCGTCGGCGCTGAAGGACCCGGGTCTGCGCGCCAACTTCCGGCGCGCGATGGACGGCCTGATCTCCAAGCGCGCCGCACAGTTCGCGGACCCGGTGGAGTGGCGGGATCTGAAACGCCTGGGATCGGCGATCCGGGCTCGATCGCTCGCCAGGCTCCCGGAGCTGCTCGAGAGGCTGGAAGGCCGATGTCTGGGAAACGGAATCCAGGTTCGCTGGGCGGAGACCACCGAAGACGCGAACCGGATCGTGCTCGAGATCCTGCGGTCCCACGGCGCCACGCGCGTCGTCAAGGGAAAGTCCATGGTCTCGGAAGAGATGCACCTGAACGAATTTCTGGAAGAGCACGGCGTCGAGTCGCTCGAGTCGGATCTCGGCGAATACATCATTCAGCTCGACGGCGAGACCCCGTCGCACATCATCATGCCGGCGATCCACAAGAACCGGCAGCAGATCGCAAGACTGCTCGGGGAGAAGATCCGGGGCGCCCGCTACACGGAGGACATCGACGAGCTGACCGGAATCGCGCGGCGGGTGCTGCGGAAGAAGTTCTTCGAGGCGGACGCCGGGATCTCCGGTGTCAACTTCGCGGTCGCGGAGACCGGGACGCTCTGCCTCGTCGAGAATGAAGGGAACGGGCGCATGTCCACGCACGTTCCGCCGGTGCACATCGCGCTGATGGGGCTCGAGAAAGTGGTCGAGAACCTCGAGGACGTGCCGCCTCTCTACAGCCTGCTGACCCGGTCGGCGACGGGTCAGAGCATCACCACGTACTTCAACATGATCACGCGGCCGCGTACGGAGGCTGAAAAGGACGGACCGCTCGCCGTGTACCTCGTGATCCTCGACAACGGCCGCTCCCGGATCTTCGAAGACCCGGAGCTCGCCGCCACCCTGCGGTGCATCCGCTGCGGGGCTTGCATGAACCACTGCCCCGTGTACACCCGCGTCGGAGGCCATGCCTACGAATCGACGTACCCCGGGCCGATCGGAAAGATTCTGGCTCCGCAGACGGACGGCGTCGGCGCGCGGCACGACCTGGTCGAGGCGTCCAGCCTCTGCGGCGCGTGCGGCGAAGTCTGTCCCGTCGGAATTCCCATCCCCGAGTTGATCGTGCGCCTGAGGCAGGAAGCCGCACAGCCGGAGCCGGGGTCGACCGTCCGGGGCGCCGGGACGGGGGGGAGCCGGGGCGAATCTCTCGCCTGGCGGCTGTGGGCGAAGTCGCACCGCCATCCCGTCCTCTACCGCCTGCTCGGGCTGACGGCCACGCGCCTCCGGCGATTCATCCCGGGAAGACTTCCCGTCCTCGCAGCATGGACGAGCGCGAGGTCCACGCCGAGGCCCGCCGCCCGCACCCTCCACGAGCTCGCGAAGAGCGCGGGAGTCGCGGATGAGTGACGGGGCACGCGCACGAATACTGGAACGGCTGGCGGCGGCGCGCCCCAAGTCTCCTGCGATCTCCGATTTCGCCGTCGTGGCCCGCAAGCAGTGGGCCGCCGAAGCGCGCTACCCGCGTCTGCGGTTCCTGATGGAAGCCGTCCACTCCGAGTTTCTGGAGGCGACCGAGGCGGGATGGCCTCTCGCGATTCGCGAGTTCCTGGCGGAAGAGGGCCTCTCGACGCTTCTCTACGGGCCCGGCACCGCCGCCGCGGGGAGACTCGAGGCCGCGTGGGCGGCGGGGACGCGGCCCAGCCTCGTCGCCTACGACCGGCCCATCGAGTCCGAGGACCTGAAGCGGCGGCTCTTCGAAGACATCGATGCCGGGTTCACGACGACGCGCGGCGGGATCGCCGACACCGGGGGCCTGATCCTGTGGCCGACTCCCGACGAACCGCGGCTCCTCTCCCTCGTCCCGCCCGTCCACATCGCGCTCCTCGACAGCCGCTCGATCCACAACACGTTCTGGGAGGCGATGCGGGTCGAAGGCTGGGCTTCCGGAATGCCGCCGAACGCTCTGCTGATCTCCGGTCCCAGCAAGACCGCCGACATCGAACAGACGCTCGCGTACGGCGTGCACGGCCCGAAACGGCTCCTGGTCGTCGCGATTCTTCCGGAGTCGTGACGCGCGACGGGCGCGCCCAAATGCCCCTGTATGCTTGACTCTGAATGACGAAGCCCTCCATCCTCATCGTCGGGAACGACCAGAGTTTGCAGAAGACACTGACCGAGCTCTTCCGCGTGGAGGGGTTGACGGTGATTTCGGCGGCGAGAGTCGCCGACGCGCTGCTCATCATGCGGGAGAAGTCTCCGGATGCCGTGGTCCTCGATGCCGCCAACATCGAGATCGACGCGAGGGAGTTCCGGAACCGGCAACTCGCCGACGACAGAACGGCGGGGATTCCGCTCATCCTGATCACCGATGAGGCGGCTTCGGCCCGAATCGGGCCGAAGCCGGGAGCCGTCATCCCAAAACGCGCGGTTGCGCGCGAACTGGTGCCCGCCGTGCGCCAATTGGTGCGGGCAAGGCCGTCCGTCGAAGGCAACCTCATGCTGAAAGGCGGATGGAACAGGCGTCGAAGTGGCCTCCGTCGGAAGGGAAGGCATGATCGGCCTCCCTGCGTTCATCGAGAGCGAGACTGTCGACTTCAAGGCGTTCACGCAGATCTCCGGGTGGGGATTCCGGATGCCTCGGAGAATTTTCGAGCGTGAGCTCACTGCCAAGGGAATCTTCGAGGAGCGCCTTCAGGAATATACCGAGGTGCTGCTTCTCGCCGTCGGCCAGTCCTGCTTCTGTATTCGCATGCACGATCAGGTGGAGCGTTGCGCCTTGTGGCTTCTCTCGGTCCACGACCGCGCCCCCAGAGCGAAACTGGTCGTCACCCACGAATTTCTGGCGCAGTTGCTGGGCGTCCGGCGCGCGACCGTCAGCGCGGCCGTCAAAGAGCTGAAGAGCAGGAACGCCATCGAGGGGGGTCGAGGTTCCGTTCGGATCCTCGACCCTGACAGCCTGCGAGCGATGGCGTGCGATTGCTACTCGAGTGTCCGCTCGGAGTTCGCCGCGCTGAAGAGGAAGTGGGAAAAGTCCTCCTGAGGCGAGCGGGGTCCGGTCGAAGTCACTTGCGGCTGCACGACTCTTGCACGTGGTGTGACAGGGACCCGATTCGTCCCGAAAAGGAGACGTGAAATGTCGAGTCGTGGCGGAGAAGGCGGTAAGCCGGGCGGAGGTCAGGGCGGTCAGCAGGGTGGCCAGGGCGGCCAGCAGGGTGGTCAGGGCGGCCAGCAGGGTGGTCAGGGCGGCCAGAAGGGCGGCCAGGACGACAAAGACAAGAACCGCGGAGGCCAGCAGGGCGGCGGCGGGCAGGGCGGAGGCCAGGGCGGCCAACAGGGTGGCGGCCAGGGCGGCCAGAAGTCCGGCGGCCAGGGCGGCCAGGGCGGGAGCGGCAACAAGGGAGGGGGCCAGGGCGGCGGACGCTAGCGGGATTTCTCGGGCGAGCCGTTCGGGTCAGCGGCGGCTCGCCCGCTTTCATTTCAAAACGGCCGACCGCTGGCTCTGATCGCGGTGTCGCCTGCAAAGGAGCGGCTCGCCGCTTTTCGCCCTCTGGCCGTTCGGCTCCCGGATCCGCTTTTATCCGAATTGCGGTTTCTTTCCACGCCGATCGTTTATTTGATTCGCTTCAAGTCGGCGCCGCAGCCCGCGCAAAACTGCGGCAGCCATGGGTGGTAGATCCTGGGCTTCTCCCTATCTCTGATGTTCGTGGTGGAACTTCACGAGCATGCGAACGGTGCCGGTTTCTGATCCCTGGCGGGCACGCAGCACCCTGGAAGCCACGGAGCTCGATCGGGCCTCTACCGTGGGAGGCGGCCTGCTCCCCTGCGCGCGAACAGCGTAACGTTCATGGATCCGTCTCGCTGGATGTGAAGCCGGCTCGCGTGGCGGGCAGAGCAGAAGAGGATGAAGGAGAGTCCCGCGGACGGGACCTTCTTGCCCGTCCAGAGTCTTCGCGCCGGGGGAACCTGCTTCGTGCAGAGCGGGGACGGGCAGCAAAACATGCACCAGAGATTGAAGGAGCCGCGGGAGTCAGTCTGTCCGCTCGCGGACGTCATGTCGATGGCCGCCCCTCGCCGGCCCGCTAAGCCCCTAACGGGATTCGAACCCGCGCGCCGGCCTCCGGGGGTTCGGGGGGCACACCGGCCCCCCGCTCAAGAATGCCAGCCGTGCCGGACACGGCGAAGGAGGGTGCGAGGCGAAGTGATCTGAGTTGGCGGCCCCAACGGGATTCGAA
>JAIVJS010000056.1 GCA_020199905.1 Acidobacteriota bacterium
GTCTCCGATGGCCCATCCAGGGATTTATTCCCAGCGAACTCGTCGAGGCAGCGCGTCAACTGCTCGGCCAGGATCGGGACTCTCGGCTCGTGGACGATGGCGCCATGGTAGCCGGGAACGTGATGCACCTCCACGCCGCCCTGAGCGACGCGCGTCCATCCGAGATCCGGATCCTCCCCGTACCCCGCCGGCTGCCTGGTCGCGCGAAACAGCGTCAGCTTTCCGGCATAAGGCTGCGGCACGTAACGATTCTTCGCCTTGCCGATCGCCTCTTCGACTTCCCGCAGCTTGCGCGGCAACCCCATCGCCTTACGGATCTTCGCCCACCGGCGTCGATTCGTGATCAAAATGTTCCCTGCGAGCACCCGCGATTTCGTCGTGACATATCCGATCTTCCCCCGCGCTCCCTTCGAGGCGAGAAAGTTTCCGAGGTGAAGGTCGACGCGCTCGGCGAATTCAATCCAGCGGGTCGCCGCCGTCCGCGTGGGACGCTGCTTCGGATAGTCGGGACCCCATGTATCGAAGACGGCCAGAATGCCCATTTGGTGACCCAGCTTCTGCAGTTGCTGGGCCATTTCGAACGCGATGATTCCACCATACGACGACCCCGCGATGTGGTATGGCCCCCGACTCTGGAGCTCCCGGATCTCCTTTATGTAGTGGGCCGCCATGTCTTCGACGCGCTCGGCGCGCGGCGAAACGCCGTCTAACCCCTGAACCTGCAGGCCGTAGACGGGCTGGTCGGGGCCGAGCCGGCGCGCCAGGTCCATGTAAAAGAGGACATTTCCCCCGCCCGCGTGGATGCAATACAGGGGAACCCGGGACCCGCGGGGCTGGATCGGGACGAGGGAGGTCCAGGACGGTTTCCAGCCCTCCTGCCGCAGGATCCCCGCGAGCTGTTCGATGGTCGGCGCCTGGAAGATCGTGGCGAGCGGCATCTCGCGGTCAAACTCCTTCTGCAGGCGAGCGAACAGACGGACCGCGAGAAGCGAGTGGCCGCCGAGGTCGAAGAAGTTGTCGTGGATCCCGACCCGCTCGACGGGCAGGATCTCCTCCCACATCCGCGCGAGCTTCGTCTCGACTTCATCGCGCGGCGCCACGAAGGAGCGGCCGCCTTCGAGCCTCGCGCTGTCCGGCTCGGGAAGAGCGCGGCGGTCGACCTTTCCGGTGGGCGTCAGAGGAATGGCGTCGAGGCTCACGAAAACCGACGGGATCATGTAGTCCGGCATGGTGCGCGACAGGCGCTGCCTCAGGTCGGCCGCGCTCGGCCCGGGACGGCCCCCCGGGACAACGTACGCGACGAGCCGCTTGTCCTGCGCCTCTCCGTGCGCGACGACCAGGGCGTCGGCGACCCCGGTCGTCCGTCGGAGCGCCGCCTCGATTTCGCCGAGCTCGATCCGATAGCCTCGCACCTTGACCTGCGCGTCCACCCGGTCCAGGTACTCGATCTCGCCGTCGCTGCGGTAGCGGACGCGGTCGCCCGTCCGGTAGATCCGTGCCCCGGACGCGAACGGGCTCGGAATGAACTTCTCCTCTGTGAGCGCCGGGCGGTTCAGGTAACCGCGCGCGAGCCCGTCTCCCCCGATGTGCAGCTCGCCCGCGACGCCGATCGGAACGGGCTCGAGCCTCCGGTCCAGAACGTAGGCCTGGGCGTTCGAGACCGGCTTTCCGATCGACACGTCGCGCCCTTCCGCCAGCGCGGCGGCGGTCAGGCGGGAAAAGGTCACCGCGATGGTCGTCTCGGTGGGGCCGTAGCCGTTCAACAGAGGGATCTCGGCGCCGACGGCGTCCAGCCACTGGCCGGCGCGGTCGGCGAGCGCCTTTTCTCCTCCGATGACCGTGAGGCGAAGCGACTTCGGGATCGGCAGCGGCTCCGCGCCCAGGCCCGCGCAGAGCTCGTGCCAGTACGCGGTGGGAAGATCGAGCACCGTGATTCCGAGCTCCCCGCACGTGCGAAGAAAAACCCGGGGGGACTCGAGCATGAGGTCGGTGCGGAGCACGAGAGTCGCCCCCCGCGCGAGGCACGGAAAGATCTCTTCCGCCGCGGCGTCGAAGCTGATTGACGAAAACTGCAGAATGCGGTCGGTGGACTCGAGCTCGAACCTCTCGCTCGCGAAGGTCGTGTAGTTCACGACGGATCGGTGCCGGATCTGCACACCCTTCGGCGTCCCCGTCGAACCGGACGTATAAATGATGTAAGCGAGGTTCTCCGGATTGGCGAGCGGCCTCGGATTCGCCTCGCTCTCGGCGGAGATTGCCGCGGCATCCTCGTCCAGCCGGACGAGACGGCTCACGCCGGTCGGAAGATTCCGGGCCGTCTTTCCGGTGGAAAGAACGACCGGCGCACCGCTGTCCTCGATCATGAACGCGAGGCGCTCCGCCGGATAGGCGGGATCGAGCGGGACGTAGGCGCCCCCCGCCTTGAGCACGGCCAGGACCGCGACGATGAGGTCGGGAGACCGCTCGATGCAGACGCCGACGAGCACGTCCGGACCGACGCCCGCCCGCCTCAGAAAATGCGCCAGGCGGTTGGCCCTGGCGTTCATCTCGGCATAGGTGGTCCGGCCTCCGCCGGACACGAGGGCGACCGCGGCGGGAGCGCGTTCGACCTGCTCTTCGACCAGCTCATGCACGCACCGATCGTTCGGGTACGGCCTGGCCGTGTCGTTGAAGTCCGTGAGGATCTGCCGCCGCTCAGAGGCCGAGAGGAGAGGAATCCTCAGGACCCTTTCGTCGGGAAATACGACGATGTGCTCGAGCATCGTTTTGAAGTGCCTGGCGAACCGCTCGATCGTGGCGGCGTCGAAGAGCTCCGTGTTGTACGAGAACAGGCAGCCCAGACCCTCTTCGCGGTCCGTCACGTCGAGACTGAGGTCGTAGTGAGACAACGGCCGGCCGACCGCGAACGGGCGCACGGTCACCCCGCAGAGCTCCCGGACGTCGGCCGGCGCGTTCTGAAGGCCGAACATCACCTGAAAGACCGGGCTGTGACCGAGGCTTCGCTCCGGCTTGAGCTCTTCGACGAGCCGCTCGAACGGGAGGTCCTGGTGGGTATGCGCCTCGAGAGCGACGTCGCGGGTCCGGCGCAGGAGCTCGCGGAACGGAGGGTCGCCGGACACGTCGGCCCGGAGCACGAGCGTGTTCACGAAACAGCCGATCAGATCCTCCGTCTCCCGCCGGTTCCGTCCCGCGATGGGTGAACCCACCACGAGATCGGACTGGGAGGTGACGCGCGCCAGAAACGTCTGAAAGGCGGCGAGCATCGTCATGAACAGGGTCACGCCCTCGCGGCGGCTCAAAGCGCGCAGCTCGGAAGAGAGCGCAGGCGGCAGGACGATGCGGTACCTCTCCCCGCGAGCCGACTGGACGGCGGGACGCGGACGGTCCGCAGGCAGCTCGATCAGCCCGGGAGCCCCCAGAAGCTGCTTCTTCCAGTAGGAGAGCTGGGTCTCGAGGGTCTCCCCCGTCAGCCACTCGCGCTGCCACTCGGCAAAATCGCCGTACTGGATCGGCAGGTCCGAGAGGCGGGATGGGGAACCGATCCGCCGGCCCGCATAAAGATCCTCGAGCTCGCGGAACAGGACGCCCGCGGACCAGGCGTCGAACACGATGTGATGGAAGGTCATGAGGACCACGTGCGACTGCTCGGCAAGCCGGAGAATCGCGACCCGCACGAGCGGCCCCTCCGCGAGCGAGAAAGGGCGCTGCGCTTCCTCGACCGCGCGGCGGCGGGCCTCGTCCAGCCGTTCTCCCTCGGGAAGAGTGGTGAGATCTACCACCGGCACCGGAATCACCAGCGAGGGCGCGACGACCTGAACGGGCCGCCCCGAGGCCACTCGAAACGTCGTTCTCAGGACCTCGTGCCGGCGGACGATGTCCTGGAGGCTCGCGGCGAGCGCCTCCACGTCGAGATCGCCCTCGAACGACCACGCCCCGGCGATGTTGTAGAGAGGCGATTCCGGGTCGAGCTGGTCTAAGAACCAGAGACGCTCCTGAGCGAAGCTCGCCGGAAAGACATAGACCTCCGGGCCGGCATCCGACGCTTCCAGCGGAATCGTTTCGGGAGGCGGGAGGGCCATCGAATCAACTCTTCTCGAGGTCGGAGAGCTTCATCCGCCGCCGGTCGCGCGAGATCGGCGCCAGGATGGCCGCCGGCGTCGGCGGCGCGGCGGCCGGCCGGCAAGCCTCGCGGGCCAGTTCCGCCGCGAGCCCCGCGATCGTCGGCCGCTCGAACAGGCTCCGCAGCGGCAGGTCGATCCGGAACCGATCGCGGATGCGGGACATCAGCTGGGTCGCGAGCAGCGAGTGCCCGCCGAGGTCGAAGAAGCTCCGCTCGACGCTGATGCGCTCGACGCCGAGAACGCCCCTCCAGAGGTCCGCGAGCGCCTGCTCCGTCTCGTCTCGCGGCGGGACGAACGTCTCCGGCTCGGCGGCGCCCTGCCATGGACGCGCCGCGAGAGCGCGGCGGTCCACCTTCCCGTTGGGGGTCAGCGGAAGCGTCTCGACCGGCAGGAACGTGGAAGGCACCATGTACTCGGGCAGCTTGCCCGCCAGGAAATCCCGGAGAGAGTCGGGAACGAGGGCGCCTCCGGACGCGGGCACGATCCACGCGACGAGCCGCCTGTCTCCGCGCGGCCCCTCCCCCAGAATCACCGCGGTCTCTCTCACCGAGGCGTGCTGGAGCACGACGGATTCGATTTCTCCGAGCTCGATGCGGAAGCCGCGCAGCTTGATCTGGCCGTCGAGACGTCCGAGGAACTCGAGGGTTCCGTCGGCCCGGGACCGCGCGAGGTCTCCGGTGCGGTAGAG
>JAIVJS010000033.1 GCA_020199905.1 Acidobacteriota bacterium
GCCGACATCGAAGCGCGGGCGCGAGAGCGCTTCGAAAAACTCGGGATGACATCAACGGCGGAGCGCAACGGGGTCCTCTTCTACATCGCTCCCCGAATCCGGAAGTTCCAGATCCTGGGCGACGCCGGAGTCCACGAGAAGTGCGGCGACGATTTCTGGAAGGCGACCGCGACCGGGATGGAGGAGGCCTTCCGCAGAGGCGAGTTCACCGAGGGCGTCGTGGCCGGAATCGACCGGATCGGCGAGATCCTGAAGGCCCACTTCCCGCAGGGGCCGGACGATCGGGACGAGCTGCCGAATGCGATTGATGAAGATTGAGAAGTCGAGCGTTCAGAAGGTCCTGGGGGCTCCCGAACCGCAGAAAAACGTTTGATACAGGCTCCTGGTCCCTCGATTCCGATCGAGTTGACCGCGGAGGACCGCGGCCGTCTCGCTCCCGTTGGTCGCTCGGCTCCCGTTTCCCGGTCCCCGTCTCCGTCTCAACCCCTTGACATTCCACGGTTAAACCATAGAATTCGCAGTTCTGCTTTTGGGAGGCCTCCATGTACGCGATCGTCCGCGCGGGCGGGAAACAGGTGAAGGTTGCGGCGGGCGATGTCCTGCGGATCGAGACGCCGTCCGGTGACGTCTCGAAGGGCCGGGAGATCGTCCTTTCGGAGATCGTCTTCGTGGGAGGTCACGAAGGAAAAGAGCTCAAGAAAACGGACGGGGTCTCGGTGAAGGCCACCGTGCTCGGACCGGTCAAGACGCGCAAGGTCCTCGTCTTCAAGAAAAAGCGCACCAAACAGTACCGCCGGACCAAGGGCCACCGGCAGTCGATGATCGAAATCCGCATTCTCGGGATCGAAGGGGCGTAGTCCATGGCACACAAAAAGGGGCAGGGCTCTTCCCGCAACGGCCGCGACTCCAACTCGCAGCGGCTCGGCGTGAAGCGATTCGGGGGCCAGCTCGTGACGGGCGGCTCGATCCTCGTCCGGCAGCGGGGGACCCGATTCTTTCCGGGCGAGAACGTCGGTCGCGGCAAGGACGACACGCTGTTCGCGAAGATCGCCGGAATCGTCCGGTACAAGGACCGGGGCCGCGACGGCCGCGTCATCTCGATCGAAGCGCCTCCGGCGTAGCTCTCAGCCATCAGCTCTCAGCTTTCAGCCCGAGAGCGACGGTCCGCGCAGCTGAAGGCTGACGGCTTCCTCCATGTTCATCGATTCCGCTGAAATCCGCGTCAAGGCCGGAGACGGCGGCAACGGCTGCGTCGCTTTTCGCCGGGAGAAGTTCGTTCCGCGCGGCGGCCCTTCCGGCGGAGACGGCGGGCGCGGCGGCTCCGTTTACGCGGTGGCGGACCCTTCGTTCACGACCCTGTATCACCTCCGGCACCAGATGCTGTTCAAGGCGCAGAACGGCCAGCATGGAATGGGCTCCAACTGCCACGGCAGCACGGCGAGCGACGTGATGGTCCCGCTTCCTCTTGGCTCCGTCGTCGTCGATCCGGACTCGGGCGAGCGCGTGGCTGACCTGCTGCACGCGGGGGAGAAGGTCCTCCTGGCCGGCGGCGGCAACGGCGGATGGGGCAACCAGCACTTCGCCACCTCGACGCGGCAGGCGCCGCGGTTCGCGCGCAAGGGGTTGCCGGGCGCGGAGAGGCGCCTGACCATCGAGCTGAAGCTCCTCGCCGACGTGGCGATCGTGGGATTTCCGAACGCCGGGAAATCGACTCTCATCTCGGTAATCTCCGCCGCGAAGCCGAAGATCGCCGACTATCCCTTCACGACCCTGACGCCCAACCTCGGCGTCGTCCGCGGCGATGACCACCGCACTCTGGTCGTCGCCGACATTCCGGGGCTCATCGAAGGCGCGCATCTCGGGGCGGGTCTCGGCATCCGCTTTCTGAAGCACGTCGAGCGCTGCCGCCTGCTGTGCCATCTGGTGGACGCCTCGACGTCGGGCGACGCGGAGCACGACGTGGCCGTGCTCGAGGGGGAGCTCGAAGCCTTCTCCCCGGAGATCGCGTCCCGTCCCCGGCTTCTCGTGGCGTCCAAGTGCGACGCGGTCTCGGATCCGGACCGGCTCGAATCGATCCGCGCCGCCGCCCGCCGCCGGGGGCTTCCGTACCGCGCGATCTCCGCCGCGACGCGACTCGGGCTGGAAGACCTCGTGCGCGATTTCTTCCGGCTCGCCGGGGCCCGGGACGCGCTGCCGACGGTCTCGGGGGCCGCGACCCCCGACCCGGCCGTCTCCGAATCGTAAGAATGCGCACGGGTGTCTTCGGCGGGACCTTCGATCCGGTGCATCTCGGCCACGTCGCGATGGCGGAGGCCGCGGCGATGAAGTTCGGGCTTTCGAGCGTCCTCTTCCTCCCCGCGCGGCTCTCTCCTCACAAGACGGCGCCTCCGACCGACGCGCGCCATCGCGTGGCGATGCTGGCGCTCGCCCTCGCGGGCCGGCCGGACTGGTCGATCGCCTTGGACGAGCTCGATCGCGAGGGGCCGTCCTTCACCGTCGACACCCTGCGCGCTCTGTCGGCTCGCTCCTTGCAGCCCGATCTCCGGCTGTTGATGGGCACCGATACGCTCGCGGGCTTCGCCCGCTGGAAGGAGCCCGCCGAGATCGTCCGGCTGGCCCGGATCGCGGCGTTCTACCGGGACCCCTTCCGGGGAGAGGGCCTGGTCGTTCCGGACGTGGCCGGTCTGGCCGATCGGCTCGACGTTTTCGACGCCGGATCGGTTAGAATCTCCTCGACGGAATTGAGAGAAAAGCTGTCCTCGGGGCAGCGGCCATCGGGGCTGGTGCCGCCCTCCGTCGCGGAGTACATTACGAAGCAGGGCCTCTACAGCGCGGGGGTCGTCCAGAGTTGAACGACCTGTCCGCCCGCGACCGGGTTCGGGAAGGCCTCTCCGCCGCTCTGGATAAGAAAGCCTCTGCCGTTCTCGTTTTCAATCTGACCGAGCTGACGACGATGGCCGATTATTTCGTCCTGTCGACGGCCGGTTCGGACCGGCAGGCTCGCGCGATCTCCGACGCGATCACCGAGGTCCTCGGACCCGCGCTTTCGGTCGAGGGCCTGGAGACGGCGAACTGGATCCTCATGGATTACGGAGACGTGGTCTTTCACGTCTTCCAGGAAGAGGCCCGCCGGTTCTACGCTCTGGAGCGGCTCTGGGGCGACGCGGAGAATGAGACGGGCCGCTTCGCCGCCCGGTCCTGACGTCGAGGCTTCCGGCGCCGATGCCGACGGGCTGACGGCCCGCGCCGAACCCCGCCGCCGGGGCTCGCTCCGTTCCCTCTTCTCGACCCGTCACCGGCCCCTGGCGCGCGAGATCGTCGCGCTCGAGCGCGCGCTCGATCTTCCGAGCACCGTCCTTCTCGTCGGCGAGAGCGGCACGGGGAAGGACCGGCTCGCCCGAGCCCTGCACGACGCGTCTCTGAGGGCGGAACGTCCTTTCGTCCGGGTCGACGCGGCGAATCTCTCCGACGACCTGTTCGAAAGCGAGCTCTTCGGCCACGAACGCGGCGCCTTCACGGGCGCCGTCTCCGCGAAGCGGGGACTTCTCGAAGTCGCCGGCGATGGGACGGTCTATCTGGACGAAGTCTCCTCCCTTTCGCCGGCGGCGCAGGCGAAGTTTCTGCGCGTGCTCCAGGAGCGGACGTTCCGGAGACTCGGGGGCGTGACGAACCATCCCTTTCGCGCGCGGCTCGTCGTGTCCTCCCGGCGGGCGCTTTCGGGACTCGTGGAGCAGGGCCTCTTCCGCGCCGATCTCTTCTATCGAATCGACGTGGTCTCGCTCCGTCTTCCGGCGCTCGCCGAGCGGCGGGAAGACGTGCTTCCGCTCGCCCGCACCTTCCTGAAGCGGGCCGCGCGCACGTACGGCACTCCGGCGCGCCGCTTCACGGACGAGGCGGAAGCGGCGCTTCTGCGCCACACGTGGCCGGGAAACGTCCGGGAGCTTCTGCACGTCGTCGAGCGCGCGGCCCTCGCGTCCGCGGCGCCCGAGGTCTCTCCCGCGGACCTTCCCATGGGATCGTTCGGGGCGCCGGAAGCGCTCCTCGCCGCCGCCGTCGAGCGCCGCTGGACGCTGAAGGAACTCTCCGAGGTCTACATCGAAGAGACGCTGCGCCGCGCCGGCGGGAACCGCACTCTCGCCGCCAGGCGGCTGGGAATCTCCCGCAAGTCTCTCTGGGAGCGCTCCCGCAAGAAGTAAGAAAATCCGGCACGGAGCGCGATTCGAGACCAGGAGGCCAGGGCTGATCTCCGCGGTCCCCCAAGTCAAAACCCCGGTTTTAAGCCCGTTTCGCGGTCCCCGGCCCCGCCGCCCACCTGGCCGACCCGCCCAGGAATTCTCGGTTATGATCTCGCGTTCGAAATCGAACCCGCGCCGCGCGGGAAGAAAGAGAAGGAACCATGGCGACGACCAGCGCGCGCCCCGTGAAGATGCCGAAAAAGGACCTCGAGCGGTTTCGCCGACTCCTCATGGAGAAGAAGGCGAGCCTCTCCGCGGACCTCGCCAAGACCCGCAGCGCCGAGGAGGAAACCGGCGATGAAGCGACGCAGGACATTGCCGACAAGGCCGTCTCCTCGTACACGCGCGAGTTCCTCTACTCTCTTTCGGACAACGACCGGAACACCCTCCTTCTGATCGACCAGGCGCTCGGCCGGATCGATGACGGATCGTACGGGCACTGCCAGAACTGCGGCGTCACGATGAACGAGAAGCGATTGAATGCCGTGCCGTGGGCGCCGCATTGCGTCGACTGCCAGGAGCTCGCCGAAAAGGGGCTGCTCGAAGGCTGACGGCTGATCCGTCGGTCGTCCGTGGACCGCGGCCCGGGTTCGACCGGGGGGGGACGGACGACTGAAAACTGAGAACGGAGAACTCTTCATGCCGCGCGCGAAGTTCTCTGCCGACGCGGTTCCCGCTTTCGCGCAGGCGCCTTCGGTCATCCTCGTCACCGGCGACGTCGCGTTCTTCGTGGAGGAGAAGGCGGGCCAGGTCTTCGAGAAGCTCGCCGGCCGCGACGGGGAGGCGATTCGATTCGGGGATGAAGCTCCCGCGGACGGAATCGCGGACGCGCTTTTGAACCGGTCTCTCTTCTCACCGCGTCGCGTCGTCGGATTCGACATCGGCCGGCTTCTCGGCACGGACTCCGCCGGCGTCCTTCTCGAGAAGGCGGCGGAGGCGTGGACGCGCGGAACGCCCTCGAGCCGGCGGGAGGCGTTCCGCCACACGCGCGCCGTTCTCTCGGCGCTCGGGCTCGGGGCGGGAGGCGACCCCGCGGAGACGGCGGAAGCGATTGCGAAGAAGACGCGCCGTAAAGAGGCCGCGCCGATCCTGGCGGAGATCCTCGAGGAGCTTCCCGAAGAGAAGGGCGGCTCCGCGGCGCTGCAGAGCGCGATCCGGCTCCTCCTGGAGCGCGGCAACGACGGGATGGTCGCCGTCGTGACGGCGACGGCGCCCCCGGCGGGAGGCCTGCTCGCCGAAATCGCTGCCAAGGGTCTGGTTCTCGAGATCCAGATCGGCGACAAACACGACTCGGCGGCGCCCGAGCTGCAGCGTCTCGCGCGGGCGCGCGCGAAGGAGGGGGACGTCAGCGTCGATGCGGACGCCATCCAGCGGCTTCTCGTCCAGACAGACTTCGTTCCCGCGATCTTCGCGGCCGAGCTCGACAAGCTCCTCGAGGTGGCGGGACCGGGAGGGCGTGTCTCCGCCGCGGACGTGCGCCAGAACGTCGAGGACGCGGCCTCGGAGGACGTCTACCCGTTCTTCGACGCGATCGGGCGCCGCGACTCCGCCGACGCCCTCGCCCGTCTTTCGCGGCTCTTCTCGGACAGGCCCGTGCGGGCGGGCGACCGGGAGGTGGACACGGAGCGGCAGTGGGAGTTCCAGTTCCTCGCGATGGTCACCGGCGAGATCCGCCACATGCTCCTGATTCGAGCGGCGCTCGCCGAACCGGGCGCGCCCTCCTTCGACCGGAACATGTCCTACCCGGTGTTCCAGGCCCGCGTGCTCCCGCGGCTCGCGGAGCCGGTCGTTCCCTTCGGGCGCTCTCCGTTCGCCGCCCGCAGCGGATCCGTCGCGGGGTATCTCTGGTTCAAGGCGGCCCAGCGCGCTTCCCGGTACACGATTCCCGAGCTCGCGCGCGCCCTCGCCCGCGCCGCCGAGGTGGACGTCCAGCTGAAGAACTCCACGCCGCCGCTCGAAGCGCTGACCGCCTGGATCGGAGGACTGCTCGCGGGCAAGTAATCGGTAATCAGTTCCGATTTATCCGTCGTCAGTTCTCGCGAAGCGGCTTGCTTTTAATTTGGTTCGGGTGATCGATCGCCGCCCGTCATCCCGGCCCTCTCCCCGCAAGCGGGCATCGGGCGCGCGATTGCGGAGCAACTGTGTCTCGCGGGCGCCCGCGTCGCGGTCGGCTACCGGTCGGACGAGAACGCCGCCAACGGTCTGATCCGGGAGCTCCGGAGGACGGGCGGCGAGGCGATGGCGCTCGCCGGCGACGTCGCCGATCCGGGACAGGCGCGCCAGCTCGTCCGGGACGTCGTCGCCGCCTGGGAGCGCCTCGACATCGTCGTGAACAACGCGGGGATCTGGGAGGCCGACGAGGCGGGCCGGGGAGACCTCGACGTCTGGGATCGAACGCTCGCCGTGAACCTTCGCGGCGCGTACCTCGTGACCGACGCCGCGATTCCTCACCTCGCGCAAACGGCCGGCTGCATCGTGTTCGTCTCCTCCACGGCGGGCCAGCGCGGAGAGGCGGGGCATTCCGCGTACGCAGCGAGCAAGGGAGCGCTGATCTCCTACACGAAGTCGCTCGCCGCGGAGCTCGGCCCGAAGGGGATCCGGGTCAACTGCGTGGCCCCGGGATGGGTCGAGACGGACATGACCTCGGCGGCGTTCGAGGACCCGGCGCGCCGCTCCGAGATCGAGGCGTCGATCCCGCTCGGTCGCGTCGCGGCCCCGAAGGACGTCGCGGGGGCGGTGCTCTTTCTGGTGTCGGAGCTCGCGAGGCATCTCCAGGGCGAAGTCGTCAACGTCAACGGCGGGAGCGTGCTCGTCGGCTGACGGGCGAACCATGGAAAAGCTCGACCGGAGAGACTGGCGGTTCGTCCTCGCCTGCCTCGCGATCCTCGTCGCGGGCGCCGCGATCACGGCGGCGCTGTTCCGGCGCGCCTTCCCCGAGGCGGCGATCGAGTTCCGGGTTCCCCGGGCGGCGGCTCGCACTCAGGCGGAGCGATTCCTGAAGGACCGCCGCCGTCCGATCGGAGGGACCCGCTTCGCCGGGCGGTTCGGCGTCGACGAGGAGCCGAAGGTCTACCTCGAGCGGGAGCTCGGGCTCGATCGCGCTTCGCGCCTCTACGGGAAGGAAGCGAAGATCTGGCGCTGGGACATGCGGTGGTTCCGCTCGGCCGTGAAAGAAGAGGAGCGCGTCTCGATCACGCCCCTGGGCGACCTCGTCGCGTGGGAGTCGGTCCGTCGCGAGGACGCGCCGGGAGAGCGTCTTCCGCGCGAGCGCGCGAGGTCCCTCGCCGCCGCCTTCCTCGCGCAGCGAGGGCTCCAGCCCGCCGCCCTGACGCCGATCGACTCGTTCCCCACGGAGCGGCCGAAGCGGAGGGACTGGACATTCGTCGACGAGCGCCCGGCGTTCCGCATGAAGGACGCGACGGTGCGGTACAGGACCACCGTCGCCGGCGGAGAAGTGGTCGCCTTCGACGAGTTCATCCACGTGCCGGAGGCTTGGCAGCGCGACTACCGCACCCTCCGCTCGAAGAACGAGGCGGCGGGCCAGGCGGCGACCTTCGGGCTCCTCCTGACCGCGCTCGCGATGGCGGGTGTCCTGCTCTCCCGCATATCGCGGAAGGACGTGCGGTGGGGCATTGTGGGCGGCTTCGGCCTGGTCGGGTTCGTCCTGGCGCTTCTGTCGACGCTGAACAACCTGCCCCTCACGCTCTACGAGTACGACACCGCCAGCCCTCTCTCGAGCCACCTGACGAACCACCTGGTCCTGGGAGTTCTCGGGGCGCTCGCGGCGGGAGCGGGGATCGCGTGCGTGATCGCTTCGGCCGAGCCGGTCTATCGCCAGCGCTTCCCGGGCCAGATCTCGCTCTCCGGCATCTTCTCCATGCGGGGACTGCGATCGAAGCGTTTTTTCCGCGGCGTGCTGCTCGGGTACGCGCTCGTGGCCTTCTTCTTCGCGTATCAGGCCGTCTTCTACGTCGTCGCGGCGCGCTTCGGGGCGTGGTCGCCCGCGGACGTGCCCTACAGCGACATGCTGAGCACCGCCCTCCCCTGGGCGACCGTGCTGCTCGTCGGCTTCTTCCCGGCGGTCTCCGAAGAGGGGATCAGCCGCATGTTCTCGATCTCCTTCCTCGACGGGCTCGGCGCCGGACGCTTTCTCGCCGTGGTCGTTCCCGCCTTCATCTGGGGATTCGGCCACGCGGCATACCCGAACCAGCCCTTCTACATCCGGGGGGTGGAAGTCGGCGTCGCGGGGATCGTGATCGGGCTCGTGATGCTGCGATACGGCGTGCTGCCTCTGCTCGTCTGGCACTTCACCGTGGACGCGCTGTACACGGCGCTCGTGATGCTGCGGTCTCACAACGGGTACTACGTGGTCTCGGGAGCGGTCGCGGCGGGAATTCTGCTCGTGCCGCTCGCGGCGTCGGTTCTCCTCGCCTGGAAGAGCGGAGGGTTCGCGCCCGAAGCCGGCGCGACCAACGCGGACATCGGAAGCGCGCCGATCCCGGTCGCTTCCGCGATGAGCGCCGAGCCGTCCGCTCCGGTGACCCGCGTGTCGCGGAGGACCCTGGCGATAGCCGGGGCCGCCGCGGCGGTGCTTCTCTCGAGCTGGCTGGTTTCCGGTCCCCGCGGCCGGATCTCGCGCGATCAGATCGGCCGGGCGCGGGGCGAGTCGATCGCGCGCGCGTTTCTCCGCGCGAACGGCGTCGATCTCGGGCGATATCGCAGCGTCACGTACGGAGGCACCGGATTCGCGCTCGACTCCGACGCGCGGGCCGAGGAACCGGTCGAGTCGGGCCGCATGCCCGGCTTTTCCGATGCGGCGGCGCGGTACGTCGCCGGCAAGGGAGGCGTCGCGGCCTTCGAGAGACTGGCGTCGGCCACCCTCCCGCTGAATTTCTGGGTCACGCGCTTCGTCGAGCCCGGTCGGAAAGAGGAGTGGAAGGTCTTCGTGGATCCGCGGCGGGCGAAGGTCATCGGGTTTCTGAATCCGCGGGAAGAAGCGGGGGCGGGCGGGTCCGCCCCCTCGGACGCGCGCGCGCGCGAGCGCAGCCTCGGCGCCGCCGCGGCGCTCGGATACCCGGCGGCGGAGTACCGGGTGCTCGAAGTCGGCACCCGCGCGCGGCCGAAACGTGTCGACACGACCGTCACGCTCGAGTCGCGTCGCGACGGCCTCGGCGACGCCGCTCCCCGGCTGACCGCGATCTTCGAGGGAAGCCGCCTTTCGGCCTTCTATCCCACGATCCACGTTCCCGAGTCGTATCTCGAGGCGGAGCGGCGGCGCAGCGCGATCGACTGGCTGCTCGTGGGACTGCGCGTCGTCGCGCTCGGCTCCTTCCTGGGGCTCGCGATCGTGCTCTTCCTGCGCGCGGTGCGGCGACCGGAGATGCGCTGGAGAGGACTGCTCCGCCCGCTCGTTCCCGTCGCCCTGCTCGCGGCCGCGGCGCTCGCCAACCGCGTGCCGGGTCTTCTGCGCCAGTATCGGACGGAGATTCCCCTCTCGACCTTTCATTTTTCGGCGACGCTGTCCCTCGTGATCGTCTGGCTGCTCATCCCCGTCGGCGCGGCGATCGCTTACGTCCTGTTCGCGGCGGCGAGGCCCGGATGGCGCCGCGCGCTGCGGCGGCAGGGAGGCATCCCGGATGCCCTCGTCCGGGCGGCGATCGCCACCGCGGGGCTCGCCGGGCTCTCCCGGTGGTCCGCCGTCCTGGCGCGCTCGTCACCAAAGCTCTTCCGCGCCGATCCCTCCTTGCCCGGAGCGCTCGACCTGGCCGTTCCCGCCCTCTCGGTCCTCTCGGCGGCGGCGCTCGCGACGTTCGGGCTGGCGTCGGTCGCCTCCGCGGCGGCGCTCGGCGCGCGGGGCGCCCTTCTTCGCCGTGGGACCACCCGTCTCGCGATCGGGGCGGGCGCTCTCGTCGCGCTCCTTCCCTCCTCGCCCCACTCGGCTCTCGAGCTCGCGGGCGATCTCGCCGTCTCGCTCGCGATCCTCGCGTGGATGGCCGTCTGCGCCTTTCTCCTTCTGCGGGACCACGTCGCGGCCTGGGTGCTCTTCGGCGCCGCGGCCTTCGGCGCTCCGGCGGCCGTGAGACTCCTGTCGCAGCCCGCGCCGCCGGACGTCCTGGCGGGAGCGGCGGGCCTCGTCCTCCTGGGAGCGGCGGCGATCGCCCTGATCGGGACGGCCACGCGCGAGCCGTCGATCGAGCCGGTCCCACCGCCCGTGACCGCGGAGGTCGTGCCCTGAGGCGCGCCGCCGTCCGTCTTGCCGCTCTCGGGCTCGCCGTCGCCGGCGCCACGGGGCCGGCGGCGGCCGTGGATGCGGCGTCCCGGATCGACGGTCCGGCGCTGACGGCGCGGATCCGCGCTTACCGCTCCGCCCACGAAGTCGAGATCGTGCGCGAGCTCGCCGGACTGCTCTCCCGTCCCAACGTCGCTTCGGACACCGCGAACATCGAGAAAAGCGCGGAGGCCGTGGCCTCTCTCCTGGAGAAGCGCGGGATCCGGCCGGAGCTTCTCAGGGTGCCCGGAGCGCCCCCTGTCGTCTACGGGGAGCTTGCGACGCCGGGCGCCCGGCGAACGCTCGTGCTCTATGCGCACTACGACGGCCAGCCCGTCGTTCCCGCCGAGTGGAAGGGCGACCCGTGGAGCCCGGTCCTGCGCGACGCGCCCCTCGAGAGCGGGGGCCGGGAAGTCCCGCTCCAGAGCCTGCGTGCCCCGATTCCTCCGGAATGGCGGCTCTACGGGCGCTCCGCGAGCGACGACAAGGCGCCGGTGGTCGGCCTTCTCACCGCGCTCGACGCGCTGCGCTCGGCCGGGATCGCGCCGGGGGTGAACCTCAAGTTCTTCTTCGAAGGGGAGGAGGAGGCCGGTTCGCCTCACCTCGCCGAGATCCTCGACCGGTACGGCGCCAAATTGAAGGCGGACCTCTGGATCCTGTTCGACGGCCCCGTGCACCAGTCGCGGCGGATGCAGGTGTACTTCGGAGCGCGCGGCGTCACCGACCTCGCCATCACGCTCTACGGCCCCAACCGGAGGCTCCACAGCGGGCACTACGGCAACTGGGCGCCGAACCCGACCGCGCAACTGGCGAGCCTCCTGGCGAGCATGCGGGATCCCGAAGGCCGGATCACGATCCCGCGGTTTTCCGACCCGATCCGGCCGCTCAGCGAGACGGAGCGGCGCGCCCTCGCCGCGGCGCCCGACGTCGATGCCGCCCTGCGGGAGGAGCTCGGGATCGGACGGCCGGAAGGCGCAGGCGAGTCGCTGCTCGAGGCCATCCAGCGCCCCGCCTTGAACGTCCACGGGATCTCCGGAGGGGAGACCGGCGCGCGCTCGACCAACTCGATTCCGACCGAGGCGACGGTGGCGATCGACTTCCGCCTGGTGCCCGACCTGACGCCCGAGAGCGTGCGTGCCGCCGTCGAAAATCACATCCGCGCGCGGGGATTCACGGTCGTCCGGGAGGTCCCGGATGCGGCGGCGCGGAAGGCAAACGCCCGGCTCGCGCGGGTCGTCTGGGGAACGGGCTATCCGGCCTCCCGCACCCCCATGGATCTCCCGGCGTCCCGCGCCCTCCTGCGCGTCGCCGGCGAGGCCTCGGGTGGCCCGGTCATTGCCCTGCCCATGCTGGGCGGAAGCATCCCGATGTACGTCTTCCGCGAAAAGCTCGGCACGCTCCCCGTGGGGGTCCCGATCGCGAACCACGACAACAACCAGCACGCGTCCAACGAGAACCTGCGCCTCCAGAATTTGTGGGACGGCATCGAGATCTACGCCGGCATCCTGGCGCGGATGGATTGGTGATCGAAGCGGAGAACGAACAACCCGAAGGCCTGGCACGGCCCCTTTTCGGGAGCTTCTTCCTCGGCGGGTTCGAGTGCTCGACCCACCTGCGGGCCCGCGACCGACAGCGACTCGATCTCCTCCTCTCGAGCGGGCATGAGATGTTGGCGCGCGAGGACTACAGCAGGCTCCCTTCGGCCGGAATCACCGCCGCGCGCGACGGAGTTCCCTGGTATCGCGTCGACACCGGAGGCGGCCGCTACGACTGGAGCGGCCCCGTCTCGATGCTGCGCGCCGCGCGCGAGACTCAGACGACGGTTATCTGGGACCTCCTCCACTTCGGATTCCCCGATGGGGTCGACGTCTTCTCCGCCGGCTTCGTCGAGAGGTTCCGGAAGTTCGCGCGCTCGTTCGCGCAGGTCGCGGCGGGGGAGACGGACCAGACGCTCTACATCGCGCCGGTCAACGAGATCTCCTTCCTCTCTTACGCGGGAGGAGACGCCGCCTTCTTCAACCCGTTCGCGCGGCAGAGTGGCGACCAGCTGAAGGCGCAGCTCGTGCGCGCGGTCCTCGCGGCCACCGCGGAGATCCGAGCGGTCGTTCCGCGAGCGCGCTTCGTCTCCCCCGAGCCGATCATCGACATCATCGCCGACCCGACTCGCCCGCAGGACCGGCGGGGGGCTTCGCTACATGATGAACGAGGTGTGGCTGCGGTATCAGCGCCCGCTGTTCATGGCCGAGACGGGGATCGAAGGGGACGCGCGCCCGGAGTGGCTCCACTACGTCGGCCGGGAAGTCCGGGCGGCGATCCGCCTCGGCGCGCCGGTCGGGGGCGTCTGTCTCTATCCCATCGTGAACCACCCGGGCTGGGAGGACGACCGCCGCTGCTCGAACGGACTGTGGGACTACGCCGACGCGCAGGGGCGTCGCGAGCTCTATGAGCCGCTGGCCGCCGAGCTCGCGCGCCAGCAGCGCCTCTTCTCGGGCGAAGAGGCGGACCCCTCCGAGCCGGTCGCCCCACGGAGCGACGCGGAGTGCATGGACAGGGACGAGCTCGCGGTCCTCGATTCCGCCGCCGTCGACATGAACGAGGCGACGGCGAAGAGCCGGGAAGGGTGAAGAGTCATCAGTTATCAGTTTTCAGTTTTCGGTTCACGCGTTGAGCGTAGCGTTGAGCGTTGAAGACCATTCGAGTTGACGGCGGAGTACCGCGGCCGTCTCGCTCCCGTTGGTCGCTCGGCTCCCGATTCCCGTCATTCCCCTCCCCTTGCCAGGGCGACGGCCCGGGCGTAGAGCTCCCGGGCCGGGCGGCCGCAGAGCGACGACAGATCCCGGGCGATCGAGCGCTTATCTTTTCCGGCGGCGAGCGCCTCGAGGATCGCCGCGTCGATATCGCCGTCGCCGGCCGCCGCGGGCGTCCCGGTCGCGCCTTCCACGACCACCGTCATCTCTCCGCGCCCCGCGCCGCGAGCCTGGAACGCGGCGGCGGCCTCCGTCAGAGTGCCGCGCACGACTTCCTCGTGGATCTTGGTGAGCTCGCGCGCGACGCACGCGCGGCGCGGCCCGAGGACGGCGGCCGCGTCTTCGAGCGACCCGGCGATCCGGTGCGGAGACTCGAACCACACGAGGGTGTCGGGCGAGGCCCGACGCGCCTCCAGGAGACGCCGCCGTTCGCCGGAGCGGGACGGCAGGAAACCCAGGAAGGCGTGCGGCACCGCTTTCAGGCCCGACACCGCGAGCGCGGCGGAAACGGCGGAGGGCCCGGGGACGACGTAGACGGGGAATCCCGCCGCGGCGGCCGCGGCGACCAGCTCCTGTCCCGGATCGGAGACGGCGGGCATCCCCGCGTCCGACACGAGGGCGACCGTCTCGCCCGCTTTCAGCCTTCGCAGGAGCTCGAGCGCCCGGGAGCTCTCGCGCGGGGCGGGGCAGGAGATCCGCGGCGCGCCGACTCCGAACCGCGCGGCGATCTTCGCCGTCACCCGCGTGTCCTCGCAGAAGATCGCGTCGGCCCGGGAGAGCGTTGCCAGCGCGCGCGGAGAGAGATCCTCGAGGTTGCCGATCGGGGTGCCGACGATCCAGAGGCTGCCTCGACGCTGCTCGCCCCCCACGCGGCGAAAATACCATGCCGTATCGACCCGTTATGATCGCCGCATGAGCACTTTCGGGCGGGCCATCGCGCTGGCGGCCGCGTTCCTCGCCGCCGCCGGCGCCGCGGCCGAGGTGGTCGACCGGATTGCCGCGACGCTCGACGACGTGGCGATTCCCGAGAGTGAGGTCCGCAAGGCGATGGCGGTTTCCGCGATCGCTCCGGAGCCCGGCGAGGACGAGGCCGCGCATCGCCGGCGGGTGCTGGACGCGCTGATCGATCAGCGGCTCCAGTATCGGGAGGCGCTTCGATTCGGGCCGGCCGTCCCGGACGCCGCGGAGCTGGATGCCGCGATGAAAAAACTGCGCGAGCGGCTCCAGAGCGAGGGCCGCGACCCGGCCGCGGAGTTCGCGGCCGCCGGCATGACGCTCGAGGATGTCCGCGCCTCCCTCGCCCGGCAGCTCGTCGTCCAGAACTACCTTCAGGAGCGCTTTCGTCCCATCGCCATCGCCGACCAGGGGCGCGCGCGAGAGGAGTACGACACCCGCTACACCGGCGAGCGGAAGGCCGCCGGCGCTCCGGTCGAGCAATTCGAATCGGTCGTCGAGGAGATGCGACGGCGCTCCCAGCAGCGCGTCTTCAACGAGGAGGCGGAGCGATGGATGCGGGAGATCCGCCAGAAGGCGCGGATCGCCATCTACACGATCGCGCTTCCGATCGGTGAGGGTCGCACCCCGATTCCGCTTCCCACCCCGCCGCGGCCGCTCTCGGCCGCTCCCGTGAGCGCCGCCCCGTCCACCCGCATTCCGCAGTAGCCGGGGCCCCGGTCAGGCGCGGGGAGCCGGCTTCTCGTCCTCCAGCATCCCGCGGAGCTGCTGGCGGAGCTCGGGCGTGTCGGGGTGGCCGTGGCTGGCGACGGCATGCTGAACCGCGACCTCGAGGACTTCGTCCTCCGGCCCGGCTATCGTGACGGAGCAGCCCTTCTCACTCGGAAACCGGCGGCAGTCGGCGACTTTTCTCGAATCCATGAGGTCCTCCTGTTTCACCCGGGAGGCCAGCGCATCTGCCGGCCGCCGAGAACGTGGAAGTGGAGATGGAAGACGGCCTGCCCGCCGAGAACGCCGCTGTTGGTGACGAGACGGAAATCCGGCGCGCCCTTCTCGCGCGCGATGGCCGCGCTTCGCGTGACCAGCTCGCCCAGAAGCCCCGCGTCCTCCGAGGCGTCGTGCACGTTGACGTAATGCTTCTTCGGGACGACGAGGACGTGGGTGGGAGCCTGCGGCAGGATGTCCTCGAAGGCGTAGATCCGCTCGTCCTCGAAGACCTTCGTCGAAGGGATCTCTCTCGCGACGATCCGGCAGAAAAGGCAGTCGCTCATCTCGCGGTCGCGAATTTATCACCGGAGGCAGTCGCGGCGCGCGGGCCCGTCGGTCCGTGTCAGGTCCGGTCCCGCCGGCCCTCTCTCCCGCCTCCTGCGGGGGGGCCGCCCTCGTAGACGGCCGCCTCCCGAATCCGGACGTCCGCGCGGATCCGTCCCTCGCGCCCATCCTCGTAGCGGACCGTCGCGTCGACGCGGCACGTGTCCTGCCCGGAGTAGAGCGCCTCGACCAGCTCGGCGTATCTCTCCGCCACGAAGCTGCGGCGGACCTTCCGGGTGCGTGTCAGCTCGCCGTCGTCCGCGTCGAGCTCCTTGTGGAGGATCAGGAAGCGGCGGATCTGGGAGCCCGACAGGCGTGAGTCCGCCGAGAGGTCTCGATTCACCTTCTCGACGCACTCTCGGACGAGCTCGGAGACCGGTTCCTGGGCGGCGAGATCCGTGTAGCCGCTGTACGGAAGATTCCGCCGCTCCGCCCAGTCGCCGACCGCCTGCAGGTCGATGTTGACGAAAGCCGCCGCGTGGTCTCTCGCGTCGCCGAACGCGACAGCCTCCCGTATCCACGGGAAATACTTCAGCTTGTTCTCGAGGTACTTTGGCGCGAAGAGCGTGCCGTTCCGGAGCTTCCCGACGTCTCTGGCGCGGTCGATGATCTTCAAGTGTCCATCCTCGTCGAAGAAGCCCGCGTCTCCCGTGTGCACCCAGCCGTCCGGCGTGCGGGCCTCCGCCGTTGCCTGCGGGTTCTTGAAGTACGAGTGGAAGACGCCCGGACCGCGAAAGAGCACCTCCCCATCTTCCGCGATCTTCACCTCGACGTCCTTCACCGGCGTGCCGACGGTGTCCGGTTTGACGCCGCCGTCGGGCTGGACGCACACGAACACCGAGCCCTCCGTCGAGCCGTAGAGCTGCTTGATGTTGATTCCGAGAGACCGGAAGAATCCGAAGAGGTCGGGGCCGATGGCCTCCCCCGCTGTGTACGCGAGCCGGATGCGGGAAAGGCCGAGGACGTTTTTGAGCGGCCCGTACACGAGCGCCCGCCCGATTCCGTAGAGCGCGCGGTCGCGCGCCGAGACCGGCTTTCCGTCGAGGAGGTCGGCGCCCGCGCGGCGCGCGACGCGCATGAAGAAGTCGAACATCCGGCGCTTCCACGCCGAGGCGTCTTCCATTCGGATCAGGACGGACGTGAGCATGTTCTCGTAGACGCGCGGCGGGGCGAAGTTGTAGGTGGGGCCGATCTCCCGGAGGTCCGCGAGCACCGTCTCGCCGCTCTCCGGGCAGCTGACGCAGAAGCCGGCGACGCACGACTGGGCGTAGGAAAACAGGTTGTCGCCGACCCACGCCATCGGCAGGTAAGCCAGGACCTCGTCTTCGGCGGTCAGCCCTTCCCGGTCGATGCCGTTTCGTCCGGTGATGACCAGGTTGTCGTGCGTGAGCATCACGCCCTTCGGCCTCCCGGTCGTTCCGGACGTGTAGAGGATGATTGCCACGTCGCTTCCGGCGCCCGCGGCGACCTGCGCGTCGAAGAAGCCGGGGTGCGCGCGATCCCAGGCGCGCCCGAGCAGCTGCAGCTCGTCGTACCCCGCGAGAAAGCTCGGGTCGTAGTCGCGGAGGCCGCGGGGGTCGTCGTACACGACGCCCGCCAGGTCAGGGCACCGCGCGCGGATTTCCAACAGCTTGTCCACCTGCTCCTGGTCCTCAACGACGGCCAGGCGGACCGCCGCCTCGACCAGCGGGTAGACCATCTCGCCCGCGACCGAGTCCTGGTAGAGCGGCACCGGGACCCCTCCCAGGCATTGCGCCGCCGCCATCGCCCAGTAGAGACGCGGCCGGTTGTCGCCGATGATGGCGATGCGATCGCCCCGCGAGAACCCCCTTGCCGCGAGACCGCAGGCGAAGGCCCGTACCTGCGCGGCGACCTCCGCCCAGGTCCACGTCTGCCAGATGCCGAGGTCCTTCTCACGAATGGCGGGATGGCGCGGTCTTTCGCGCGCGTGATGCAGGATGAGGCGGGGAAACGTGTCCCGCCGGGGTTCGCCGGACGGCTCGTCCGGCCGCTGCTCCCGGGGGAGCCTCACGGTCTCGCCTCCCGCGACGCGGGGTCGGAGCGAGCCGCCGCCCTTGCGCCTGGAACGAGGCGCGCCGCGTTCCCGCCGAGCACCGCCGCCTCATCCGCCGGAGAGAGCCGCCAGCTCCGGACGCGCGCCAGGGAGTCCTCGATGGCGACCGCGACGGTGGGCGTATCGGAGCCGAACAGGATCCGCCTTTCGAGCCCCGCGATGTCGGCCCCGGTCACCTGGACCGGGTCGGCGACGACCGGAGTCAGGTCGGCGAAGACGGACGGCGACGCGGCCATCAGGTCGAGCGTCGCCCGCTCGGAGGGGGACCCGAAATGCGCGACGATGATGCGCGCGACGGGCCAGCGGGCGGCGACCCGCCCGATCGCCTCGACCTCCGCGGCCGTCGCCGTGCCTCCGGGGGCGCTGCCGCCATGGACGATGACGGGCTGTCCACCCCCGGAGACCGTCTTCCACAAGGGATCGAGACGTCGGTCGTCGGGGGCGAAACTCCCGACCGAGCAGTGGAGCTTGAAAACTTCCAGCCCGAGCTCGACGGCGGCCTCGCGAACGACCGCCGAAACATCGTCGTCCGGATGAACGGTGGCCCCGGGCACGACGAAAGGATCCTCGCGGAACGTCTCCTGCATCCAGCGGTTCAACGGCGACGCGACGCCGGCGCGGTGCGCGTACGGAAGACTCCAGCAGCGGTCGATCCCCGCGGAGACGAGCGCCTGGCGGGCCGCCTGCGGGGCATACGGATAGAGGAGCCGCGCCGACCCTCGGTCCTCGAAGAATCTCCGGATCTTCGAGGCGAGGCGCTCCGGCAGCAGGTGAACGTGCGAATCGATGAGCACGGCAGACGGCGTCCTACGTCACCGGCCGCGTGTCGTCGATCACCTTCCCGTCGTTGGGCAGGGAGCCCGGGGCGACGAGCTCGACTTCTCCGCGGACCTGGCAGACGTCCCGGATGGAAGCCGCGATGGCCTCGGCGAGCGCGAGTCCGCCCGGGGACTCCGTTTCGCATCGCAGCGTCATCTCGTCCGCGTCGGACTCGCGCCGCACGACGAGGCGCGCGCGGAAGATTTCGGGATGCCGGCGGACGACCCGGGCGACCAGCCCCGGGTGCACGAACATGCCGCGGACTTTGGCGCTCTGGTCGGCGCGCCCGAGCCATCCCCGAATCCTGACGTTCGTCCGGCCGCAGGGACTCGCGCCCGGGAGAACCGCGGAGAGATCGCCGGTGCCGAACCGGACCAGCGGATACTCCGGCGAGGCCAGATTCGTCACCACGATCTCTCCGACCTCGCCGTCGGGCAGGGGCTCGCCGGTCCCCGGGCGGACGATCTCCAGGATCAGCCGCTCGTTCACGATCAGTCCCTCCATCGCCTCGGACTCGTACGCGATGACGCCGAGCTCCGCGGTCGTGTAGCACTGCAGGACGCGGAGACCCTGCGCGGAAAACTGCGCGCGCAGGGAGGAGGGGAGAGCCTCGGCGCTCACGAGGCCGTGGGTCATGGAGGCGACGTCCGCTCCCGTCTCCGCCGCCTTGTCCAGCAGGATCTTCAGAAAGGAGGGCGTGCCCGCATAGCCCTGCGGCCGCAGGTGCGCGATCGCCGCGACCTGCAGCTCGGTCTGGCCCACGCCGGCGGGGAAGACGGCGCAGCCGAGCTCCTGCGCGGCAGAGTCGACCATCAGGCCGGCCGGGGTGAAGTGGTAGGAGAACGTGTTGTACACGAGGTCGCCCGGACGGAATCCGGCCGCAAACAGCGGCCGGGCGAAGGCTCCGTAGTCCGCGCGGCGGGCGGCGGGCTCGAAGAGAGGCCCCGGAGAGGAGAACACGTGCCCGCATTGTCCGAGCGGCACGCCGGCGAGCCTGCCGAAGGGCGGGTCCGCGCGCTGGAGCTCCGCGAGCTCCGACTTCCGCAGGACCGGGATGCGCGCCAGCGCGTCGCGGTCGTTGATGTCCGCGCCGGGAATTCCGTTCAACCGCCGCGCGAGCGCGGGAGACCGCTCTCGCGCGTGATCCAGGTAGTCGGGCAGATGCGCGAACAGAGCTTGCTCGCGTTCCGCGGGATCGCGCGTCTCGAGCTTGTCGTAGTGCGCCATGGTGTTCTCCCCGCGTTCCTTCTCCGTCAGGCGAGCCACCGCTTCCGGCGGCGGTAGTGCTTGGCCTCGCGGAAGTTCTGCCGGCCATCTCCCGCGATGCCCAGATAGAACTCCTTCACGTCCTCGTTCCCGGAGAGCTCTCCCGCCGTTCCATCCATCACCACCCGGCCGTTCTCGAGTATGTAACCGAAGTCGGCGTATCGGAGCGCCACCGCCGTGTTCTGCTCCGCGAGGAGGAACGTGACGCCCTCCGTGTGCAGCGACCGCACGATCTCGAAGATCTCTTCCACCAGCGAGGGGGCCAGGCCCAGGGACGGTTCGTCGAGAAGCACCATCTGCGGCCGCGCCATCAGGGCCCGGCCGATCGCGGTCATCTGCTGCTCGCCTCCGGACGTGTATCCCGAGACGCTGCGCCTCCGGGCCGCGAGCTGGGGGAAATGACCGTAGATGCGATCGAGATCTCCCCGTATCTCGGCCCGCGAGGCGCGCCGCGAGAATGCCCCCGTCAGGAGGTTTTCCTCGACGGTGAGGTGCTCGAAACAGTGCCGGCCTTCCATGACCTGCACGATCCCGCGTCGGACGACGTCGCGGGGCGTGCGATCGTCGATTCGCTCCCCGCGGAACTCGATCGATCCCTTGGTGACCGCGCCGCGCTCGGACGCGAGAAGGTTCGAGATTGCCTTCAGAGTCGTGGTCTTACCCGCGCCGTTCGCGCCGAGGAGGGCGACGATGGCCCCCCGCGGCACCTCGAGAGACACGCCCTTCAGGACGAGGATCACGTGGTCGTAAATGACCTCGATGTTGTGGACCGCGAGGAAGGGGCTTTCGCCCCCGCTCTCACTCCCTGGAGCAGTCACGCGGCGTGATTCCTTTCTCCTTCGCGTAGGCGGCCGCCGACTCCTCGATCTGCGGCCGGACGAGAGTCTGGTCCGACTTGATCCAGTCGGTGATCAGGTTCCACTTCTTCCCGTCCCACTGCTGGAACTTCACGGCGCCGCCGCCTTCATGGTCCATGCAGGACAGCTTGATCGGCTGCAGCAGGCCGGTGGCGCCGAGCTCCTTCAGGCGCTTGTCGTCGATGTTCAGATTCTCGAGGCCCCAGCGGACCTGCTCTCCGGTCAGCGGCTTCTTTCCGAATTTCGCCTGCGCCGTGCGGATCGCCTCGCTGTTCAAGATCCCGTGGATGACGCCGCGGTTGTAATAGATGCTGCCGAACCGCGAGGCGTCCTCGAGATTGCCCTTGTGCCCGCCGGAGTACACGTGCTTCTGGATGTCCTTGATGACCGGAAAGTTCGTGCCCGAGGGATGGAACGCCGCCGCGATGAAGCCCTTCGCCGCGTCGCCGGCGGGGATGACGTCCTCTTCGGCGCCGCTCCACCAGACGCCGACGATGTGGTCGCGCGGAAAGCCGACCTTCGCCGCCGTCTTCAAGGCGACCGGGTTCATGACGCCCCAGCCGCGCAGGATCACCCAGTCGGGCTTCGCCTGGCGGATCTGCAGCCACTGCGACTCCTGCTCGTTCCCGGGCGCGGGAACCTCGATGTGGGTGACGGTGAACCCGTACTTCTTCGCCTGCAGGTCGAGGATCGGGATCGTCTCCTTGCCGTACGCCGAACCGTGGTACAGGTTGACGATCTTCTTGCCCTTCAGCTTGTCCATGCCGCCGGACTTCATCCCGATGAACTTGATCTTGGCCGTGTTCTGGCTCCAGTAATTGGTGACGAGAGGAAAGACGTAGGGGAACACCCGGCCGTCGGACGCGTCGGCGCGGCCGTACCCGATCGAGACGATGGGAATCTTGTCCGTCGTCGCGCGCTCGATGACCGCGTAGGTGATGCCGGTCGAGACGAAGTTGAACATCGAGGCTCCGGTCGGGCCTTTCGCCTTCAGCCGTTCGTAGCACTCGACGCCGCGATCGTTCTTGTACTCGGTCTCGCACTCCTCCCAGGTGAGCTTGACCCCGTTGATGCCCCCATCGCGCCGGTTCAGCATGTCGAGGTAGTCGATGAACCCCCCGTACGTGCCGCTGCCTCCGGCCGCGTAAGGGCCGACGCGGTAGCTCGGCATGGGGATGAACTGCTCCTGCTGTCCCTGCGCGGAGAGGGGAAGGGCGAGCCCCAGCGCCAGGGTCGCGAGACCGATTCGAGCCGCGCGGCGGGCGTGTCCTGTGGATCTGCTCATGCGGAAGCCTCCTTTACGAGTCGTCAATTCTCAGTACTCAGTTTCAGTTCTCCCTGATCCGTTGACTCGAAATCAGTGGGGGAATGGCCACAGGCGGAGCTTCTCCTTTCCGATCTGCCAGAGACGGGCGAGGCCGTAGGGCTCGACGGCGAGGAACAGGATGATGAGCGCTCCGAAGAGCATGAGCTCGAGGTTCGAGAGAAGGCTCTGGCTCACGCGCCCCGAGAAGAGCGTGTGCGCGACGACGTTCAGGAGGATGGGGAGAAGCGTTATGAACCCGGCGCCGAGAAACGCCCCGAGCACGCTGCCCATCAGTAGAACGAGCTCACGGCAAACGCGAGGAGTTTCGTCCGGAGCATGGGGATCCCGATGACTTCGGCCGCGACGTCCATATCGCGTACGGCCATCCACGCCCGCCCGATCCGGCTGCGCACGAGGTTCTTCGCCGCGAGCGCGAGCACGAGAACGATCGACAGCGTCAGCAGGTAACGGCTGACCGGGGTCTCGAACCGGTAGCCCAGGATCACCATCTTCTGCGCGCTGATGACGCCCGACGGGTTCCGGTTGGAGAACCAGGCGAACTTCGTCAGGGCCCACTCGATGAAGAACTGGGCCGCCAGAGTCGTGACCGCCAGATAAAATCCCTTGATGCGAAGGCTCGGGAGGCCGAAGAAGAGCCCGACCGCCGCCGTCACGAGGCCGGCCAGGAAGAACGCCAGGAGAAGCGGCATTCCGGGCACGCGCAGCATGAGGTTGAACGCCGCGAAGGCTCCTACCGCCATGAAGGCCGCGGAGCCCAGCGAGAGCTGTCCCGCGTAGCCGGTCAGGATGTTCAGTCCGAGCGCCGCGAGCGACAGGATGAGGAACGGAATGAGAATCGCGCTGAACCAGTAGTCGTTTCCGGCGAACGGCACCGCCACGAACGCCGCGAGGAGGATCGCCGCGATGGCGAACCGGTCCTGCCGGATCGGGAAGATCCGCTGGTCTTCCTCGTACCGCGAGTGAAACTGCCCGGCCTCCCGGTAGATCATCGCGCCGTTTCCCCGGTCTCCATCACACCCTCTCGATCCTCTTCTCGCCGAACAGGCCCTCGGGCCGAACCAGCAGAAAGAGGGTCGCGAGCACGTAGGGGAACCAGTTCTCGAGCCCGCTTCCGATGTGTGGGCCCAGGTAAACCTCGGCGAGCTTCTCGCTCGCGCCGACGATCAATCCGCCCAGGATGGCGCCCGGGATCGAGGTGAACCCGCCGAGGATCGCGCGTCTTCGAAAAGAAAATGGCGAGCACGGCGACGAGGAGGCCGGCCACCCCCGCGGCGAACAGGTCGAACTGGCTGATATTGACGGCGCCCAGCTGAAACGGGATGTCCGGGATGCCGATCTCGAGACCGTGCGCCTGGGCTCCGAGCACGCCCTGGGAGACGCCCTCGATCAGGAAAGCGAGGCCGATCGTGGCGAGAAAGAGGGCGATCGGCGGCTGGTTGACGAGCGGACGCAGCACCATCCGCTCCACGAAGAAGGCCAGGAGGATCATGACGGCGAAGGCCGCGGCCCCGGCGCCGGCGAAGCCCCACCGCTTCTCGAGGAGGCTGACGAAGATCAGCGCCGCGAAGAAAACCATCGCTCCCTGCGCGAAGTTCAGCACCCCGGAGGCCTTGTAGATGAGGACGAAGCCGAGGGCGACTAAGGAGTACATGACGCCCGCGAGGAGCCCGCCGATGGCGACTTCCGCGAAGAAGGACCAGTCCATGATCGCTCAGGCGCTCGCGACGCCGAGATAGGCGTCGATGACCACCCGATCCGTGCGCACGTCCGCCGGAGCGCCGTCCGCGATCTTGCGGCCATAATCGAGAACGATGACGTGGTCGGAGAGATCCATCACGACGCCCATGTCGTGCTCGATCAGGACGATCGTGGTGCCGAACTCCTCGTTCACGTCGAGGATGAACCTGCACATGTCGCGTTTTTCCTCGACGTTCATTCCGGCCATCGGCTCGTCCAGCAGGAGGAGAACGGGCTCGGCGGCGAGGGCGCGCGCCAGCTCGACCCGCTTCTGCAGGCCATATGGCAGCCGGCCCGCGGGGACCTTCCGGATCGCCTCGATCTGAAGGAAATCGATGATCTCCTCGACCCGGCGGCGATGTCGGATCTCTTCCGCCTGCGCCGGCCCCTTGTAGATCGCCTGCGCGAGGATGCCCGAGCGCATCTTGAGGTTTCGCCCCGCCATGATGTTGTCGAGCACGCTCATTCCCTTGAAGAGCGCGATGTTCTGAAAGGTGCGGGCGATTCCCTGCTTCGCCGCCTCGTAGGGCTTCATCCTGCGGCGCCGCTTGCCGCGAAACGTGATCGTCCCGCGGCGGGGATGGTAGACGCCGTTCAGAACGTTCAAGAGCGAGCTCTTCCCGGCACCGTTCGGCCCGATGATCGCGCAGATCTCGCCGCTGCGGACCTCGAGGCTCACGCCGGACAGAGCGTTCACGCCGCCGAAGGAGACGGACACCTCCTCGACCTTCAACAGGACCTCGCCGATCCGTCGTGTCTGATGCATGCGGTTTTGCGGCGAGTGTATCGTCGCTTCGCTCCCGCGGCGTGAGCCTCCTCCCTGCCGTCGCTTCCGCTCGCTGCGCTCGCTCCCGCTCCCGCAGCGTGAGCCTCCTCCCTCCCTTCGGTCGGGAGACTACTCACGCTGCGAGCGGATGGACCTTTGAGGCGTCTCTCCCTCTCCCCGGGCGCCGGGGAGAGGGGTGGGGTGAGGGGAACCCTTCCCTGGGCCCCCCGGGGGGCCCTGGCGGGCCTTTCGACTATCGCGTGCGCTCGGGGATCGGGAACGTGCCGGTGGGGAAGGAGGATCGGTAGACCCGGCCCCCCAGGTTCGACAGCTTGATCTCCATCCGGTCGTAACCGCGGTCCAGGTGGTACACGCGGTCGATGATGGTCTCCCCCCGGGCGATCAGGGCGGCCAGGACCAGCGCCGCGGATGCCCGCAGGTCGCTCGCCATCACGCTCGCGCCGGTCAGCGGCGTCGGGCCCTCGACGATCGCCCACCGGCCTTCGAGCTTGATCCGCGCCCCCATCCGGACGAGCTCGGGGACGTGCTGGAAGCGGTTCTCGAAGACGGTTTCCGTCACGGTCGTGATCCCGGCCATCTGGGTGGCGAGGGCCATCCACTGCGCCTGGAGGTCGGTCGGGAACCCCGGGTGGGGAGCGGTGGCCAGATCCTGCGGCTCCAGCGTGTCGGTCCCCTGGACCCGGAGCCAGTCGTCGCCGGCCTTCACCCGCGCGCCGCTCGAGGAGAGGCGCGTCGTCAGGGCCTTCAGGTCCGCGGGCCGGCATCGGGTGACAGTGACGTCTCCGCGTGTCAGCGCCCCGGCGATCGCGTAGGTGCCGGCCTCGACGCGGTCCGGGACGATCGAATGCTCGGCGCCGTGGAGCCGCTCGGCGCCCTCGATCGAGATGACGTCGGTGCCGTCGCCCTGAATCCTCGCCCCCATCGCGCGCAGGAGATCGGCCAGATCCGAGACCTCCGGCTCCCGCGCCGCGTTGACGAGCCGCGTGGTCCCCCGCGCCAGCGTCGCCGCGAGCATCGCGTTTTCGGTCCCCGTCACGGTGACGGTCTCGAAGACGATCTCGGCGCCCGCGAGTCGGCCCGCCCGCGCCTCGACGTAGCCGTGCTGCATCGTGACTTCGGCGCCGAGGCGGCGGAAAGCCTCGAGGTGCAGGTCGATCGGCCGCACGCCGATCGCGCACCCGCCGGGGAGTGAGACGCGCACGAAACCGCTGCGCGCGAGGAGAGGACCCAGGACGAGAACCGAAGCCCGCATCGTCTTCACGAGGTCGTAGGGGGCGTCGGCGGATCCGATCTCGCGGGCTTCGACCGTGACCGCGCCCGGCTCGGACGACAGAAAGACCCCGATGTGTTGAAGAAGCTTCTGCATGGTCCGGATGTCACGGACCTCGGGAACGTTGGTCAGCCGCACCGGCTGGGCGGTCAGGAGTGTCGCTGCGAGACACGGGAGCGCGGCGTTCTTGGCGCCCGACGTCGGCACTTCACCGGCGAGCCGCGTCGGGCCTTCGACCTGGAACCGATCCATGCGTGCGGAGATTGTAAGGGGAGAGGTGAAACGGGGAGCCGGGGAGCGGAATCGGGAGCCGAGCGACCAACGGGAGCGAGACGGCCGCGGTACTCCGCGGTCACCAGAATCGCGCGCTCTGAGACAGCGAATCTGAACGGGGAATCGGGAATCGAAATCCGGAAGGCGGGCCTCCTCGGCCGACGTCTCTACTTTCGCGCCAGGCGCACGACGCGCGGGATCCCGGCCATGTCCTCGGCGATGCCGTCGAAGCGCCAGGCGGGGCGGCTTCGGACCTCCTGCTCGACGTCGCGCGCCTGTCCGAAGCCGATCTCGAAGAGATAGGGGGCCCCGGGCGGGAGGACGCGCGGGACGACGTCGAGGAGCTGGCGGATGCTTGCGAGCCCGTCGTCTCCTCCGTAGAGGGCGAGCTCCGGGTCGTGGTCGGCGACGGTGCGCGACAGGCCCCGCGACTCGGACCGCGCGAGGTACGGGGGATTCGAGACCACCAGGTCGAACGGGGGAGCCTCGATGGCGGTCAACCAGTCCGACCCGGCCAGCCACAGGCGCGGGAGAACTCCCTGACGCGCCGCGTTCTGCCGCGCGAGAGCGAGCGCCTGGATGGACGCGTCGACCGCGACCGCCCGCGCGCCCGGCAGCTCCTTCAAGAGCGTGATGGCGACGATCCCGCTGCCCGTCCCCAGATCCAGAATGCGGCGCGCCCCGGGCGCTGCGCCGATCGACTGCAGGACGAGGACTTCGGTTTCGGGCCGCGGGATGAGGCCCCGGGAGTCGACCCGGAACGCCCGCCCGAAGAAGTCCCACTCGCCGACCAGGTGCTGCACCGGGACGCCGGAAAGCCGCCTCGCCCACAATCCGTCGAACCGCGCCGCCAGAGCCTCGGAGAGCGGGGCGGCGGGCGGCAACGCCAGCGGATTGGCGTGACCGAGCGCATGGGCGAGCAGGATCCGGGCGTCCCACGCCGTCGCCTCGGATCCCCCCTGGCGCGCGAGGTCCGTCGCGCGGCGGAGCGCTTCGCCGATGGTCATCGGAAGTGGAGAGCTCAGAGTTGCGAGTTGAGAGTTCGCGGGGCAGGCTGAGAGCTGAGAGCTGACGGCTGACGGCTTCTCACGCCTTCGCCAGCTCCGCCTTCAGCTTCTCGGCCTGGAAGTGCTGCGTGAGCGGCTCGATCAACTCATCCAGGTTTCCATCGAGGACGTCGGCCATCCGGTGCGTGGTGAATCCGATCCGGTGGTCGGTGATCCGGCTCTGCGGGAAATTGTAGGTCCGGACCTTCTCCGACCGGTCTCCCGAGCCGACCATCTTCTTGCGTTCCGCTGCGATCGCCCCCTCGTGCTTTTCTCGCTCCATCTCGAGAAGCCGCGCCTTCAAGACGCGAAGCGCCTTCGCCTTGTTCTTGATCTGGCTTCGCTCGTCCTGGCACTGCACCACGACGCCCGTCGGAATGTGCGTCAGCCGCACGGCGGAGTACGTCGTGTTGACGCCCTGTCCGCCGGGCCCCGAAGCGCAGAAACGGTCCACGCGGATGTCCTTGTCCAGCACCTGGATGTCCACGTCGTCGGCCTCGGGGAGGACGGCAACTGTCGCCGCGGACGTGTGGATGCGCCCCGAGCCCTCGGTCGCGGGGACTCGCTGCACGCGATGGACGCCGCTCTCGTACTTGAGGCGCGAGAAGGCCCCCGCGCCTTCGATCAGGGCCGTAATCGCCTTCAACCCGCCGATGCCGGTGTCGTCGCGGTCGACGATCTCGACCTTCCACCGGCGCCTTTCCGCGTAGCGCTCGTACATACGGAAGAGCTCGCCCGCAAAGAGAGCGGCTTCGTCGCCCCCGGTCCCCGCGCGGATCTCGACGAAGACGTTGCGGGAGTCGTTCGGGTCCTTGGGGAGAAGGAGGACCTTGAGCTCCTCTTCGACCGCGGCGAGGGCGTCGTTCAACGCGGTGCGCTCGGCCGACGCCATCTGGTAGAGCTCGTCGCCAGGAGGCAGGGAGTCGGTCAGCTCACGGGCGCCCTGCAGCTCCCGGGCGATCCGCGCGCGCTCTTCGATCTTCGCGACGATCGGCTCGAACTCCGAAAGGGTGCGCTGCGCGTCCCGGACCGCTTTGTGGTCCTGCACGAACTCCGGGTCGGCCAGGCGTCCCCGGATCTCTTCGTAGCGGCGTCGGATGTCGTCCAGTTTTTCGAGCATGACTCTTTCCGCTGCGGCCTCCAGCCGTCAGCGCGTGCACGGAACTCGGTCCGCTAAGACGCGGTGTGAAGGGGAAAAGACGAGCGAACGGAACGCACGCATTCCGCTCGCAGCAAGAGAATCGCCGTCGCGCAGCAGGGCATTTCGAGGACGGGTTCCTCAGGCGGGCTTTTTCTCGTACCGCTTGCGGAACCGCTCGACGCGGCCGGCGGAGTCGACCAGCTTCTGCTTGCCCGTGAAGAACGGGTGGCACTTGCTGCAGATCTCCAGGCGGAGCTCTTTCTTCGTGGAGCGCGTCGTCCAGACTTCGCCGCAGGCGCAGTGGACGTTGACGTCGTGATATTCGGGATGCAGATTCTGTTTCATAGGAACCGCGCATTCTAAGTCAGTCCGCCTCTTCGCGCAAGCGAGCGGGCTGCGGATCAGCTCCGCCTCTGACCGCCGCTCTCCAACTTCTTCGAAGGAAAGGACCTTCCGCCGGAGGAGTGGCATTCTGGCGCGGCCCTTGGGAGTAGAATCCGCCGAGGTCCGCCGTGTTTTATCTCTATCTGACCGCGCCCGGGATGCCCGCGCAGAAATTCCTGCTCGATCGGCCTGTCACCACGATCGGCCGCTCTTCCATGAACGATCTGCCGATCCCCGACAAGATGCTCTCCCGCCAGCACGCGCGCATCATCCACGACGGCAACGGCGGCGTGTCGATCGAGGACATGGGCTCACGCAACGGCACGTTCGTCAACGGCGAGAAGCTCACGGTCCTCCTGCCGTTGAAATCCGGCGACAGGATCACCGTCGGCGGCGTGACGCTGAAGGTCGAGTCCGAATCGACGACCCGGGTTCGGATCGACGAGTTCGCCGGGGACGCCTCCCTCGACAACACGATTCTGAAGGCGTCCGCGGAGCTGCTCCGCAAGCCCACCCAGACGGATCCCCGACTGCCGGCCGAGCAGCTGTCCAAGCTCATCGACTCTCTCCGGGTCGTCAACGAGCTCACGATCGAGCTCCTCCGCGACATCTCGGTGGATGAGCTGCTGAAGTTCCTCATGGATAAGGTGTTCGAGACGCTGATGCCCGACCGCGCGGTCGTTCTCCTCCGGTCGAGCGTCACGAGCGAGCTCGTTCCCGCCGTCGTCCGGGTGGCCGAAGGCACCTCCGCCGAGGACATCCGCCTTTCCAAGACCCTCGTCGCCGCGGTCGTCGAAAAGAAGAACGGCCTTCTGCTCATGGACACGGCGAGCTCGTCCGGCGTTTCGATGTCGGAGTCGATCCGGCTCTCCGGCATCAAGTCGGTTCTGGCGGCGCCGCTCGAGAACGACGGCGAAGTCGTCGGGCTGATCTACGTCGACAGCCGGCTCGGCCACCGGTCGTTCGAGGAGGCGGACCTGCGCCTTCTGACTTCCCTCGCGAACGTCGCGGCGGCGAAGATCCAGAACGCGCGCCTGATGGCCGATGCCGCCGAGAAGAAGCAGATGGACCGGGAGTTTGCCCTGGCGCACGAGATCCAGAGCCGGTTGCTTCCCGACCGTCCTCCGGTCGTGCCCGGCTACGACTTTCACGGATCGAACGTGCCTTCCCGGCAGGTCTCGGGGGACTATTTCGACTTCCGTCCGCGGTCCGACGGCAAGATTTACGCGGCCATCGCGGACGTCTGCGGCAAGGGCGTCGGCCCGGCCCTCCTCATGGCGTCCCTGCAGGCGTCGTTTCACGCGTGGGCGGACGAGCTCGTCCCTGTGGCGGAAATGACGGGGCGGCTGTCCGAGGCCATCGCGCGGCGGAGCGGGTCCGACCGGTTCATCACCTTTTTTCTCTTCCTCGTCGATCCGGCCACCGGGGAGATCGAGTACACCAATGCGGGGCACAACCAGGGACTGCTCGTTCGTGTGAGCGGAGAGGTGCAGGAGCTTCCCTCGCACGGCCTGCCGCTCGCGCTCTTCCCGGGCCGGCCCTACGGCTCGTCCAGGATCGTCCTGGCGCCGGGAGACATCCTCTTTCTCTACACCGACGGCGTCACCGAGGCGGCAAACGCGGAGGGCGAGGAGTTCGGCCTCGACCGGTTGAAGGATTTCGTGAAGACCCAGATCGGAAATCATCCGGCCGAGGTCGACGCGGCCCTGGCGAAGACCCTCGAGGACCATGCCGACGGCGAGCATTTCGCGGACGACCGCACGCTTCTGATGCTGCGCCGGCTTTCGTAGGGGAATTCCGCCGTGAGCCGGCTTCTCGTCGAAGGCGGAACTCTCCTCGGCCTGAGCGACCGCGCCGACATCCGCTCGGACACCGATCTCTACGCGGAAAACGGAACGATCCGGGGCATCGGGTCCGAGGGGAAACGGCTCGCGTCGATTCCCGGCGAGCCCGTCGAGAAGATCCCCGCCCGCGGGAAGTGGGTCCTTCCGGGCTTCGTTCAGGCCCACCTCCATCTCTGTCAGACGCTCCTTCGCAACGGTCCCGAGGGGCTCGATCTCCTGTCCTGGCTGGGGCGCCACGTGTGGCCCGGGGAGGCGGCGCACGATCCGGAGACTCTCGCCGTGTCCGCGCGCCTGGGACTCTCCGAATGCCTGGCGGCCGGGGTGACCGCGGTCCTCGACATGGGCACGGTGCGGCATTCCGACTCTCTCTTTCGCGCGGCCGCCCGATCGGGGATCCGGTACACCGGCGGCAACGTCCTCATGGACGATCCCGAGACGACCCCGCCGAACCTCCGCGCCACGGCCGACGAGGGAATGGCCGAAACGGAGCGCCTGCGCGCAACGTGGCACGGGAAGGATCGAGGCCGCCTGCGCGTCGCCGTGCAGCCGCGCTTCGCGGTCACGTCGACGGAGCCGCTGCTTCGAGCGGCCGCCGACTACTCGGCCCGGCACGACCTGATCCTCCACACGCACGCGAGCGAGAGCCGGGGAGAGATCGACCTCGTCCGGGGCCGCACGGGCCTCGCCAACATCGAGTGGCTCGACCGGCTCGGTCTGCTGACTCGGCGCACCTGCGTCGCGCACGTCATTCACGCGGACTCGTCGGACTGGGCGGCGCTCGCGCGCAGCGAGTCGAGCGTCGTGCACTGCCCGTCCTCCAACATGCGGCTCTCTTCCGGCGTCTGCCCGGTGTCGGAGCTCAAGCGGGCGGGCGTTCGGGTGGCGCTCGGATCGGACGGCGCCGCGTGCAACGACCGCCTCGACCCGTTCACCGAAATGCGGCTCGCAACCTTTCTCCCTCGGACGCGCGTCCCGCCGTCCTCGCTGTCTGCCTTCGCCGCCCTGCGCATGGCGACGGTCGAAGGGTCGGCGGCGCTGGGACTCGGACCGGAGCCGAGACTGGCCGCGGGCGCGCTCTGCGATCTCGTCCTTCTCGATCCGGAAGCCGGATGGGCACTTCCTGACGCGTGGTCGGACGAGCCGTACGGCGCGATCGTCTACGCGATGGGACGCGAGAACGTCTTCGCGACCATCGTGGACGGCGTCGTGCGCTATCGCGCCGGCGACACGACGGTGGGAGGCCTGAAGCCCACCGCGGCGGAAGTGCGGGGCGCGGTCGCGAGGATGAAGGCGGGAATGAACTGAGTTGAGAGTTGTGAGTCGGAAGTTAGTTGAGATCGAGATCGAGCGTCCAGACAAATTCGAGGCCCGAGCGCGGCTCGGAACGAATTCTTTGACTCTTAACTCTTAACCCTCGACTTCTTCTCAACTCTGAACTGTCTCTCGGCTCTGAATCTCCAGGCGCTTGATGATTTCGTGAAGAGTAGTCGGCTTCATCCGGAGCAGCTCGGCGGCGCGCTTCTGCACTCCACCTGTGCGCCGGAGCGCCGTTCGGACCAGGCGCCGCTCATATTCCTCGACCATGTCTTTGTAGGTCGCGCCGTTTTCGGGAAGGCGGACGGGAAGCTCCGAGCGGTCGGGCGAGAGGACGCTATCCGGCAGGAGGTCGAGCTCGATCATGCCGCCGGGGCACAGCACGACGGCTCTCTCGATGGCATTCTCGAGCTCCCGCACGTTGCCCGGCCAGTCGTACTCGAGAAGGGCCCGCAGCGCATCCGCGGAGAGCCCGGTGATCGACTTGTTGTTCTCCGAGGCGTACACGCGCACGAAGTGCTCGGCCAGCAGCGGGATGTCCTCGCGGCGCTCGCGCAGAGGGGGAATGGAGATCGAGATCACGCACAGACGGTAGTAGAGGTCGTCCCGGAACTTGCCCTCCGCCACCAGCCTCTTCAGGTCCACGTTCGTGGCCGCGATGATCCGCACGTCGGCCTTCTGAGTCTCGACGCTGCCGACGCGCATGAATTCCTTTTCCTGGATGACCCGAAGGAGCTTCGCCTGCGTTTCGAGGCTGACCGTGCCGATCTCGTCGAAGAAGATCGACCCGCCTTCCGCGGACTCGAAGAGACCTTTCTTGTTCGCGATCGCGCCGGTGAAGGCGCCGCGGACGTGGCCGAACAGGTTCGACTCGAGGAGCTCGGTCGGCATGGACCCCGAGTTCACCGTCACGAACGCGGAGCCGGAGCGCGGCGAGTGCGTATGGATTGCGCGAGCCACCAGCTCTTTTCCGGTACCGCTCTCGCCTTCCACCAGGATCGTGGACTTCGAGGGCCCGGCGAGGCGCACGAGCTCGAAGACTTTTCGCATCCCCTCCGACTTCCCGACGATCCGCCCGAGCCCGAACCGCCGGGAGAGCTCTTCCTTCAGCCGCCGGTTTTCCTCCGTCAGGCGGCGCGTCTCGGCGCCCTTCTCGACGGTCAGGAGGACCTCTTCGTTCTGGAAGGGCTTCGGGATGTAGTGGAAAGCCCCTTCGCGCATCGCCTCGATCGCTCCCTCGATGGACGAGTAGGCCGTCACGATCACGACCACGGCATCGGGATCCCGCCGCCGCAGGTCGCGGAGCACGTCGAGCCCCGAACGGTCGGGCAGCATGAGGTCGAGGAGCACGACGTCGTGAGGCTCCGCTTCGAACGCGGAAAGCGCCCGGGCGCCGTTCGCCGCGGTGGTGACCTGCCAGCCCTGCCGTTCGAGGAGGGTCGCGAGCACGTCGCGGATGACCTCCTCGTCGTCGACGACCAAGACGCGCAGCGAGCGGCTCATGAAACGCGCGCCGCGAGCGGGAGCGTCACCCAGGCCTGCGCGCCTCCTCCCGAGCGGGCCTCGAGCCCGATCTCGCCGCCGTGGCGCCGGATGATCTCTCGCGAGATCGCGAGCCCGAGGCCCGTGCCCCCGGACGTTTTGGTCGTGTAGAAGGGCTGGAAGAGCCTCTCTCCGTCGCCCCTGGGGGGACCGTCCCCCCGGTCTCCGATCACCACACGCACGGTTTCGGCCTCTTCCCGCAGGACGCAGGAGACTTCGCCGTCCTCCGGTGAGGCGTCGCGGGCGTTGGTGAAGAGGTTGACGAAGACCTGCTCGAGCTCGCGGGGATCGCCTTCGATCCAGATCGGGCCGGTCGAGCCGTCCACGTCGAAAGTGAGCCGGCGCGTGCCGAGCGTCGTTTCGACCGACTCCGCCGCGTTGGAGATGACGCGCTTCAGGTCGGTGCGGACGCGGGCCGCGGCGCGAGGCCGCGCGAACTCCAGAAGGTTGTTCACCAGGTGGGCCGCGCGGAAGGTCTGACGCTCCATTTTCTTCAGGATCGCGTAACGCGGATCCCCCGGCGCCGTGTCGGCGAGCAGCATCTGCGCGTAGGAGGAGAGCCCGGCGATCGGAGTGTTGACCTCGTGCGCGACGCCCGCCGCGAGCACCCCGAGAGACGCCAGCCGCTCGCGCTCGGCGAGGGCGCGCTCCGCGCGAAGCCGGTCCGTCACGTCGTCGACGAGGACGACCTTGCGCTCCGGGGCGCCCTGGAAGGCCGAGACGGAGACGCGGACGTCTCTTTCCTCGCCCGAGGCGTTCTCGAATCGCGCCTCGATCGTGTTCTCCGCTTCCGTGAACTCGGGCAGTTCGACTCCCGGCAGCACCTCCTCGAACCGGCGGCCCCGCAGGTCTTCCTCGGTCTTCCCGACGAGGGCGGCGAAGGCGGGGTTGGCGGTGTGCACCCGCTCCTCCGCATCGAGGACGACGATGCCGGAGGAGGAGGAGCGGATGACGCTCTCCTGGTACTGCTGGAGGGTCCGGATCTCCTCGAGGCGCTCGGCGAGCGCCCCGTAGAGGCGGGCATTCTCATAGGCGAGGCCCGCCTGCGCCATCACGGCGACCAGCAGCGCCTCGTCTTCCGAGGAGAGGGGGACTCGCCCGTCCTTGTGTCCGACGCCGAGAGCGCCGACGAGGACGCCGCCGCAGCGCATCGCGAGGAACGTTCGATACCCTTCGTCATGAAGGCGCGTGGCCGCGTCCGGAGTCTCCTCGCCGAAACCGGGAGCGCGAAGGCGCCAGACGTCCTCGCCCGTGAGGTTTTCCGTGAGAAGCCGGGCCTCGGGGCGCGGCAGCCCTTTTTCTTCGAGGAGGAAGAGCGCGCACGGAACGACGTGCATCCCCTCCTCGACGCGCTGCACGATCGCCTGGACCAGCTCCTCGCGGGGCCGCGGCGTCGAGAAGTCGCGGGCGACGTCGAGAAGCGCGCGCCGCGCGCGGTAGGTGTCGTGGTACTGGATGCGCTCGAGGACGCCCGTGATCCGCTTCTTCATGGGGACGAGGAGCGAAGCGAGCACGAGACCGGATCCGAAAGCGATCACGTTCTTGCCTGCTTCCGCCATACCTTCCAGAGTCCGATCGAGCAGCGCGTTCAAGAGGACGAACGCCATGCCGCCGAGCACTACGGCGGCGGTCGTCGCCAGAGCCTCGCGAACGAAGATCTCGACGTCCCAGAGACGCCACTTGAGGATCGCGTACGCAAACGCGAGAGGGATCAGGACGAGCGGGATGACGGCGGCGTTCGAAAGCAGCGGGGAAGAGAGCCCGAAGATGCGCGGGAGAACGTAAAGAAGGAGGAACGGCGCGACGCCGACCGTCACGCCGAGGCCGATCCAGCGAATCTGTTTCTCGGCGACCGCGTCGCCGCGCGACCGGCGGAGAAGCCCCCCGACGCGCAGGAGTATGGCGGCGGCGGAGGCGGCGAAGTACACGAGCCAGAACCGAGTCGCCCATTCGAGGAGGAGCGCGGGCTCGTCGACGTGGAGGAAAAACGGACCCTCCTGCAGGAAGAGGTAAATCACGCCCGGCAGATACAGGAGCGGGATGAGCCCGCGCCGCGCGATGGGTTTCGGGAACACGAGGAAGAAATGGAGGAGGAGCGCCGGAAGAAGCGCGCGGTAGGCGTCTTCCGCCAGGAGGAACGCCCGCCACGCCGCGTCTCTGGGGCCCGCGGGGGTGATCGCGTAGACGGCGAAGGAGGCCAGGCAGACCGCGCAGAAGATCCGGGAGGCTTCGGACCGGTCTCGGGCGACCGTGAAGAGTCCGATCGCGAGATAGAGCAGCCCGACGAACGCGAGAAAAACGTAGGGCCAGTCGGCGCGGGCGTTCACCTTCCCGAGCAGGACCTCGCGGATCTCGCTGCCTCGCTCGACCAGGAGTCGGTGGGGATACGGCTTTCTCGCCAGGGCGCGGTCGGGCTCGGGGATCGACGCCGCGGTCCTGCCGTCCGCCGTTATGAGCCGGTCGCCCGGGGCCAGTCCCGCCCGCGCCGCCGCGCTCTCCTTTTCGACGGATTGGACGACGAGCGCTCCCCCCGAGGGCCGGCTTTCGAACCCGGCGCGCGTGAAGCTCTCGACCTTCCTTGTGAAGGAGAGAAAGGAAAGCCCGATGGTGCCCGCCGCGAGGACGACCGCGAGGGTGCCGAGTACGACTCTCCCGGGTCGGGGCATGGATCGGGTCACAGCGCTCAATCCAGCAATCCGAATGCCATGGCCTCAGCCTACACCGTATCCAGCAACACCAGCCTCTGCAGCAGTTAGCTCGATCAGGCTTTTCGTCCCCACACGCGAAAATCCAAACCCTTGAATACGCTCCAAATTTTCTCAGGGGCAACCAGCAATCGAGCCCATCGACGAACGGATCGCCCTGGCTCCGGCCCCCGCCCCGGCCCTCTCCCCGACGCGCGGGGAGAGGGAGGAGAGGCTGCTTTTTCGCTTTTGCGGTGGAAAAACCTCGCAGCGGGAGCGTAGCGAGCGAAGGGACGAGACGAGCGGTGAGAGCCCTCAGGCGAGCCGGCTCGCCGGCGCGTGGCGCCTCCCCGGAGCGAGCGAAGCGACGGTTTAGAACGCGATCGCGAGGCCGCCCAGGAACCGGTTGCTGACGGGCGGATCTTCGCGATCGGTCGATGCCGTGCTGCGGGCGGATTCGAGGGCCATCAGAAGCTTGCAGTCCGACCCGAAGGGCGTCAGCCCGATCACGGAGAGGTTCTGCGCGATCGAGATGGCGATCTTGTCGGACTGATTCAAATGCGCGCCGCCTCGGGTCAGAAGCTGCTGGCGCCCTCCCCGGAGGAGAAGGGCAATGCCCGTACGGGTCGGAAGAACTTCGATGCCGGCGCGGGCGGTCCAGAAGCGGCCCCGGTTCTCGTCGATTCCAAAAAGGCGGGCCGACGGGGCCGAGATTTCTCCGTCGATCAATCCGTAACGGACGGCGAGGGTCCCCGAGACGGTGTCGCTCAACCGGTGGGTGACGGTCCCCTGGTACTGGCGGAGCACGTTGCCGTCGAAGAGATAGATGCTGTCGAAGTCGGTCAGGAAATCGCCCTCGAAGAACGCGCGCACCGCTTCGTTCACCCGCTGATTGGATGCCTCGACGCGGAAGGAGCCATCCTGTCCGGCGCGGCGCTCGAAACCGACCGAAAAGGCCTTCCGCGAAGTCGCTTCGCTCGAGTCCTCGATCGACGCTACGAGCGGCAGCACGTTCGTCGACACCCCGGAGGATTCCGCCACGCGGTAGAGGCCGCGCACGAAGAGATAGGTCTGGTTGCCCACGTTGTAGCGCGCGGCGATCCGCGGCGCGACTCCGTAACCGCCCGAGAGATACCGCGCCACCACTCCGCCTTCGAGCTCGCCGCGGGTCGACACGCGGGTCGAGGCGGAGGCCGCCAGATCGGCGTCCGGGGCCGAGAGCAGGAGAGCGCCGTCCGTGCCGACGGCGTTGGGGCCGATCGTGCCTTCCCGGTGGCGATAGGTCATCGCGACGGACGCGCCGGGCGAGTCGCCGGCGGGACGGGCGTAGCGCGCCTTGACCTCCCACGTCCGCGATGCCAGCGGGAAAAACGAGGTCCCGGCGGAGGTCGCCCGGTAGAGGTTCGTTTCGTCGACGTAACGCGCCGCGACCGATTCGACGTGGCCTTCTTCTTCTCCGCGGCTCCAGCTCACCGCGTGGCTCTGGAGGCTCGCGGCCCGGTCGTCGCTGAAAGAGAGCGTGTTTCGCCGGCTGGCGACGCGCACGTGGTCCGCGTCGGAGGCCGAGAGGTCGACGGAGAGTCCGGCGGAATTTCCGGTCGCGCGCGATGGATCCGCGACGACGCCGGCAGAATCGGAAAGCGCGGCGTAGTCCCCCCGCAGGTCGTATTTCCATCCGTTGGGAAGCCCGCCGCGCACACCGACCGCGGTCCGGGACAACGAAGTGTCGCCGGGTGAGACGCCGGCGACGGAGCGGACCTCGCCGCCCATCGCGCGATCGATCCGAAGCTTGTCGCCGCCCGCGATCGCAGGAAGAGCGGACGGCCCGTCCTCTTCGAGCGAGATCTCGCGCAGCACATCCGCCGGGACGCGATCGCGCAGCTCCCAGACGCTCGAAATCGCGGACGGGGCGCCGTCCGGCGCCGCCCCCCGGACCTGCAGCTGGATCCGTACTGCCGAGAGAGCACCCGTCAGCGATGGGTGCCAGATCCGGATCAGCGCGGGAAGAAAGCCCCGCTTGTAGGCGACGAGGTCGTAGACGCCGACCGGCGCGGAGGGCACGACGAAGGTGCCGTCCGACGCCGTGCGCGACCGGGTCAGAGACGTGTCCCCGAGGTTGTAAAAGACGACGAGGGCGTCGGAGATCGGCTTCTGAAGGTGACTGACCACGCCCGAGATCGGGGGAGCGGGAGGCTCAGCGTTCGCCAAACCCGGCCAAAGGAGCGGGATGAGAAGCAGCGGGAAAAGGGGAAACCGACGTCTCATACTGTAGGGCC
>JAIVJS010000093.1 GCA_020199905.1 Acidobacteriota bacterium
GGGTCAGGCCCCGCACCTCGGCGCGGAAGAGAGACTCGAGGACCGCGTTCAGTCTCTCGGGCCGAAGGACCGCGACGACGAGCTTCATGACGCGCCATCCAGGGCGATCGCGCCCGACGGAGCGGCTTCGGGCGCCGATTCCGGCAATACGAGGATCGCCCCTTCGCCATGGCCGTACGCCTCCTCGCCGTGCTGCACGACGTCCTGCCCGAGACCCTGCTCCCGCTCGCTCGCGCGAAGCGGGATCAGGGCCGAGATCGCCGTCAGGATTCCCCAGGTCATCACGGCGCTGAACCCGATCGTGACCGCGACGGCGATCGCCTGGACCGCCAGCTGCCGAGGATTGCCGAAGAGGAGGCCGTCCGCCGTTCCGTTCCAGATCTTCCTGGCGAGCACCCCCGTCAGGAGGGCACCCACGGTCCCTCCGACGCCGTGAGCCGCCACCACGTCGAGCGAGTCGTCGAGGCGCGTGCGCGCGCGCCAGAGGAGGGCGAAGTAGCTCGGGAACGCGGCGACGGCCCCGAGACAGATCGAGGCCATGGGTCCGACGTAGCCGGCGGCCGGTGTGACCGCGACCAGGCCGACGACGATCGCGGTCGCGGCGCCGATCGCCGTCGCCTTTCCGCCGCGGAAGAGATCGAGGAGCGTCCACGCCGCGAGGGTTCCGATGGGAGCGAGGAGGGTGTTCGTGAACGCGAGCGCCGCGGAGGCGTTGGCCGCGAGCGCGCTTCCCGCGTTGAACCCGAACCAGCCGAACCAGAGCAGACCCGCGCCGAGCAGGGTGAACGGCACGTTGTGCGGGAGAATCGCCTGGCGCGCGTAGTCCTTGCGGGGGCCGAGGGTCCAGGCCGCGACGGCCGCGGCCGCCGCGGCGTTGACGTGGACCACGGTTCCACCGGCGAAGTCGAGCGCTCCGAGGCGCGCGAGCCAACCGCCGCCCCACACCCAGTGCGCCAGCGGCGCATAGACCAGAAGGCTCCACAGAGTGATGAAGACCAGGTACGGAGCGAAACGCATCCGCTCGACGATCGCCCCGGAGATCAGGGCCGCGGTGATGATCGCGAACGTCCCCTGGTACGAGAAGAAGAGAACGTGCGGGATCGTCCCGTGGGCCGCGAGGTCGACGCCTCGCATCAGGGCCCGCCCGAGCCCTCCGAAAAGCGGCGCCTCTCCGTCGAAGGCCAGGGAGTACCCGGCGAGGGCCCACGCCAGCCCGACGAAGCCCAGGGAGGCGAAGCTCATCATCATCGTGTTGAGCGCGTTCTTGGAGCGAACGAGGCCTCCGTAGAAAAACGCAAGGGCGGGCGTCATCAGGAGCACGAGGGCCGTCGCGACGAGGACCCAGGCGGTATCGGCATTGTTCATGGACGAGAAAGTAGCAGCCGCGCGCGCAGGTGTCAGCAGAAATCTGTACGAAAAGCAGACTTCGATGATCGTTCCGTTGTTTTAGACCTCTTTTCCGGGTTTTTGATGTCCTAAACGTGCCGACCCGCCGTTTCGATCGAGCGGCGAGCTCACGCGTCGGACGGTCTTTTCGCTTCCCGATTTCCCGCCCCGGCTTTTTTTCCCACCGGTCGAGGCGCGCAGGCGGCCGCCCGTGGCAGGCACCTGCACAGGCGCGTGTGCATTCATTTTTCTGACTCGGCGACGAGCGGTCTATGTCCCGGTGCGACAAAAAGTTAGACGGCAAGAGAAAGCTCTATCTCCGCTCTCCGAGTGCGTATAAAATTTCTACGGAATTTCTAATACGCCGATTCGCGCACTTGCCCCTTTCTCAGAGAAGGAGGAATCTCGATGAGAGGAACCCTGTCTGCCCGTGGGCGGGCATTTTTTGGACTCGCTCTGGTGGCCGCGCTTGCGTTCGCGTCCGCCGCGAGCGCGCAGACCGACGTCACGACGGGCCGGATCTCCGGCACCGTTCGCGACACGGACGGCGGCCCGCTGCCGGGCGTTACCGTCGAAGGGAAGAATCAGGACACCGGACTGGTCCAGATCGCGGTCACGCGGTCGGACGGCGCCTTCCAGCTGATCAACCTTCCGACCGGCATGTACACGCTGACGGCGAACCTCTCCGGGTTCAAACCGGCGAGCCGTCCCGACGTGCGCTTGGACATCGGAAAAGTGCCCAGCGTCGATTTCAGGATGCAACTCTCCTCGGTTCAGGAGTCGGTTACCGTCACGTCCTCCGCCCCGGTCATCGAAGTCACGAACACGTCGGCGTCGACGACGATCCAGACGGAGCAGTTGAAGTCCCTGCCCACGAACGGCCGCAACTTCCAGGACCTCGTCCTTCTGACGCCGGAAACCCGGAAAGACCCCGAGGGCCGCGGAACGGTGCTCGTGTCAGGTCAACGCGGAATCAACACGAACACGACCGTCGACGGGATGGACTACGACAACGGCTTCTTCGGCGGAACATTCGGCTCCGCGGAAGGCCGCGCCCCTCTTTCGATATCGCAGGAGTCCGTCAAGGAATTCACCGTCATCCGCAACGGCGGCTCGGTCGAGTTCGGCCCCTCCGGCGGCGGAGTCATCAACGTCATCACGAAGAGCGGATCCAACGATCTACACGGTTCGGGCTTCTACTACGTCCAGCCGCACAGCACCCAGGCGCGGCTCGCGGCCCCCAAAGTGCCCGCCGGACAGCCGGCGGTTGCCGGGAAGGAAGCGCCCGACCAGAAGAAAAAGCAGTATGGCGGATCGATCGGTGGCCCGATCCTCCACGATCATCTCTTCTTTTTCGGGTCCTATGACCAGCAGAAGCAGAACGTCGGAATTCCAGTCGTGACGACTCTCCTGGACCCGGATATCGCGGCCCGTTATCCCACTCTCGCGTCGGATCCGACTTACCTTCAAACCCAGGACGGTCGGGTCATGTTCGGACGGCTCGACTACCAGCTCTCGGGCTCCCAGCGTCTCATGGGCCGTGTCAACTACGCTCAATACGAAGGGGACCACGGAACCTCGGGATCGCAGAGCCAGACGAGCCATCACAACGGGATCGAAGGGCTGCAGTCTCACGCGTACGTCGGCTCCTGGAACAGCCAGTTCGGCTCGAGCCTCTTGAATGACGTCAATGGGCAGTACGTCATCGAGCAGACGCCGCGCCTGCCGGTGGGGGTCGACCAGCCGGAGATCCGTTACGGCGGCTTGAGCCTCGGCAGCACGAGCTTTCTGCCGATTAGGTCGACCGCGGACCGAGTGTCGTTCGGTGACATCGCGACATACCTGGTCAAGAACCACGTCATCAAAGGGGGCGCGGAGTACAACAAGACGTCGATCAGCCAGGTCTTCAAGGGGAACTGGCGCGGGGTTTACGTTTTCGACGCCGGCAACAAAGCGAACCTCCTCGCGGGGAAGTGGTCCCAGTACTTTCAGTTCGGGGGTCTGGGGGGCCGCTCCGCCGATGAGGCCGGTAAGGCCGGGTTCGCGCAGAAAGAGCTCGCCTTCTTCGTTCAGGACCAGTGGTTCGTCACCCCGAAGCTGACAGTGACGGCGGGCGTGCGCTACGAGCGTCTCAATAACCCCGACAACCCGATCCTGAATTCGCAGAACGTCCTCCCGACCGGCGCGTTCGCCCTCGACGCTCAGATCCCGGACCAGAACAACAAGTGGTCCCCTCGCGGCGGCTTCAGCTTCTCGCCGGACCCGAAGACGGCGATCCGCCTGTCGCTCGGACGTTTCTGGGCGCGGACCCCGGGGATCCTTTTCGCTCAGCTCATAACCTCGAACGGCCAGACGGGCACGCAATATACGATCAACGCCGGAGGCAACGCCGCCAACCGAACGGCGCCGACCGACCCCCTGTCGCCGGGGTGGGGACCCACCTTCGATCCCAACGTGGTTGAGGCAATCAATTTCCAGGCAATCCCGACGCCGAAGGCGTTGGGCGTCTTCACGACGGCCACAAATTACAAGGATCCCGTCACCGACCGGATCACCCTGGGAATCGACCGGGAGATCTTCGCCAACACAGTCGCCTCAATCGAAGGCACCTACGCGAAGGCCAAGAACCTCGAGCGGCTGGATGACCCCAACCTCGTATACGACGGAAGCGTTTCGCCCATCAACGGGCAACCCCGGTACTCCCGGACGCGGCCCAACCCGTTCTACGGGCGCATCTCCACGTACACCACAGACGCCCGGTCCAAGTACGAGGCTGTCAGCTTCAATCTCAGTCATCGCTTCACAAGCAACCTGCAGTTCTTCGCGGCCGCCACCTGGTCGCAGGATAAAGACACCGATTCGAACGAGCGCAATTTCGCCGGCGCTCAGGCGGAGGATCTTCACAACCTCGACGCCAGCTACAGCTGGTCGAATCGGGATCAGCGCTGGAAGCTGGCGACGAACGCCAACTGGAACACGCCGTGGTGGGGAATTGGACTTTCCGCAACCTATCGCTATACGACGGGCTCCCCCTACACGGCGACGACGGGCGCGGACGAGAATCAGGACGGGTTTTTCAATGACCGGCCGACGATCAACGGAGTCCATTACTCCCGCAACCAGTTCCGCCAGCCGAGAACCTCGTCGCTCGACGTGCGGCTCGCAAAAACCTTCACCATCGGCCCTGTCGGCCTGACGGCGATCGCGGAGTGCTTCAACGTCACGAACGACGCAAACCGCTTCGTGGGAACGGGCAACCAGTCGTGGGGAATCAACCAGACGCCTTCCGCGACTTTCGGCGTCGCGAACACGGTCACGACAGTCCCCCGCACCCTGCAGTTTGCCGGACGGGTGGATTTCTAGAACAGAACCACCGTTCAAGAATCGGTGACCTCGGGCGGGGGCGACCCCGCCCGATTTTTGACCTCTCGGCTTTCGCCGACATTCGAGGGTTCGAGGAAACTCCACCCCATTCTGATCTCTCGACCCTCAACTCTTAACTCTCAACTCACACCCGCGACCGTCGCGGCCTCCACGATCGAGACCGTCTTCGCCGCGGCGTCCATCTCGGCCATCACCCCGATCGGCAGAGTGAGCTTCTCCTTCGTGTGACCGAAGACGAGCCCGGCGAGGACGGGCTTGTTGATCCCGCCCAGGATCTCGTCGACGAGGTCGGAGATCGAGAGATTCACCTCGAAGCTGGAGTTCGAGACGGTGCAGTCCGTGCAGGTTCCCCAGACGATCCCCGCGGCCTCGTCGAGCTTGCCGGCCAGCTTCAGCTGCACGAGCATCCGGTCGATGCGATAGGGCGCCTCTCCGACGTCTTCGATGAACAGGATTTTCCCCCGGGTGTCGATCTCGTACGGCGTTCCCATCGTGGTCGAGATCAGCGTGAGGTTTCCGCCGATGATCGGTCCCCGCGCGCGGCCGGGAGCCACCGTGTGGCGCGGAAATTCTGGTGAGAGAGGATCCTTCTCGGGCGGGTTGCCGAGCTCCCCGATCGGTTCGGACACGAAGAGAGCCTTCTTGAGGGATTCGAGGGTGAAGGCGGGCAGCGAGGACAAGGCGACCGGCCCGTGAAAAGTGACGACGCCCGCCCTCCTGTTGATCGCGAGATGCAGGCCGGTGATGTCCGAGTATCCCAGCAGAATCTTGGGGTTCTTGCGAATGAGCGCGTAGTCGATCGAGTCCAGGAGCCTCTCGGTTCCGTAGCCCCCGCCGAGGCAGAACACCGCGGCGACGGTCGGATCCGAGAACATGGCGTGCAGGTCGTCCACGCGTTCCTGGACGGTCCCCGCCATGTAGCCGTGCCGCGCCTTCGCGTGACGTCCGATCTTCGACTTCAGGCCCAGGGACTCGAGGCGCGTGACCGCGCTGTCCATCTTCCACAGGTCGAAGATGTACGACGAGGGCGAGATCAGACCCACGGTGTCGCCCGGCTTCAGGGCTCGGGGCTTCACCAGCGGGAGCGGGGAGGCCGGGGCAGGCGCGGCCGCCGGAGTCTTCGGAGCCGCGCCGACCACGAGCGCGGCGCCGACGGAGACGCCGGCGCCGCGGAGAAACGAGCGTCGTGTATTCATGCTGGAACAGTAGTTCAGTTTTCAGTTCTCAGTTTTCAGTTCGCCTTTCGCCTCCCGCCTCACGCGTTCCGCCTTCCGCCTTCCGCCTTCCTCGCATAGCGCCTAGAACAGAAACCCCACGTTCACCGGCACGAAGGTGAAACGCGCTCCGTTGTTGTTGACGCTGTCCGAGAAGCGGCTTCCGTTCGTCGAAACGCTCGTGTACCGCGCCTCGATGAAAAAACGGCTGCCGGAGTTGGAGTTTCCAAGCGGAAACGCGATTCCTCCGCCCGCGTTCCATCCGAAGCGAGTCGTGTTGTCTGAGAAGGCGTTGTTCGACTTGATCTCCTGCCCGCGGAAGCGGATGTCGTAAGCGCCCACGCCGCCGATGAAATAGGGCTCGACAGCATTGCCGCGAGGACCGATCACCACGTCGAACGTCCCGTCGATGACGCGGGTTCTCCCGGAGCCGAGAAAGAACGCGTCCAGCTCGCTCTTGGTCTTGAACTCATGGTACGACCCGTCGATCCGCAACCCGATCGGCGCGCTGCCGAAGTTGAGCGCGAGCAGCGCGGTCCCGTTCCAGCCCGTCCTGTACACGTTCGACTGGTCGGAGACGGGAAAGTCGCCGCCGCCCGACAGGCCGAAGTGAACGCCGCTTCCCTGCGCGAACACTGTGCCGGGAATGCACATTCCAACCGCGAGAAGAAACACGAGTCCCAATCCGGTCCGTTTCATGGAGCCCCCAGTGGTAGGTGCCCGCCCGATCGCGGGAACGAGTGGGGGTTTGCAAAGCGAGTGCCGCCGGGGACGCCGTCAGCAGGGCCGGTCTCGGCGTCGCCTTCCAGAGAAGCGCTTCCTCCCACCACGGCCCTCTCGGCGGCCGCGCGGGGAGAGGGGGAAGAGGCTCGACTACTTCGCCGGCCGCAGGTGTTCGAACTCGTCGCCCCGGTTCCATCGGGGCGGAGCGATCGTGTTGGCGACCTTGAGACCCAGATAGAAATCGAGCTGGAGGTCCTCGATCGCGCCCGAGAGGTCCCAGCTGTCCCGGTACTCGTCGGACGGCTGGTGGTAATCCTGCTTTTCGTAGTGGTCGATCTGCTGCTCGCCCCAGCCGGCCGGTTTTCCGATGAAGTCGGTCCCCGGGTCGAAGTACGAGGCGGGGACGCCGACCTTGGCGAAGTTGAACTGATCCGAACGGTAGAAATGCCCCTTGTCCGGGAACGGGTCCGCCTTCACCGTCCGGCCCTGCATGGCGAGGATCTGGCGAATCGGGACGTCGAGGCTCGACTTTCCGAGGCCGATCATCGAGACGTCGCGGGTCTTTCCCCAGATGTTGAGCTCGTCGATGTTGATGTTCGCCGTAATGTCCGCCTCCGGCACGGGCGGGTGCTTCGCGAGGTACTCCGAGCCGAGAAGCTGTTGCTCCTCGGCCGTCACGGAGGCGAATACGATCGTCCGCTTCGGCGCCCTCGGAAGGCGCGTGTACGCGCGCGCGATGGCGAGAACCGCCGCCACTCCCGACGCGTTGTCGCGGGCGCCGTGGAAGATCAGGTCTTCCCCGGCTTTGCCGGCCCCTTCCTTCTTCCCGAAGTGATCATGGTGCGCGGTGTAGATGACGATCTGCTTCGCGAGCGCCGGATCGCTTCCGCGGATCTGCCCCAGCGCGTTTCCACTCTCGACGTTGCGGATCGCGCTCTGCACCGCGAAGGAGATCCGAACGCCGAGCGGGACCGGGCGGAAATCTCTGCGCTGCGCGGCGGCGCGCATCCGGTCGAGGTCCTGGCCCCCGAGCGCCGCGATCTTCTTCGAAGCGTCGTTCGTGGTCCAGGCCTTGAGAGCGACGCGCGGGCTTCCCTCGTCGGGAAGCTCGTACCGCTCGCCCCCCCACCCGGTCTGAATCACGTTCCAGTCGTACCCGGCGGAGGGAGTCGTGTGGATGATGATGGCCGCCGCGGCGCCCTTGCGGCCGGCGATCTCGTACTTGTAGTCCCAGCGCCCGTACCAGAGGCGCGTCTTTCCCGCGAAGAGCGCCGGATCCTCCTCGGGATCGTTGTTCATCATCAGGATCACCTTGCCGCGGACGTCCACGTCCTTGTAGTCGTCCCAGCCGTATTCCGGCGCCACGATCCCGTACCCGACGAAGACGACCTCCGCGGCCTCGAGGGACGCCGTCGGCTTCTGAACGCCGGGGAAGGCCATGAAGTCCTGCCGGTAGCGCAGGGATTCCTGCCGGCCGCCCGGACCGGCGAAGACCATGGTGTCGGGCACCCGGGGAGCGATCGAGACGAGCGGGACCTTCTGGATCCACCCCCCGCCCGGAGCCGCCGGGGTGAGCCCCATCGCCTCCATCTGGCTCGCGACGTACTCGAGCGAGAGCCGGTCTCCGCGCGTCGAGGGGGCGCGGCCCTCCAGAAGGTCGGAGGCGAGAAACCGGGTGTGGGCCCGGACGACCTCCTGCGTGATCGTCGCGGCGGCGGCTTTCTCCGCCGGCGTGAACCCTCCCGAGGACGACTGGCCCGGCGAAGAGCTCTTCGCGGCTGTCCCGGCTGTGGCCGGAAGCGCCAGGATGAGGAGTGCGGCGAGAAGCGACATAGGACGGTGCCTCCGGCTGGAAGACTATCCGAGCGATGCGATTCGATCCCGTCATCGTTCCGCCCCGCCGCCGCCGCTCCCGCGCCGCCCACGGGGAAAAAGCGCTCGTGTCGACGCGCCGCACAGCGGCCCGGGCGCGCCCGTCCTGTTCGTGCGGGTTCCCGTCCGGCCGCTGATCGTGTCGACGACCGTGAGAGGGCGAGCCCGTCGTGTCGACCATTTTGATCAAGACTTCCGGGAAGAGCGGATCTCCCGTGAGCCCGGGTAGGCTGAAATAGCCGGCCCGCGTTTTCGATCGAGATCGGAAGGCCGCTGGTGATCTGACCCGTCCCCGGGTTGGTAGCGACCAGAGCGCGGAAACGGTTTCCGAGTCTGTGAGGACGAGGCGCCGCTCGGACGGGACCAACCGAATCCGCGGGCAAGCCGGGCGGCTTCCCCGGGAGTCATTCACGAGAGGAACACAGCCAGGCGAATCCGTCAGTCCCCCGCCACCTGTGCCTTTCCATTCCCTGGCCGGGGTCTCCTGCACGGAGGCCTGCATCAGGTCCTCCCTCTGCAGGCGTTCGTAGGTGTCGATGTTGGTGTGGTGTGTCCGCGTCTCGTACTCGACCTCGTCCTGGATGAACTGAAACCCGGGGAGGCCCACTTCGTCGAAGGAGACATGGTCGGTCCCGCTCGTATTGCGATTGGTGATCGTCGTCACCCCGAGGTCCTTGAGCGGCTCGATCCACGACTCGAAGATCGGAACGACCGCGACGTTCTCCTGTGTGTACACCCCGCGGACCTTGCCCGTTCCGTTGTCGAGGTTGAAGTAGGCCGAGAGCTTCGCGTGCTCGGGCTTAATTGTCAGCGGTCCGGAGAGCGGCCGCTGGGAGGATGGAAGCTCGAGGTCCGCCGGAGAGGAATCCGGCCGGGACCCGAAATGCGCCCGGACGTAGGCCTTCGATCCCAGCAGGCCCTGCTCTTCTCCGCTCCAGAGAGCGATCCGGATCGTCCGCCGCGGCCGCGCGTTCGCCGCCTTCAGGATGCGGACCGCCTCCATCGCGACGGCGACTCCCGCCCCGTTGTCGGTCGCGCCGGTGCCGCCGTGCCACGAGTCCAGGTGCCCGCCGAGCATGACCACCTGCCCGCTTCTGTCGGTCCCGGGGATCTCGGCGATCGTGTTGTACGCCATCGGATCCTCGGCGTGATACCGGGCGCGGACGTTCAACTCGATCTGGACCTCTTCCTTGCGGTCGAGAAGGCGCGCGAGACGGCCGAAGTGCTCGATCGCCAGCATCACCTGCGGGACGGTCGCCGGCGCATCGGGCTTGTAGCCGTTGTTGACGCCCTGAACGCGGAACGTGCCCCCGTCGAGTGCGCCCGGCTCGAGCACGGCCGCGACTTTTTCGTCGGCGAGGAACCGATCGAGCGCTCGGCGGAACCGGCGGCGCTTTGCGAACTCCTCCCGGTTGAAAGGCGGCCGGCCGGGCCGCGGCGACGGAGTCAGGCCGGGGACCTCGTACATCGCGATCTCGGAAAGTCCTTTTTCGTCGTACCTCTCCGACAGCGCCGCGTCCTGAAGCTTCACCTCGCGCGCGTCGCCCAGCAGAAGGACCTTCCCCGCGAGCTGCCCCTTCTGCGCCTTCATGTCCTCCTCGGTCGCGAGCTTGACCCGGACGAGACTCGCGCGCAGCGGTCCGTTGGTGCCCGGAGACCAGGCGACCGGGAGGGCCAGCAGCTCGGCGGTGTCGGGCGCGACCATCCTCAGACTGCATTGTTCGTAGCTCCAGCCCCGACCGAAAGGCCCCCAGCTCTCCAGGTGCGCGTTTGCGAGGCCCCACTCCTCGAGCTGCCTGCGCGTCCACTCGTTGGCCTTCTTCATGTTCGGCGAGCCCGTCAACCGCGCGCCGATCGAGTCCATGAGATGGCTCGCGGTCGCCATCACCTTCGAGTTGTGAAAGCCCTCCTGCCGTATCCGGTTCTCCATGTCGAAGTCGAGGTGCTCCTCGGCGGCGGAGGGGAGACACGGGAGGAGGAGGGTGAGCGCGAGCGCGGCGGAAGCGAGCTTGGCGATCGTCAAATGGGCCTCCTTGATCCTCGGACGCCACCAGGCGGGCGCCTGAGGGAGCACGAATCCAGTCGAGAGACTCTCCCGAACAGGGGAAGATTACACGGCCCGCTCCGCCGCCGGACCGATGACCCTGCGGGGATCAGTCCGCTGAAAAAAGGGTGAGGGCGAACCGGGCTCTCGAGTCCACCCACTGGTCGAGCGAGAGGAAGCCGGCCAGCCGGCCGCGCTGGATCACGTCCTCGGGGGTGTACTTATACGAGCTCTCCGTCCAGATAGGCTCTCCGGGCGCGAACCGGACCGACGTTTCGGCGCGGGGAATGGAGACGACCTGGTCGGCCCGCGAGACCAGGTGCATCTCGACGCGGCTCTCGCGCGCGTTCCACACGGCGCGGTGATCGAAGAGCTCCAGATCGAAGTCGGCGAGGAGCTCGGAGTTCATGCGGACGAGGAGGTTCTTGTTGAACGCGGCGGTGACGCCGAGCGGGTCGTCGTAGGCGAGCAGGAGGTCCGACTCCGGCTTGACGAGGTCCGCGCCCAGAAGCAGCGCGTCCCCCGCGCGCAACGACCCCCGGATGCGGCTCAGGAAGTCGTGCGCCGCCGGGGGGTCGAAGTTGCCGAGGTTCGATCCCAGAAAGAGCACGAGCATGGCGCTGTCGCCGACCCGCTGGGCGGCCGCGTGGCGGAGACCCTCTTCGTAGGTGGCGCGATGGCCGACCACGGACACGTGCTGCAGCCGCCCGAGAGTCCGCTCCGAGAGCTCGAGCGCGACGGGAGAAATGTCGATCAGGTGCACCGCGACGTGGCGGCGGCGCGCCCGCAGCACCTCGGCGAGCATGGCCAGCTTCTCGCCGCTTCCGCACCCGAGCTCGACCAGAGTCAGCGGCTCGGAAAACGCGGAGACGATCTGCGGCGCGAAGGTCGAGAGGAGCCGAGCCTCCGCGCGGGTGATCCGGTACCAGGGAAGACGGCAAATGGCCTCGAAGAGCGTCGAGCCGAGCCCGTCGTAGAGGTACTTCGACTGGATCTGTTTGGGAACGAGCGCGAGGTCGCGGCGCACGTCCGTCGCGAAATCCCTCACGGACTCGGCGGCCGGCGCGGCGAGGCTGGTGGGAAGGCTCATGAACGCGGGGTCGCCGCGTCCGGCGATTCTGACATCAGGAGGCCGGCCCGACGCAGCGGAACGAGGCGTACACGTGCGGATAGTTCGGCCGGAACCAGTTTCGGAGCGACCGCCGGACGAGCTCCCGGCCGGTGACGGGCGACGCCCCCTTCATGACGTAGTGCTTTCCGTCGAAGAAATCCGCCGAGTACTGCGGATAGGAGGCCATCGGCTGGAATCCGGGAAATCCGGCGAAGACCGTGGAGGTCCACTCCCAGCCGTTTCCGATCAGATCGTGAATGCCCCACCCCGACGCCCCCTCGGGAAACGACCCGACCGGGAGGGGCTCGAAGCTCTGGAAATCGAAGTTTCCCCGGGTCGGGCCGGCGGGCTCGCTGCCCCATGGAAAGTCGCGCTCCGCGCCCGAGGGTGAGCCGTAGGCGCCGCGGTGATATTCCGCCTCGCTCGGCAGGCGCCGGCCCTTCCACCGCGCGTACGCGGAGGCCTCGGCGTGCGTGACCCAGACGGGCCACGCCGGGGGCAGAGGAATCCGTTCGAACATACCGAGCCACTCCCACCCCTTCGAGCCGCGAATCCAGAAGGGAGGATGGGCGACGCTTTCCGACCGCAGCCACCCCCACGCTTCCGGGTCCCAGAGGTCATCGCGCGAGTAGCCGCCCGCCTCGACGAACTCGAGAAAGTCGGAGTTCGTGACGTTGTGTACGTCGATCTCGAACGCCGGGACCCGCACGGACTGAACGGGAAATTCGTTGTCCCATCCGAACGCGACCTCGTCCGGGCGGGCGCCGAGCGTCGCGGCTCCGGCGGGGATCCTGACGGTCTCGCGTTTCGGCGCCCGGTCGGGGCCGGGGACCGGGGCGGCGGCGCCGGCGGGCCGGATCTTCCTGTCGAAAGGGAGCCGCCGCCACATGTAGTGGAGGGTCTCCTGGTGCATGACCTCGTGCTCCAAGACCGTATAGACCGCCTGCCCGCGGCGCAGGAGCGGGTTGTCGTCGTCCTCGAGCGGACCTTCCGCGAAGAGGCGGGTGAGCGCCGCGTCGGCGGACCGACGGTATTCGCCGATCTCTTTCCGGGTGGGCCACTGCGGGCCGGCCGCATCCGGCGGCGCCTCCGGGTCGATTCCTCGCTCGAAGAGAGACTCGTAATCGGCGTTCAGCGCGGGCTGGCCGAGCGCCCGCTTCCACAGTGTGTTGATCCCGAAGGCGGGGATGTGCCCGTCGTAGAAACAGATGGGGTTTCGAAGAGGGATCGGGCGGTCCCCGTAAGCAAAATCGGGAATCATCCCGAAGAGCTCTCCGGACCGCCGGCAGTTTCGGCGATACCACTCCAGCGCCTCGTCGTGGCCGATCACCATGGGCGGCGACATGCTAAAGGTACGCCATGCAAACGATGCTAGATTCCGGCCCATGCGCAGGACATACGGTCTCGCGGTCCTCTGCCTGGCCGGCGCGCTGTCCGGGTGCGCGGCGGCCGTGAGCCGGCCCGACGGATCCGCTTCCGTCCCCTCGGGCTCGACGGCCGCCCCCTCGTCGGCCCCGGTCGCCGGGCGTTCGGGCGCCGACGCGATGGCGATTGCCCCGGACGTCCCCGCCCGGGTACGGCAGTTTCCGCCGACCCGGATCGACTACGACCGCACCCTTCTCGACGAGAGGGAGACCCGGACCCTTCAGCTCCTCATCGAAGCCTCCCGCGAGCTCGACGCGATCTTTGCCCGGCAGGTCTCCGAGGAGGTTCCCTCGACGCGCCAGGCCCTCGAGCGGGTCGGCGGAGACCAGCGGCCTCTCGCGGTCGCCGCGATCGAATATTTCGACATCAACGCCGGCCCCTGGGACCGGTTGAAGGGGGACGAGCCCTTCGTCGGGCGTCGGCCCAAGCCGAAGGGCGCGGGGTTCTACCCCCTCGACATGTCGCGCGACGAGCTCGAGAAGTGGATCGCCACCCACCCGCAGGACCGCGAGGGCTTCCAGAGCCTCTTCACCGTCATCCGGCGGGACGGCGACCGGCTCGTGGCGATTCCCTATGCGAAGTTCTACCAGCCCGCGCTGACCCGCGCCGCCGAGAAGCTGCGTGCCGCGGCCGCTTCGACCGGAAACGCGTCGCTGAAGAAGTTCCTGACGCTGCGCGCGGATGCGTTCCTGTCAGACGACTACTTCGCGTCGGACGTCGCGTGGATGGACCTCGATTCCGACATCGAGATCGCCATCGGGCCCTACGAGGTCTACGAGGACGCGCTCTTCAACTTCAAGGCGGCGTACGAGTCCTTCGTCACCGTGCGGGACAAGGCCGAGAGCGCGCACCTGGCCGTGTACGCCCGGCATCTCCCCGACATGGAGCGCAACCTCCCGATTCCCGAGGCGCACAAGAACTTCACCCGCAAGTTCGAGTCTCCGATCCGCGTCGTGCAGGAGGCCTTCACCTCCGGCGACGCGCGGCGCGGCGTGCAGACTGCCGCCTTCAATCTCCCGAACGACGAAAAAGTTCGGGAGGCGAAGGGGTCGAAGAAGGTTCTCCTGAAAAACGTCATGGAGGCGAAATTCCAGCAGAGCGGCCGGCCCGTCGCCGAGCGCGTCATGGATCCCTCGCAGGCGAGCCGCCTCTCCTTTGATCCCTACTTCAACCACACTCTCTTCCACGAGCTGTCTCACGGACTCGGGCCGGGCGTCATCACGGGACCCGACGGGAAGCGGGTCGAGGCGCGGCTGCTCTTGAAGAACATCTACTCGACGATCGAGGAGTGCAAAGCCGACGCGGTGGGTCTCTGGAACCTCCTCTACGCGCTCGATCAGAAGTGGCTGACGTCCTTCGACGAAGAATCGCTCGCGGTGACCTACGTCGGTCTCATGTTCCGGTCGATGCGGTTCGGGCTCGAAGAGGCGCACGGAGGCGGCACCGCCGTGCAGTGGAACTGGTTTCGCGAAAAGGGGGCGATCGTGCCATCGGCCGGCGGACGGTTCCTGGCGAAGCGGGACAGATTCCGGGAGGCGGTCAAATCCCTCGCCAACGAGCTCCTGATGATCGAAGCCACCGGCGACTTCGAGCGCGGCAGGCGCCTCCTCGAACGCTATGGCAAATCGACTCCGGAGATCGCGGCCGTCACCGGACGGCTCTCCGAGATTCCCGTCGACATCAAGCCGGTGTTTACCGCGGCGGGTGAGTAGGGAAAAAGCTGTCAGCTGTCGCTCTCAGCTCTCAGGAAAGAAATGAAGACGATGAACGACCGACAACCCCTGCGGAGGTGAACGATGGAAGATGAGAACAGAGACGAGCCTCCCGCCTCGAAGCCGCGCCGCCGGGCGCCCGCGAAGAAGTCCGCTGCTGCTGCGGCCCGGCGAAAGGCCCCCGCCAGCCGGCAGGCGCCGGCTCGCCGGAAAGCGCCCGCGAAGAAGAGGGCTGCCGCCGGAACCCTCGAGACCATGCTCCGCGGCTTCGCCCGGAAGGCCTCCGAGGCCGGGGCGAGCGTCGCCTCGATCTCGGGCGAAGGCGTCGCCTCGGCGCGCCGCGCGATCGGTCAGGCGGGAGATGTCTCGAAGAGCACGATCGACCGGATCATGAAGGAGTGGCAGCGCATGGACGCGAAGAAGCGCGCTCAATTCATCGCCGCGCTTCTGGCCGCCCTCGCGGCCGCGTCGGCGCCTCTGGTACGCTCGCAGATGAAGAAACGCTGACGGTTGAGTTTCGCCTCGGCTGCGCGTGGGGGTTGAGCGTTAAGCGTCGAGCGTCGTTTCCGTTCTTCGCTTTCGATTCCCGAACAAGTTGACCGCGGAGTACCGCGGCCGTCTCGCTCCCGCTGGTCGCTCGGCTCCCGTTTCCCGGCCCCGTTCCCTCCTCGCATACACTCCCCCGCGTGAAAAAACTCCGCAGCCGATCCCTCTTCGCCGTCTTCCTGGCCGGGGTGCTCTCGTTCGCGTCGGCACGCGCGGCGGAACCGCCCGGCACGGCGCTCCCGCCCGCGTCGGCCGGCGGGGTCGACGCGATCGATCCTCTCCTCCGGAAGCTCGAGACGAACCGGCGGCTCCTCGTCATCGCGGCCCATCCCGACGACGAAGACACCGCGCTCCTGACGCTCGTGGCGAGAGGAATGGGGGGAGAGGCGGCGTACCTCTCCCTGTCGCGGGGCGACGGCGGGCAGAACCTGATCGGGGATGATCTCGGCGTGGGTCTCGGACTGATCCGGACCGGGGAGTTGAACGCCGCCCGGCGTCTGGACGGCGCCCGGCAGTACTTCACGCGCGCCTACGACTTCGGTTTCTCGAGGTCGATTGACGAAGCCCTCCGCCTCTGGCCGAAGGAGGCCGTGTTGGAGGACGCCGTCCGGATCATCCGCCGGTTCCGGCCGCAGGTGGTGGTCGCGATTTTCTCCGGGACGCCGCGCGACGGCCACGGCCAGCACCAGGAGTCGGGCCTCATCGCGCGGGAGGCGTTCAAGGCGGCTGGCGACCCGGCCGCGTTTCCAGCGCTGGCCGCCGAAGGTCTCGGGCCCTGGCAGCCCGCCGCTCTCTACCAGACCACGCGCTTCCTCGACCGGGAGAAGACCACCCTCGTTCTGCCGACCGGGGGACTGGAGCCGCTCACGGGCCGCTCGTTCCAGCAGATCGCCGTCGCGAGCCGGAGCCTCCACCGGTCCCAGGGAACCGGCGCTCTGCAGCCGATCGGGCCGAACGAGGCGCGCGTCGGATGGATCGAGGGGGGCGCCGGAAAGGACGGCAAAGACCTCTTCGCCGGCACGGACTCGGAGCTTCCGTCTCTCGCCGCCGAGACGAACGACCCGGCCCGGCGGCGGGAGCTCGAATCCCGCCTCACGAGGGTCGCCGGACTCGCCCGGCAGGCGCGCGCGCGGCTGTCTCCCTCCTCGCTTTCCGATTCGGTGCCCGCCATCGCCGCTCTTCTCGAGGAGCTGCGGGGAGCGCGCGCGCTCTTCGCGGCGAACGGCGCAGGGGCGGCGGTCCTCGACGAAAAAATCTCGGCCGCCGAGACCGCCCTCGCGGCGGCCGCCGGCATCGCGCTCGACGCTCTCGCGGACCGCGAGACCGCGTCCCCCGGGGATTCCGTCTCCGTGACCGTCCAGGTCGCCAACGCCGGCCGCGAGGAGATCGCGGTCGAGTCGGCCCGGCTCGAATCGCCGGACGGCTGGACCGTGGCGGCGCCGGGGGACGCAAGACCGGTCGGCCCGCGCGCGCTGCAGGAGTGGAAGCTCTCCGCCTCTCTCCCGCCCGACGCTCTCCCGACCCTCCCGTACTTTCTCCGCCAGCCGCTTCGCGGCGCGATGTACGACTGGAGCTCCGCGCCCCCGGCCGTGCGGGGGGAGCCGTTCGGGCCCCCGCCGCTTTCAGGCTGGGTGACGCTCAAGATCGCGGGCTCCCGCGTGACGCTCGCGCGCGAGGCCACGTTCCGCTACCGCGACGAAGAGTTCGGTGAGATCCGCCGCGCCTTGCGAGCCGTCCCCCGGCTGGAGGTGTCCGCGAATCCGCCGCTTCTCGTCCTGCCGATCGGACGCGGCAACGCTCCCGCGCACTTCTCCGTCACCGTGGCCTCGAACGCCGCCGGCCCCGTCTCCGGCCGCGTCGAGGCGCAGGCGCCCGCGGGATGGACCGTCTCGCCTGCGAGCTTTTCGCTGGCGAAGAAGGGAGACCGCGCCTTCGTCGAGATGGAGCTGCGCCCTCCGGCGTCGGGAGCGCGCGCGGGACGGTTCGCGGTCTCCCTGGCGGCCGTCCTGACGTCGGGCGAGCGGCTCAACGCCGGCGTGCGGGTCATCGACTACGAGCACATCCGTCCCACGCCGTTTCCGAGAGATGCCGCGGTCTCCGTGACGGCGCTCGACCTGAAGCTGCCGAAGCTCTCCGCCGTCGGGTACGTGCGCGGCGCTTCGGACCGGGTTCCCGAGGCGCTTCTCGGGGTCGGCGTTCCGGTCCGAGTTCTCTCCGGCGGCGACCTCGAGCACGGGAGCCTCGCCGGCTTCGACGCGATCGTCCTCGGGGTGCGTGCCTACGAAACGGAGCCGGCCCTCGCCAACGCCAACGGACGCCTCCTCGACTGGGTGCGCGCCGGAGGCCTCCTGATCGTGCAGTACCAGCAGCTCGGATTCACCGAGGGCGCGTTTGCCCCCGAAAAACTCGAGATCGCCCGGCCAATCGACCGCGTGACCGACGAGACGGCCGCGGTGAGGATCCTCGATCCGTCCCACTCGATCTTCCGATCTCCCAATCCAATCGGCCCGCAGGACTGGGACGACTGGGTGCAGGAACGGGGAATTTACTTCGCGCACACCTGGGCGCCGTCGTACACGCCGCTCCTCTCGATGAACGACCCGGGCGAGGCGGAGCAGCGGGGTTCGCTGCTGGTCGCGAAGATCGGAAAGGGCCGTTACACCTACACGGGCCTCGCCTTCTTCCGGGAGCTCCCCGCCGGCGTCCCCGGGGCGTACCGGCTCTTCGCGAATCTGCTCGCCTGGAGAGGGACGGATGGGCGCTGAGGGAGGCGAAGGGCGAGCGGCGAGCGGGAGGCGCGGATACGTCTGCGCGCTTCTGCTTCTGTTCCTCGAGGTGGCGCTTTCCTGCCGGAGCGACAAACGGACACCCGTTCTCCTCTACTCTCCGCACGGCCGGGATCTCCTGGGGCTGCTCGAGCGCACGTATGAGAAGGCGCATCCCGAAATCGACATCCGCTGGCTCGACATGGGGTCGCAGGAGGTCTACGACCGCGTCCGCTCCGAGAAGGCGAACCCTCAGGGGGACGTCTGGTTCGGAGGCCCGGATACCATCTTCTATCGTGGAGCCCGGGAGGGTCTGCTGCAGCCCTATCGCCCGGGCTGGGCCTCCGCCATTCCCGCCGAGGCGCGCGATTCGCGCGACCTCTATTTCGGTGCGTATCGCACCCCGGCCGTCATCGTCTACAACTCCGCGGCCGTCTCGCCGGCGGACGCGCCGAAGGACTGGGACGACCTTCTCGATCCGAAGTGGAAGGGGAAGATCATCATCCGGTACCCCCTCGCGTCGGGAACGATGCGCGCGATCTTCGGCCTGATCCTCGCCCGGTCGATCGAGAAGACCGGATCCCCGGCGCAGGGCTACGACTGGCTGAAACGTCTGGACGCGCAGACGAAGTCCTACGAGATGAACGCCTCCGTGCTCGTCCAGCGCATCGCGCGGCGCGAGGGCCTCGTCACGGTCTGGGACCTGCCCGACGTGCTCCTCGAGATGAAGCACAGCAGGAATCTCGCGTACTCGTTTCCGACGAGCGGCACGCCCGTGATCGACGACGCAATCGGGATCGTGGCGGGCGCGAGACATCTCCCGCAGGCCCGCGCGTTCCTCGAATGGGTCGGGAGCCCGGAGGCCCAGCGCCTCGCCGCGAACGAGGCGTACAGGCTCCCGGCGCGCACCGACATCCCTCCGGCGGAGCTGCCCGCGTGGGCGAGGGACGTCCAGGAGAAGCTCGTCCCGGCGCGGCTGGACTGGGCTCTCCTCGAGCGCCAAGGAGCGATGTGGATGTCGACCTGGGACCGGGAGGTTCGCGGCCGCGGCAGCCGGTGATCGCACCGACCGCCCGGGTCGGAAGGTCTTTTCTCGAAGTCTCCTCCCGTTCCTCGTCCTTCTGACCGGGGCGGCCCTCCTGATGTCGACTTTCTCGAAGCCGCGATGGGAGGCTCTCTTGTAATCTCCGTCGCAGCATGACGGTCGAGCTCGAGCTCCAGTCCCTCGAGAAGCGGTTCGGCGCGCAGCCCGTGACGCGCGGCGTGTCGCTCTCCGTGCGTCAAAGCGAGATCGTCGCGCTTCTCGGTCCCTCCGGGAGCGGCAAGACGACCGTTCTCCGCCTCGTGGCCGGCTTCGAGACTCCCGACAGCGGGCGCATCGTCGTGGGGGGAGAGGACGTGACAGACACGCCCCCGGAACGCCGCCGCTTCGGAATGGTCTTTCAGCACTACGCCCTCTTTCCGCACATGAGCGTCGGGGAGAACGTCGCCTTCGGACTCGAGCCCGCCGGGATTTCCCGCGCCGAGGCGCCGGGACGGGTGCGCGAGACCCTGGCCGTCGTCGATCTCGCCGGGTTCGAAGACCGCCGCGTGACGGAGCTCTCGGGCGGGCAGCAGCAGCGGGTGGCGCTCGCGCGGGCCCTGGCGCCTCGTCCGCGCGTTCTTCTGCTGGACGAGCCGCTCTCGAACCTCGACCCGACCCTCCGCGACAGGACGCGGCGCGAATTGAAGCGGGTCATCCGGCGGGTCGGCATCACGACTCTGTTCGTGACCCACGAGCAGGAGGAAGCGTTCGAGCTCGGGGACCGGATCGCCGTCCTCCACGGCGGCCGTCTGGAGCAGGTCGGGGCTCCCGAGGAGCTCTACGAGCAGCCGGCGACTCGTTTCGTCGCGACCTTCATCGGGCGCTCGAGCGTGCTGCCGGTCCTCTGGAGAGCGGGATCGGACGGCCGCGGCGCCGCGGAGTTCCCGGGTGACGTGCGCTGGCCGGCGGTTTCGGGCGGAAGGCTTCCCGATGGGGGCCCGGCGCATCTGGTCGCGCGGCCCGAGGGACTGGCGCTGGGGTCTCCCGGACAGGTCGGAGCGCTGATCGGCGAGGTGATCGAGCGGCGATACGCGGGACGCGTCGCGTTCTATACCGTGCGGCTCGCGGATTCCGTCGAGGCCGAGGTGCTCGCGCCGCCGGATGCCGCGAAGCCCGGCGACGCGGTGGGAGTGGTCCCCGCGCGGGACGCTCCTCCGCCGCGCGCGTACGCGCCGGATCCGATCGCATGAAGCGGGTCAGATTCTCCGGCGCCCTGCTGACGCTGCTGCTCGCCTGGCTCGTCTGCTATCCCCTTCTCCTGACGCTCGCGGAGGCGCTCGGAGGTCCGCACTGGACGCTCCGCCACTTCGCCGAGTTCGGACGGCGCGCGGACGAGTGGCAGGCGCTCTGGGCGAGCATCTGGATCTCTCTCGCGACCGTCGTCCTGTCGGCGGCCATCGGCATCCCGCTCGCCTTCCTCTTCGAGACGGCCGACTTCCCGGGCCGGCGCGTCCTCGGCACGCTCGTCGCGTTGCCGGTCGTCCTGCCGCCGCTCGTGGGTGTCCTCGCGTTCCTGTTTCTCTATGGGGAGAGCGGCGTCGTCGCCCGTTTCGTGCAGTCGGTCACTCATTCGGAAGAGCCGCCGTGGCGTCTCTCCGGTCCGGGCGCGATCCTGCTCGTCCACGCCTACACGATGTTCGTCTACTTCTACCTCTTCACACGCGCGGGCCTCGCCCGCCTGGACGCCGCCTTTTCCGAGGCGGCCGCGTCGCTCGGCGCCGCGCGCGGCCGGATCCTCCGGCGCGTGACGCTTCCGCTTCTTCGCCCGGCGCTCGTCGGAGCGGCTCTCCTGACCTTCATGACGTCGCTTTCCTCTTTCTCCGCTCCGTACCTGATCGGCGGGACGTTCCGCGTGATGACGACGCAGATCGTCTTCTCGCGGTTGAACGGGGACACGGAGATGGCGATGGTGGAGACCGTCGCGCTCGCGGCCATCGCGCTCGCGGGGCTCTTCTTTCTTCAGAAGGCGGAAAAGCGGCGGGGCGTCTCGGGCGCGATCCGGGGCGCGGCCCCCACCCGGCGACGCCTTCGGCGCGGCGGCCTCGTCGCCGCGGCCGGGTGGGTCTTTGCCGCGATTCTGCTGCTCCCCCACGCGATGCTCCTTCTCGTGTCGTTCGTGCCCCCCGGCACCTGGACGGTCGAGGCGCTGCCGCCGGCCCTCTCGTTCTCCAACTGGACATCCGTCTTCTCGCAGACCGAACGTCTTCGTCCCATCGTCAACTCCCTCTGGATGGCGACGGTGTCGACCGCCGCCGCCATCGCGGTCGGGTTCGCCGCTGCCTGGATCGCGGTCCGCGGGCGCAGCCGGTTCGCCCCGTTCCTCGAGTCTCTCCTCGCAATCCCGTGGGCTCTGCCCGGAACCGTGTTCGCCGTCGCTCTCGCCGCGGCCTTCTCCGTCCATGCGCCGTGGGCCGGCCGTTTCGTGTTGGTCGGCACGGCGGCCATCCTGCCGCTGGCCTATCTCGTCCGGAACCTCCCTCTCACGGGTCGCGCCGCCTTCGCGGGACTGCGGCAGCTCGACCCCGCGCTGGAGGAGGCCGCCGCGTCTCTGGGCGCCGGGCGCGCGCGGCGGCTGATCCGCGTCACGCTTCCCCTGCTTCGGCCGGCGCTCGCGGCCGGCGCCGCCATCGCCTTCATCACGTCGCTCGGCGATTTCGTCGTCTCGATCGTCCTCTACACCTTCGATACGCGGCCGATCTCGATCGAGATCCTGTCGAGCCTCCGAATGCAGGAGACCGGAGTCGGAGCGGCCTACGGCGTTCTGCTGGCCCTCCTCTCCGGAGCGTCCTTCCTCTTATTCGGGACTGGCGGCGCGGGGGCAGACTCCAGGACCCCCACACCGCAAGGGTAAGAGGCCGTCGGGGCGCGCACGACGGAGCGTCGCGATGATCGGAATTTGAAGCGAGTCGCTCTAGAATCCGCCGTCATGAGCCTGAAAATCCGATTCTTCTGCCTCGTCACGTCTGCCCTCGGGGCCGGGTTCCTGTCCGCCCAGACGTCGTCCCCTCCGGCGCAGGAAGCCGGGAAGAAGCCGCCGCCTCTCTTCTCGAACCTGGGCGACTATCACCGTCGGATCTCCTCCCGGTCGCCCGAGGCGCAGCGCTACTTCGATCAGGGCCTGCGCCTCGTCTACGGCTTCAATCACGAGGAGGCGTTCCGCGCCTTCGAGCATGCCGCGTCGCTGGATCCCGCGTGCGGGATCTGCTTCTGGGGAATGGCTCTCGTCCAGGGACCGAACATAAATTTGCCCGCGATCCCGGAGCGCGCCGCGATCGGATACACGGCCGAACGGAGCGCCCTGGAGCGCGCGGCGTCGGCGAGTCCCGTCGAGCGAGCGCTCATCGAGGCGCTTTCGAATCGCTACGCGAAGGCGCCGCCCGCGGACCCGAAGGCGCAGAAGGCGCTGGACACCGCGTACGCGAACGCGATGCGAAAGGTCGCCGCCCGCTTTCCCTCCGACCCGGACGTCGCCACCCTCTTCGCGGAGTCGTTGATGGATCTTCGGCCGTGGGACCTCTGGACTCACTCCGGCGTTCCGCAGCCCGGCACGCGGGAGATCCTGAGCCAGCTCGAGCGCGTCCTCGGCACGCACCCCTCGCACCCCGGCGCGAACCACTACTACGTCCACGCGATCGAAGCGTCGCCGCGACCCGAGCGCGGGCTCGCGTCCGCGACGCGCCTGGAATCGATGATGCCGGGCGCGGGCCACCTGGTGCACATGCCGGCGCACATCTACATGCGGACGGGCCGCTACGAGGATGCGGCGGCCGCGAACCGCCGCGCCATCGTTTCCGACGCGCGGTACTCTGAGGAGGCCGGCCCGCGCGACATCTACCAGATGTACATCGCGCACAACCACCAGTTCCTGTGGGCGGCGGCGATGATGGAAGGGCGCAGCGCGGAGGCTCTCGAGGCCGCCCGGAACACCGTCGCGGCCGCTCCCGTCGAGATGCTGCGGGCGATGCCCGGGTTCGACATTCTCCTCACCTACCCGATCCTGACCCTGGCCCGTTTCGGCCGCTGGGAGGCGGCGCTCCAGGAACCGGCGCCGCCGCCGGACTTCCCCTTCGCCAATGCCATGCGGCACTACGCGCGGGGAATCGCGTTCGCGAGCACGGATCGGCTCGACGAGGCCGGAGGAGAGAGCCGCGAGCTCGACCGCCTCGCGGCGACGGTTCCCGCCGACGCGCGCGAGAGTCTCAACTCGGCGGGCGCGCTGCTCGGCATCGCCCGCCGCGCTCTCGAGGCGAGAATCGCCGCGCGGCAGGGACGGACGGAAGACGCGGTCAGGGATCTCACCGCGGCGGCGGAGCAGGAAGACGCTCTGAGCTACGCCGAGCCGCCCGACTGGCACTCTCCGGTGCGGCAGGCGCTGGGGGCTCTGCTGCTGAATGCCGGCGATGCCCGGCGGGCGGAAAGGGTCTACCGCGAGGACCTGCGGCGAAACCCGGAGAATGGGTGGGCGCTCTTCGGCCTGGCGAAGAGCCTCGAGGCGCAGAAGAAGACGACATCGGCGGGAGAGGCGCGCCGGCGGTTCGAGGCCGCGTGGAGCCGCGCCGACGTCCGGCTGGACGCTTCCGATTTCTGAGCGGCGGGGTCAGTTGAGCGGTGGGGATCAGGAGGGCGGCGGGCGGTCGACGACGCGCGGAGAGGAAACGCGGGCGACGGGTAGAACGATCGCGCGCCCCGGAGTTTCCGTGGGCGTGGCGGCCGGCGTCGGAGGCAAGGGGGTGGCCGTGGGAGGGGGAGGCGGCGCGGTGGCAGTCGGCGTGGCGGTGGATGGCGGCGGCGCGCCCGATTCGGCGATGCGGAAGAAGGAGCCGTTGCCCGTGGCGAGGTAGAGCTCGCCGCTGGCGTCCTGGCCGAAGGTGGTGAGGTTGGCCGCGCGCGGGGTCAAGAGCCGCCCGTTGGCCCAGATCTTCCCC
>JAIVJS010000034.1 GCA_020199905.1 Acidobacteriota bacterium
GAGCACGACCTCTCCCCGGCGCCCCGCCGCGGCGCGTCTCACCGGCGCCCCGGAGAGACGTGGTCCGCCTCGCGAGGAGGATTCGCTTCCCGGCCTTCCGCTTCGCGGACCCGCTCGGCCATCGCCCAGAGTCCCAGGTGGCTGCGCCAGGCGGCTGCGGAGGCTCGCGCGACCACGAACTCCGTCTCCTCGCCGCCGGTGTGAAAGATCCGAAGCACTTCCGTGCGGAACAGAAGCCGCCCGGATGCCAGCCTTCGGCCGGTAATGATCTTTCCGATCCTGGACGTCGCGATCGACCAGCTCTCTCCGAAAAGACCTTCGAAGAACATGGTGTCCCCCGCGAGACCGAGAAGACCTGGAAGGCGCCGCCACCGCCCGGCGACCCTCTCCGCCCGCGTCAGAAGAGCGGGCGGTTCGCGCTCGGCCGCGAGGCGCCGCTCGGCGAGTCGGTCCTGCGCGCGATGGAGCAGGAGTCGGGGCACCGCCGAGAGGGCGGCGACGAGCAGCGCCGCGGCGCCGGCGATGGCGAGGCCGGTCAACGACAGGCTCAGTGGAAGAATTTCTTGCGGTTGCGGATGTAGTCCGTGAAGAGAAACTCGGCGAGGTTGTAGGGGGAGGCATAGTAGGCGCGGCCGCGGTTGATTTTCGTCAGCTTGTCGACGAAATCGACCAGGTAGCTGTCCGTCGCGATCATGAAGGTCGTGATCGTGATCCCGTCGCGCCGGCACGCGTCGGCCTCTTCGAGAGTGCGGTTGACGATCTTGAGATCCAGGCCGAAGGGGTTCTTGTAGAGCCGCCCGTGGTCCCAGATCGCTGAGGGCTTCCCATCCGTGATCAGGAAGATCTGCTTGTTCGGGTTCTTCCGATGAACCAGCAGCTTGCGGGCGAGCGCGAGCCCGGCCCGCGTGTTCGTATGGTACGGGCCCACCATGGTCTTCGAGATTTCGGAGATCGGGACGCGTTTCGCGTCGTCGCCGAAGAGCAGAACGTCGATCGAATCCTTCGGATACTTCGACTGGATCAGCTCGACGAGGGCCAGCGCGACCTTCTTCGCCGGGGTGAATCGGTCCTCTCCGTACAGGATCATGGAGTGAGAGATGTCTATCGCCAGCACGGTCGCGCACGACGTCAGGTGCTCTTCTTCATGGACCTCGAAGTCCTCCGGCTTGAGCGCAATTTCTTCGGCGTCGCGCCGCACGGCGTTGCCGATCGTGCGCACGCCGTCGATGGCCGTCGGGTTGTCGCCGAATTCGTAGGCGCGGGTCTCGGGAAGGAGCTCGCCCCCGCCGCCGGCGCGGGGGATCGCGTGATAGCCGGGCCCGGATTTCGAGAGGGAGGTGAAGATCTCTTCGAGGGCGGACCGCCGGATCCGCCTTTCGCCGGCCGCGGACAGAGAAAGCTTTCCGCCGCGATCCTCGACGATCTCGCTCTTCTCGAGCTCCTTGCGGAACGCCTCGAGGTCGATCCCCTCGTCGATCATGCCCCGCTCCTGCAGGTACTTCATCCACTGGAGCGCCTCTTCGACGTCCCCGCCGGTCTGGAGCACGAGCTGGAGGAAGAGCTTGACGAGCTCCTGGTACGTCAGCAGCCCGCGGAGGAGATCGACGGGGTATTCCGAGTAGCGATAGCGCATGTCAGCTCTCAGCTCTCAGCTCTCAGCTTTCCCGATCGGTGCTCTTCGGGAAGTGCGGCGCGCCAGAGACGGGCGGAATCGAGCAGGAGTCCCCGGTCGCTCATCGTAAAAAAACTGTAGCCCATGTCCTGCAAAGAAGGGATCTGATCTGTCCGGGCCAGCATGATCCCTGCCGCCTTGCCGGCCTGACGCGCGACCTCCGCGACACGTCGGAGGCCCTGCCGGTACCGCGAATCCGTGTATTTCCCGGGAATTCCGAGCGCGGAGGTCAGGTCGTTTGGCCCGACATAGAGCACGTCGCATCCTTCGACCTGCGCGATGGAGTCGACGTCGTTCAAAGCACCGGCCGTCTCGATCTGGACAACGACCATCGTGCTTGCATTCGCCGAGACGACGAACTCATCGAGCGGCAATGTCCCGTACCGATTGGCCCGAACACCGGCCAGGCCTCGCTTACCGACCGGCGAGTATTTAGCAGTCTCGACGGCAGTCCGCGCACTTTCCACGTTCTCTGCCCGTGGAAAAAGCACTCCGGTGGCACCGGCGTCCAGCGAACGGCCCGTTTCGGCCGCAGGACACGAGGGAACGCGCACGATCGACGGCAACCGGACGCTGTCACACGCTCGGACCATGGATTCAATGGATTCGACCGAAAAGAAACCGTGTTCGGCGTCGAGGACGATGAAATCAAAACGTGCCAGGGCGAGCACTTCTGCAACTCCGGGAACGGGCCACGTCAGGAAGCAACCCAGAACCGGTTCTCCAGACAGAACCCGTGAACGAAAAGAGGAGTCGGTCACGGATTCAATTCGCTCTTTGTCAGTCGCCGGATCAGAGACGCCGTCATCTTCTTGACCTCTTTCACCTGATCCAAAAGGCAAGAATACTCGGAGCCTTCGAAGTACTGCAGGTCGCGTGCGAGGAGTAATTCGTACTCGAGTTCGCTCGCCGAGCCGATTGCGGAATGAAGGAAGCGTCCAAAATCAGCATCCTCCCGACCGACCGCACCCTTCTGAGATGTTCATTCCAATGGAACCAGGGGCTCTTCGCATCTGGCCGCGCAGCCCGTAAGTCTCTTCTTTCGGGAAATTCGAGTCAGGCAATAGACATCCAGCGTGAGCTGGTGGGCCTTCCGCCAGACCTTCCGATACCGGAAATCCTGCATGGTGCTTCATAACTGGTCGTCTTCAGGAAGGCTGAGAGCTGACAGCTAATTGCTCCTCGCCCGCACCAGATTGAACTTCAACATCTCGGCGTAGGAAACACGCGAGTCGAGATCCTCCCGCGCGATCTTCAGGTGCGACGTGAGCCCTTCGAGGACGAGCTCCATTCCGACCGCGCGCTCTTCCGGAGACGCGGGCGCGAAGCGTTCTTCGACCGCCTTGCGCAGTCCCGGGACGGCGTCGAGGGAGGCGAGGTGCTCCGAGAACGGAGTGTCGTCGGAGACGGTCACCTTGCCGCCGTTCGCAAACCACTCCGCGATGGGCTCATAGAGGGGATGAATCTTTTCGGGAGCCGGGGGGGTCCGGCCGCGGCGGGTGGTCGCTTCCTCGAGGAGATCGTCCGGTTCCTCGCGCTTGCGCTGAGAGGGCCGGCCCGCGTCCGGTGCCGGGAACTTCGCGTCGAAGAGCTTCTTGACCGCAGTTGCGATCAATTTCTTGGCGACGACCTCCGCCCCCTGCTGCTCGCCTTCGTAGACCATCTCGACCTTGCCCGTGATGGCCGGAAGGCAGGCCGGGAGATCGCAGAGCCGCGGCGACACCTTCTTTTCGGCGTGCCGCAGCCCGCGGCGCTCCAGGTTCGACGCCAGGATCTCGATCGCCGAGATCGGCATCCGCGCCGACACTCCCGAAGACTGGTCCACGAACTCGCTCTGCCGCGCCACGAACGCGATTTCTTCGATCAGCTGTCGGAAGAAATCGGGCACTTCGATGCGAGGCTCGCCCTCCCGCTCCGTCCAGGCCTCCTGCGCCGTGATCTGCGCCGCGGTCTTCACGTCGTCCGGGTAGTGCGTCAGGATCTGCGACGAGATGCGGTCCTTGAGCGGCGTGATGATGTTGCCGCGGTTCGTGTAGTCCTCCGGGTTCGCCGAGAAGACGAGGAGGATGTCGAGCGGAATGCGGATCGGAAATCCTCGGATCTGAAGGTCCCGCTCCTCCAGGATGTTCAGGAGCCCGACCTGGATGCGCGGCTGGAGGTCGGGAAGCTCGTTGATCGCGAAGATCCCGCGATTCGTTCGCGGCACGATTCCGTAGTGGATGACCTCTTCGTCCGAGTAGGACCGGCGCTCGGTGGCCGCCTTGATCGGATCGACGTCGCCGATCAGGTCCGCGATCGTGACGTCCGGCGTCGCGAGTTTTTCCCGATAGCGCTCCGCACGCGGCAGCCATTCGACGGGAGCGGCGTCGCCTTTTTCCGCCAGGAGACGGCGGCCGTATTTGGTGATCGGCAGAAAGGGATCCTCGTTCAGCTCGCTCCCCGCGAGCACGGGAATCTCCGGGTCGAGCAGCCGCACCAGCATCCGGAGGAGGCGCGTCTTGGCCTGGCCGCGAAGGCCGAGGAGCAGCAGATCGTGACGGGACAGGACGGCGTTGTAGAGGGACGGCAACACCGTCCGTTCGTAGCCGTAGATCCCTTCGAACGGATTTTCGCCGCGAGCGAGGGCGGTCCGGAGATTCTCGCGGAGCTCGTCCTTGACCCCGCGGGAGCGATAACCGCTCGCGCGAAGATCACCGACCGTTGCTGCCTTCTTTTTTTCCACCTAATACCCGGAACCTTTCCCGCTCGGCTAACTGCCGGCGTTCCTGGACGATCAGCCCGGCCGGAGCGCCGGAACGGACTCCCCCGCGCGAAAGAAGCTCTCCGCCGTTTCGCCCGACGCTCTCCGGTCCGTGAAACGCTCGGCGAGCTCTTCCATTTTCGCCTTCTGAAACCCCTCGACCGTTTCGCGAATTCTCCCCTCGCGGTCGACGAGAAGGAGGGTTGGCACGTTGGTCAGGCCCAGCGCCTCCGAGGCCTTCCACGGTGGCCCGTCGTACAGCGTGCGGATGCGGAACCCGAGGCGTTCGTTGAACGACTCGGTTTCGGCGACGTCGTCCTGCGAAACCGCGATCACACGTCCATCGCCATTCGAGCACTCCGCCAGCCGGTCGAGGTAGGGCCACATCAACTCGCAGGTCGGACACGTGGTCTTGAAAAACGCCCACAGCGTTTGTCCGTCGGGGATGACCGCCGGCCGGCCGGCCGCGTCGCGCAGAGAGATTGCGGGAAACGAGCTCCCGGGTTCCAGGACGGCCACCGCTGGATTATAGACTCGGGACTCGAGGGCGCTTTTTTTGTCCGTGTTCCTTTTCGAGACGTCTCGCGGCTCCTCGTCGATGGTCAAAGCGGATGGTTGACGGAGAGCCCTCGATCTCGTTTCCCGATCACTTCTCGGGGCACGCCGCGGACTACGCGCGCTTCCGCCCGGACTATCCAGGCGCCCTCTTCGACTACCTCGCCGGGATTTCGCCCGCGCGCCGCATGGCGTGGGATTGCGCGACCGGGAATGGCCAGGCGGCGAGGGCTCTCGCGGATCGGTTTGCCCGCGTCGTCGCGACGGATGCCAGCGCCGGTCAGATCGCGCAGGCGGTCCCGCATCCGCGAGTCGAATATCGGGTCGCGCCAGCCGAGGCGTCCGGCCTTCCGGACGGAGCCGCCGATCTCGTCACGGTCGCCCAGGCGCTCCACTGGTTCGACAGGCCGCTCTTCTGGGAGGAGGCTCGCCGGGTGCTCGCGCCGGAAGGCGTCATCGCCGTCTGGGCGTATGACCTCGTCCGAGTCGACCCCGGGGTGGATGCCGCGGTCCGGCGTCTCGCCCGCGAGATCGTCGGACCGTTCTGGCCTCCCGAGCGGCGCTTCGTCGACGACGGATATGCCGCGATCGAATTGCCTTTCGAGGAGATCTCCGCACCGGACTTGGTGATGGAGAAGCTCTGGGTCCTCTCCGACCTGCGGGGGTATCTCCGAACGTGGTCGGCCACGCGCCGCTACGTCGCGTCGGTCGGGGAGGATCCTCTTTCCCGGATCGAACCGGAGCTTGCGGCCGCGTGGGGCGACCCCGGGGAACCTCGACGCGCGACGTGGACGCTCGATCTGCGCGTCGGCCTCTCGAGAGCTCGGATGTGAGAATGGCCCGCCATCTTTCGGGCACGGTCGTTCCTGTTGCCCTTTCGGGCTCCGCTCCGCCTCTCCGCCTCCCGCCTACCGCCTCCCGTCTCAAAACAGCTAGAATCCCGACCGTGCCAGTCGTTTCTCCCCGGGACCTCCTCGGCCGCCCGCTGCGCAACCTCCGGGTGTCCGTGACGGACCGATGCAACCTCCGGTGTCAGTACTGCATGCCGGAGCGCGACTACGTCTGGCTGCCCCGGCAGGACGTGCTCGACTTCGAGGAGATCGGCCGGCTCGTGGAGGCGTTTACGGCGGTCGGCGTCGACCGCGTCCGGCTGACGGGCGGTGAGCCTCTCGTGCGGCGCGATCTTCCCCGGCTCATCGCGTTGCTCGCCGACAACCCGGCGATCGGCGATCTGGCCATGACGACCAACGGAGTCCTGCTGGAGGACGAGGCCGCCGGTCTCCGGTCCGCCGGGCTTCACCGGCTGACGGTGAGCCTCGACACGATGCAGCCGGATCGCTTTCTCGCGCTGACCCGTTCCGATGCCCATGCGCGCGTGCTCGCCGGCATCGCCGCCGCTTCCGCGGCCGGCTTTCCCTCGCTGAAGATCGACGCCGTCGTCATGCGTGGCGTCAACGACGACGAGCTCGTTCCCCTGCTCGAGTACGGCCGCGCATCCGGCGCCGAGGTTCGCTTCATCGAGTACATGGACGTCGGAGGCGCGACGCTCTGGTCTCGCGAGAAGGTCTTCTCGCGCGCCGAGATTCTCGTCCGCCTCGAGGGCCGGTACGGCGCGGTGGAGCCCCTGCGGGAAGAGAGCTCCGCCCCGGCGGAGCGTTTTCGCCTGCCGGATGGCACCGTGTTCGGCATCATCGCGTCGACGACTGCGCCCTTCTGCCGCGCCTGCGATCGCAGCCGCCTGACCGCCGACGGCCTCTGGTACCTCTGCCTGTACGCCACGCGGGGAATCGACCTGCGCGGTCCGCTGCGCGAGGGAGCCTCGGTGGAGGACCTGGCGGCGCTCCTTCGATCGGCGTGGCTCGAGCGGGCGGACCGGGGCGCGGAGCAGAGGCTGGCGAGTCCCGCGCGCACTCCGCTCATCGCGCCGCGAGAGCTGCGCCGGGACCCCCATCTGGAGATGCACACCCGTGGTGGATGAGTCGAGGCAGAAGCCCGGGGAGTCTCATCCCACCCCTCCCGATCCGCTCGGAGGCCTGACGGACCCCCGCTTCGTCTCCCTGGAGCGCGTGCACATCCGCACGCGGGAGAACCTGACCACCCGCTCGGCCTGGCGGCTGATCGCGACGACCGCGCAGGGGGAAGGCACGATTTCCTTAATCGAAATCTCGCCGACGGTCTCCCTCTTCCGCGGGGAAGGCGTGTTCCTGGGGTGGTCTTCCGACAGGCTGCAGAGCGCCTACCGCACGCTGCTGCCTCGCGACACCGGCTCGGACATGGAGTTCAATCAGCTGGGCTAGTTCTCAGTTCTCAGTTCTCAGTTCTCAGTGCGCCTCAGGGCTCGGGGCAGGCCCTTCGAAGGGTCTCCCAGCCTTCCGGACTCAGGACGGCGGCGGCGGCGGCGGCGTAGACCGAGTCCATCTGCTCCGCGTGCGCGGCCATCCGCCGGTCGAGGTTCTGGATCAGCCCGAGGATGTCCGACAGAGGCGCGCGCTCCGAGATCTGTTCGCTCAGGTACCGCGTCAGCTCGCGCTGCTGCACGAAGTCGAGCGAGAGCTCCCGCTGGAGGTCGCGGCGCGGGGTGGAGGCGGCGGCGAGTGCGGGGAGGAGCCCCGCTTCGAGGGCGGCCGTCCATTCCTTGAGCCGCGCATGAAAATCGGAGAGGGCCACGCGGGCGGCGACCTCGTCGCGGCGGCCGAACGCACCCTGGAAATCGTCGAACCGGCTGCGGAGCGCCCGCTGGGCGTCGGCGAGGAGCGTGGGCGCGGGCTCGGGCACTAGAGACCGGCGAGGCCGGGCTCGATTCGCGTATAGCCCTCCTCGGCCGCCCAGAGGTCGAGGGAGATCGAGACGAGATCATCCACCTCGGGTATCGGGCGGGCGTCCAAAGAAAGATCGATCGATTTCACGTACCGCCGGCACGTGTCGCACGCCTCGATCCGAACGGCGGGATGGCGGTCGGCCTGGAACGAGGGCAGCTTCGACGGATCCTCTTCGAAGCATGCGGGACACTGGATGCGGTTGACCGTCCACTCCTCTCCGCAGAGCGCGCAGTGCAGCCGTCGCTTCGCCCCCTCGAGCTGCGATCCGTCGCGGCGGGACGCGATTCCCGGCGGACCCCCGCACGCCGGACACTGACCCTGCCGGTGAATCCGGTCCGGGGGGGTGCGGCGGAAGCGAAGGACCTCGGCGTAAGGGCGCAGCGCGGCGCGCGAGAGGTAGTCCTCCGCAGCCTTTCGATCCCCGTTCCAGAAGACGAGAAGGCGAGTCGAGACGAGGCCCGAGTCCTCCTCGGCGCGCGTGCGGGCCTCTTCGACGAGAGGCGCCGGCCCGTGAGCCGCCGCGGCGCGGAAGACGTCCCGGACGCGGGGCTCGATTGCGGGGAAGTCGCTTTCGAGCGAGCCGGTCAGAGGCAGGCAGGCCAGTGCAGCCGCCGCTTCCCCCTGCGCCCTGCAGAGAGCCGCGGCGAAGAGAAGCGGATCGCGCGCCGCGGCGGATTCCGCCGCCAGCAGCAGAGCGCGCTGCGCCCGCCGCCCGAACGCTTCGCCGACGCTCTGATCAGCCGCGGCGGGAGCCGTCGTCACCGCTGACGTCGCGGTACCACTTCGGGTGGTGAAGCCGCGCCCAGCCGCGCGTCACCGTGCCCCGGGTCATCGCGCCGAACGTGCCGGGTTCCGCCGCGGTGCCGAGGTAGATGTGGAACACGATGGCGATCGCGAAGGCAATGAAGGCGACGTCGTGGATGAGATAAGAGAGCTGCAGCACCACGCGGGGAAACGCGCTCGGCCACCACATGAGGAGACCGGAGAGGAGCAGCCCGAGGGCGCCGAGCGCCGTCGCGAAGAAGAAGAGCTTCTGTCCGCCGTTGTACTTTCCGACCTCCGAGTCGTCCCCTTCGTACCGCATGTACTCGAGGGCCTTCGGTCCGAGCCAGTCGCGCTCGGACGGAAGGAAACGCATCTCGCCCAGCCAGTGAAAGAACATCACCGCGGAGAAGAGGAAGAACGCGATTCCCGCCCAGGGGTGCACGACCCGGGCGGCCGACAGACCTCCGAAGAACGCCGCCATCCAGCCGAAGATCGGCGACCAGATCGGCATCCCCGAAAACAGGCAGACGAAAAAGGTCAGCGAGACCGACCAGTGAATCAGGCGCGAAGCGCGCCGGTGCCGGACGATCTCGTTCCCGACGATGACGTTCTCGCGGTCGCGCGCTGCGACCACGGCGAGGTCCACTGGCCGATGCCCGACGGTGGGAGTCGCGCTCATGATTCCCCCTCTATTCCTGTCAGGCGGGCGGAGGCTGGACGCCGGAGTCGCCGGAGCCCGGCACTTCCTTGCGCCCGAATTTCGTGAAGTGGCCGAAGGCGCCGATCACCGCTCCGGCGATCGCGACCATGCCGAGCGGCCGGACGACGTGCTTCCAGAGCCGCGTCAGAATGGGGACGTGCGGGTCGGCCGGCAGGCTGTACCAGTCGAGGTGGTTCCCGTGGGCGAGGACCGTCACGACGCCCGTCCCGCCGACGCCGGCGGGGTTGTAGAGCGCGGCGTTCTTATATCCCGCGCTCTGCAGCTGAGCGACGCGCTGGTTCCCGAGCACGACCATGTCGTCCTTGGTCCCGAACTGCAGGCACCCCGTCGGGCACGCCTTCACGCAGGCCGGCTCGAGGCCGACCGTGGTGCGGTCGACGCAGAGCGTACATTTGGCCATCTTGCCCGTCGTGGCGTGGAACCTCGGCACGTCGAAGGGACACCCGCTTTCGCAGTATCCGCATCCGATGCAGAGGTCCTGATTGACGTCGACGATCCCGTTGGCGTACTGGACGATGGCGCCGGGAGCGGGGCACGCCGCGAGGCATCCCGGGTCGTCGCAGTGCATGCACTGGTCCTTGCGCATGATCCACGCGATTCCGCCGTCGTAGTTCTGCTCGTTGAAGCGGATCAGGTTCCAGAATTCCGGGTGGAGCGTCGGCATCGTCTGGTAGGTGCCCGTCTGCGTCGTCTGGACGGGGCGCAGGTCGTTCCACTCCTGGCATGCAACCTCGCAGGCCTTGCAGCCGATGCACGTGCTTGTGTCGATGTACTTGGAGACCGTGGGGAGCGTTCGGATCCCGGAGGGAATCCCCCAGACCGAAGCCGATGAGCGGCGGATCTCGAGGCTTTGCATCACCATGGCGCGCCCCCTACGCTTTCTCGACCTGGACGAGGAAGGCCTTGTACTCGGGGGTCCACGTGTTCGGATCCATCGCGGACGGTGTCAGCATGTTCGCGAGAGGGCCCCGATGTCCCTCGGCCGCGCCGAACCCCCAGTGGATGGGAAAGCCGATCTGCCATGTCTGCTTGCCGTCGATCTTCAGAGGCGTGAGCCGGTTCGTCACCATCGCGACGCCCTGGATCGCGCCCCGCGCGGAGGAGACCTTGACCTGGGAGCCGTTGGCGATGCCTCTCTCCTTCGCGAGGCCTTCCGGAATCTCGACGAAGAAGCCCGGCTGGATCTCGTTCAGGCGGCCGTTCAGGTGGTGCTGCGTCCAGTAGTGAAAGTGCTCGGTCAGCCGGTACGTCGTGCAGACGATCGGGAACTTGTCGACGGTGCCGTACTTGTCGTGCTCCGTCGAGAATCGCTTGGACACCGGGCTCGACGTGACGTTCGGGTGAAGGGCATTCTTGACGGGCGCCTCGATGGCCTCGTAGTGCTCCGGAAACGGCCCGTCGTTCAAGACGGGGGAGTAGAGGCGGCCGACGCCCTCCGGAAGCATGATGAACGCGCCGAACGTTCCGGGAGGCGCGTCGGGCTTCATGTCGGGCACGTCGCCGACCCACTTTTCGCCGTTCCACTGGATCCCGATTCGCTTCGGATCCCACGGCTTCCCATCGGCGTCCGCCGAGGCCCGGTTGTACATGATCCGCCGGTTCGCCGGCCACGAGAACCCCCAGTTGTGGTACATGCCGAGCCCCGTCGGGTCCGCGGTGACGCGCCGCTGCGCGTTGTTCCCCGCTTCGGTGAAGCAGCCGGAGTGGAGCCAGTTGCCGCACATCGTGGAGCCGTCGTCCTGGAGCTGACCGAACCCGTCGAGCTGCTGCCCGGCGGTCCGGAGCATCTTGGTCGCGTCCTTGGGGTCCGGGATGTCGGTCAGGGCGCGGCCGTTGATCTCCTTGAGAACGTCGCCGAGGTCCGGGTTCGCGGGGTTCGTGTAGGCCCAGGACGCCTTCAGGATCGGGTCTGGAAGCGCGCCGCCCTCCTTCTTGTAGAGGTCGCGCACGGCGAGGAAGATCCGCGCGAGGATCTCCTGGTCCGCCTTCGCGTCTCCCGGGGCGTCGAGAGCCTTCCATTTCCACTGCAGCCAGCGCGCGGAATTGGTGAACGTGCCGTCTTTTTCGGCGAACGAGGAGGCGGGAAGAAGAAAGACCTCCGTCTGGATCTTCGACGCGTCCCCGCCTTCGTACTCCCTGGGCGCTTTCCAGAACTGGGCCGTCTCTGTCTCCAGGTTCTCCACGACGACCATCCACTTGAGCTTCGACAGGGCGCCGATCATCTTCTTCGAGTTTGGCCCGAGCCCGACCGGGTTCATGCCGAAGGTGATGAATCCCTCCGGGCCCGGCTCCTTGCCGCCGGCGCGCATCGAGGACCCGCGGTACATGTCGTCGAACATGTACATCCAGGAGTAGTTGCCGTCGACTTTCGGCATCCACGCGTACCCGAAGTCGTTGTCCTTCGTCGCGTCCTTGCCGTACAGGGACTTCAAGAGCGAGACCATGAACTTGGGATAGTTGACGAAGTAGTTCATCGACGCCCAGCCCTGCTTGTTCAGCGTCGACGGGGTCGACTGATCGAGATATCCGTGGAGGTCCGTCATCGCGGAGGTGGGAGTCTTCAGGTACCCGGGCAGGATCTCGAAGTTTCCGGCCATGTCGGTGGCGCCCTGGATGTTCGAGTGACCCCGGAACGCATTCACGCCGCCTCCGGGCCGGCCGACGTTTCCGAGCAGGAGCTGCAGGATCGCCGCGGCGCGGATCATCTGGACGCCCGTCGAATGCTGCGTCCATCCGAGCGCGTAGGTGATCGTCCCGACCCTCGCCGCGTTCCCCGTCGACGTCACGATCTGCGCCACCTTGAGGAAGGTCTCTTTGGGTGTGCCGCAGATGCGCTCCACCATCTCCGGGGTGTACCGGTCGACGTGCTGCTTCAAGAGCTGCAGGACCGAGCGGGGATGCTCCATCGTCGGGTCGACCCCGTAGGCCTTCGTCTTGGCGTCCGGGTTGTAGCCCCACGACTCCTTCTGGTACTCGCCCTTGGCGGCGTCGAACCCGGAGAAGAGCCCGTCCTCGAACTTGTAGGCGTCGCCGATCAGGTAAGGGCCGTTGGTGTGTAGGCGGACGTAGTCCTCGTGGTACCGGCTCTTGTCGGCAAGCGCGTAGCGGATGATCCCGTTCAAGAACGCGATGTCGGTGCCGGGGCGGATCGGAGCGTAGAGGTCCGCCTGCGAAGCGGTGCGGGTGAACCGCGGGTCAACGGCGACGAGCTTTGCGCCTCGAGTCTTCTTCGCTTCCAGAAACCACCTGAACCCGACCGGGTGATTCTCGGCGGGATTGCCTCCCATGGCGAGGATGACGTCGGCGTTCTTGATGTCCACCCATCCATTCGTCATCGCCCCTCTTCCGAACGTGGCGGCCAGACTGGCCACCGTGGGGCCGTGTCAAACCCGGGCCTGCGTATCCCGGTACGGCACCCCCAGGGCCGTGATGACTTTCCACTGGAGGAAATTGAACTCGTTCGTGTCGGTGCAGCCTCCGATCATCGCGATGCCCGGGTTGCGGTTGACCGTCTGGCCCTTGGCGTTGGTCGCCACGAAGCACTTGTCGCGCGTCGTCTTGATGTTGCGAGCGATCTTCGAGATGGCCTCGTCCCAGGTGATGTTTTCCCACTTGTCCGAACCGGGACGGCGGATCTTCGGTCTCGTCAATCGGTTTCCGTTGATGATGTCGTCCTTCAGCGTCGCGCCCTTCGGACACAGGCTCCCGCGGCTGATCGGATTGTCCGGATCGCCCTCGACGTGGACGACGGACGCCTTCACGTTTTTCGCCCGGTCGCCGAGCGTGTGGATGATGACTCCGCAGGAGACGGCGCAGTAAGGACAGATGCTGCGTGTTTCCGTCGTTCGCGAGATCTTGAATTCGCGCATCTCCGCTTTCGCGGCCGATACGTCGAACCCGAGGGCGACCGTTCCACCGACAACCGACGCCTTCAAGAAACCGCGGCGGGTGAGCTCCATACTCGGCCTCCTCCTCGCGGGAAAACGGGTTTGCCTACTTTCGCCGCCTATTCCCTACCCGACCGGGGGGATTGTCAAGTAGTTTGAGGAGCCATTTACAGAGTCCCGCGGCGGAGCGCTCATCGGCCGGCGCCGATCCGATTCGGGTGCGCGTAGACGTTGAACCGCAGGCCTCTCAGGAAGCCCACCAGGGTCAATCCCGCCGCGTCGGAGAACTCGACGGCCAGACTCGACGGGGCGGAAACGGACGCCAGGACGGGGATTCCGGCCGCGGCCGCCTTCTGCGCGATCTCGAACCCGGCGCGGCCGGAGACGACGAGCACCCGATCCGAAAGCGGCAGCCGGGACCCGAGCCACGCCGCGCCGACGACCTTGTCGACGGCGTTGTGCCGCCCGATGTCCTCGCGCAGGATCTCCAGGACCCCCGAGGCGTCGAACAGGCCCGCGCCATGAAGGCCGCCGGTCTGCGAGAAGACGGACTGGTCGGCCCGGAGAAGGTCGGGCAGCCGGACCAGCACGGCCGGATCGAGTCGAAAAGAGGACGAAATCGGAGGCCGGTCCGATGAGAGGACGTTCTCGATCGACGTCTTGCCGCAGACCCCGCAGGCGGAGCCCATCACGGTGCGGCGCCGGAGGGACTCGCTGCGCCCGATCGCTTCCGGCGAGACGGTCGCCACCAGGACGTTGGCCCTGAGCTCGGGATCGATGCGGGGGTCCGAGGGCCGCGAGAGGTCCGTCAGATCCGACCGGGTGAGGAGGACTCCCTCCGCGAAGAGAAGCCCGGCCGCCAGCTCCTCGTCGTGTCCCGGCGTCCGCATCGTGGTGACGAAGGGCTCGGCTTTCGAAACGCGAGGCGGGCGCAGACGGATCTCGAGGGGCTCCTCGACGGCTACGGAGTCTTCGCGCTCGACCTCGGAGGGCCCGTCCCGGGCGACGACGCGGACTCGGTCGATCGAGGGCATGTCAGCTGTCAGCTTTCAGCTGGCTCTCAGCCGTTCAATTGTCGGCCGGCGCATGACCAGCGTTCGGAAGCCCGAACCGAGAACTGGGAACTGAGAACTGAAAACTTCATGGAATGAGCAGCAGCTTTCCCGTGGTCTTTCTTCCCTCGAGGAGCCGGTGAGACTCCGCGGCCTCGGCGAGGGGAATCTCCCGGAAGATCCGGATCGAGAGCTGCCCGGCGGCGATGGCGCGGAGGACGTCCGCGGAGCGCTCCGCGAGCTCCTCGGGGAGCGCCACGTAGTGTGCGAGCGTCGGGCGAGTCAGGAACAGCGATCCCTTCTGGTTCAGGATCTGAGGATCGACCGGGGGGACCGCCCCGCTCGATTGTCCGAACAGAGCGAGGGTTCCCCGGACGCCGAGCGAGTCGAGGCTTCCCTGGAACGTGTCTTTGCCGACCGAGTCGTAGACCACGCGGACGCCCTTTCCGCCCGTGATCCGGCGAACCTCGTCTGAGAAATTCTTCGCGCGGTAGTCGATTGTCTCTTCGGCTCCGGCGTCCCGGGCCAGCCGCTCCTTCTCCGGACCTCCCGCGGTCGCGATCACGCGCGCGCCGATCCTCCGCCCCATCTGGCACAGCAGAAGCCCCACACCGCCCGCGCCCGCGTGGACCAGGCAGACGTCGCCGGCCCGAAGGGGATACGTGGCGTGCGTCAAGTAGTGAGCCGTCATTCCCTGAAGGAGCGCCGCGGCGGCCTGGCGAATCGTGACGCCTTCGGGAATGGGGACCAGCCGCTCCGCACGGGCGGTGGCGTACTGCGCGTACGAGCCGGCGAAATTGACTGAGCCGACACGATCGCCGGAAGAAAGGCCCTGGACCCCCGGACCGACCGCCTCGACGGTCCCCGCGCCCTCCATCCCGACGGTGAAAGGCACGGGCGACTTGTATTGGCCGGTGCGGTGGTACACGTCGATGAAGTTGACGCCCGCCGCCTCGATGCGGACGAGCGCCTCGCCCTCCTTGGG
>JAIVJS010000057.1:0-4656 GCA_020199905.1 Acidobacteriota bacterium
AGGCGAGGCTCCGCGAGCGTCCCGGGATTCTCGAGAGCGTCGTCCTGCTGCGCGAGGACGCACCCGGGGACAAGCGGCTCGTCGCCTACGTCGTCGCCTCGGGGCCCGGGGCCGGCGGCGAAAGCGACGTGAAGGACTTCCTGCGCTCATCCCTGCCCGATTTCATGGTGCCCGCGAGCGTCGTGTTTCTCAAGCGACTGCCTCTGACTCCGAACGGAAAGGTTGACCGCCGCGCGCTGCCCGCGCCGGAAATCGGCTCGCGCGATGCGAACCAGGGCGCGACGGCCCCGCGCAATGCCGTCGAACAGGCCCTGGCGTCCATCTGGCAGCAGGTCCTGCGCCTGGACGCGGTCGGGGTGCACGACAACTTCTTTCACCTGGGAGGCGACTCGATCCTCGCGATCCAGATCGTGGCACGCGCGAATCGCGCCGGCCTCCGGCTGACTCCTCGGCAGCTGTTTCAGAACCAGACGGTCGCGGAGCTTGCGGGAGTCGTCGACGCCTCGACGGCGCCGGGTCTCGAGGAGACGAGCGCCGCCGGGCCGGTGCCGCTGACGCCGATCGAGAGCTGGTTTTTCGAGGAGGAGCTGACGGACGTCGAGCACTACAATCAGGCCATCCTGCTGGCGACGCCCGATAGTCTCGACGTCCGGGCGCTCGAAGAGGCCGTCGCTGCGATCGTGGCGCACCACGACGCGCTGCGGCTCCGGTTCCGAAAGGACGATCGCGGCTGGCATCAGGAGCTTCCGCCGGCGGATGCGGAGTCCGTTTTTTCCTCGGCCGCCGTCGACGCCTCCGATCCCTCGGCTCTGGAATCCGCCGCGACCGCGATCCAGTCGTCGCTGAATCTGGAGAGAGGTCCGCTTGTCCGGTTCGTTCTCTTCGACGGCGGATCGGGTGAGAAGCGCCTGCTGATCGCGATTCATCATCTGGCCGTGGACGGCGTGTCCTGGGGCGTGATCCTGGAAGATCTGGAGACGGCGTACGGCCAGCGATCGCACGGGGCGCCGATCGCCCTGCCGCCCCGCACGACGTCCTTCGCGGGGTGGGCGAGACGGCTCGACGCGCACGCACGGTCTTCCGTCCCGGGCGGCGAGGTCGATTACTGGACGCTGCCCGCCCGCTCGCGGGCGCCTCGACTGCCGGTGGATTTCGACGGCTCCAATTCAGTCGAAACGGAGGGAACCGTCGAGATGGCGCTCACCGCCGAGGAGACCGGCGCCCTCCTGCGGGACGTGCCGGCCGCCTACGGCACTCAGATCAACGACGCGCTCCTCACCGCCCTTCTGCGCGCGACGGAAGGCTGGACGTCCTCGGACTCGCTCCTGGTGGACCTCGAAGGACACGGCCGCGAGGAGATCCTCGAGGGCGCCAACCTTTCCCGCACGGTTGGATGGTTCACGACGCGATTCCCCGTGCTCCTTTCCAGCGGGGGACGGTCGGATCTGGCGGAGCTGCTCAAGCACGTCAAGGAGCAGCTTCGCGCCGTTCCGCAGCGGGGAATCGGGTACGGGCTGCTCCGGTATTCGAGCGGGAAGCCCGAGGTGTCGAAGAGGCTCCGCGAGCTTCCTCAGACGCAGATCAGCTTCAACTACCTCGGGCAGCTCGACTCCCGCTACTCCGAGCGGTCGATGTTTCGCCCGGCGGCCGGATCCGTCGGAGCGACGCGCAGCCGGCGCCAGAAGAGGCGCTACCTGATCTCGCTCGACGGAAGCATCCGGGACGGCCGCGTCGGCTTCTCGTGGTCGTTCAGCGAGGCGGTTCACCGCCGGGAGACGATCGAAACGCTGGCGCGCCGCTTCACCGAAGCGCTGCGGGACCTGATCGCGCATTGCGTCGCGCCGGACGCCGGCGGCTACACGCCTTCGGACTTCCCCAAGGCCAGGCTGAGCCAGCGGGGGCTCGACAAGCTGCTGTCGCGTTTCGGGGCCGCGGAAGACAAACCATGAGGCTGACGGATCTCGAAGACGTCTACGAGCTGACCCCCACGCAGCAGGGGATGATGTTCCACACCCTGCTGACGCCGGAGTCGGCGCAGTACTTCGAGCAGCTCGTCTGCGATCTGCGCGGCAACCTCGATGCCGGCGCCTTCCGCCGCGCCTGGGATTCGGCGATCCGGACACACTCGATCTTTCGAACGTCGTTCGTGACCGACGGCGAAGGAAAGCCGGTGCAGGTCGTTCATCGCGAAGCCGTCCTTCCGTTTCTGGTGGAAGACTGGCGCGGTCTTTCCGCCGCAGAACAGCAGGCGCGCGAAGATGCCTTTCTGAGATCCGATCGGGCGTCCGGATTCGACCTCGCGAAGGCGCCCCTCATGCGGCTCGCGCTCTTTCGCGTGGAAGACGATCTTCACCGTTTCGTCTGGAGCCGTCACCACCTGCTTCTCGACGCCTGGTCGCGGGCCCTCGTCTTCGAGCAGGTGTTCTCGGCGTACGAGGCGTTTCGGCGCGGGCGCGACTTCGAGGCTGCCTCGAGCCGCCCGTACGGCGACTACATCGCGTGGCTCCAGGCGCAGGACCTGCGAAAGGCCGAGGCCCACTGGAGGGAGGCGTTCTCTGGATTTCCCGGAGCGGCGCCTCTCGAGCTCGGCCCCGCGCCGGCGTCCGAGCTCCACCTCGAGGACATCTACCGCCACCAGGAGCTTCGGATCTCGGCGGCCGTGACCGCGAAGCTGCGCGCGTTCGCTCGCGAGAAGAGTCTCACGCTTAACACCCTCCTCCAGGGCGCGTGGGCCGTGCTCCTCGGCCGCTACGGCGATCGCGAGGACGTGGTGTTCGGCGCCGCCATGGCGGGGCGTCCCGCCCGTCTCGAGGGAGTCGAGTTGATGATCGGTCTCTTCGTGAACACCCTGCCGGTGCGCGTCCGGCTTCCGGCCGACAAACCGGTCTCGGCGTGGCTGCAGGATCTGCAGAGTCAGCAGGCCGAGCTGCGCGAGTACGAGTACAGCCCGCTCGTGGACGTGCAGAAATGGAGCGGGGCCGCTCCGGGGGCGTCCCTCTTCGACACGCTCCTGGTGTTCGAGAATTCCCCCCGGGTGGAAGCCGCGGCGAGGGAGAGGAGCCTCCGCGCCTCGAACACCCGCGGATACGGTTCCCGCACGAACTATCCGCTCTCCCTCCTTGTCGACTTCGGAGATCAGCTCGACGTGCTCGCCGTCTCCGATTCGCGGCTGTACGACGCCTCGGCGGTCGAGCGGCTCCTGGGGCATCTCCGGACGGTCCTCGAAGGGATCGCCTCGCGGCCGGAGGCGCGGGTCGGAGATCTTCCGATCCTGAGCGAGGAGGAAGAGCGAGGGCTTCTCCGCGACTGGAACGAGACGGCCTCTGAATATCCGCGCGACGCGTGCATCCACCGGATGTTCGAGGCTCAGGCGAAGAAGACCCCGAACGCGCCCGCTCTTTTCTTCGGAGAGAAGACCTGGAGCTACTCCGAGCTCGACCGGCGCGCGAATCAGCTCGCCCACCTGTTGATGGACCGCGGTGTCGCGCGGGGCGACCTGGTCGGGGTCTGCGTGCCCCGCTCTCCGGAGATGATCTGCGCGTTGCTCGCGGTGCTGAAAGCGGGAGCGGCCTATCTGCCGCTCGATCCCTTCTATCCCTCAGAACGCCTGGCTCACATTCTCCGCGACTCGGCCGCGCGCATCGCCATCGTCGACGATCGGGCCGCCGGCCGGCTGCCCGGCGGAGTGGTAGAGCTTCTCTCGCTCGAGAGGGAGGCGGACGCCATCGCCGCGGAGCCCGACACCCCCCTGGCCGTTCCCTCGGCGGCCGGCGACCTGATGTACGTGATCTATACGTCCGGCTCGACGGGCGCGCCGAAGGGCGTCGAAGCCGTGCACCGGGCGTCCATCAACCGGTTTTCCTGGATGTGGAAACGGTACCCGTTCGCTCCCGGCGAGATCGGGTGCCTGACCAGCTCTTTGAGCTTCGTCGACTCTCTCTGGCAGATCTTCGGGCCCCTTCTTCAGGGCGTTCCGGTTCGCGTCGTGCCCGACGAGACCGTGAAGGATCCGGCGCTTCTGGTCGAGGCGCTCGAGAGCGGCCGCGTCACGCGCCTGGTTCTCGTTCCGTCCCTTCTGCGCGCGATCCTCGATTCGATCGGTCCCTCGGGCAGCCGTCTTCCGGATCTGCGCCAGTGCGTGTCGAGCGGCGAGGCGCTGCCATTCGACCTCGCGAAGGCGTGCGTCGAGCGGCTGCCGCAGACCACGCTGATCAACCTGTACGGGTCGTCCGAGGTCGCCGCCGACGTCACGTTCCACGAGGTTTGCGATCCGAAGCCGCCGTCGATCCCGATCGGCCGCCCCATCGCCAACACGCAGATCTACATCCTCGACTCCAGGCTCCGTCCGGTCCCCGTCGGAGCCGCCGGCGGCCTGTACGTCGGGGGCGACGGCGTCGCTCTCGGATACCGCGGCCGGCCGGACCTGACCGCCGAGCGGTTTCTGCCGGACCCGTTTCACGGTGATGAGCAGGCCCGAATGTACCGGACCGGCGACATGGCCCGGTACTCGCCCGATGGAACGATCGAGTACCTGGGCCGGACGGACCATCAGGTCAAGGTGCGCGGACATCGCGTCGAGCTCGCGGAGGTCGAGGCGGCGCTCGCGACCCATCCGTCGATCCGGGAGAGCGCCGTCGCCGCCAGAAAGGATTCCGT
>JAIVJS010000057.1:4692-6876 GCA_020199905.1 Acidobacteriota bacterium
CCGGGACTCGTTCGGAGTGGAGCTGCCGCTTCGCGCTCTGTTCGAGGCGCCGACCGTCGCCGGTCTCGCCGAGCGGATCGAATCCGCGCGGCGGGCGGCGGACGGGATCGCGACCGCGCCGCTTCGGAAGGTGGAGCCGAGAGAGCGGTACCCGCTGTCGTTCCAGCAGCAGAGGCTGTGGTTCGTCCAGCAGCTCGAGCCGGCGGCGTCGCACTACAACGTGCAGCGCGCGCTTCGCCTGTCCGGACCCCTCCACGTCGAGAGCCTCGGCCGGGCTGTGAATGAGATCGTGCGCCGCCATGAATCCCTGCGGACGATCTTCGTTTCGGAGGAGGGAGAGGCCTCCGCGCGAGTGCTTCCGGATTTTCCGATCACTCTGAGGGAGGAGGAGGCGGAAGACGTGCCCGCCGAGGCCCGCGAGGAGCGAATGCTCGAGATCGCGCGCGAAGAGGCGCGAACCGCGTTCGATCTCTCGCGGGAGGCGCCGCTCCGCGTGCGTTTCGCCCGGCTCGGCTCCGAAGACCACGCTCTGATCCTGACCCTGCACCACATCGTCTGCGATGCCTGGTCTCTGGGCGTCCTGATCCGCGAGCTGTCGACCCTGTACGACGCGTTCTCGCAGGGCCGCGAATCTCCGCTGCCGGAGCTTCCGATCCAGTATCCGGACTACGCGGTCTGGCAGAGGCAGTTGCTGACGGGGGAAGTCCTGGCCCGGCTCGTGTCGTACTGGCGAGGCGTCCTGGGAAGCGACCGGACGCCTCTCGCCCTGAAGACCGACCGGCCGCGGCCCGCGGTCCAGACCTTCCAGGGCGCGCGCCACCCCCAGCGGCTTCCGGGCGACCTCACCGAGAGGCTGAAAGCCGTGAGCCGCGAGGAGGGGGCGACTCTGTTCATGACGCTGCTCGCGGGGTTTCAGGCGCTTCTGTCGCGGGAAACCGGACAGTCGAAGATCGTGGTGGGGACCGACATCGCCAACCGTTCGCGCTCGGAGACCGAGCCCATGATCGGCTTCTTCGTGAACCTCCTGGTGCTCTCGACCGACGTCTCCGGGAACCCGGCGTTCCGGGAGCTTCTCGGACGGGTCCGCGAGTCCGCGCTCGGCGCGTACGCGCACCAGGACCTGCCGTTCGAGAAGCTCGTGGAGGAGCTGCGGCCGGACCGGGACTTGAGCCGGAATCCTCTCGTCCAGGTGCTCTTCGTGATGCAGAACATTCCGCGGGCGGCAGTCCGATCGCCCGGCCTGGTCCTGTCGGGACTGGACGTCGGGACCGACGTGGCGCGGTTTGATCTCGCGGTCTTCATCAACGAAACGGGTGAAGGCTTCCTTGCCAACTGGGTCTACAACACCGATCTCTTCGATCGATCGACGATTCGTGGCATGGCCGAGCGCTACCAGCGGTTGCTGCAGAGCGCCGGCGAAGGGCCGGACACTCGGCTGGAGAACTTGGAAATGATGAGCGAAGCCGAAAAACAGCGATTGGCGGATGCGAAAGCGGAGCGCCGGGAGGCGCAGTCCCATCGTTTGAAGTCGATGCGGCGCAAGGGCGTCGACCTCGCGAAGATGGAAGACGTGAAGGTTGGGGAGCTCACGCCCGGGCAGGCCTGCCCCTTAGTCGTCCAGCCGGCGGGCGAGTCCATGGATCTCGCGGAGTGGGCGGCCCGCGAGCGTCCGTTTCTCGAAGCGAGCCTCCTGAAGCACGGCGCGATCCTCTTCCGGGGATTCGGCGTGAAGTCGGCGGACGAGTTCGAGCGGTTCGCTTCCGGCCTCTGCCCGGAGCTGTTCGGCGAATACGGCGACCTTCCCCGCGAGGCCGTGGGCGGCAAGGTCTACGGATCGACGCCGTATCCCTCTGACCAGGCGATCCTGTTTCACAACGAGAGCTCCCATATGCACCGCTGGCCGATGAAGATCTTCTTCTACTGCGTTCTCCCGGCGCAGAGCGGGGGAGAGACGCCGATCGTCGACTGCCGGCTGGTGTATCAGCGGCTCGACCCGAAGCTGCGGGAACGATTCGCCGAGAAGGGCCTTCTCTACCTCCGCAACTACACCGAGCGCCTCGACGTGAGCTGGCAGAGCTTCTACGGCACGGAAGACCGCGCGCAGGTCGAAGCCGCGTGCCGCCGCGCGGGCACGGAGTTCGAGTGGACGAGCGGGAACGGCCTGCGCACGCGCCAGCGCTGTCC
>JAIVJS010000094.1 GCA_020199905.1 Acidobacteriota bacterium
GGTCCGAGGGAAGGCGGCTCCGCCAGCGCAAGGTACTGGCGTCCGTCATGTCGTAGTGGTCGAGGGCGCCGAGGTCGCCCCGCGCGAGGTCGCGGGCCGCGCCCGCCGCGCCCGGCCCGGTCGTCGGATCGAAGCGCCGCACTCTTTCGAGCGCAAGTGTCTGGCCGGGGAAGAGCCGGAAGGTCCGCTCGCCGCCGTTCCAGTCGCCCGTGAAGACCATGACGTGGCGCTCGACGACGACGAGCCGGCCGTCGGCGTCGAGGCGCGCGGTCACGTCGAGCGACCCCCAGTGGAGCTCCTTCTCGGCGCGGGCGGTGCCCGAGCCCATTCCGAGGACGAGGATCGCGGCGGCGAGAAGACGCGCGCCGAAACGGGACCGGAGCTGCGAGGCCGGCATGGGCGGCGATTCTAGGCGAGACGCGCCGGGGCCGCGGGGTTCTCCACTCCACCCGGCCCGGGAGAGAGGGCGGGTAAGGGGGCTAGCTAGCTCCTCGCGCGGCGGGACGAGGGGGCTAGCTCGCCCGCCGGCGAGACGCCGGCTTCTTCGTTTTCGCCGCGGGGCGGGGAGCCTTGCGGGCCGCGCGGGCCCGAGAAAGGGACGCCTCCGCCGTCTGTTCCGTCTCCATGGCGTCTCCGGCGAGCGACGAGGGGGACGGGCGCGTGCGCGCACGGCCCTTCCTGGCGGGGGCCGCCTTTCCTGCCGACGGGGTCGACGGCAGGAAGATGTCCTGCATCTCGGGAATCGGACCGGCTTCCTTCTCGAACCCGCAGCCGGCCTTGTCGCACGCGAAAACGTTGCCCCCCTTGCGCTCCCGGAGGAGCAGGTAAGAGTTCCCGCACTGCGGGCACGCCTCGGGGATGGGGCGCGCCGAGAGGGTGAAGTCGCACGCCGGGTAGTTGACGCAACCGTAGAACGGGCGGAAGCGACCGCGCCGCTCGGCGATCACGCCGCCGTCCTTCGGGCACCGGACGCCGGTGTCGCGAACGGGCTTGGGCGGTTTGTACCGGCAGGCCGGATAGTTCGAGCAGGAGACGTACGCGCCGAAGCGTCCGTGCCGCCGGACCAGGGGATGCTGGCAGTCGGGGCAGGTCTCCCCCGTCGGCTCATCGGGCCGCGCTTCGGCCTTGCCGCCCGCCATCACTACGTTCACGACGTTGCGGCATTTCGGATACGCGGTGCAGCCCAGGAACGAGGAGCCCGAGCGGCTCTGGCGCAGCTTCATCTGTGAGCCGCATTCCTCGCACGTCGTGCTCTCGAGCTCCGTGGCGTCGACGGCGTCCTCCTCCGGGTCGGGGATGTTCTCCGTGAACGTGCAGCTGGGGTACCCGCTGCAGGCCACGAAGAGGCCGTTCTTCCCCATTCGCAGCTTCAGCTTCTTTCCGCACTTCGGACACGCCTCGGCCGTCGCCGGCACGACCGGAAACGAGAGAAGCTTCCGGGCCTCGCCCAGCGGGATTCCCGCCTTCCCGGAGACCATCTCATCGAGAGCGCGGTCCCGGTCGGCGGTGAACGTCTTGTCGAACTCCGCGAGAGCCGTCTTCCAGGGAAGCGTTCCGTCCTCGACCTCGTCGAGCCGCTCCTCCATCCGCGCGGTGTAGGAAGTCTCGAAGAAATCGCCGAAGTACGGAAGCAGGAGCTCGATCACGGTGCGCCCGAGCGCCGTCGGGATGAAGCGCCGGTCCTTCTTGCGCACGTACTCGCGATCCTCGATCTTGCGCAGGATCTCGGCGTAGGTCGAAGGGCGCCCGATGCCGTTCTCTTCGAGAAACTTGACGAGGGACGCCTCGTTGAAGCGCGGCGGAGGCTGCGTCGACTTCTTCTCCGGGATCACGGCGACCGGCTTCAGCGTCTCCCCCTCGGTCAGGGGCGGAAGGCGGGAGCCCTCCTTTTCCTTGTCCTTCTCGGGGCGATCGCTTTCCTCCTCCTCCTCGGCTGCGACGCCATACGCCGCGAGCCAGCCCGGGGACTTCAGCGTCGATCCGTTCGCGCGATAGACCGCATTGCCGGCGGAGATGTCGGCGGAGGTCGTGTCGTACACCGCGGGGTTCATCTGCGACGCGACGAAGCGCTCCCAGATCAGTCGGTAGACCTTCGATTCGTCCGCAGCGAGAAAGTTCGCGATCTTCTCGGGCGGAAGGTCGAGGTACGTGGGTCGGATCGCCTCGTGCGCATCCTGCGTGTCCCGCCGGCTCTTGAAGAACCGCGGCGACTCGGGAAGCGTGTCGGGCCCGTACCTCGCCTGGATGTGCTCGCGCACGCCGGTCAACGCGTCATTGGAAACGCGCGTCGAGTCCGTGCGCATGTAGGTGATCAGTCCGACGGTCCCGCGCCCCGGGATCTCGCGGCCTTCGTACAGCCGCTGGGCGACCTGCATCGTCCGTCGAACGGCGAACCCCAGCCGGCGAGCCGCCGCCTGCTGCAGCTGCGAGGTGATGAAGGGCGGCGCGGGATTCTTCTTCCGCTCCGCGCTTTCGACTCTCGCGACCGTCCACGTCGCGCTGGCGACGTCGTCGCGAACACGCATCGCGGCGGCCTCGGAGTCCAGGCGCGGGTCCGTCCCGTCGAACTTGAGCTTCGTGCCTTCGAACGAAACGAGCCGGGCGGGAAAGACCGGCGGCGTCTTTCCCTCGAGCTCGGCGTCGACGGTCCAGTACTCGACCGGCCTGAACGCCTCGATCGCCTGCTCGCGCTCGCAGATGATCCGCAGGGCGACGGTCTGGACGCGTCCGGCGGAGAGCCCGCGCCAGATCTTCTTCCAGAGGAGGTCCGAGACTTCGTATCCGACGAGCCGGTCGATGATGCGGCGGGCCTGCTGCGCGTCGACCTTGCGGGTGTCGATCTCGCCGGCGTCGTCCATCGCCTCGAGGACGGCTTTCCTGGTGATCTCGTTGAACCGCACCCGCTTGAAGAACGTGTCCTTGCCCCCGGCGCCCTTGCCTGCGCCCTTCAGGGACTCGTAGAGGTGCCAGGAGATGGCCTCCCCTTCCCGATCGGGGTCGGCGGCCAGGTACACGGCGTCGGAGGTCCGCGCCGCCTTCTTCAGGTCCGACAGGGTCTTTTCCTTGCCCGCGAGGACCTCGTACGTGGGCTCGTATTCGTGCGTGCGGTCCACCCCGAGGCCCTTCTTGGGGAGGTCCCGGACGTGCCCGTAGGAAGCGAGGACGCGGAAGTCCTTGCCGAGAAATTTTTCGAGAGTCTTCGCCTTGGCGGGCGACTCGACGATGACGAGAGATCGGGTCATAAAGGGGGTGGAAGCTGGCATATCCACGCGGAAAGCGCAAACAGCCCGTTTCTCTGACTGCCATAACAGGGCGGTATTCCGGCCTCGTAACCCCTTGACTCCACAGGGCTATCCGTACCGGCCCGACCGGCGCCCGACCGGGGACGACCGGACCCTGGCTCGCCGCCGCATTCCAGTCGATTACGCAACCGGGCCCTCCGAAAGGGCGTATCGGCCGCCCCCCGCATTTCGCGCGAGTCCCGCGGCCTCGAGCTCGAAGAGGGCGGCCAGAACGCTCGCCGCCGGTAGATCGGCCTGGTCGCCGAGCTCGTCGGGCGTCGCGCCGCCCTCCGAAGTCAGGGCGCGCAGCAGCGCCTTCGCCTCGGGAGAGAGGTCGAGCGCCGGTCCGGGAGCGGCGACGCGCGGCCTCGGCGGCCCTCCGATGGCGGGGAAGAGCTCGGACAAAACGTCCTCCGCTCCCCGGCAGAGGATGGCCCCGTCGCGCAGGAGCTCGTGGGCGCCGACCGACGTCTCGGAGAAGACGCTCCCGGGGACGGCGAAGACGTCCCGCCCGAAGTCGGCCGCCAGCCGGGCCGTGATCAGGGATCCGCTCCGGCGCGAGGCCTCCACGACAACGACCCCGGAAGAGAGTCCCGCGATGATGCGATTGCGAACGGGGAAATTGGCCGCGCGGGGCTCCTCCCCCGGCGGATGCTCCGAAACAATCAGCTGCGACTGCCGGAGGGAATCCTTCAGGCGCGAGTTTTCCCGCGGGTAATCGACGTCGAGCCCGCAGCCGAGCACCGCGATGGTGCCCCCCGGGCCTTCCCGCGCGGCCGCATGCGCCTCGGCGTCGATGCCCCGCGCGAAACCGGAGATTACGCACACACCCGCTAAAGAAAGGTCGCGGGAGAGACGCCCCGCGACTTCCCGGCCGTAGCGCGTGGCCCCGCGCGAGCCGACGACGGCGACGGCGGGCAGCGAGAGTCGGGCCACGTTCCCGAAGGCGAACAGAAGAAACGGCGGGTCGGGGATCTCGGCCAGCGCGCGCGGATAGGCCTCGTCGAACGCCGTGACGATCGCCATTCCGGAGCGTTCCAGCCCGGCGGCCCAGCGTTCCGCCTCGCGGTCGTCGGTCGAGCGGAGCAGGGCCCGCGCGCGCTCCGGGGATTTGAGGCCCTCCGCGAGCTCCCCCTCGGACGCCGCGAGGGTCGCGCTGATCCCTCCGAGCGCCCGGACGACGGACCAGACCCGGCGGGGCGTCAGGACCCGCGACCGCGCCCAGGAGAAAGCGAGCCGCCGCAGAAGCGCCGAGGAGAGTGGTCTGTCCAGGAGCGGCCTTAATCCTTTCTTGAAGGTCGTTCGTCCGGGAGCGAGCGGCCGGAAAGTCCAGTCTGCGCTCTCGCCGGGTGTTCTCTTCCGGATTGTCCCGAACGGAGCACGGGAAACGGTAACGGCAGGGAACAAAATCACCCGGGGAGGCTTTCCTATAATAGCCGCCGGCGATCGGAGAAAACGTGACGCGATCCAACGCTTCCCTGCTGTTGCTCTCGGGGGTTCTGGTATCGGCGATCGGCTGTGCGGGGTATTCGCGGACGGACAAAGCCGCGTCGCAGCTCGCCTTCGGGACGGAGGTCGCGCGCAAGGGCCTCTGGCGGGAAGCCTCCTTCCGGTTCGAGCAGGCGATTGCCCGAGAGCCCAACAACGCGCGGGCTCACAACAACCTCGCCGTGGCTTTGGAGGCGAGCGGGGAGTACGCGCGGGCGCTCGGCGAGTACAAGCGCGCGCTCGAGCTCGATCCCAAGGACACCTACATCCGCCGCAACTACGCCCGGTTCGCCGAGTTCTATACGTCCTACACGCGAACGACCGGAAAGGCCGCCAGTGGCTCATAAGAACTCCCTGCGGTCCGCCGCCGCGCTCGCTCTCGCTTTCCTGATTCCGCTTTCCTCCGCCGCTCCCGTCTTCGCAGGCGTCTCCCAGGTCCGGCTGAAGCTCCCCTTGAAGCCGCGGCTCCCGCTGCGGGGCAACGAGAAGATCGCCCTCGCCCCTTTTCTTCTGGTGCAGGACGCGGAGCGCTCCAGGGACAAGCGGCTCCAGAACGTGGACCTTCAGGGCGAGTTCCACCGTTTCTTGAAGAAACAGATCGACAAGAAGACGAAGCTCGAGGTGATCGAGACGCCGCCCGAGATGAAGCTGCCGACGCAGAATCTCTCCGAGCTCGGACGCGCCGCGGAATTCTGGCGCTCCGTCGGAACCGCCACGGGCGCAGAGATCGTGGTCTCCGGAAGCCTCGAGTTCCGCGTCGAGGACCGCTCGGGCTACAAGACCGAGGAATACAACTCGCCGATCAACGGCCAGACCTATTACCGCCAGGTCTACGTCGAGCAGACGGGCTTCGTGTTCGACATCGTGTTCGTGGTCTTCGACGGCCGCACGGGAGAGAAGATCCTGCAGGACGAGTTCAAGGACTTCCGCCAGACGGGAGGCCGCCGCGCCGACGAGCTCCAGGGCCTCTTCGAAAACCTCTTCTCGCTCGAGAACCAGATCCTGAACCTCTTCGTCGCCCGCGAGCGCGAAGCGGATCGGTACATCTTCACCGACTGACGTTGCCGACGGGAGCCTCGCATGAAGAAATCCCTGCTGATCGTGTCCCTTCTGCTCTGCGCCGCGTCGGCGGCGCTCGGCCAGGAGGGGTTCGGCGAGAACAAGATCGCCTACGACAAGTTCGACTGGAAGACCTACCGGTCGACGCACTTCACGATCTACTTCTACGAGCGCGAGCGGACTTCGCTCCAGAAAGTGGCGTCGTATGCGGAGAGCTCCTACGACGACATCTCCCGGCAGCTGAACTTCCAGATCCCCAAGCCGATCAACCTGATCTTCTACGCGACGCACTCCGACTTCGAGCAGACGAACACCCTTCTGAACTTCATCCCGGAGGGCGTCGGGGCGTTCGCGCTGCCCTCCCGCAACCGGATGGTGCTGCCGGTCGACCTTCCGGAGGAAAAGCTCCAGCAGCTGATTGCCCACGAGCTGACGCACGTCTTCCAGTTCGAGATCCTGTTCGGCGGCAACTACCTCCGCGCCGCCACGACCAACGCCCCGCAGTGGCTGACCGAGGGAATGGCCTCCTACTTCGGCAACGACGAAGACAACAAGGACCGCATGGTTCTGCGGGACGCGGTCCTCGCCGACCAGGTCCCGGAGGTCACCAAGCGCGGCATCCAGGGGTTCTTCGCGTACCGATTCGGCCACGCCGTGTTCGACTTCATGGCGGCCGAATGGGGCAAGGATTCCGTCCGCGAGTTCGTCTACGAGTTCCGGAACCAGATCGGCCCGTCGATCGAGAAAGCCGTCAAGCGGCAGTTCAACATCACGGGAGAAGACTTCGACATCAAGTTCCGGCGCTTTCTGCGGCAGCGGTACCTGAAGATCCTCGCCGAGAAGGGTGAACCGATCGACTTTGGCGAGAAGTTCAAGGTCGTCGACTCCCCCTCCGCCGAGACATCGCCGCGCGCCTACCCCTCGGGCGACTTCATCGTCGCGCTCTCCACGTACAAGGAAGACGCGGACGTCATCGTCCTGTCGACCCGCGACCGGAAGATCTACAAGAACCTCACGAAGGGCTACACCACCCAGTACGAGTACCTCGTGTCGCAGTGGGTGACGACGGGCCCGCAGAGCGGACCGGACGTCGGGGTGTCTCCCGACGGAAACACGGTGGCGGTTTTCGCCCGGCGTGAGCGGGGGCGCGACCTGCTCCTGTTGAACGCGCTCACCGGCGGGATCCGCGAGCGCGTCGAGATGCCCGACCTCGACCAGCAGTTGAATCCGTCGTTCTCGTCGGACGGGAATCTCGTGGTTTTCCGCGGGCTTCGCGGCGGACGCTCCGACATCTTTTCCTACGATCTCAACTCCCGGGCGCTGACCAACCTGACGGATGACGACGCCTGGGACTTCGCTCCGACGTTCTCGCAGGACGGCCGCTGGATCTATTACTCGTCGATCCGGGGGACGAAGTCGAAGATCTTCCGTTTCCACCCGGAGTCGCCCGACTCCCGCGAGCAGATCACCTACGGAGAATGGAACGACGAGGACCCGTCGCTCTCCCCCGACGGAAAGCGGCTCTTCTTCACTTCTGACCGCGACACGGGCATCTACAACATCTACTCGATCAACCTGGAGAACGGCGAGACCCTCATGCACACCAACGTGGTGGCGGGTGTCTTCTCCCCCACGGTGTTCGTCGGCAAGGACAACACGGAGAAGCTCGTTTTCTCGGCGTATTACAAGCGGCGCTTCACCCTGTACATCGCGGATTCGAAGAAGCCGTTCAAGCGGATGAACGAGCTCGCGCCGATCGCCTCCCCCGTCGGGCCCGGCGGCGTGACGCCTTTCCAGCCCGCGATCGAGGTCTCGGTCGACCCCGAGAAGGTCACCCCGAAGATCTCGCGCAAGCTGCAGCTCGAAGACGCGCAGGTCAACGCCGGGGTCAACACCGACCAGACGTTCGTCTCGAACACCGTCCTCATCTTCGGAGACAACCTCGGCGACCGGCGCCTGTACGCGGTCTTCCAGTCGCTCTCCTCGTTCACGAACTTCAACTTCACGTATCTCGACCTTTCTCATCGCCTCCAGAAAGGCATCCAGCTCTTCGACGACCGCACGTATTTCCTGGCCATCGACCAGCGCTTCGGCCAGGACCGCCTCGTGCGCGACCGGCGCGCGTATCGCGTGACCGGAGGGCTGGGCCTCCTGCAATACCCTCTCGACCGCTATCACCGGATCGAGGGGCAGATCGGATACATCTCCCGCTCCTACGACTTCCCGTTCGCGTTCACGAACGCCGACGGAACTCAGAGTTTCTTCGTGAGCGCCCGCACGGACAACTATCCGCAGGTGGGAGCCGCGTTCGTGGGAGACACCGTCCTTTACCGGGAGTGGGGGCCGCTCTCCGGCCGCCGGTACCGCTTCGGCTACACCTGGGCGCCCGACCTGAAGAAGGGCTCGAACACGGTCGACGTCAACGGCGTCTCGGTGTCGAATGGATCGACGCTGACGGCCGACCTGACGGTCGACCTGCGCCATTACTTCAAGATCACGGAGCGGTCGCTCATCGCCGTGCGCCTCTTCGGCGCCCGCTCGACGGGCAATTTCCCCAACGTCTACTACTTCGGCGGCCTCGACACGCTGCGAGGCCTCGACTTCCGCGAACAGATCGGCAACACGATCGGATACGCGAACTTCGAGTACCGCTTCCCGCTGATCGATCTGCTCGCGTTCCCGTTCGGCGGGTTCGGAAACATCCGCGGCCGCTTCTTCGTCGACGTCGGAGGAGCGGCTCTCAAGGACCAGAAGTTCCGGTTCTGGGACGCGAGCAACCATCAGCTGGTCGACGGGAGAGCCTCGTACGGGTACGGCGTCCAGTTCTCGTTCCTGGGGCTTCTGCTGCACTGGGACTTCGCTCACCTGACCGATTTCCGCAAGACCTACTCGGGCCTGAAGACGTCGTTCTACATCGGCACGGAGTTCTGACGGGAAGAGTCTTAACCTCCCCCCGGCCTCGGGCTATCATTCGCCCAACGTGTCATCGGGAACGTCGTTGGCGGTGCGGGCCCTCGGCCCATACGGGGGCTCTGCGCCGGGGTACCGGCTCACCACCTTCCTGATCGACGGCGAGTCCGCGCTGGACGCGGGCTGTCTGACGGACGCGCTCCCGCTGCCGGCGCAGCGCCGGGTGCGGCGGGTCTTCCTGACCCACGCGCATTTCGATCACATGGCGTCGCTTCCGATGCTCATGGAGAACCTCTACGGGCAGGGGCCGGGGCTCGACATCCTGGCGCCGGAGCCGGTCCTCTCGACTCTGGGACGCGACATCTTAAACGGGCGGATCTGGCCGGATTTCCGCCGGCTTCCTTCCCGCGAGAAGCCGAGCGTGCGCCTGCGCGTTCTCGCGGAGGGCCGCCCCTACCGCGCCGGCGCGGTTTCCTTCACCCCGTTCTCCGTGAGTCACGTCGTTCCCGCGTACGGCTACATCGTCTCGAAGCCGGGGCGCTCCGTTCTCTTCTCGGGTGACACGGAGCAGACCGACCGGCTGTGGGAGGCGGCCCGCCGGGCGAGAAACCTGAAGGCCATTTTCCTCGAGCTTTCCTTCTCCGACACCCAGCTCACGATCGCCCGCGTCTCGCGGCACCTGACGCCGTCGATGGTCCGCGAAGAGCTGCCGAAGGCTCCGCCGCGGGTCCCCATTTTCCTGTACCACATGAAGCCGCCCTCGCTCGCGCGGATCCGCCGGGAGATCGGAGCGGTCGACGAGCCGCGCCTGCGGCTGCTCGAATCCGAGCGCGGGTTCCGGTTCTGAAAAGAGTCCCGGGGTTTCAGTTGTCAGCGCTCAGTTCTCAGTCTTTAGTTCCGCGGCCTCCCCGGCTGAGAGCTGACAGCTGACAGCTACCCGAGCAGCCTCGCCCACGCCAGCAGGTCGAGCGCGAGCGTCCCCGCCAGCCGACCCCGCAGCGAGTCGTTTCTCAGCAGGTCCGGGCGCGGACCATTCAGGATCAAACGGCGGATGAGCCACACGCGGCCGAGCCGCTCCTCGACGTCCCAGGAGGAACGTTGCGTGCCGCGCTGCACGGAGAGCGTGCGAAAGGCGTCGTCGGCCGAAACCCTTTCCTCGAGCGGGTCCGCGGCGGGCGCCGGTCTGTCCGGCTCCGACGGCAGGGAGAGGAGTGCCTTCCAGGACCTCGGCCCCGTCGCCTCGCACGCGACGCCCGCGACCCCCTCGTGAAGTCGCGCGTACCCCCCGGGCGACGCGATCGCGTGAAACGACGCCTCCGCACCCACCGGCGCCTCCAGGAAGACCTCGATGCGCGCGTCGGGGCCCTCCGGTTCCGGGTCGCCCGCGCGGGCGAAGGACTCCTCGAGCACGGAGGCGTCGACGCCGAAGAGCTCGGACACCGCCGCCGCCCGCGGCGCCGGAAGCGGGATTCGGGTTCGCGAATGCAGATCGTCGACGCGCGCTTCCCCGCCGGCGAACGAGACGACGCGATTCTCGAGCGACCGGCGGAGGACAACTTCTCGCAGGAACTTCGACTCCGGCCGGAAGGTGCGTTCCCAGCGGGCGGCGAATTCCTCCTCGCAGACCTCTGCATCGAAGAGCTCGAGCGAGCGGGGCCCTTCGGGAACTCCCCCCTCGAGCTCCACCGACCAGCCTCGCGGCGTCGGGGAAACGGCGGCGGTTGCCAGCGCCGTCTCCGTGCGGCCCTCCCGCGCCGGCAGAAGACCGGGAAGGGGAAATCCGACGTCGCAGAGGAAGTCTTCTCCGCCGACGGAGACCAGCAGGCCGGCGTGATCGTAGTCCGCGAGTACGCGCCCCAGGAGGCGCCGCGTCGCGAAGCCAAGGCCGGAGATGAGCGCGTCGAACGCGGCGACGCGCGCGAAACACGTGCCGCCGGTGCCGGACTCCAGCCGTTCCCGCCAGAAGACGTCAGGGCGGCGGGGCTTGTTCTGCCGGTCGGACACCCGGTGATCGCGCACGATCTTCGAGGCAGACTCGAACGGCACACGCTCGTTGAAGCGGAAGAAGAGCCGCTGGAGATATCCCGCGCCGGGGTTCGCCCGGGAGACCTCGAGGTCCTCGAGTATGTCGTCGACGGGAACCGTCAGCGTTTCGATGTGAGCTTCTCGACGAGCGCCGCGATCTTTCCCCGCGCGTCCGCGCCGAACCAGAAGTCGAGGAAAGGGTCGGCCCCGGCGGCCGCGTCGAATCGCGCGAGGGCGCTCGCCCGGGAGCGCCGCTTGATCTCCGCGTAGGCGGCGCGGGGACGCTCGCCCAAGGCGGCCGCCCGCTCGGCCGCGCGGTCGAAGAGGTCGTCCGCCGGCACGATCGCATCGACGAGACCGATGGCTTCGGCGCTTTCGAAGGAGAGATTTTCGCCTCCGGCGCCGAGCCGCTCCGCTCCGCGGTCGCCTAAGAGATAACGGAAGATTTCGAAAAGCGCGGCCGGAATCGGGACCGCAAGGGCGACCTCCGAGAGCCCGAGGCGTCCCTCCCCCGCCGCGGCGAAGCGCTCGTCGGCCGCCGCGGCGAGGATGAGACCGCCCGCGATCGCGTGGCCGTTGATTGCCGCGATGAGCGGTCCCTCGTAGGTGAAGACCTCGCGCACCAGCGCCGTGTACAGGGCCAGAAAGTCCGCCATGGCCGGCCGATCGCGGCCGATCAGGAGCGGGAGATCCCAGCCGCCCGAGAAGATCCTTTGCGAGGACGCCAGGACGACGGGCGCGCCCGCCGCGCGCCGCAGCGCCTCGCGGAGATCTTCGATGAGCTCGGGCGAGATCGCGTTGGCGCGCGGCCGGTCGAGCGTCACGACGACGACGCCCGAGGAAAGGGCGTCGGAGGCGACCAGGGTCATCGCGCTCTCACTCGGTTTCATCGTTTCATCGCTTCATCGCTTCATCGCTTCTTCGGGAAACTTCCGCGGGAGATTCCGCGGCCACGTTCTCGAAGGCGAGGCGATGGACGCGCTCATCGGGCGTCAGCTCCGGGTGAAACGTCGCGGCGACGACGTTCCCCTGCCGGACCAGAACGGGCTCCCCTTCCCGGGTCGCGAGCACGTTCACGCGGGGGCCGACGGCGCGGATTCGCGGCGCGCGAATGAACACCGCCGGGATCTGCCCGCCGAGAGACGGCGCATCGACCGCGCCGATGAAGGAGTCGGCCTGGCGCCCATACCCGTTGCGCTCGATCGAGACGTCCAGCAGCCCCAGCGCCTTCTGCGCCGGGTTCGTGACTTCGCGCGCGAGGACGATCGCCCCCGCGCAGGTGCCGAGCATCGGACGGCCGCTCGCCGCGAACCGCGCCAGCGCCTCTTCCCAGGGGGCGAGCTCGAAGAATTTCCAGAGGGTCGTCGACTCGCCGCCGGGAATGATCACTCCAGCCGCCTCATCGATCTCGGCGGGCTTGCGCGCCTCGAAGGACGCGATGCCCATCCGGGCCAGAGCCCGGCGGTGGGCTTCGAAGTCGCCCTGGAGCGCGAGGACCGCCACGGAGGCCGGCTTTTTCCTCACCATCCCCGCGTCTGGAGCTGCGCTTCTTCCGGCAGGCTTGCGGCGTCGATTCCCTTCATGCCGACCCCGAGAGACTCTTCGGCTTCGACGAGAGCGTCGGCGTCGCGCCAGTGCGTGGCTGCCTTGACGATGGCGCGCGCGCGCGCCTCCGGGTCGTCCGACTTGAAGATCCCCGAGCCGACGAAGATCGCCTCTGCGCCGAGCGACATGCACAGCGCCGCGTCCGCCGGCGTGGCGATGCCGCCCGCCGCGAAGTTGGGCACCGGCAGCTTGCCCGTCTCCGCGACCGCGACAACGAGCTCATACGGCGCCCCCAGGCGCTTGGCTTCGCGCATCCGCTCGTCGCGGCCCATCAGCGTCAGGTTGCGCATCTCGCGGCCGATCTCTCGCAGGTGCTTGACGGCGTGAACCACGTCGCCGGTCCCCGCCTCCCCTTTCGTACGGATCATCGCCGCCCCTTCCCCGATGCGCCGAAGCGCTTCGCCGAGGTTGCGGCAGCCGCAGACGAACGGAATCCGGAAATCGTGCTTGTAGACGTGGTTCTCCTCGTCGGCCGGGGTCAGCACTTCCGACTCGTCGATGAAGTCGACCTTCAGGGCCTCGAGAATCCGCGCCTCCGCGGTGTGGCCGATGCGGCATTTCGCCATGACGGGAATCGACACGGCGGCCTGTATTTCCCGGATCTTGGAGACGGGCGACATGCGCGCGACTCCCCCGTCCCGGCGAATGTCGGCCGGGACGCGCTCGAGCGCCATGACCGCCGCCGCGCCGGCCGCTTCGGCGATCTTCGCCTGCTCGGCGTTGACGACGTCCATGATCACGCCGCCCTTCAGCATCTCCGCGAGCCCGACCTTGACGCGAAAGCTGTCTTCCTGGTTCATGCCGTCTCCTCGTTCGATGACGTTGCGGTTCTCGAAGTCTGTGATGGCGGTCAGACGACGGGGGCGGAATGCGCCGCGCGTCCCCGCACGGACTGAACCGCCTCCGCCAGCAGGCTGATGCCCCGGTCGATGTCGCGTTTGTCCACCCGGGAGATCGAGAGCCGGATGTTGGCCCGGTCGTCGCCGCGGGGATCGAAGTCGGCCCCCGGCGCCACTCCGACGCCGCGCGCCGCGGCCGCCTCGGCGACCGCCCGGCCGGACAAGCCCACCGGCAGGTGAAGCCAGAAGAGCGCCGAACCGATCTCGCCGCCCCACCACGGAAGGTCCGGCAGGTGGGAACGCAGCGCGCGGACGCCCGCGATGCGGCGCGTCTCGACCTCCAGGCGGCGGCGGCGGCGCGCGAGGCGGTCCGCGCCGGCGCGCAGAAAATCGGCGACGGCCGCCTGGATCGGGAGCGGAGTCTGGAAGTCTGCCGTTTTCTTGACGCGCGCCAGCCGCTCGATGACGGCGGACGGGCCGGCGATCCATCCCAGCCTCAACCCGGGCACCAGGTCCTTCGACAGCGTGCCGAGCCAGACGACCCGCTCGGGAGCCCGAGCCGCCAGCGGGACTTCGCCCGACTCGGGCTCCTCGTATCCGTCCTCGATGATCAGGGCCCCGGCGGCGCCGGCGGCGTCCAGCAGGGCATCCCGCGCACCGGCCCGCATGGTCACGCCGGTCGGGTTCTGCCGCTCGGGCATCACGTAGACGAGTTTCGCCCGCCGGCCGGAAAGGGGAGAGGCGTCGAGGCCCTCGGGCCCGACGGGAAGCGGGATCGTCTCGACGCCGGAGAAGCGCGCGAGCGCGATCGCGCCCGAATAGCTGGGCGATTCCATCGCGATCGCTTCGCCGGGGTCCGTGAAAGTCCGGAACAGAAGGTCTAACCCCTGCTGAGCTCCGCTGGTGACCAGGATCTCCTCGGGGCCGCGCGAGATCCCGGACTCGGAGAGCCGCGCCGAGATCTCGGTTCTCAGCTCCAGGAGGCCGAGCGGGGGAGCGTACTGCCAGAGATCGCGCCGCCGGCTCCAGGCCGCGGCGAGGGTCGTCGTGAACTCCTCGAGAGGAAAGAACCGCTCGTCTGGGGTCAGCCGGGAGAAGTCCGCCACGGAATGATCGGAGTCCGGACGCGCGGGCTCCGAAGCGATCGCGGCGGCCCGCCGGGAGAGGAGCGCGGTCGCGTCGAAGGCAACGGACGATGCCTTTCCCACGACGACCGTCCCGCTGCCCACGCGGCCCTCGACGAGTCCGCTCCGCGCCAGGCGCCGGTACGCCGACTGGACCGTGCCTCGATTGATCGAGAGCGCGTCGGCGATGTCCCGCGTCGTCGGGAGGCGGTCGCCGGCGGCGAGAGCGCCGGTCGCGATACGCGCCTCGATCGCGGCCGCGAGCTGCTCCCCGATCGGCTCGCGCGACGCGCGGTCGATGACGACCGAATTGGCCCAATCCAATTGGCTCGACACAAGGCCAATTGTATCAACATCCGGTGCGGCAATCGCAACGC
>JAIVJS010000035.1 GCA_020199905.1 Acidobacteriota bacterium
GGGGAGAGCCGGCACCCCGGCCGCCTGGCCGCGAAGACCTCCGGGCAGGACGGGATCTCATGGTCTCCGCCGTCGCCTATCGGCCGGGATGGGCCATGCACCGGTTCCTCCTGGGCGAGCTCGCCTACGCGGAGTTCCGCCAGGACGGGGCCGCGGAGGCCCGGCGCCCCGAGCTCTGGACGGAGCCTCTCCGTCTCGCCTCGGATGCCGCGCCCGGTTATCCCGCAATCTGGGTCGCGCGCGCCCGGGCGATTCTCCCGATGTGGAAGGACCTGCCCGCCGGCGAGCGCGATCTCGCGCCGTCGGTCGTCGAGCACGCGTTCCGCGACCCCGAGTTCGTCACGGAACAGTTCGCGGCCGCGGCGGCGGCGCTCGGCCGCGACGCGGCGGCGCGGCTGCTGCCGAGCGACTCCGACGCCCTGTCGCGCGCGATCCGGATTCTGACGCGCGAGGGGGACGTCGCCGGCGTCGCCGCGCTGACCACGAGGTGGGAAAACGCCGAGCGCTCCGAACGCACGGGAGAGCTCGCCCTCGCCGAGGAGCGCGCCAGGCGTGAGGACCTCGAAGAGCTGCGGTGGCGCTGTCCCAACTGGGTATACAGGCATCCGCCGAGCGAACTCGAGGATCCGGCGACGGCGAGCCAGGCCGCGCGCATTCTCGCCCTCTGGCCTCTCGACCGCGAGGGAACGTGGGGAGGCGATCCCCGGACGACGCTCACTCAGTACTTTCTGGAGGGGCGGCAGAGCGAGATCGAAGGCGCGCTCTTGCTGCGGGTCATCGAGTCGCTGACCGGAGTTCCCGACACCGTGCGCGCCAGGGTGCGGGCGCTGGCGGGAGATTTGGAGGCGGCGGGGGACATGGCGGCGCGGGGCGCGGCGGTCGACCGGCAGCGATGGACCGCGGTGTTTCTCGAAATCGCGAAGGCGCATTTCAAGAACGGCCATGCCCGCGAGGCATGGCTGACCCTGGAGGCGATCGCCCCGGGGGATCAGGAGTCCTGCGACGTTCTCCTCGCCCGCAGAGACGTCGCGCGCGCCCTCGGGAATCGCCTGGAGCTCGGGGCCGTCTCCCGTGCGCTCGAGTCCCAGAAGGCGGCCGTCCAGGCGCAGCCCGCATGGTCCGCTCAGGGCTCTCTCTCCCTGTGCCTCGATCCGGAGCAGACGACCGGGCAGCGACTCTCGGTCGATCTCGAGGCGTCCGCCCCGTCTTTCGTGGTCTGGGGATGGGACGGGTATTCGCTCGGCCGGCTCACGGTCCCGGCTGGCCGAACGACCCTCGCGATCCCGGTCACGGGACTGACGGGCCACCGGACCTTCTCCGTGCGAACCACCGTGGGTCCCGCGGTCCATCCGGGCCGGGCGACTTTCGAAAAAGAAAGCGGGACGGCCTCCGGGGCGGACGGAACGCATGGCACGTGATATGCTTAACCGTTCAAAACAATCGACATCCACCGGCAATGACACGCGGATGATCGGCTGGGAGCGGCCGAGTGAGCCACGCGAAGGGCGCGAGTCCCGGCGCGGTGACAGAATTTTTAGAGGAGCCGCTTTTTTGCACTCTGTCCACACAACTTTCATCGCCGCCGCCGGGCGGGCAGCCGACGTGCTTGATCCCTACGCGTTCCCCGCCGCTGCGGGGAATCGCGAGACCCGGGCCGGGGAAATTCGCGACCGGAGACAGCCATGCCTGAAATGACGGTCGAATCGGCCGCGAGCGAGCTCCAGAAGAGGATCGAACACCGGGCGGCGCGCGTCGGAATTCTCGGTCTCGGCTACGTCGGACTTCCGCTCGGGCTGACCTTCGCGGAGAAGGGGTTCTCGGTGATCGGGTTCGACGTGGATCCGGAAAAGATCGAGGCGCTCGGCAAGGGCGCGAGCTACATCAAGCATCTGGACCCGGACCGGGTGGGAGCCGTCACGCGCGCCGGTCTGTTCGCCGCGACGGCGGATTTCTCGCGGGTGGCCGAGCCCGACGCTCTCATCATCTGCGTCCCGACGCCGCTGACTCTCCAGCGCGAGCCCGACATGAGCTTCGTCGTCAGCACCGTCACGGAGATCGCGAAGCGGTTGCGTCGGGGCCAGCTCGTCGTGCTCGAGTCCACGACGTATCCGGGTACGACCGACGTCCTGGTCCGCGGCCTTCTGGAAGAGACCGGCCTGAAATGCGGGGAGGATTTTTTCCTGGCGTTTTCCCCGGAGCGCGAGGACCCCGGCAACAAGAGCTTCGCGACCGCCACCATCCCCAAGATCGTGGGCGGCGTGGACCCCGTTTCCGGGGACCTGGCGCAGGCGCTCTACGACCAGGTGATCGCGCGCACGGTGCGGGTCGATTCCGCGCGGACGGCGGAAGCCGCCAAACTCGTTGAGAACATCTTTCGCGCCGTCAACATCGCGCTCGTCAACGAGTTGAAGACGGTGTTCGACCGGATGGGAATCGACGTCTGGGACGTGCTCGAAGCGGCCGCAACGAAACCCTTCGGGTTCATGCGCTTCAATCCGGGTCCCGGGCTGGGCGGCCACTGCATTCCCCTCGATCCGTTCTATCTGGCGTGGAAGGCGCGTGAGTACGGCGTGACGGCGAAATTCATCGAGCTTGCCGGAGAAGTCAACGTCCAGATGCCGCACTACGTTCTGCAGAAGCTGCAGTTCGGCCTGAACGAGCGGGGCAAGGCGGTGAAGGGGAGCCGCATCCTCATCCTCGGCCTCTCCTACAAGAAAGACGTCGACGACACGCGGGAGAGCCCCGCGTTCGAAATCATCGATGGCCTCCTCCGCATGGGCGCCCAGGTCAGCTACCATGATCCGCACATTCCCCGCACGCCGAGGATGCGGTCCTGGCCCCTCCTGAAAGCGATGGACTCGCAACCTCTGACGCGGGACCTGCTCGCCTCCCAGGATGCCGCGGTGATCGTCACCGATCACTCGGCGGTCGACTACGACCTCATCCTGCGAAGCTCTCCGCTCGTCGTCGATTCCCGCGGCGTCTACCGGCGCGCGCAGCCGAACGTGGTGAAGGCATGAGCGGGCGCGGGCTCGAAGGAATCGCACGATGAGCGCCGTTGCGGTCCCCGAGATCCGGCACGAAGTGCCCGTCATCCACATCCGCCCCTCCAAGGGATGGGCGTCGCTCCGGCTCGACGAGGTCTGGGCCTATCGCGAGCTCCTCTACTTTCTGATCTGGCGCGACGTGAAGGTCCGGTACAAGCAGACGGTGCTCGGGGCGGCCTGGGCGGTCCTGCAGCCGCTGATGACCATGGTCGTTTTCACGATCTTCTTCGGCCGGCTCGCCAACGTGGGCTCGGACGGCCTGCCGTACCCGATCTTTTCCTATGCGGGACTGCTTTCCTGGACCTTCTTCGCGGACGGGATCAACAAGTCTTCGCAGAGCCTGGTGTCCTCTTCGAATCTCGTGCGCAAGATCTATTTCCCGCGGCTGGTCATCCCGGGGTCCTCGGTTCTGAGCGGCCTCGTCGACTTCGGGGTGGCGTTCGTCTTCATGTTCGGCCTCATGGCGTATTACCGCGTCTGGCCGACGATGACGGTGCTCGCCATGCCGCTCCTTCTTCTCCTGCTCGTCTCCGCCACTATGGGAGTCGGCCTCTGGCTCGCCGCTCTGAACGTCGAGTACCGGGACGTCCGCTACGTGGTGCCCTTTTTCGTTCAGCTCTGGCTCTTCGTCACGCCCGTGATCTACCCGGCGAGCAAGGTCTCCGCGAAGCTCGCGGAAATGGGCCTGCCCGCCTGGATCTACGGGTTGAACCCGATGGCGGGAGTGGTCGAGGGGTTCCGCTGGTCCCTTCTCGGCCGGGGCCCCAAGCCCGGTTCGGTGCTGCTCGTGAGCGTCCTCGTGACGGTATTTCTCCTCGTCAGCGGGGCTTTCTACTTCCGCCGCATGGAAAGGACGTTCGCGGATGTCGTCTAGGCGGAACGAATGAGCGCGGGCGCGATCCGGGTCCGGGACCTCGGCAAGGAGTTCCGGATCGGCAGCCAGCGGTCCAACTACAAGACCATCCGCGAGACGGTCGTCGGCCTCGCCGCGGCCCCGTACCGCCGCCTCGTTCGGCGCGGAAAGAGCCGCCCCTCCGGCGAGAAGGTCTGGGCTCTCAAGGGAGTGAGCTTCGACGTCAACGCGGGCGAGGTCGTCGGGGTGATCGGGCGCAATGGCGCCGGCAAGAGCACGTTGCTGAAGATTCTTTCCCGGATCACCGAGCCCACGACCGGCTCCGCGGAGATCCACGGGCGAGTCGGGTCCCTTCTCGAAGTCGGAACGGGGTTTCACGAGGAGCTGACCGGTCGCGAGAACCTCTTCTTGAACGGAGCGATTCTCGGAATGAAACGGTCGGAGATCCTCCGCAAGTTCGACGAGATCGTCGCGTTCGCCGAGATCGACCGCTTCATCGACACTCCCGTGAAGCACTACTCGACCGGGATGTATCTCCGACTCGCCTTCGCGGTCGCCGCACACCTCGAGCCGGAGATTCTCCTCGTGGACGAGGTGCTCGCGGTCGGCGACGTCGCGTTCCAGAAGAAGTGCCTGGGCAAGATGGAGGACGTGGCCAAGCTCGGGCGCACGGTGCTGCTCGTGAGCCACAACATGGCTGCCGTTCGCTCCCTCTGCACACGGGGGATCGTGCTCGACGCGGGAGGGCTGGCGATCTCCGGTGACATCGGCAGCTGCGTCGAGACGTATTTCAAGATGATCGGGGCTTTCCAGGAGTCCTCGGACGCCTCGGCCGGCCGCACCGGCTCTGCGGGCTTTGGAAAGGTTTCCTTGAGCGGGAGAGCTTCGAAGACCTCGAACACGATTCACCAGTCGGAGCCCTGCGAGGTGAGCACCCTCTTCCGCGTCGGCACTGACACGGCGGGCTTTCAGATCGTCTGCATCGTCGAGGACATGCAGGGCCGCATCGTCTTTCGCATCGGCCACGACAGCCAGGCTCTCGGCCTGTCGCCCGTGACGATCGGGGAGTACGAGTTGAAGCTGACGATCCCGGCCCTCTGGCTGAACGCGGGTCTCTACTCCCTCCACTTCCGCGCGTTTCTGTGGGGAGACCGGTCGAGCCCCCGGTACGACTCCGACAAGGTGCCGCTCGACGTGACGGGCGGGCACAGCGAGGTGGATTCGATCCTGCACCCGGAGGCCTCGTGGATGATGGTTCCCGTCGTCGAAAGCGCGGTCAAGTGAGAGCGCGTTGTCGCGGAGAGGTCGGCCCTTCGCGCGTCTCAATTCTTCCGGCGAGCCCCGAGTCGTTCTCCGGGAGATCGTGACGTGGATACGGCTCCGCCCCGGGTCAGCGTCGTGCTGACGACGCACAACCGCTCGCGATGGATGTCGGAGGCGCTCGCCAGCGTGCTCAACCAGACATGGCGCGACTTCGAGGTCCTGGTCGTCGACGACGCCTCGACCGACGACACGCGCGAAGTGGTGCGGGCTGTCGACGATCCGCGGGTTCGATACCTCCGGAACGAGCGGAACCTGAGACTGCCGGCGAGCCGGAACCGCGGGATCCGCGAGGCCCGCGGCGAATGGGTCGCCTTTCTGGACGACGACGACGCGTGGCTCCCCGAAAAACTCGAAAAGCAGATCGCGGTCGTCGGCCGCGGAGCCGCGGACCTGGGCCTCGTCTACACGGGATCGGTGATGGTGGACCGGGTGTCGGGCAAGATTCATTACACGTGGCTCCCCGCGAAGCGCGGCGATCTTTCCGAGGTGCTTCGGGATGGGAATTGCCTCGGGCCGGGCGGATCGACCGCGCTCGCGCGCAAGACGAGTCTCGAGAGGGCCGGCCTGTTCGACGAGGACCTGAGGTACGGCGAGGACTACGACCTCTGGATACGCCTGGCAAGTGCGGCGTCCTTCGACTTCGTCGCCGAGCCGCTCATCCGTTGTGGAATCCATCCGAGCGGTATGACGCGCAGCTGGGTGAACTGGGCCGCCGCGATGGAGCCTTTGCTCCGCAAGCACGAGGGCTATTTCGGACGGCAGATGCGCTCCGAATATCTCGTGGCCATCGGCATCTCGAGGTGCATGTCCGGCGAAATGGGAGCGGGGCGCCGGGCGTTCCTCCGCGCAATCTCGCTCTCGCCTCTGACGAAGCGTCCGCTCGTCCATTTCCTCCTCTCGCTCGGCGGGCAGCGCTTTTACGCCTACGCGCGCCTTCGCCGCGAAGACCGCCGCTTCGGTACGGCGTCCGCTTCGGAGGCGAGGACGTGAAGATGTTCGCGTCGATTCCCGAACCCCTCGTCTGCTGCGCGCTGCCCGCCGGAATCTCTCGCGGAGCCCTCGGCCATCCCGGTCGAAGCGCCGTGCGCTCCCTGATCAAGCATCAGGAGTGTCTGACCGACCTGGCGCGGAGTCGAACCTTCTGATGAGACATGGGTATATCCTGCTGTCTCGCCGGAGAGATGCGGCGCGGCCGGAGGGCGTTTCTCGAATCGATCGCGCCGGACCCTCGCGCGATCAGGCGCGGCGCCCACCTGATCTCGTCTCTCCTGGGCCGCAGGGCCTGCAGCCTTGCGGCACGGAGCCGGAAATGGTCGTGAATCTGGACACACCAATGATGACCCGCCGGATCCGGCTATGAGCAGCGCCTCGCTGCCCGCCTCCGCGTGGTCCCCCACGGGGTTCGCGGAGCCCCGCACCCGGCCGGCCGCGTCCCCCTCCCGGAAGTGGGGGATCCGACTCGTCTTCCTGACGCTCCTGATCTGGCCGATCGGTTTCGTGGCCGGGATCCGTCCGGCGGTCATGGCGCTGACGATGGTCGGCTTCGCGGCCGCGGTCGGCGGATTGAAGAGCCCGTCGCTCGGAATGCTCGGCATCGGGCTTCTCTGTACCCTGGAGCCGTTGACGAACGCGCTCGTCCTGATCGGGACGATCTTCCGCTGGAACACCCTGAATTACTGGCTGGTCCTGATCATCGTCCTGAATGGAATTTTTCTGATTCGCCGGAACGACCTCCAGACACGCCTCCTCGAAATCTGGCTGGCCGTCATCTGTCTCGGGCTCATTCACAGCACGGACTTCAATGCGGGCGTGCAGGAGATCCTGGAGATCGTGGTGGCCTTCGGGCTGCTCGTCTACCTCTGGAAGGCCGCGGGAACGGATGACGAGATCTGGCTCTGGATGGCCTACCTCAACGCGACGGTGGCGGCCGTGGGCGGCCTCGTCTTTTTCGTCGTCGGCGCCGACCTGGTGGACGTGGCCGGAGCTTCCGACAACTTCAACCGGAACGCGTGGGCGTACCTGCCGGTCGTCGGACTCTTCTCCATCTGCCTCGGCATCTCGCGCGCGTCGAGGAAGGGGCAGCTCGTGCTGGCGGCACTCGGCATCGTCAACGCGGGGTGGGTGTTCATGGTGGGCAGCCGCGGCGGCGCTTTCGTGGGCCTGATCTGCCTTCCCTATCTGCTGGCCCAGATGAAAGGCAACACGCGGCGCGCGATCGTCCTCGCCGCCTGGGCGGCCATCGGAGCGGCCGTGTACGTCAGCTTCCACGACCGGCTCGAGCACTCGTTCGAGCGCATCTCGATTCTGCTCGACAAGCAGGCGGATCCGCGAGCCCGAACCTCGGGACGTTCGGATCTCGTGCTCGCGGGCTGGCGCATCTTCCAGGAACATCCCGTTTTCGGCGTCGGCAGCGCGTCGTATCCCTACTACTGGCTCCGGATGCGGAACGGAAACGCCATGACGGGGTACGGCTTCGGTATCGAGCGCCCCGCGCACTCCGGCTGGATCCGCACCCTCGCCGAAAACGGGCTCGTCGGGTTTACTTTCCACGCCCTCTACGTCCTGTCTTTTGCCGTGGTGGGATGGCGAAAGCGCCGGGAGGGCCTGTTCCCTCTCGGTCTCCTCGTCACGGCGGCGCTCGCCATCGCGTACATCTCCATCGAAATGCAGGCCAAGGGCCTGTGGTTCCTGGCGATTTCCGCGACGGTCCTCTTTCACCACCCGACGGCGGGGCCGCGCGCGCTCGCGAGGCGCCGCGCGAGAGGCGGTTCCGTGTCGCCCGGGCACGGAGCTCCCGCGTGATCTCGGCCGTGAGAAACGAAGCTCCGGAAGACACCTCGCGGAGGGCGCTCGAAGGTCTGCGCGTGGCGTTCGTCAGCGGAACGCTGGGGCAGGGTGGAGCGGAACGTCAGCTTTACTACATGGTTCAGGCCCTGCTCGAAAGCGGCGCGCGGCCTCGCGTCTATTCGCTCTCGCGGGGAGAGTTCTGGGAGGAGAAAATTGCCGCGCTCGGAGCGCCGGTCGCGTGGGTCGGGCAGCGCGGCGCGAAGGCGCTTCGGCTCGCGGCGCTGGTCCGCGCCCTGCGAAAAGACGGCGCCGACGTCGTGCAGAGCCAGCACTTCTATACGAACCTCTACTCGGCGGTCGCGGCGAGGGTGCTCGGGCTGCAGGAAGTCGGCGCGATCCGCAACACCGTCGACTACGAGCTGCGCTCGACCGGCCGCCTCCTGGGCAACGTCTCGCTGCGTTCCCCGAGGCGCCTCGCCGCGAACTCGGCCTCCGCCGTCGTGGACGCGATCCGCCGGGGCGTTCCCGCGTCGCGTGTGTTTCTCCTGCCGAACGTGGTCGACACGTCCCGCTTTGCTCCCGGACCCCATCCGCGGCCCGCCGCCTCCGCGGCTGACCCGCGGCCCGCGGCCGGGGTCCGCCTGCTCGCGGCCGGCCGGCTCGTCCCGCAGAAGCGCTTCGATCGATTTCTCCGCGCGCTCGCTGCGGTCCGCCGGCAGTCGGCGGTCGCCGTGACGGGGCTCATCGTCGGGTCGGGTCCCCTGCGGGGAGAGCTCGAAACGCTCGCGAGAGAGCTCGGTCTCTCCGCGGACGCCGTCGAGTTCCGCGGCGCTGTGCCGGACATGCGGGCGGCCTATCTCGAGTCGGACGTCTTTGTCCTGACGTCGGATCACGAGGGGACCCCGAATGTCGTCCTCGAAGCGATGGCGTCGGCTCTTCCGGTCGTGACGACGCGGGTCGGGGGCGTGACGGAGCTCATCGATTCCGGAAAGACGGGGATGGTGGTCGAGCCCCGGGACGACGAGGGGCTGTCGGCGGCGCTCGCGGCTCTCGCCGCCGACCCCGACGCGAGGAAACGCGTCGGCCGCGACGCTCGCGAGTCCATCCTCGCCACCGCCTCGCTCGCCCGGCTGCCGGATTACCTCTCGCGCCTTTACGGATCGGAACGATGAGCAAATCCTCCGCCTCCTCGGAGCCGCGGAATTCCGCGCGAAGCGCGCTGCGCGTTCTCGCCGTCACGAACGCCTACCCGAGCCCGGAGCGTCCGACCGCGGGGATTTTTCTGGCCGAGCAGGTCGAAGGTCTCCGGCGCGCGGGCGTCGCGATCGAGGTCGTGCTGTTCGACCGGTTGAAGGAAGGTGTCCGGAGCTACTTCGGCGTCGGCGCCCGCCTGGCGGAGCCGATCCGGACATTTGACCCGGACGTGATTCACGTTCTCTACGGCGGCGTGCTGGCAGACCGGGTCGCGCGGACGGCCGCGGACCGACCCGTGGTCGTCACGTACCACGGGTCGGACCTGCAGGGCTCCGCCCTGGCGCCGCTGCGCGTGCAGCTGATGGCGGAGTACGGCGTCTGGTGCTCCCGCCGGGCGGCCCGGCACGCTGCCGGCATCATCGTCGTCGCTCGGCATCTCGTGCGATTCCTGCCGGAGGAATCGAGACCGAAGGCCCGGGTGATCCCATGCGGAATCGATCTCGAGCGTTTCCGCCCGCTCGACCGCGACGCCTGCCGGAAGGAGCTCGGCTGGGACAACGGGAGATTTCAGATCCTCTTCGCCACCAGCAACGAGGACCCGATCAAGCGTCCGGACCTGGCGCGGGCGGCGGTGGAGGCGCTGCGCGTCCGAGGAATCGATGCCGAGCTCCGCATCCTCCGCGGCGTCCCCTACGAGCGGGTGCCGGCCTGGCTGAACGCTTCGGATGTTCTCCTGTTGACGTCGTTGACGGAAGGCTCGCCAACGATCGTCAAGGAGGCACTGGCGTGCAACCGGCCCGTCGTTTCGGTCTCCGTCGGCGACGTGGCCATCCAGCTTGAGGGCGTGGAAGGCTCTTTCCTCGCGGACGCGACGCCCGAGGCCCTGGCCGGCGCGCTCGCGCGAGTCGCCGCGGGGCCGCGCGCGATCGAGGGGCGGAGCGGGATTACGTGCTCAACTGCGTCCAGCATCTGCTGTCCGGAGAGGCAGACGCCGTCGGGGGGTCCGTCACGACCGTGGGCATCGGCACCCGCGCCGAAGCCATCGCCCGCGCGATGAGCTCGATCTTCGGCGTCGGAACCTCGAAGTTCCGGACCGTTCAGGGCCGCAACCTTCTCGTCGACACCGTCGCGTTTCCCGCGTACAAACGGGATCTGCTGGACAGCGCGGGACCGTTCGATGAAGAGTTCGTCCGAAACCAGGATGACGAGTACAACTACCGTCTTTTAGAGCAGGGCGCCAAGATTCTCCTCGCCGCCGACGTGCAGTCCCGCTACTACTGCCGCGGTTCCATCACATCTCTCGCGAGGCAGTACTTTCAATATGGATTCTGGAAAGTCCGCGTGATGCAGAAGCATGCCCGTCAAATGCGGCTGCGGCAGTTCGCGCCGCCCTTTTTCGTCGCCTTCGTCCTCTCGAGCGCGCTCCTGGCGGCGTTCTCCCGTTTCACGATCCCGTTTCTCGTTCTGGCACTGTGCTACCTCACCGCCGACGTCGCCGCTTCGGTCATCACCGCGCGGCAGGGAGGCGCCCGCCTCTTTCCGTGGCTGATCCTGACTTTTCCGGCGATGCATTTCTCCTACGGAATCGGATTCTGGGTGGGTCTCGCCCGATTCGGCGGCCGCCGGCGGGAGCGCGCCTTCATGCGGGACGCGCCGACGACCGGACTGCGGCTCGCCAAACCGCTCTCGGGGAGGCGCCCGGGAGGGCAGCGCATCCTGATCGTGACGCAGTTCTATCCTCCGGAAACCGGCGCCCCCCAGAACCGCCTGTCGGATCTCGCCGGGCGCCTTTCGGAAAACGGCAACGAAGTGACGGTGTTGACCGCGATGCCCAACTATCCGCTCGGCCGCGTCTTCGAGCGCTACCGCGGAAAGCTCGTGCTCGAAGAGCGGCGCGACGACATCCGCGTCATTCGGACCTGGATCCAGGTGCGCCCGTCGAGCGGATTCCGAGGCCGCCTCGCCACGTACTGGTCCTTCATGATCACGGGTTTCGTTCTCGGCCTGCCCCGTCTCGGCAGGCAGGACGTCGTGCTCGTCGAGTCGCCGCCCCTGTTCCTGGGACTGACTGGTTTCGCGATCAGCAAGCTTCGCCGGGCCAAATTCGTGCTGAACGTCTCGGACCCCGTGACGAGATCCGGCAGGAGATGGGGGTTTCCGACCAGTTCGTCGTGGGCTACGCAGGCCTGCACGGGCTCGCGCAGCGTCTCGAAACAGTGCTCGAGTGCGCCGAGCTCCTCAAGGCGCGAAAGGACATCGCGTTCGTCTTCGTCGGTTCGGGCCCCGAAAGGGATCGTCTCGTCCGCCGCCAGCAGGAAGCCGGCCTGACGAACGTGCGGTTCGTTGCGAACCAGCCGGCGCAGCGCGTGCCTTCGATCCTCGCCGCGTTCGATGCGGCGCTCATCCCTCTGCGCAAGCTCGACCTCTTTCGCGGCGCTCTCCCCTCCAAGCTCTTCGAGGCCATGGCGAGCGGCGTTCCCCTGGTTCTTTCGGTCGAAGGGGAAGCGAAGGACCTCGTGACCGCCGCCAATGCGGGGCTCTGCGTCGAGCCCGAGAATCCGCAGGCGATGGCGGCCGCGATCCTGCGGCTGGTCTCCGATCCCGCCCTCCGCAGGACGTTCGCCGAATCCGGCCGCCGCTACGTCGTCCTGAACTACGACCGCCGTCTCATCGGACAGCGAGTCGACCGGCTCCTCCGGGGCGAAGCGGCCGATTACGGACGCGAAGACCCGGAGCTGCCGGAGCGCCAGGGAGGTTCCGCCTGATGAAGCCGCAGGCCGATTCGAAGTCGGACAGGATCCGAGTGGCCACCGTGGTGGGCGCGCGGCCTCAGTTCGTCAAGGCGTCCGTACTCGAGCGGAAACCACGGGATGCAGACGGGCCGCATGCTCGAGAAGATCGAAGAGGTCCTCCTGGAGCTGGGGCCGGACGGCGTTCTCGTCTACGGGGACACGAACTCCACTCTCGCGGGCGTGCTGGCGGCCGTCAAGATGCACATCCCGGTCGCGCACGTCGAGGCCGGACTCCGCTCCTTCAACCTGCGGATGCCGGAGGAGGTCAACCGGGTTCTGGCGGACCACGTCTCGTCCCTCCTGTTCGCGCCGACGGACGCTTCGGTCGGGAATCTCGAGCGCGAGGGCCTTCCGGCGGAAAAGATCTTTCAGGTCGGAGACGTCATGTACGACGCCGCCCTGCATTACGGAAACCGGGCGCGGGAGCGAAGCCGGCTTCTCGAGGACCTCGGCCTGGCGGCGGGCGATTACGTCCTGGCGACCGTGCACCGCGCCGAAAACGTGGACGATTCCGATCGTCTCGCCGAGATCCTGGAGGGCCTGACCGCGGCGTCTTCGGCGCGTCCCGTCGTCTTTCCTCTGCACCCCCGGACGGCCGCCGCCATGGAAAAGTCGGGCGCCGGTCGTCCGGGCGGCATACGCTTCATCCCCCCGGTCGGTTACCTGGACATGCTGTTTCTCGAACAATTCGCAGGGGTCGTCGCGACGGATTCAGGCGGCGTCCAGAAGGAGGCGTTTTTCTTCGGGGTCCCGTGCGTGATCCTGCGGGACGAGACGGAATGGGTCGAGCTCGTCGATCTCGGGTGGAACCGGGTGGTCACGCCGCTTTCCGCGGCGGCCGTCGCGAACGCGATCGGCGAGGCGTTCGGAAGAAAAGGAAGAGACGGGACGCCCTACGGTGATGGGAAGGCCGGAGAGCGGATCCTGGCGATTCTCGAGGAGCAGTGGCGGGAAGGGCGATCCCGGGTCGTGCCCGCCGCCATTCGACCGGACGGAGCCTCCGTTTCGCGGCTGTGAGAGGCCGGCATCTCATTCGATTAAATCGGAGGGAGGTCTGATGGAAAAAAACCTGGCATGCATCGGAGGCGGGCACTGGGGGAGTAACCTGATTCGGAATTTTCATTCTCTCGGCGCGCTGCGCTGGATCTGCGAGTCCGATGCGAACAGACGTGCGGCGCTGCAGACGGAGTATTCAGACGCGCGGCTGACGGCGTCGTTCGAAGAGGTCCTCGAGGACCGCGACGTGGGGCGCTCCTCGCCGGCAAAGACGTGTTCGTGGAGAAGCCGCTCTGCCTTTCGGCCGCGGAGGGCCGCGTCCTCGTGCAGCTCGCCGCGGACCGGGAAAGGGTGCTCATGGTGGGGCATCTGCTCCGGTATCACCCCGCGATCGAGAAGCTGAAGGAAATGGTCGACGCCGGAGAGCTCGGCCGGCTGCGGTACATCTATTCGAACCGGTTGAATCTCGGGCGGATCCGCAGCGAGGAGAACATCCTCTGGTCTTTCGCGCCTCACGATGTCTCCGTCATCCTGAGCCTCGTCGGCCAGGTGCCGGACGCGGTGCGGGCGCAGGGCGGCAACTACCTCGACGCCCAGATTGCCGACGTGACGGTGAGCCTTCTCTCGTTTCCGAGCGGCGTCAAGGCGCACATTTTCGTGTCCTGGCTTCATCCCTTCAAGGAACAGAAGCTGGTCGTGGTCGGGGAGCGCAAGATGGCGGTCTTCGACGACGTCTCGCCAGGACCCAAGCTGGTCGTCTACTCGCACGAGATCAACTGGAAGAACAACATGCCGGTCGCGGTCCGCGCGGAGGCGGAGCCGGTCGAAGTGGAAACGGCCGAGCCGCTCCAGATCGAGTGCCGGCATTTCCTCCACTGCGTCGAGACGCGGGAGACTCCCCGCACGGACGGGGCGGAAGGTCTCCGCGTGCTGGAAGTGCTGGGCCGCTGTGAGGCGTCGCTGGCGGCGTCGACGGTCGCGGCCGCTTCCCGAAAGACTCCCGAACCGAAACCCCGGTTGTTCACCGCGCATTCCTCCGCGTTCATCGACCCCGATACCGAAATCGGGGAAGGCACTTCGATCTGGCACGTCACGCACGTGCTCAAGGGCTCGCGGATCGGACGGAACTGCCGCATCGGGCAGAACGTCGTCATCGGGCCGAACGCGCGAATCGGAGACGGCGTGAAGATCCAGAACAACGTCTCCGTCTACGAGGGCGTGACGCTCGAGGACAACGTCTTCTGCGGACCGTCCATGGTCTTCACGAACGTGATCAACCCGAGGAGCGAGATCCGCCGGATGGAAGAGTTGAAGGCGACGCGGGTGCGGCAGGGCGCGACGCTTGGCGCCAACTGCACGATCATCTGCGGGACGACGATCGGACAGTACGCCTTCATCGGCGCCGGAGCGGTCGTCACGAAGGACGTCCCGGATTACGCCCTGATCGTCGGAAACCCCGGCAGAGTCATGGGCTGGATGTGCGTCTGCGGAAACCGGCTCGAGTTCCGGAACAGGGGGGACGGCGCCGGGGACTGTCCGCATTGCGGGCGGGAGTACGAGAAAAGCGGAACGAAGGTGAGGCCCAATGTCGAAAGCGCTGTCGCTCGAACTTAAAGTCCCCCTCCTCGATCTGAAGGGGCAGTACGCCCCGATCCGTCAGGAGATCCGCGACGCGATGGATCGCGTCTGCGATTCGCAATATTTCATCATGGGCCCGGAGGTCGCGGCTCTCGAGACCGAGCTCGCCCGGTTCTGCGAGACGCGAGCCGCCATCGGCGTTTCGTCCGGAACGGATGCCCTGCTCGTCGCGCTGATGGCCCTCGGGGTCGGGCCCGGCGACGAGGTCCTGACCACGCCCTTTTCTTTCTTTGCCACCGCGGGCGTCGTCGCCCGCCTCGGGGCTCGCGCCGTCTTCGCCGACATCCAGCCGGACACGTTCAATCTCGATCCGGAGGAAGTCGGCAGCCGCGTGACGAGCCGCACGAAAGCGGTCCTGCCGGTCCACCTCTTCGGCCGGTGCGCCGACACCGCGGCCGTGGCCCGCGCGGCGCCGGGGATTCCTCTGATCGAGGATGCCGCCCAGGCGATCGGCTCGCGCGACGGCGACGGCCGATCGGCCGGCTCGGTCGGCGCGATGGGATGCTTTTCCTTCTTCCCGAGCAAGAACCTCGGCGCGTTCGGCGACGGCGGGATGGTGGTCACGAACGACGACGCCCTCGCCGAGACGCTCCGGATCCTCCGGGTTCACGGGGGCAAACCGAAGTACTACCACCACCTGGTGGGCGGCAACTTCCGTCTCGACGCCCTGCAGGCCGCCATCCTGCGCGTCAAGCTGAAGTACCTGCCGGGCTGGACGGAGGCCCGGCGCCGAAACGCCGACCGCTACCGGAGTCTCTTCGCGTCGCTCGGCTGCGAGGAGTGGGTGCGCCTGCCGGAGGACGTGCCCGGCCACATCTACAACCAGTTCGTCATTCAGGTCGTCGAGCGCGACCGGGTGCGCCAGCACCTCAAGGACGGGGGGATCGAAACCGAGATCTATTATCCCGTCCCCTTGCATCTCCAGACCTGTTTCCAGAATCTCGGGTACAGGGAGGGGGACTTTCCCCACGCGGAAGCGGCGGCGCGCGAGTCGCTCGCCCTGCCGATCTATCCCGAGCTGACGGAGGACCAGCAGACTCACGTCGTCACGCGACTTCGCGAATTCTTTGCCTGATCCGGGGTCCGCTTCCGCGGAGAGGCGCCGGATCCTCGACGAGTATCAGCGGCGCGCGCGAGAGATCGAGCCGGACCGGTACGCGCCGTGGCAGCTCTCGGTGCACCTGGCCCGGGCGGAGCGGTCCCGGAAAGGAGCGGCGCTCCTTCGCCGCGCCGGTGTTTTCCCGGGACCGGGCACGGCGTGCCTCGAGATCGGTTTCGGACGCGGGGGGTGGCTCTCCGAGCTCCTGGTCTGGGGAGTTCCGCTGCGAAACCTCCACGGGATCGACCTCGACCTCTCCGCCGTCCGGCTCGTCTCCGGCCGCCTCGACGGATCGAGACTCGCCGTCGGGGACGCGGCCGAGATGCCGTGGCCCTCCGGGGCGTTCGATCTGGTCATCGCCTCGACGGTCTTCACCTCGATCCTCGATGACGGGGTCCGGGGGGCCGTGGCCCGGGAGGTCGCCCGGGTCCTCGCCCCCGGCGGGGCCCTCCTCTGGTACGACTTCGCCTTCAACAACCCCGGGAATTCGCATGTCCGGAAGGTCAGCCGCGGGGAGCTGCGGGCCCTGTTTCCCGGTTTGACGGGCCGGATCCAGTCCGTGGGCCTCGCTCCTCCGATCGCCCGGCGCATCGCGCCGTGGAGCTGGGTCCTCGCGACGACGCTCGAAGCCGTTCCATTCCTGAGGACCCATCTGCTGGCGGTCCTGGCCAAGCCCGGGCCGGACGGGGCGCCACCGGCCCTTTAGAGGGATTTTTCCCAACCCCGGGAGTTTTTTCTCCGCATCTGTACCTGCCCAGGACAACTTTCGCTGATCTGGAACGAGGGGATCCGCAGCGGTCGGCGGTATTCCGCGGGGGGCGACCCTTGCGGGAGACAATCCGACGCTTCCCGGACGGCCTCTGTCGCGGTAAACTCCTTCGTTCCAGAATGGTAAGTCTTTTGCATCGTCGCAGGGGCGTAGTCCCGATTCTTCGTCGTTTGCGCTTCAGCGCCTCACGGGACGATGACCATACGTGCGGTACTGACACAGGAGGTCGCCCGTAATGACGGAATCCCGACAAAGTGTGGTGCCTTACTTCCGGCCTGAGCTCACCGACGCCGAAATTCACGAGGTCGTCGAGGCGCTCAAGTCCGGCTGGTTGACGAGCGGCCCGCGGGTCAAAAAGTTCGAGGAGCAGTTCGCTCGAGCCGTCGGGGCCTCGCATGCCGTCGCGTTGAACTCGTGCACGGCGGCTCTCCACCTCGCGGTCGAAGCGCTCGGCCTTCGCTCGGGGGAGGCGGTCCTCGTGCCGACGATGACCTTCGCCGCGACGGCCGAGATCGTGCGCTACCTGGGCGGCCTGCCGATTCTGGTCGACTGCGAGCCCGAGACGGGAAACCTGGACCTCGCCGACGCGGCCCGCAAGATCGAGGCTCTGCGCGCCGGCCGTCTTCAGGATCCGTTTCGTGCGTCCACCCGGGTGGTCGGGATCATCCCCGTCCACGTCGGTGGCCGCATGGTGGATCCCTCCTCCGTTCGCGCGTTCGCCGCGAAGGAAAACCTCTGGGTCGTTGAAGACGCCGCGCACGCGTTTCCGGCGTCCTGGCGCCCCGACGCCATGTCGCCCTGGCAGCGTTGCGGAGAAAAGACCGCGGACGTCAGCTGCTTTTCCTTCTACGCGAACAAGACCATCACCACCGGCGAAGGCGGAATGGCCGTCACCGAGGATGCCGCCCTCGCGGACCGGATGCGGCTCATGTCGCTGCACGGCCTGTCGCGGGACGCCTGGGAGCGGTACTCGGGTGGAGGCTGGGACTACCGGATCGTCGCTCCCGGCTACAAGTACAACCTGACGGATCTCGCCGCAGGAATCGGCCTCCACCAGCTCGAGCGCGCCGAGACCATGCGGGTCCGCCGGGAGGAGATCGCCGCCCGGTACCGCGAAGCTTTTTCCGGGATCGACGAGCTCGAGGTTCCGGGAGACGACCCGGATCGGATCCATGCATGGCATCTCTTCCCGATCCGCCTGCGGGAGTCGGCGCTCTCCGTGACCCGGGATGAGTTCATCGAGGTCCTGAAGAAAGAGGGCATCGGTTGCTCGGTCCACTGGCGGCCGCTCCACCTCCACCCCTACTACCAGGAGACGTTCCGGTGGGCGCCGTCGGACCTCCCGGTCGCGACCGCGGAATGGCGCCGCCTAATCAGTCTTCCGATTTTCCCGGCGATGCGCGAGGACGAGATCGCTTCGGTCACGCGGGTTGTCTCGGATCTCTGCGCCCGCTACTCCCGGGGGGCGTCGCAGTCTCCCTCCCGGGCCGGCCAGACCTTCGTGGCGGCGGCGCTCGCGGGAGAACCGTCATGAGCACGGTCGAGCTTCCCCGCGTCTCGGACAATCCGCCCGCCACCGGGCTGCCGCGCATCTTCGAGCTTCTCGCCGCGGGCAGCGTGCTGCTTGTCTTTTCGCCGGTGCTCCTTCTCTGCGCGATCGGCGTTGCCCTCTCCTCCCGCGGACCGGTCCTGTTCCGGCAGAAGCGGATCGGCCGCCGCGGCGAGATCTTCACCCTCTACAAGTTCCGAACGATGCGCGCCGGCGTCGACGGCCCGCAGGTCACCGCGAAGGGCGACGATCGCGTCACTCTCGTCGGACGGCTCCTCCGGGCGACGAAGCTCGACGAGCTGCCGGAGCTCTGGAACATCCTCAAGGGCGACCTTTCGCTGGTCGGGCCCCGGCCGGAAGTCCCGCGATTCGTGGACCTCGGCAACCCCCTGTGGAGAAAAGTTCTCCGGGTCCGGCCCGGTCTCACCGACCCCGTGACGCTCCGGCTGCGAAACGAGGAAGCGCTTCTTTCGGCGGTCGTCGGAAACCGGGAGACGTTCTACCGCGACGTTCTTCAGCCCTACAAGCTCCGCGGGTACGCGGATTATCTGGATCGCCGGACGATCTGGACGGACCTGGAAGTCCTCCTCCGCACGGCGGTCGCGATCGTGCGGCCGTCCACGGCCCCTCCGCCGTCGTTCGCCGAGCTCACGCGGATCGCCGAGGGAACTGAGCCGGACGAATCGCAGCGCTCGAGCACGCCGCCCGTCGGCATCTCTCTGCGACACGTTCAGTACCTGCTCGACCTGGTCGTTCTGACGCTCGCGTTCGGAATCTCCTACGCCCTCCGCTTCGACTTCGACCTCAACCGGCGGGTCATGGCGGATCTTCTTCCCCAGCTCCCGTGGGTCCTGGCCATCCAGTCGGGCGCGCTGCTTCTCGCGGGGGTTCACCGCTTCATCTGGAGATACGTCGGAATCCGGGAAGCCAAACGCTTTCTCGAGGCGGCCATCTGGTCCGGCCTCGCCCTCCTGATGCTGCGGCTGTACGGACCCAATTCGTTCTTCCCGTGGGGGATCCCGATCTCGGTGATCGTGATGGACACGGTCCTCGGTTTCGGCGGGGTGCTCGGCTTGCGCATGCTCCGCCGCGTGACCTACGAGCAGGAGCGGCGGGAAGTGGCTTCGACGTTCGTGCCCGCCGCCGCGCGCCGCCGCGTCCTTCTGCTGGGAGCGGGGCAGGCGGGCGTGCTCGCGGCGAAGGAGATTCTGGGCCGCGGCGACCTCGACATCAGCATCCAGGGATTCGTGGACGACGACCCCCGCAAGCAAGGTGCGCTGATCCACGGCATTCCGGTCCTCGGGTCGACGCGCGACCTCGGCCGGCTCGTGGCCGAGAACGGAATTCAGGACGTGGTCATCACGATCGCGCAGATCTCCCGCCGGGAGATTCTCCGGATGTTCGAGCTCTGCCGGAAGATCAAAGTCAGCGTCCGGATCATCCCCGGTCTCTACGAGATCCTGCAAGGAAAGGTCCGGGTCACGCGGATTCGAAACGTCGAGATCGAAGACCTCCTGGGCCGCGACCGCGTCTGCCTCGACGAGGAGGAGATCGGCCGGTTCGTCGCCGGCAAGGCGGTGCTTGTGACGGGCGCCGGAGGCTCCATTGGATCGGAGCTCGCCCGGCAGCTCGCTCGATTCAATCCCTCTTCGCTCCTCCTACTCGAGCGGGCGGAATTCGTTCTCTTCGACATCGACAAGGAGCTTCGCCGGGTCCACCCGAATTTGAACGTGGTCCCGATCGTGGCCGACGTGGGCGATGAGCCATGGCTCCGGCGCATCTTCGACACGCACAAGCCGCAGGTCGTGTTCCATGCGGCGGCCCACAAGCACGTGCCGATGATGGAGTCGAATCCGTCGGAAGCCATCAAGAACAACGTCCTCGGCACGTACACGCTCGCCGACGTCTCGGCCGAGACGGGAGTCGAGGCGTTCGTGATGATCTCGACCGACAAGGCCGTTCGCCCGACCTCCGTGATGGGCGCGTCCAAACGCGTGGCGGAGCTCGTCATCCAGGATCTCGCGGCCCGCCGGACCGCGACCCGGTTCGTCGCGGTGCGGTTCGGGAACGTGATGGGCTCCGCGGGATCGGTCATTCCGATCTTCCGCGAGCAGATCCAGCGGGGCGGACCGGTGACGGTCACCGATCCGGAAATGAAGCGCTATTTCATGACGATTCCCGAGGCGGCGCAGCTCGTCATGCAGGCTGGCGCGATGGGCCGGGGGGGCGAGATCTTCATTCTGGACATGGGAGATCCCGTGCGCATCCTGGATCTCGCCGTGGCCATGATCAATCTCTCGGGCCTGCGGCCGTTCGAAGAGATGGAGATCGTCTTCACGGGCCTGCGCCCGGGCGAAAAGCTGTTCGAAGAGCTGGAGCTCGCCGGCGAGGAGATCTCGAAGACGCGCCATCCGAAGATCTTCATCGGAAGAATCGCGCCGTACTCTTCGAGCGTCGTGCAGGAGGCCCTCGTCCACCTGAAGCGGCTGGCGTTGGCGGGGACCCGGGAAGCCATCTGCGAGTACCTGAACAGGCTCCTCCCCGAAGCGAATCTCGCGGGCAACCAGAAGCTGCACCCGGTCCAGCAGCAACCCTCGGAGATCGCCCCTCCGGATCAGCAGGTGGAGCGTCAGGTCTTCTCGAAGACGTCGCGGAGCACGGATCCCGAACTCGGCGCTTCCCCGCTGGGGTAAGACGCCCGAATTCAGGCACCTTCCCTCATGACCTCCAAGGATCCTTCGGTGGACGATCTGAAAGGTGTGACCGTCGCTCGCCTGTTTGAAGAACAGGTGCATCTGCGGTCCGAGGCCGTCGCGGTGGTCGGCGCGGACTGCACGCTTTCCTACGGAGAGCTGAACCGGCGCGCGAACAGACTCGCCCACCGGCTGCGAGCGCTCGGAGTCGAAGCAGAGGTTCCCGTTGGGATCTGCGTCGAGAGATCCCCCGAAATGGTGGTCGGATTGCTCGCGATCCTCAAGGCGGGGGGAGCGTATGTCCCCCTGGACGCGAACTATCCTCGGGAACGCCTCGCGTTTCTGATCGCAGATTCGGACCCGCCGGTGCTGCTCCTCGGTCCTGGCCTCGAGGACGCTCTTCCTCCGTATGCGGGAACCGTGGTGCCCCTGAATTCCGAAGAACCGGCCGTCGGCAACGAGGACGAGAACGTCGAGAGGCTCGACGACGGCGACGGCCTCGCGTACGTCATGTACACGTCGGGTTCCACGGGCCGACCCAAGGGGGTGGAGATCCGTCACCGGGGCATCGTCCGACTGGTGCGCGACACGAATTACGCCTCGTTCTCGCCCGAAGAAACCTTCCTCCAGTTCGCGCCGATTTCTTTCGACGCTTCGACTCTGGAAATCTGGGGAAGTCTCTTAAATGGGGGCCGGCTCGTTCTCATGCCGCCGGGACCCGCGTCCCTGGAGGAGCTGGCCAGGACCGTCGAAAAGCACGACGTCACGACGTTATGGCTGACGGCGGGCCTCTTTCACCAGGCGGTCGAAGATTACCTGCCGAATCTCAGAAAACTCCGGCAGCTGCTCGCGGGCGGGGACGTTCTTTCCGTCCCTCACGTCGAAAAAGCCGTCCGCGAGCTGCCCGGGTGCCGGGTGATCAACGGCTACGGTCCGACGGAGAACACGACGTTCACGTGCTGCCATCTCGTGAGCCCGGGAGAGGACCTCGGCGCCTCGGTCCCGATCGGGAAACCCATATCTCGAACGCGGGTCTACGTGCTCGACTCCGAGCTCAATCCGGTTCCCCAGGGCGAATCCGGTGAGCTATACATCGCGGGGGACGGCCTGGCGCGGGGATACCGGAACGACCCCGCGTTGACGCGCGAACGCTTCATCGACAGTCCCTTCCCGTCGGTTGAGCCGGGGCGGCTCTATCGGAGCGGGGATCTCGCGCGTGTTCGGGCAGACGGGGCTCTCGAGTTTCTTGGCCGGGTCGACCAGCAGATCAAGGTCCGCGGCTACCGCATTGAGCCCGGCGAAATCGAGCAGGCCCTGGCGGTGCACGAAATGGTTCGCGAGAGCGTCGTCGTTGCAAGGGCTGAAGGTGGAGGAGAGAAGAAGCTCGTCGCCTACGTCGTCTGCGAGTCGCCTGACGCGCGTCCCGAGTCCGAAGGAGACCCGACGACGGTGGGCGCGGGGCAGGTGGAGCACTGGCAAGCCCTCTACGAAGCCACCTACGGCCAGGCGGCCGAGCCGCGTGCCGACGACTTTGACGTCGTCGGCTGGAACAGCAGCTACACGGGCGGGCCCATTCCCGGCGTCCAGATGGAGGAGTGGGTCGACCGCACCGTCGAAAGAATTCGGAGCCTGCGACCGCAGCGCGTTCTCGAAATCGGCTGTGGAACGGGCCTCCTCCTGTTGCGCATCGCGCCGGACTGCGAGAAGTACGTCGGCACGGATTTTTCGGAAACCGCGATTCGGAATCTGCAGAAAAACGTCTCGCGACGGGCTTTCCCTCACGTTTCGCTGACGCAGAGGGAAGCTCGGTCATTCGAAGGCCTGCCATCGGGCGCGTTCGACACCGTGATCATCAACTCCGTCGCGCAATACTTCCCGAGCGTCGGGTACTTCGTCGAGGTGATCCGTGGAGCTCTGGGCGCCCTGGCTCCCGCGGGCCGGATCTTCCTGGGCGACCTTCGCAGCCTTCCTCTTCTCGAGGCCTTTCACGCGTCGGTGGAACTCTACAAGTCGCGCCCGAGCCTCTCCTTGAAGGATTTCCGGCGCCGCGTTCTCCATCGACTCGCCGATGATGGGGAACTCGTGATTTCTCCCGCTCTCTTTCCGGCGCTCACCGTGAAGATGCCGGAGATCCGGGGTGTACGGGTCCTTCCGAAACGCGGCGTGTCGCAAAACGAGCTCACTCGCTTTCGCTACGACGTGGTCCTGGAGACCGCAGACCCGAAATCGGGAGGCGAACCGGGGCTGACGCTCGATTGGGATAGGGACGTGAACGGCCTCTCCCGCCTCCGATCCATTCTCGAATCGGAGGACCACGAAGCCGTCACGATCGTAAACGTGCCGAACGGCCGGACGGCCGCGGCCGCGACGGCCTGGCGGCTCTCCGGCTCGAGCGACGCGCGGGACCTTGCCGAGTTGCGGGACCGCGCGGAGCGGTCTTCGGTCGCCGCTCCCGACCCCGAGGATTTTCACTCCCTCGCTCAGGAGCTGTCGTGCCGGGTGGAGCTGAGCTGGGGACGCGCCAGCAACGAAGGCCGATTCGACGCGAGGTTCCGGCGGGGTGCGCGGGCCTCGGATGACGAGCTGCGGTTCTACGTCCCCGCATCGGAGAACCTGGCTTCGGTCCGATCCTGGAGCGCCTACGCAAACGTTCCGATCGCGCGGAATCTGTTTGAGCGGCTTGTTCCGAGGCTCAGGCAGGCCCTCGAGGAACGTTTTCCCGAATACATGGTTCCGTCGACCTTCGTCCGAATGGACCGCCTGCCGCTCACCCCCAACGGTAAAGTGGATCGGCGAGCGCTCCCTGCACCGGGTCGTGCGAGACCTGAGCTCGGAACTCCGTTTCTGGAACCTCGAGGCCGACTGGAGCAGGAGGTCTCCGGGATACTCGAGGAAGTTCTCGACGTCGAGCCCATCGGAGCCAACGACGACTTCTTCGAGCTCGGCGGCCACTCCTTGAAGGCCGCGAGAGTGATCTCGCGCATCCGGCAAAAGTTCGGTGTGACGATTCCCATCGCCGGTTTCTTCGAGGCCCCCTCCGTGGCGGGGCTGGCGCTTCTCGTCAGCGAGGCGGGCGCGCTCTCCGGTCCACCGGCCCGAATCCCGGCCACTCCATGGCAGGACAAGGAAGTTCCCCTTTCATTTGCGCAGGAACGGCTCTGGTTCTTCGACCAGCTCGAGCCGGGCGGCTACGGCTACAACATCGGACGCGCATTCCGCCTCGCCGGGCGTCTGAATCGCGAAGCGCTCTCCCGAGCCTTGAGCGCTCTCGCAGAAAGGCAGGCTTCTCTCCGGACGGCCTTCGTGAGCCACGATGGAACACCCGCCCAGGTGATCGCCCGCGAGCTCACGATCCCAATCGCCTCTGTCGATATGACGGCTATGTCGCCGGAGGAACTGGAAGAGCGACTGCCCGATTTGCTCTCCTCGGAGGCGCGCCGGCCCTTCGATCTGTCGCAACCTCCACTCCTGCGGGTGTGCCTTTACCGGGTCGGAGAAGAGGAGCACATTCTGCTTCTCACCACGCATCACATCGTGACGGACGGCTGGTCTATGGAACTTCTCTACCGGGAGCTCGGCCAGCTTTACGCGCGGGCTGCGACCGGCGAGGGGCCACCCATCCTCGACCTTCCGATTCAGTATGTCGACGTCGCTCGATGGCAGAGAGAGGAGCTTTCACAAGGCGCTCTCGAGCCATCTTTGGAGTACTGGAACACCCGGCTGGCCAGTGCGCCTCCATTCCTCGACTTGCCTTCCGACCGTCCCCGCGCGGACAAGCGGACCACGACGCCGCGGATCGTCTCGCGGCTTATCGACGCGGCGCTGCTGGCTGAGATTCACCGGCTGGGCCGCCGGGAGGGCGCGACCCTTTTCATGACGCTTCTCGCGTCATTCAACATCCTTCTCTCCCGCTTGAGCGGCGTCGAAGACATCGTGGTCGGCTCCCCGATGGTCGAAAGGACCCGTCCCGAGACCGAGGATCTGATCGGGCTCTTCCTGAACTCGCTCGCTCTGCGAACGGACCTGACGGGCAATCCGACTTTCGTGGAGCTTCTGGCGCAGGTTCGCACAACCGCTTTGGAAGCGTTCGAGCATCAGGATGTTCCGTTCGAGAAGGTCGTGGAGCGCCTGCAACCTCCTCGCGACCTTTCGCGGCCCCCGATCTTCCAGTTCCTCTTCAACGTGTTGAACTACGCCGCGTCCGGGCTGAAATTGTCCGGGCTGCGCGTCGAGCCCCTGACTTTCTCCGAAGTGGGCTTCGGCCGTTTTGAGCTTGAAGCAGATTCGCGCTTCGACATGACGCTGTACGCATCCGAGGAGCGCGAAGGGTTGCGGTTCCGGGCCGTTTATAACGCTGCCCTCTTCGAAGAAGCGCGTGTCGTCGAGATGTTGAATCAGCTCTCCACCCTGCTCGAGCAGATCGTGGCGGCACCCGAACAGAGGATTGGCGCCTATTCTCTTTTGACCGGCTCTGCCCGAAAGGTCCTGCCGGATCCAACCGCACCGATTGCAGAGCCGGAGATGCCGACTGCTGCCGAGAGCGTTCTTGCCTGGTCGGAACGGGCGGGATCGGCGCCCGCGGTGGCGGAAGAGGGTCGCGTCTGGACGTATGCGGACCTGGCACGGAGTTCCCAAGCGGTGGCGGAGCGACTTCTCGCCCAGGGGCTGATGTCCGGCGACGTGGTCGCGGTGGAGGGGCGGCGCAGCTTCGGGCTGATCGCAAGCCTCCTCGGAGTCCTCCGAAGCGGAGGCGTCCTGTTGACCCTGGATCCCGCACTGCCGTCGGCACGCCGGAAGCTGATGTTTGAGGAGAGCCGCGGACGGCATGCCCTGAGGGTCGGGGAGACTTCGAAGGAACCCTTCTGGGACGAACTTTCGGACCTGTTGCCGGTGGACATTCGCGACGATGGCGGGTTTCAAGACGGAATTTTTCCCAGGTTCGGCGGGGATCTTCCTCTTCCGTCGGGCAACGATCCCGCCTACGTGTTCTTCACCTCCGGCACGAGCGGCGTGCCCAAAGCGGTCCTGGGGTGTCACAAAGGGCTCTCGCATTTTCTGAGATGGCAGAGGGATACCTTCAAAATCGGGCCCGGCGACCGATGCGCGCAACTGACGGGCCTCTCGTTCGACGTCGTCCTGAGAGACATCTTTCTTCCGCTGACGAGCGGTGCGACACTGCATTTGCCCGCGCCGGACCGGGATATCGCGTCGGAAAAGATTCTTTCCTGGTTCGAGGAGGAAGGAATCACCGCGATCCACACGGTGCCCTCCGTGGCACAGTCGTGGCTGGCGGCGGTGCCCGCCGGCGCCCGCCTTCGGCGCCTGCGCTGGGCATTCTTCGCGGGAGAGCCGTTGACCGACACTGTGGTGCGGCGCTGGTTCGCGGCGTTCCCGGGCGCCGGCCGGGCGGTCAATCTCTACGGGCCGACCGAAACGACGCTCGCCAAGTGCTTCTTCCCTGTGCCGGAGGACCCTCCGGGAGGGATCCAGCCGGTGGGCGGTCCTCTGCCGAATACGCAGGTCCTGCTCTTGAACCCGGAAGGCGGACTTTGCGGTGTCGGAGAGGTCGGGGAGATCGCGATCCGAACGCCCTTCCGGACGCTGGGCTACGTGAATACTCCCGAGGAGCAACGTCGCCGTTTCGTGACGAATCCTTTCCGCGGAGAGGAAAGCGATCTGATCTACAGGACCGGCGACCGGGGCCGGTACCGCCTGGACGGTACGGTTTCGATCCTGGGAAGGACCGACGATCAGGTCAAGGTTCGCGGCGTCCGCGTCGAGCCGGCGGAAGTCGCGGCCGTGCTTTCGCGGCTCCCGGGTGTCGAAGCCTGTGCGGTCGTTTCACGGAAGGATGAAAAAGGCGAGATCGGTCTCGTCGCCTACGTCGTCAGCTCCGCGAGGACTCCCGAGACCGCCGCCGGGCTGCGGGGTCGTCTCTCGACGCAACTGCCCGCGGCGCTGGTCCCGTCCGCGTTCGTTTTCCTCGAGAAGCTGCCACTGACTCCCAACGGCAAGCTGGACCGTTCCGCGCTGCCCGCACCCGACTTTGCCACCGAAGCGCGTTCGACCCGATTCGAGCCGCCCCGTACGCCGGTGGAAGAAGTGGTGGCCTCGATCTGGACGTCCATCCTCGGAGTCGACCGAGTCGGCGTCCACGACAACTTCTTCGAGCTGGGCGGCCACTCGTTGAAGGCGACGCAGGTCATCTCGCGGCTGGGCGATGCCTTTGCGCTTTCCTTGCCCGTACGTCTGCTCTTCGAAGCGCCGACGTTGGAAGGGCTTTCGACCGCGATTGAAGACCTCCTGGTGGAAGAGCTTCAGAGGACCGGCTCGGAGTGATCCTCCGCCTGCAAACTCGATCGGTCCCTCTCCGCAGCTCGGGAATCGCTTATGGCTGACCGTCCCGCTGACAGCCGCTCTCCTCTTTCTTCCGAACAGCGCGCCGCTCTGGAAAGACGAGTTCGCGAGGCGGCGAGCTCGGCGGGTCCGAGAGTCCGGATCTCCCGCCGGGCCGACCCGGCCGCGCCGGCGCCGCTCTCCTCCGCGCAGCAGCGGCTCTGGGTGCTCGATCAGCTCGTTCCCGGGAACAGCTTCTACAACGTCCCTCGGACCTTTCGGATCGAAGGCGCTCTCGACTCCAGGGTCCTCGCCGCAGCTCTCGAAGAGACCGTCCGGCGGCACGAATCGCTCCGCACCACCTTCGAGAACCGCGACGGGCAGCCCGTCCAGGTCATCGGTGAGGCGGGCCCGTTTTCCCTGTCCGAGGTGAGCCTGGAAGGCCGGCCGCCGGATGAGCGCGAGGCCGCGGCGCTCGAACTCGCTCGAGAGGACGCGGAGCGGCCGTTCGACCTCGCACGAGGGCCTCTCCTGCGGGCCACGCTCCTGCGTCTGTCCGAAAACGCGCATCTCCTCCACATCACCGTTCACCACATCGTCACCGACGGCTGGTCGATGGACGTGTTGTGGAGGGAGCTGTCGATCTCGTACGAAGCTCGGCTCGGAGGACGGTCTCCCGGTCTCGCGCCCCTCCCCGTGCAGTACGCTGACTTCTGCCGGTGGCAGCAGGAATGGCTCCGGGGGGAGTCCGCGAGCGCTCAGGTTTCTCACTGGGCCGAGA
>JAIVJS010000058.1 GCA_020199905.1 Acidobacteriota bacterium
GCGCCAGACGGGGCGGGCGCGTTTCCAGGGAGTGCGCGTCCGAGGACACGACGTGGACGAGTCCGCGGCGCAGCATCTCCTCGGTGGCCTCCTGGGCCCTGACTCCGAACTCTCCGAGGATGCTTCCCGCGGTCACCTGGACGAGCGCTCCCCTTTCCACGAGATCCTGGAGCCGATCCGGGTCACGCGCAAACGTCGGGTGCCTCTCCGGGTGCGCGATGACGGGAACCGTTCCGAGCAGGGACATTTCGTGAAATATCGCGGATGCGTCCGGTGGAACCGTCCGCCCGAACTCCAGGAGAAGGTATTTGCCGCGGTTCAGCCCGACCAGAGGCCCGGCCGAGCCTCTTTCCACGAGCTCGGTCGCGCTCGACGTGAAGAAGTATTCGCAACCGGCGAGCACAACGGGATCGCCGAGCAGGAGGCCGTTCAATCGCAGGACGAGCGCGTCCCGGACCGCGACGTCTTCGTTCAACCACGGGTCCCGGAGCACGTGAGGCGTCGCGACGACCGCCGCCGTCCCCTCCGCCGCGGCGGCCCGGCAGAGCGCAACCGCCTGGTCCCACGTTTCCGGCCCGTCGTCGAGCCCGGGCAGACAGTGAAAGTGCAGCTCGATCACGAAGACGTCCCGCGCGCTCGACAGGAGCTTCCCGCGCTCAGACGAGGCGGGAGGCGGCTAACGCGGGGCGCTTCTGTTCGGGCGGAGCTCCTGTTCCGTAGCCGCCGTCGCCGTAGTACACGTCCTCGGCGTGCGCGTAACCGCGCGACTGCTCCGGAGTGTTGTTGATCACGACGCCGAGGATCCGGACGTTGGAAAGGAGCAGGCGGTCCCGGACGCGGGCGACCTGATCCCTCGGCGTCTTCCCGCCCTGGACGCAGAGGACCACGCCGTCCGTCTGGTTCCCGAGAACGAGAGCGTCCGCGACCGGAGCGACCGGGGGCGTGTCGAGAACGAGATAGTCGAAATTGACGGAAGCCATCTCGAGAAACCCGCTCATCGCGTCGGAGGCGAGGAGACCCGAAGGGTTGGGAGACGACGGTCCGGACGGAACGACGAACAGATTCGGGACGTCCGTCTTGAGGATCGCTCGGTCCGGCGGCAGGTTTTCCGCCAGAATCGAAACGAGCCCCACGCGGTTGGAGACCCGGAGAATCTCGTGAATCCGGGGACGGTGGAGGTCCGCGTCTACCAGCAGGACCCGCTTTCCCAGCTGCGCGAGGACGACCGCGAGGTTGATCGAGGTCGCCGTCTTGCCCTCCCTCGGGAAGCTCGACGTGATGACGAACGACTTGACTCCGCCGGCCCGCGACAGCAGCAGGGCCGCCCGGAACGCGCGATAGCTTTCGGCGACCCGGGACCGCGAGCTGTGATGCGGGAGAAGCTCGATCGTCCCCTCCTCGACGTCCGCGGGCGCCTTCTTCCGCCCCAGGCGCCGGTATCCGTACGCGCTTCCCGCCTCCGAGAGAGAGGGAATGACGCCGAGCGTCGGGAGATGGAGGTACTGCTGGACCTGCTCCGCCGTGCGGAGGCTCCGGTCGAGATACGAGAAGAGAAGCGCCAGCCCGACGCCGAGCAATCCGCCCGCCATCACGGACGCCATTGCGTTCTTGCGGTAGGACGGGGAATGTCGGCTCGTGGGCGGAAGCGCCGAGTCCACGATGCGGACGTTCGAGGCACGCTCGCGGTTGCCGCGGGAAATGACCTCGGCCTCCGACTGCTTCTTGAGAAGCCCGTCGAGAAGCGTCCGTTTCGCGTCGACCAGCGCCTTGAGGTTGTTGTATTCGACGGCGTCCGCATTGCCGGCCATGACGTCGGATTTCTGGGTTCGAAGGACGCCCTTCAGGCCTTCTTCGCGGCGCAGCGCCGTCATGTAGTCGTTGCGGGCGGCCTCGCGCGCCTTCGAGACGGTGTCCTGAATCGCGGCCTCGAGATTCTGACGGCCCTTGTCGATCTGTGCCTTCATCTGGAGCATGGCCGGCCACTCGGGCTTATAGAGATTCAGCTTCTCGGCGTAATCCCGTTCGAGCCTCGCCTGATCGGCGCGGATCGAGCCTATGAGGCCGTTGGACAGCGTCTCCGCGACCGCATCCGGACGGGCGGTGCGCAGCTGGTAGTACTTCGCTTCCTTCTGCACGCGATCCGCGAGCGCCGAGGCATAGTCCGTGTTCAAGGCGTCCAGGTTCTTGGCCGTTCCGCTCGCCTGAGGATCGCTCGTGACGATGTCTTTCTGACGGCCGTACGCGAGCAGCTGCTGTTCCTTGACCTCGAGCTCCTTGCGCACCTGCTCCGTCTGAGTCTTCAGGAACTCGGATGTCTGCCCGACGACCTGGAACGCGGACTCGAGACTCCACTCGATGTAGGCCGCCGCGATGCCGTTGGCGATGTCGGCGGCGAGCTTCGGGCTGCTTCCGACGTACGAGAGCTCGAACAGGCGCGTCCCGCGAACCGTGACCACCTCGGTGCCCCGCTGCAGCTTGATCGCGGCGGCCGCGATGTCCTGGGCCGGCCAGCCCATAGTGGGCTTCGCTGCCGTCCCCGACCGCAACGGATTCTTTTTCTTCGGTCCGACAAATTCCGGGTTGGAAACGAGGTTTAACCTACGAACCACGCGCTCGGCGACTTCGCGGCTCTGGATGAGCTCTTCCAGTATTCCGCGAGGTGGAGGTCCTCGACGGGCGTCGACGGAAGCGGCTCGACGGATTTCGCGAATTCCCGGCTCTCGACTGCCATTAGAAAAACGACTCCTTGACGACGACCACGTCGTTTGGTTTCAGGAGCGGATCCGCGTCCTTGCCGGAGACGATCCGCTTGAAGTCTGCCACGATTTCCGCGTCCTTGCCGTCGGCGCCGCGGCGTTTGATCCGGATCGACTTGGACGCCCGATCGGTCAGGCCGCCCGCCTTGGCGATCACCGAAAGAAGGGACACCCGGTCGTCGCTGTTGAACTCGAGCGCGCCCGGCGACTTGACTTCTCCGAGGCAGAAGACGCGGATGTTCTGCTTCGCCTGCACGTTGACGACGTCCGCGGGCAGGATCGGGATGTTCCACGTGGGCGACGCGTTGTGGAAGAGCTCCTCGGCGTCGATCTCCAGCGTGTCCGACAGTCCGTTTTCCGCGCGCCGGAGCACGTAGATTCTCCGTCCGGCGCTCTCCGTCAGGCCGCCCACCGCGGAAATCGCCTGAAGCAGGGTCCAGCGTCCCGAGATGTTCAGTGTGCCCGGTCGCTGGACCGCGCCGATGACTGTCACCGGCTTGTTGCCGAATTCCTTGATGATCACCGAGACGCTCGCGCGGTTCACGTACTTCGCCTTCAGCAGCTGCTCGAGACGGTCTTTCACCTGCGGGGCCGTCAGGGCCGAGACGCTGATCTCACCTAAGAGAGGCAGGTCGATCGAGCCGTTGTTGTTGACCCGGCGCTCGAGGTTCAGCTCCGGGATCTCGAAGACGCGGATCTCGAGCAGGTCCTTCGGCCCGATGGAGTAGTCGCCGTCGCCGGGAAGAGTCGGGGCGGCCGGCGCGGCGGTCAGCGGCGCGGCGGAAGAGGGCGCGGGCTGAACGGGCCGAGGCGCGGCCTGCCCCGCGGAGGGCGCGGGCTGCGCCGAGGGCGGCGGCGGCGAGGGCCCGCGTTGCGCCAGCGACGGCGCCGCGGCCGACCAGCCGATCGCGGCGGCGAGAAGGCCGAAGGCGAGCGGCAGTACGCGAAGGCGCCGGGTCACTGGCCGAACACCGTCAGAGCGCCGCTGATCCGAAGCGTCGATCGCGAGAACCCCCCCAGATTGGAGGTGTACCGGCTCTTGCTCGCCAGCGCGGTGAACATCATCTTGCGGAACAGGGTCGTCGAAAAACCCCCGCCGTATACCGTTCCGCGGTCCTTCCTCTCGACCACGCGGGTGTTGTTCAGGGCCACCGCGCGGGGAGAGGTGTTCTCGGAGTACTCCCCGAAGCCGCGCAGGGTCACGCGGGTTCCCGCTCCGACGTTCAAGGCGACGCCGTTGCTCGTCTCGATGTAGTACGGGTTGTTGAAAAAGAGCCCGTAGATGAAGGTCCGGCCGCCGTACGCCTGGACTTCGACTTTCCGCGTCACGAAGTAGGACGCGAAATAGGATCCCGTGGGGGTGGAGAAAGTCGGAAAGCGGGACCCGTTGTACGGCCGGCCCTCCCGGTACCCCCCCGAGAGGTTGATGAAGAAGCGCGGACGGTCGTAATGGAGGCCGATCAGGTACGCGTTGCCCTCGTTGTCTCCCGCTAGGGAGGCGCGGGTGAACTCGGTTCGGTTCCCCTCGACTCCGGCCGTCACGTCGAGCGACGGCGAAAAGCGCAGGCGCACCCCCGCGCGGGCCGCTCCCTCGGTGCGGTTCAAGAGGCTCACGTCGAACGAGGTCCCCGGGTCGACCGAAGGCAGCGGGCCTCCGAAGCCGTACCGGTGGCGTTGGATCTCCGCCCCCGCGTACGCCGAAAGGTTCCGGGTCAGCTCGATCTCCACCTTCGCCGCGCCATTTCGCACGGTATGGATGACCTGGATCTGCGTCTGCGTGTTCAGGAGATCGATGCTTTTCGCGTTGAAACCGCCGAGCTCGAAGGTCAGTCGGTTGAAAAACCCCAGCAGCGAGACCTGGTACCGTCCGCCGAACGTCCGGCGCTCGGGGAAATTCTCCGACCAGTCGTACTCGGGCCGGATCTCCCCCTGCACGAAGAGCTTGGCGCCGGCCGGCACCGCCCACCGGACGCCGCCGGCCACGATCGCGTAGTAGTCGTCGATCTTCGGGACCTGATCCGATGTCCCGAGCGCGTTGTCCGTGTATCCGGCGTCGGTGATCTGGAGGAAAGGAATGACCCGGAAAGGTCCGAGGCGGAACTGGCTCTTGTCGACCACCTGCTTGACCTGATCGTGAGTCGCAATCGTTCTCTCCCTCGGCACCTGGTCCGTCGTGAGCTGTCCCATGAGCACGCACGGAAGCAACAAGAGCCACAGGGCCATGAATTTCCGCACCGAAGGGGCGAAGCATTTCCGTACCGAAGGTGCGAGACACTTCCCCACCGAAGTTTCTTGGAATTTTCGCGCCGAGACGGGGCAATTCCGCGCCAGACGCGCGAAACCTTCCCATTCTCCGGCTGCCGACTGGTTCACAGGTGCCATCCCGCCTCGCTGACAGCCGTCGCCTCTCGGCCCCGGGTGCCGGGGCGGGAACAGCGATGCACGTCTTACGCCCGAAGTCCCGCCGGCCGGAAAGGGAATTTTTCGATCGATCCGGCCGGATAGCCGTGTCATCATCAGGCTCCCGATGATCCGGCCGAACCCTTGAAAGCCCTCTCCGGTCGTCGGTTGCGGTTCTTCCTCCGGGAAGGCTTCGCCCCGGACGACGCCGACAGGCTCGACACGCTCGCTTTCGCGCTGCTCATCGCCTTTGCCGCCGGCGCGCCCTTTTTGTACGGAATTCATACGGCGACCCGCGGAACCGGCATCGCGATCGGAGGGGGCGCCGTCATGCCAGCGGGCAACTTCCTGCTGGAAGCCTCCGCTTTCCTGATGACAGCTGTCGTTTTACTGTCCAAATTGCGCGTCCGTTCCCTTCGTCCTCTCGCTATCCCCATGAGCGGACTGATTGCCCTGGCGGTCCTCGGCCTGTTCCAAGTTCTCCCCTTGGGATACGGAACCCTCGATCGGATCGCCCCGGTGAACGCGCAAATTTACCACGAAACCGCCCGGATCCTGACCCTGTTCGGGTCTTCCCCGCCTCCGGCGCCACGGATTTCGATCGCTCCGAGCGAGACCCTGGAAACGATCCTGCTCACTCTCGCTTACGCCTGCCTGTTTTTCTCCTCGGCCAGCCTGTTGCGCACCCGGCTCCGCCGCCGGCTCTTCCTGGGGACGCTCCTGGTCGCGGGGGTGGGCGAGGTGGCTCTCGCCGTCGTCCGGGAACCGACCGGCGCGCGGCTGCACGGCGTGTTCGCGAACACGAATCATTTCGGCGGGTATCTCGAGATCGTCCTGGCGATCGCGTTCGGGGCCCTCTGGGCCGAGGTCCTGACGGGTCGCCGCCGGGGGGACTCCCCCGACCGGGCGGATCGGTTCGAGAAGCGGTTTCTTCCCCTGGCGGCCTTTATCGTCCTCTGGAGCGTCATCGCGGTGGGAATCGCTCTGACGGAATCCCGGGGGGCGATGCTCGCCGCGGCCGCCGCCACCCTGACGCTCGTGTTCCTGGCGCCTCTCCACCAGCGGGTCCAACGCCGCCGCCGGATCATGGCGAGCGCGGCCCTCGCGATCACCGCCGGCCTTCTCTTCACCGCCGCGACGATCGGACGGCGGCCCTTTCTGCGCTTTCTCGAATCCGACCCGCGAGAGATCGGGAGCGATGCGCGGGTCGCCCTCTGGAGGACGTCGGTCTCCGCGTGGCGGGAGTTCCCCGTCTTCGGCTCGGGCCTCGGGACGTTTCGCGAGGCGTTCCGGCGGGTCCAGACGCGCGAGTTCAACGCGCGCGTCGAGCAGGCGCACTCCGACTTCCTGCAGCTCCTCGTGACGGGCGGCGCCGTCGGCGCGTTTCTCGGGTTCCTCGTGTTCGCGTCGGTCGGGTGGCTGCTCCTGCGAGCCTGGCGGAACCAGAAGCATCGAGAAGAGAGCGCGGTCGTGCTCGCCGGCGTCGGGGCGCTCCTCTCGTTGACTCTCCACGGTCTGGTGGAGTTCAACATGTCGATTCCGCCGATTCCCGCGACGCTCGCCTGCGTCGTCGGAGCCGCGTGGGCGGCGGGAAGGCATACGTAGTTGAGAGTTAAGAGTCAGCGTTGAGCGTGGAGCGTCGACTGTCGAGTTGAGTTGAGAAGGAAGGGAACCCCGGATTCCTTTGTCCGCCTCCCGCCTTGCGCCTCCCGCCTCCCGCTTCTCGTCTAAGGCGTGGGCGTGCGCGTCGGCGTCTGCGTTGCGGTCGAGGTCGCCGTCGGCGCGACGGGGGTGGCCGTCAGCGTGGGACTCGGAGTCGGCGTCGAAGACGGCGTCACCGTCAACGTCGGCG
>JAIVJS010000002.1 GCA_020199905.1 Acidobacteriota bacterium
GCGTAAGCCCGCTGCCGGGCTCGAGAGCGTGAGCCCGCTGCCGGGCTCGAGAGCGTAAGCCCGCTCCCTTTCTTTTCTCAGCCAAAAACCGATTCGGCCGGGATCGTACTGATGGACGCAAGCGCGTTCCAAGTGGATGTGTATCGAACGAGAGGACTGTGACCGCCGGGAATCGCCGTCGGGGCGACTTCTGCGCTCGGAGATTTCTCTTTCGAGCCCCTCGATGAGGGGGCGGGACGGCCCATCGCGCTGCGCCGTTCCGACCCCCTCGTGCGCCTTCTCCCCCGGGGTTGGCGCGCAATGGTGACCGAGTCGAGCGAGCTGAAGCGGGAGTTCCTGCTCGCTCACGAAGACACGACCGTCGGTGAGCTGCGGGAGACGCTCCAGGCCCGCGGAAACCTCTGGCTCTACGTCGCCGTCCTCTTGAACGGGCGAGGCTACGCCGTGTTTCGGCTGGGCGAGCTGATCGAAACGCTCAAATTGAGCGAGCCCGCGTTCCGGCCGGAGTTGCTGTCCCGCCCGCTCAGGGACGTCCGGGGCCTGCTGGCAGAGCGCAGCGCGAGCCCCGTCGAGGAGCGGGCGCTTTCTCCCGGCGAAGTGCGAAGGCTCTTCCGCGACGCCCCTCGCGGACGCTGGGTCGTTCTGAAGGACGGCGAGGTGGCGGGCGTTCTCGTGGGAGAGACGCGCAGCGCCGCCTCGGGAATGGATCTCGACTGGCTTCACGCCGCTCCGGCGCGCGCCGAGGCGACTCGCGGCCGGCGCGCAGCGCCTCCGCCTCCCTCTCCGCCGCTCGCTCCCGTCGCCGCCCCGCCCCGATCCCGGGTCCTCTCCGCCGCGGATCGGCCTCCCGCGATGGCGCCTCCACCCGCCGCCGCGGCTGCGGAGAGGGCCGGGCCGCCCCGGCCGTCTCGGGCCGAGCCGGTCGCGGCGGAGGAGCCTCCCGAGGAGCCGCGCTGGATCAACGCCCAGCTCGAAGGACGCGATCCGGGCGAGCCTCTCCGCGTCGACGAGCCGTGCACGATCGCCTTCGACGTGGACGTCCAGGTCCGCGCCGGATCGCTCGTCAGGAACGCGCTTCTCACGTACGGGTTTGCTCCCGCCGAAACCATGCTCGAGCTGACCGTGCAGCTCTCGAGCGAGGACTTCGAGGTCCTGACGGAACCGCAGAAGCTGCGGGTTCCCCGTCGCGGCAAGTCTTCGAACAAGGCGCGCTTCGACATCCGGCCGAAGCGGGAAGGAGACGGAGTTCTCCAGGCCGTCTTCCTGAAGGACGGGAATTTCGTCCAGCTGGTGACCGTACGGCTGCAGGTCGGAGGATCCATCCGGAGCCCGGCGCCTTCGCCCACCAGCCTCGGGCGTGGTCTCGATGCGAGCTTCGCGTTGCAGCCCCGAGACGTGACGCTCGTCCTCACCAGCACCGGCGCCGGTTTCCAGGCGATTCTGGCCGGGCCTGTCTACGCCAACGCCACGCTTCCGATCACGCTGCCGGAGCTCGATCAGATGATCGGGCAGGCGCGGAACGACCTCCAGGGCATCGTCGACCTCGAGCCGGGCGCCGGCGGATCCCCCAGCTACCAGGCCGGGATCGACATCCCGCCCGAGGTCGCGGACGCCGCGCTGCGGGTGGCGGCGAAAGCCGGCTTCCGGCTCTTCCAGCGGGTCTTCTTCGGACCCGCGGCGGACGCGCAGTCGAGGCTGCTCGGCTCCCGGCTGCGGGAGATGTCGCAGAGAGAGAAGCTCAAGATCCAGATCCTCTCGGAGCGATTCCCCCTTCCGTGGGGAATCCTCTACATGGCCGACCCTTTCGATCCCGATCACATCGACCCGGAGATGTTCCTCGGATTCAAGCACGTGATCGAGCACATCCCGCTTCAACCGGCGATGCAGGTGCTCGCCAACCGGATCGACGGCCGTCCGCTCCTGTCGGTGAGTTTGAACGTGAACGCCGACATCGACGCGCAGATGGGGATCCCCGTGATCGCGGAGCAGCTCGCGTACTGGAAGGAGACTTCGAAGCGCGTCGGCACGAAGCTCGTGGTCCGAAAGACGGACGACGAGGTCAAGCGCGCTCTCGCCGACACCTCCTCGTCGGACCAGCTCGTCTACTTCTACTGCCACGCGGTCTCGAAATCGCTGGCGGAGGGAGGGGGTCCGGACGCCTCTGCTCTCGTGTTGACGGGAGACGGCCGCCTGACGCTCGGCGATCTCGCCCTCTTCGCTCCGATCGGGAGCTCGCTCGCGGGGGCGCCGCTCGTTTTCATCAACGCGTGCGAATCCGCGGAGATGTCGCCGCTGTTCTACGACGGGTTCGTCCCGTACTTCATGGGGAAGGGCGCCCGCGGCGTGATCGGAACCGAGTGCCAGACTCCCGCCATCTTCGCGGCCGAGTGGGCGCGCCGGTTCTTCGACGCGTTCCTGACGGGCAAGACGGTGGGCGAGGTGTTTCTCGAGCTGCGCCGGGAGTTCTACGAGAAGCACAACAACCTGCTCGGATTGCTCTATGCCCTGTACTGCGACGGGGACACGCGGCTCGATTCGGCGGCGGCGTGACGTGAGGAGCGCATGACCAACGAGACGCCGGGAGAAGGCCCCTCCGAGCCCACGATGGGGCGGTTTCGCGAGAGGGTGGCGGCGGGGATCGCCCTTCTCGTGATCGTCGCCGCCCTCGGAATGATCGTCTGGTCGTTCCGGTATCTCGACGACAAGGAGAAATTCGGACGAGCCAAAGATCTGCTGCTCATCATCAATCCGGTCCTGGGTCTCGTGATCGGCTACTACTTCAACAAGGTCAGCACCGAGGCTCGCGCGGAGAACGCCGAGAAGACGGCCCGCACTGCCACGGCGGATGCGCGCCAGGCGACCGAGTCGCGTGACAAGGCCCAGGATCTCGCCGACGCGGCCCGGACGGGCGCGCAGGAGATGGGAACGCACCTCGAGGAAGTCAGCGCGGCGGCCGAGAAGGTCCTCGCTCAGACGCCGGACCGCCCTGCAGGCGTTCTGGCGGCGGGGGACACGGCGAAGGGGGGCGCGGATGCGCGACGGGAGCTCGAAAACGCGCTCGCCCGCGCCAGACGAGCCCGCGCGGCACCGTGGATTTCCGCGCCGGCGATGCCGGGCTAGCCCGATGCTCAGAATGGATGCGGATGTCGTGTCTCCCCTCCCGCAGACCGCGGGGTGTGCCGCGAATGTCGGCGGAGACCGATGAAATACAGGGACTTCGATCTTCTTCTGACTCCCTTCGAACAGGGCTACCGCGCCTCGGTGCTCAACCCGTCCGTCGGGGAGGGCATCGCCCATTTCGAGCTGCCCTTCACGGCGCAGGAGTTGAAGATCTTTCGCCTCGAAGCCGCGCAGAGCCGTCGAGGGGTCCGCCGCATGGAGTCCTCCGACATGCGCGCGGCGCGGGAGTTTGGAGGGCGTCTCTTCGAGGCGGTCTTCGCGGGCGAGGTCCGCCAGAATCTCCTGAAGAGCCTCGAGGGGGCGGATGCCGGTTCGACGGGGCTGCGCCTGCGCATGCACCTGTCGCGCGCGCCGGACCTCGCCGCCCTTCCCTGGGAGTACCTCTACGATCCGAATCTCGGCCGGTTCTTCGCTCTCTCCGTCACGACGCCCCTCGTGCGCTACATGGATCTGCCGGAGCGGATCAAGCCTCTGCCCGTGAAGCCGCCCGTCCGGGTGCTCGTCGTCATCGCGAGTCCCACCGACAAGCCGCCTCTGGACGTCGAGGGCGAGTGGACCAGGCTCTCCGCCGCTCTGGCCGGTCTGGTGCGCGACGGGATGGTGGAAGTCGATCGGCTCCCGGTGGCGACCTACGGCGCCCTTCTGAAGCGGCTGAGACTGAAGCCGTACCACATCTTCCATTTCGTGGGCCATGGCGAGTTCAACGAAGAATGCAGGGAGGGCGTGCTGCTCTTCGAGGATGACGAGCGGCGCGGGTATCCCGTCTCCGCGGCCGCTCTCGGCACGCTTCTCCATGACCAGCCCTCTCTGCGACTGGCGATTCTCAACTCCTGCGAAGGCGCGCGAACGTCGAGCTCGGATCCCTTTTCCGGAACGGCCCAGACGCTCCTCCAGCAGGGGATCCCCGCCGTCATCGCGATGCAGTCGGCGATCACGGACGAGGCGTCGCATCAGCTCGCCTACACGTTCTATGACGCCATCGCGGACGGTTATCCGGTCGACGCGGCGCTGACCGACGCGCGCAAGAGCATCTTCGGCGACGGGAGCGTCGAATGGGGAACGCCGGTCCTCTACATGCGCTCACCGGACGGCCGCATCTTCGACGTGGATCGCCTGAGCACGGAAATCCGCCGCCGGGAGCAGAAATCCGGCCTGGCCCGCGATGCCGAGGAGTTGGTCGCCGGGCAGAACTGGACGGCCGCCGTCGACCGCCTCGAGAAACTGACCGCCCTGGATCCGCACGACAGGGATGCGGCGGCGAAGCTGGACAAGGCGCGTCAGGAATTGAACCTCGCCGCCCTGATCTCCGCCGGCCGCGAGCACCGCGCGGCGGGACGCTGGCGCGAAGCCGTGGACGCTCTCGTCCGGGCCCGCGAGCTCGGGGAGAGGTCCCCGGAAATAGACGCCCTCCTTTCGGAAGCCCGGAGCAGGCTGTCCGGGATCAGCGAGCCGGCCGGGCGGGACCGGGGGCGGCAGGCGCCCGGCGCGCCGGAGGAGGCGCCGCGCTCGAAGAAATGGGCGGGCGTGGTGCAGGTCGCGGACCTCTACCACCAGGCGACTTCCGCGATGGAGGCGGGGGACTGGCCGGCGGCCGTCGACCGCCTGCGCGACGTTCTGGCTCTCGATCCCGACCACGCCGAGGCGCAGGAGCGCCTGACGAGGGCGGAACGCCAGAAGGAGCTCGGCGACCTCTACGAGAGGGCACAGAGGAGTCTGGCCGCCGGGTGCTGGCGGGACGCCGTGGAGGACCTCCGCCGGGTGCGGGAGAAAGATGCCGGCTTCCGGGACGTCACCGGACTTCTGGAAAGGGCCGGCCGCGAGCTCGACCGCCAGGAGCGCGAAGATTCCGGGGGGAAGGGGCCCATCCCGGCGCCCGTCCCTCCGCCGCGCAGGAAAATCGGGACATCCCTCAAAGTCGGCGGTTGCGCGGCCGCGGCGACGATCACCCTCTGCACCGTGGCGGTCGTCGGCGTGATGGTGCTGCCCCGCTCGACCGGCAGGACGGGTCCTGCCGCCGTGACCGCGGAAGCCCGTCCGCCTTCTTCCGACCCGGAAAAAGCGACAGCCCCTCCGCCGGGGAAGATCGCCGGAGATCCGCCCGTGTCCGCAAAGGTGGAGCCCGCCGTGGGTCCGGCGGCGTCTGCCGACCAGCAGGGCATCGTGTCCGCCATACGGGAGGCGACCCGGGCGGAAATACAGGCGTATCGATTCCTGAATCCCGCCCCGCTCTATGGCGTCTATACGGGCCAGGCCCTGACGATGCAGCTGGGGTTCCTTCAGGCGTTCGCCGCATCCACCGGGTCTGCGGGTTATGCCGTCGCGAAACACGAAGCGCAGGAATACCAGGGATTCCAGTTCAGCCCCGACGGTGCGCGGGCGCAGGTCAAGGTGACAGACAGGTGGTCCGTCGAGATCCGCTCGGTCGTCACCGGAGCGTGCGTCGGCGAAATCCCCGGTTACGAAATTTCGCACACCTATTCACTTCAACGCGCCGGTGGTGGCTGGAAGATCTATTCGATCCAGCACCACAACCAGGCGCCTCCGCCGCAACCCTGCGGGAACGGGTGACCATGCTCAGGAACAGACGGTTTCCGCCTCTGCCTCTCTCCCGCCCCGGCGCCGGAAAAGCGGCCGCCCGCCTTGTGTCGGGCGCCCTTGCCTCGCTCGGGCTTCTTCTGGCCGGCTCGCAGGCGATCGCGCAGGATCGCGTGACGTTCTTCGGTTTCGCCCCGGACGCGGAGTACAAGCGGGCCGACTCGAAGCTGTGCTCCTACCTCCAGGGGGCGACGCACACGATCGTCGAGCGCCGTCTGCCCGACAGCTATGTCGACGCGATCAGCGGCGTCGTCGACTGGAACAGGAGGGACGGCGCGTACCTCGCGCGGCTGACGCCCTACGCCTACGTTGCCGCGGAGATGCTCGGAGCGGATTTCGAGATCCTCGCGACCTATCAGAGCCGCGCGACGTCCAGCCGGACGTACCACTCCTATTTCGTAGTCAACCGGGACAGATACAGAGAGGCGATGCAGGTCTCCGGCGAGCCGCGGCCGAACCTCGCCGACCTGAGGGACTACCTGAGAAGGCGGCAGACGCCCTCTCCCGCGAAGTTCGTGTACCACGACAAGTTCAGCACCTCGAGCTACTTTCTTCCGTCTCTCTACTTTCGCGCGCAGCGGATCTTCGCCATGAACGCGGCGGCGGAGAACCTGATCGCGATCGACATCGAGAAGCTTGCCGCGAAGAGCAGCTCAGCCCTCGTCGAGGAGGTCGCGCAGGGAAACGCGGATCTCGCCGCCGTCTGGGACGGAACCAAGACGAAGTACGAAAAGACCCCGGACCTGCTGGAGAAGTTCGCCGGACGGGTCTACTTCATCCAGTTGCCGGAAGTCCTGCCCAACGACCTGCTCGTCGCTTCGAGCTGGATGGAGCCGGCGCTCAAGGAAAAGATTCGGGGAGCGATCCGGGGGATGAAGGGCAACGCCGCGAACCAGATCGACGTCGGAGACTTTGCGTGGTGGGACGACATCGCGGACGCGAGCGATGCGCGCGAGGCGCTGGCGGGTCTGCGCCGGGAGGCGGCCGCCGCGCCCGCGCCGGTCCCCGTGCGCGTCGAGGAGGCGAAGGACCCCGTCCTCCAGAAGTACGTTCAGGCGGCTCGGCAGGCCGTCCGGCTGTCGGGCACCGAGTTCGTCCTCTTCGATCCCGATTTCCACAAACACGTGGACGTCATCTGGACTCTGAAGCTCGTTCATGACGGCGCCGTCGATCTGACCAGCGACTTCCGGCATTCGGGAATCCCCTCGCAGAGATTCTCGATCAGCTTTACGAGCCCGGAGGACCTCACGGTGCGGATCGGCGCGTTGATCCACAGCCGGATTCACCGCATCCGCTATGTCTGGCCGTACGAGGATCGGATCCCCACGGTGATCCGCGACGTGGACTTCGCGATCCCGGCGTCGAGCCGGGTGAAGGCGCAGAAGATCAGCTGGATCGACCCCGGGAGAAACGAGTTCACCGAGGGCGGCATCTTCGACGTCGAGGTGCGCAGCGCCGATTTTTACAAGTTCCAGCTGAAAGACACGTCGTTCGCCAAAACGCCGAATGGCGTCACGCTCGACTTCGAGCCGATGAGCAACATCGCGTACCGCGTGATCCTCGTGCGCCCGGCGCTCGAGAGCGTGTGGCTGAAGGTGCTCACGGGAGCCTTCGTGGCGTTGCTGGCCCTGGCCGCCGCGGCGGCCGTCTTCGCGCTGCGAAAGAAAGTTTCGGCGGATTCGATTCCGGCGGCGGCGCCGGGCGGAGCCGTCTCGGGATGAATTACGTCGATTTCGACCTCTCGCTCGAGCCCTCGGAGGGGAAGTACCGCGCGTGCGTGTGCTCGCCGGGGGGAGAGGGCGAATCGCAATTCACGTCGCCGTTCTCCGAACAGGACCTGAGGATCTTTCGCCTGGAAGCCACCCGCGCGAGGACCGACCTGCGGCGGATGGAATCGACGGGGATGAAGGCGGCGCGCGAGTTCGGCGAAAAGCTCTACCAGGCCGTGTTCACGGGGCTCGTGCGGGACTGCCTCACGCGGAGCCTCGACGGCGTGGTCCCCGGGGAGACCGGGCTCCGGATCCGGGTGGACCTTTCGAAGACGCCCGAGCTCGTCAACCTTCCCTGGGAGTATCTCTACGAACCGTCGCAGAAGCGCTTTCTGGCGCTGTCCGAGGACACGCCCGTCGTGCGCTACCTGGAGCTGCCCGATCGCATCAAGCCGGTCCCGGTCAAGCCGCCGGTGCGCGTGCTCGTGGTCATCGCGAGCCCGAAGGACAAGGCGCCTCTCGACTCCGCGCGGGAGTTCAAGAAGCTGAAAGACGCTCTCGGAACGCTCGTCCAGAACGGGATGGTCGAGCTGGATCTCCTCGAGAGGCCCACGTTCAAGGTCCTGCTGAGAGCGTTGAAGCGCAAGCCGTACCACATCTTCCATTTCGTGGGCCACGGTCAGTTCGACGACGAGTGCCACGAGGGTCTGCTCCTTTTCGAGGACGAGGAGGGCAACGGCGATCCCGTTTCGGCGCAGGCGCTCGGAGTCCTGTTGCGTGACGAGCCCTCGCTCCGGCTCGCCGTTCTGAACGCGTGCGAGGGCGCGCGGGTTTCGAGCTGCGACCTCTTCGGCGGAACGGCGCAGACGCTGATCCAGCAGGGGATTCCCGCCGTGATCGCGATGCAGGCGGAGATCAGCGACGAGAGCGCGCAGAATTTCGCAGAGACGTTCTACAGCGCGCTCGCGACCGGATCCGCCGTGGACGCGGCTCTGGCGGACGTGCGCAAGATCATTTACGGCGAGGGCAGCGTCGAATGGGGAACGCCCGTTCTCTACATGCGCTCGGCGGACGGCCGGGTCTTCGACGTCGACCGGATGAGCGTCGAGATCCGCCGGCGGGATCGCATCGCGGAGCTGTCGAGGGAAGTCGAGGAGGCCGTGACCGCGACCGCCTGGCCGGTCGCCATTCAGAGGCTCAAGGACCTCGTGGGGCTGGATCCGGCGAATCTCAAGGCGGCGGAGCGCCTCCGCTTCGTGGAGCAGCAGGCGGCGAAGCCCGCTCCCGGGTCCGCCCTGACGGTCCCGGTCGCCGCGGTGGAAATTCGGGCGCCCGTCCCGGCTCCCGCTCCGGCGCACCCGGTCTCCGGCATGGCGCCCGACGATCGCGCGGGCTCCGAGCCGCTCGAGACGCCGGCGTCCGCGTCGGCGTGGCGCGGGCCGGCCCTTCTCCTGGCGGCCTTGTTCCTCGCGAATCTCGTGGAAACCTCGGCGGAGACCTGGCTCCAGGCGAAGTACGACCTGGGCCTCGACTCTTCCCATCGGATCGCCTACGCCGTCCATTCCCTCGAAAGCCGGGTGAGCTTCGAGAACCACGACCTCGCGGATCCCATCGCGGTCTACGGCTACTCGATCGCGTACTTCTTCATTTTTCCTCTTCTCGGGCTCGCGGTCGCCTTCGCTCTCGCGCGGCGCAAAGATCCGCGCCCCTTCCGCCTCTTCGCCGTTGCGGTCGCGATCGACTACCTGGTCAGCCTGCCGTTTTTTCTTTTCTTCCCGGTCCCCGAGCGCTGGGCGTTTCCGGACTCGGGGGCCATGCTCCTCTCGGATCGCTGGTCCAGCCGGTTGATCGAGATGATCCGGCCGATCAGCGGGCTCGACAACTGTTTTCCGAGCTCCCACGTGTCTCTGACGGTCGTCCTGATCGCGTTCTGTTACCTCTATCGATTTCGTTTCCGGGCTACCGTTCTGGCGCTGGGAACCGCGGTGATCCTTTCCACGTTCGTTCTGGGAATCCACTGGATCGCCGACATCCTGGCAGGGGTGTCCGTCGGCGCGTTGAGCGTTTCGCTGGCCCGGATCGCGGAGCGGCGCAACCTGCTGGCGCGCGATCCGCGGACCAGGCTCGGCCTGCGCCTCGCGCGCCTCTCCGAGACGGTGAAGGCGCGCCTCTCCGCTCCGGTCCGGCGCCGCAGCGCTTAACCGGCGCTCAGCGCCCCTCGGCGACGATCAGGGAGGCAATTCTCTCCGCCAGGGCGCCGATGGTCCGCGAGGGATTGACGCCGAGCGCCTCCGGAATGATCGCGCCGTCGGCAACGTAAAGGTTCCGGTACCCGAAGACCTCGCCCCTGTGGTCAACGACGCCTCTCGCCGGGTCGCCCCCCATGTTGCAGCCCCCAAGAGGATGGGGCGTGATCAGATCGTGGGCGAAGAACCAGGCCGGCGGCACCATCGGAATTCCGCCGGTCGCCGCGGCGAGCCGCAGATGCATCTTCACGACCTCGTCGACGGCGCGCCTCGATTGCGCCACGTCCCACGCGAGATCGAGGCTGTGGCGGCCGCCGACCTGTTTCAACCGGAGCTGCCCGTTGGCGGCGTCGACCGCCTGAGCGAACCAGGGCATCACCCCGTGAAAGGAGTCCGGGCCGCGGAGCAGCGTCCGGAGCGAATCGATCAGCAGCCGGGCGCGCAGGCCGTTTGCGGGATCGTCCGCGCACCGCCTGCCATAGTCCAGCAGGAGGTCCGGGAAACCGCCATCCTCGATCCAGAAGGACTCTCCTCCCTGGCTGCGGTCCAGAAAATCGATGGCGCTCGAGATCGTGGGTCCCCGCGTGGGCGACAGGGGCCGGCCGATGTGCAACGCCGGCGTCAGGAAGTCTCCGTTGCTGCTCCAGTCGTGGCCGAGACGCGGCGAGATCGCCGGAAGGCTTCCGGTCACCTCGCGGCACCTGAGCAGCAGCTCGGTCGACCCGAGCGACCCGGCGGAGACGATCACGATCCGCGCCCTCTCCCGGCCGGGAACCCGGGCCCCGCCCTTCAGCTCGTCGAAGAAAACGTCGTAGCCGCCCTCGACCGGGAGGATGTTCGTGACGAGGTGGAGGGGGCGCACCTCCGCGCCTTTCTTTTCCGCCCGGGGGATGTAGTTCATGTCGAGAGTGTTCCGGGCGTCGACGTCGCAACCGATGTCGCAGTTGCCGAGGTGGACGCACGTGCCCTGCTCGACGCCCTGCGCGTTGACGAAGCGCTTCGACCGGCCCGCCTCGTGAGGGTCGTCGAGCTCGTAGCTCCATTCGGGGTCGAAGGAGACCGCCAGCTCGAGAGGCCGGAAGCGATCTCCGTGCCCGGTCGCCTCGGCCGCCTCCTTCATGAGCTTCGTCCGGGACGTCCACTGGGAGGGGGGAACCTTCTGGACGTTCATGAACGAGGCGACGCGGTCGTAGTGGGGCTTCAGCTCCGCGTACGTGACCTCGGCGGGCCACCCCGCCGCGAAGATGCCGGGCGGCGCCTCGCAAGAGATGTTCGCGTAGATGAGGGAGCCTCCGCCGACGGCCGCCCCCTGAGCGACGGTCATGTGGGGAAAGCACCGCAGGTCCAGCCACCCGTTCTCGCGCTCCGGGTGCGCGTCGTTCCACGTCCAGGGGTCGTTCGGCGCCCGGGGATAGCTCGTCCTGTCCCACCGGCGCCCGCGCTCGAGAATCAGGACCCTGTACCCGGCCTCCGCGAGGCGGCACGCCGTGACGGCGCCTCCGAAGCCGCTGCCGATGACGATCGCGTCGAAGCTCATCGAGGGATTCTCAGGCGCCGGGGCCCGGACGTCTCGGCTCCTCGGGAGGGCCCGGCTTCAGATAGGAGTCCGCGAGCTCGCCCAAGAAGAAGCGGGTGAAATCCGCGATCGCGGAAGTCTTCTCGACGATGTCGCGGGCGTTCGTCGCTCGAATCGTCGACGCGAGCTTCACGAGGTCGCCCGGACCCAGAGTCAGGACCCCGGCCCCGACCACCGCGCCGGTCTTGTCGCGCCCCTCATGAAGGCGCGTAAAGAGCGTCGTCGTGTCGGTCCAGAGGTCGAGCCCGGAGTCGCGGCGCACCTCTTTCTTCCCCGCGAGGTAATAACTCTTTCCCTCTCTTTCGAAGCCCAGCTCGTAGACCATCAACTTCAATTTCGGCTGGTCGGTCGGTGAGAACAGGTTGAACACGCCGTCGCGTCCCGGGATCGGGGCCCCGAACGGCAAAAACTCGACCTGGCCCGTCAGCCGCCCGGCGTGAGCGGGCTCGCTCGTGAAACGCCGCACGTCGTCGATGGCCACGTCCGCGTGCAGCGAAAGGATCGTGCCCCCGGCCTTGCCCCGCCGCGCTCCTTCCGCCGGGTCCGACTCGCCGATCGCGAAACCGCCCGACATCGTTTCCTTGAAAGTGATTCCGACCCTGCCCTCATTCATGGTGGTCCTCCGGTTTGATAGGAGCGCCCTGCCCGGTCCGCCGGCTGCCGCGGTCGTCCCTCGCAGATCAAGGAGGCGATCTCGGGTTCGGGCTTTTCGGCGAAGGAATCCCGGGGGGCGGCAGCCGCTGCTCGCCGAGGCCCAGTCGCACGACCGACTCGAGACCCTCCGGAGCCGACGCCGGCGGCTCCCGGAAGCTTACGAACCAGCTTTCACAATGATCGTCGAGGATCCCGTTGGCCTCGGGCACGAAGGCGGTGAAGAGGGGATCGGGCTCGATCCGAAGCTGCTTCAGCGCGGCGAGGCGCGGATGGTTTCCGAGGGTCAGCCGCGCCGAGCCCTTCCGGAGGACCGAGACGCCGACCTTTCCCCGGAAATGCACGAAAGACTTCATGAGCATGCCGCGGAACTCGGCGTAGTTGGCGGCCGCCGCCGAAAAAGGCAGCGTTGCCGAGGCGGGCCGGTCGATCTCGATGCGCATGCAGAGCTGCCCGTCGAGGTCGTACTGGCTGCTCACCGTCTTGTCGTCGATGACGTAGTCGAGGTTGGCCTGATGCTTCGGCATCCCCCAGATCCCCTTGCCGCCCTTGACCGAGATCTCGGTGCTGACGGGCAGGTCGAAGACGAACTGCCCCGTCCCCCACGGCTTCCAGAGGAGGGCGGGAAGAAGCGGAGGAGCGGGCCGGCTCCCGCGGGTGCAGGCGATCGCGATGGAAAACTCGATGTACTTGCCGATGTCGGTGACCCGGTAGTCGATGACGCTGACGACGAGCAGGCCCTTCTTCCAGAGCCGCAGGGGATGGATCTCGTTTCCCGGCAGCAGGGCCTTCGCCCTCTCCGCGTCGATCGGAAACACGGCGAAGAGCGCCGGCGAGCGGGCGCAGTTGACGGGCAGCGCGAACGGGATTCCGTCCACGAGCGCGAACCGTCCCTCCTGCCGTTCGAGCCGTCCGGGAATCGCCATCTCCTGCCGCTTTCCTCCTGGCCTTTCTCAGGCGGCTTCGTTCAACGCCGCGAGAATGATGGGAAACGTGTCGCGCGCGGCGTTCTGCCCCAGGAACACGTCGAGATGGCCGTACGCCGGCAGGATGTGGAGCGCGCAACGATCCGGAGCGTGCCGGGACAGGTAGGCAAACGTGTCCACCTGGCTCTTCGGCAGGAAACACAGGTTCCGGTCCCCCGCGAGAAGGGTGATGCGGGCCTCCGTCCGGGGCGGCCCCGCGACGAAATCCTCCGGCAGATCGCGGTGGCCGTCGACGGCGACCAGATTTCCCTTCGCGACGCAACGCGCCATCTGCTCGAAGAACGTCAGCGGGACGCTCGCGAACTCCTTCTTCAGCCATTCGTGCGTCGCGTCGTTCAGGTTCTCGTGCCGCCAGAGAGCCGGGAACCCGCTGCCGTACGTGAAGCTCACCTGCTTGCAGACGGCGTTCTCGCACTCGTGGTGGGTCAGCGCCACGAGGAGGGAAACCAGCTTCGCCGGCAGCGTCGGCGCGTCGATGCCCCACCGGGGATTGAGCTCTTTCGTCATGAGGCGGAGGAAAGGCAGCGTGAATCGCAGCTTGAATTCGGAAAACGAAGGCACCACGGGATGCAGGGAGACCGCGTTGCTGACGATCCCGGTCACCTGGGGGACGAGCCCCGCGACGGCGGACATCATGAAGCTGGTCGAGCCCTGGCAGTGGATCAACGCCTTGATCTCTTTCGCGCCCGTCTCGGCCACGACCGTCCTGACCGCCTCCGGGTGGTCGTACAGGGCCGCCTGGTCCAGGGTCCACGGGTTAGGAGGCAGGTCGATGCTCGCGCGCCAGTTCTCGAGCCAGACGTCGTAGCCGTTGTCGATCAAAAAGTCGACGAGGGTGGTCTCGACCGGCGGACGGAAGATGTTTGCTCGGACTCCCGCGCCGTGGACGAGCAGGACCGGTCCGCGCGGAGCGGGTCCCGTCCGCTCGACGTGGATCAGATTGCAGCCGAACCCGTCCCCGGCTGTGAACGGGATGACTCGCTCGCTCCGGCGCGCTCCGGCCCATTTCGCTGCCGGATCGCCGGGCGCCGTGCGCCCGGGACGTGAGGTCGCCATGTTTCGATTCTCCCTCGGCTGTCAGCTTGCCGCGATGGCGGCAGAGGCGAGATCGGCGATCGCCATCACCGTCCAGTGAGGATTGACGCCGAGGCTCGTCGGAAAGACGCTGGCATCGGCCACGAAGACGCCCCGCGTCCCATGGACTCGAAAGTCGGGCGCGACGACCGCGGCGTCGCCTGCGGGGCCCGGCCGGGCCGCGAGACAGTTGCCTCCCTGCGGATGGCCGGTGCCGATCTGGATCTGGTCGAAGCTCGACAGCCGGGCGATGCGGTCCTTGTAGTTGGCCGCGGTGAGCTCCCAGCCGTCGAGAGCGCCGATCAAGACCCGCCGCGGCGGCGGATCGGAGTGGAAGAAGAGATCGCACGTCGTCAGAAGGCCCGAGCGCAGCCGCTCGAAGTCCGCGGGCTCGAGCTCGACGTGAATGTCCTCGCCGTCGCCGATCCAGTGGGCGTCCACCCAGGACTTCGACGTCGCTCCCACGAGCGGGGCGGCGCAGGCGTAGTGGCAATAACGGTCCACGTTGCGCTGCAGGTCGTCCATCCACCCGGGCAGCGCCAGCGTCTGGGTGGCGGGAGGGTTGAACCACGTCTCGATCACGAACCCGTCGTCGGTCTCCGGCCGGTAGTAGTGCGCGATCTGGAGCCCGTCGAACGCGCGGATCTCGCCGTCGTAGTCGGCGTGGACCGGGCTTCCGAAGTTGAACGAAAAACGCTTTCCCAGGGGAAGGCCGAGCGCGTTGACGAAAGGCGTGCGCTCCAAGATCGCGCTGCTGCCGATCGCGCCGGCGGAGACCACGACCTTGCGGGCCCGCAGCGTCTCTTCCGGGAACCGTTGCGTCCGCGCGCGAAGGACGACGCCTTCGGCCTCGAACGAGCCGCGTCTCATGGTCCCGCAGAGGCGGACCGCCTGGCGGCCGGTGAAGATCGTGAGCCGTCCTCGTCCCGCCTTCGCGCTCTTCGCCGCCGCCGGAAGCATGGTCTGGAGCACGGAGTTCTTTCGCAGGTAGGCGCAGACCATGTTGCAATAACCGCATCCGAGGCACGCGGGGTCGTGCGAAAGGTTGACGTCGCACGGCCGGAGGTTCCCCCCGACTCCGAGCTTGACGGCGCCGCTTCGCAGGAACTGCCCGGTCGGATTCAGAAACCCGGACAGGACGGCCTGATCGACTCCGCCGATTCCGACGTCCCGGGCGATGCGGTCGTAGGCCCGGTCCAGCTCCGCGCCCGTCCACGGCACGCCGAATTCATCGCGCCACCGCGCCCGGACCCGATCCGGCATGCGAAAGCAGACCGCGTTATTGACGACGCTGCTTCCGCCGAGGCATTGCCCCTGAAACACGAACATCGCGTGGCCGAGCGTCAGCTGAAGGCCTCCATGCTTGTAGTAGCGGGCCAGCGTCTCGATCTCATCCCACGGGACCGGGCGGCGCTCGCCGTGGGGCCCGACCGACGGGCCCCCTTCCGGAACGTAGTCTCCCGCCTCGAGAAGCGCCACGTCCATTCCGTGGTCTTCGACGAGCCGCCGTGTCACGACCGCGCCGCCGGACCCCGACCCGATGACCACCGCGTCGAAGACATGATCGGGAAGAGGAGCGTCCGGTCCGACGAGGATCTTCCGGGAAAGCAGCGGTTCCGCCGGGACCGTCGCGAGCTGCCCGCGTGGCCGGTCCGGAAAGATTTCGTAGCCGAGGGCGAGGCCGGCCGGCGGCCGGTTCGAAGAATCGAGCGTCCCGTAGATGAGGATGAAGGCGAGCCGTTGCGCGAATCGGGCGAGATCCCGGGCCACCCTGGGAAGCAGCCCGAACGCGCCGCTGCCGTTCTCGAGCTCGGTCAGCCGTCCCCGCACCGCCGCCCGATCCGACCGGTCGATGAAATTCAGCGTCGCGTCCAGAACGGCCAGGGTCAGGCGGATCTGGTCGACGCGGTCGGATCCGGCCGCCGCCAGCTCCTCGACGAAACGCACGCCCCGGGCGGCGATCTGCTCGGAGGAGAGACTCAGTTGGGGGGACCGGAAAGCATCGATCAGGGCGCGGATCAAATCTCGCTCGTTCGGTGACAGGGACGTCATCTTTCCTCGATTCTCTCCGCGGGCGAGGGCGCCTGACGGGTACAGATCGACCCTGAGGCTCTCGTCCTGACCCATTACCATCGGGCGGGCGTCGTCTTTTGGTTCCCGATTTCGAGCCGATCCTCCGGATCCGGCATTTTTTTCAAACCCGAATCCCCTCCGATTCGGATCATAGGGATGGACAGGGCGCACCGAACGATTCACGCTCGGAAGGATTCACGCACGGAACGGTTACAGCACGCCTGGATCTCCAGGCGACGGAGCTCGGCCGGGCCGTGGATTGGTGTTCGTGGCCGGGGGGCTGGAGGATAAGAATGTTCATCTCGGTGATCAACCACACGAAGGACATCCCCGACGAGGAGATCCACCACGCGCTGAGGGCGATCAACCGGCAGATCGAGTTCGACTTCAGGCCGTACTGGAGCCTCGGCGCCACGCTGCGCCTCGAGGGCAAGAGCGGGAGCCGGCCGAACCGCGAGACTCTGTCGGACATGCGCGGCGACGCCGTGCTCTACCTCTGGGACGACGTGGACGTCGATGACGCGCTCGGATACCACGAAAGGAATCACCGCGGGATTCCCTTCAGCTTCGTCTTCACCAGGCTGGCGAAAGAGCTCAAGGAGAGCTGGACGGTCACGCTGTCGCACGAGGCGATCGAGCTGATCGGGGACCCGGAGGTCAACCTGCTCGTCCAGGGTCCGCACCCCAGGACGGGACACGAGGTCTTCCACTGGTACGAGCTCTGCGACGCGGTTCAGGCGGAGTCCTACAAGATCGACGAGGTGGACGTCTCGAACTTCGTGCTTCCCCTCTACTTCACGTCCACCGAAGAGCGCGCCGGCCGGAACGACTTCCTCGGCCGGCCAGGGGCCCACGGGAAGACGCTCGAATCCTTCAAGGTCAAAGAGGGGGGCTATATCGGCTTCTTCGACCCGGAAAAGAAGGACAACGACACCTTCGCGATGGCCGGCGACAAGGAGGCGGAAAGGCGCAAGGAGGCGAAAGAGAGGCTCCAGAAGGCGCGCCGGGCGGGCCGGCACGGCCGCAACCGGCGCGTGGCCGACGCCCCGACCATGCGTCTCGAGCGGCGGATGTAGTCAGGCCACGCTTCTCGCGAAGTCAGAACGGATCGAACGGGCCCTTTCCGGGCCCGCGGAGGTGTGAGGATGGGACAGCGGAATCCCTCTCCGGGGCAGGGCAGCGTCCTGCCGCCGCGCGCGGTCCTGCGGTCGAGCATCGAAGGAGCGCTCGAGGAGCTTCGCGGACCGCAGCATCGCGCCGCCGTCCTCTCGGCGTCTCGGGCCGCCGGAGGCCGGAGCCTGGTTCTCTCGGCCGTCCAGGAGGGCCGGCCGGTCCCGAAGGACGAGCATCCGGCCCTGGCGGCGGACGTCCTCGACCGCGCGCGGAAGGAACTCGACCGGCTTCCGCCCGATCCGATCGCCGTCGCCGGGTTCGTCAACACCGACGACATCGCGCTGTCCCTCGTCCTGACCCGGATCTCCGAGAAGCACGCCGCGGCCCCGCCTCGCCCCGGCGTGCTGAAGGACATCACCGGCGTCAAGCGGTACGAGCTGCTCGACCCGGGCTGGTGGGGATCCCTCGCGAACCGGCTCGTGCACAAGCGCGCCGGGTTCATCTCCCATTCGTCTCCGGAGGATTTCCGGGTCGAGATCGCGGAGGACAGGCTTTCCCTGGCGCTCGTCGGGGACTGGGGCACGGGGCTGCCGAGCTCGCAGGCCATCGCCGGCCACATGACGGCGCTGAACCCGGCGTTCACGATCCACCTCGGGGACGTGTACTACTCGGGCACGACGGGCGAGGTGAAGAGCCGCTTCCTTCCGGACTGGCCCGCCGGCGCGATCGGGACCTTCGCGATCAACTCGAATCACGAGATGTACGCCGGCGGCGAGGGCTATTTCGGCATCACATTGAAACAGGAGCCTTTCCGTCTCCAGAAGGCGAGCTACTTCTGCCTCTCCACCCCCGGATGGCAGATCATCGGGCTCGATTCGGCTTACGAAGCGTCGGACCTTCTCTACCAGAAGGGGCGGCTGTCCGAGGCGCAGATCGGCTGGTTGAAGGCGCAGCTCGCCGAGGGCGCCCGCCGGGGGCAACGGTCGATCGTTCTCACCCACCACAACCCTCTCCCGGCCGGTGAGGGCGCCCCGGACGAGAGTCTCCTGAATCAGATGATCGAGGCCGCCAACCCGAACCCGTTCGATTTCTGGTACTGGGCGCACGAGCACGTCGCCGCCCGGTTTGCGCCCTACGGCGCGCCGGGACGCCAGTTCCTCGGCCGGTGCGTCGGCCACGGCGGCGTTCCCTATGCGCCGGAGACTGCAGGCGGCAAGAAAGGCGGGGGAGTGGTCGAGTGGACCGAGACCGAGCCCGCCGGCGATCCCGACGAGCCCCGGCGGGCGAAGAACGGATTCGTGTCGCTGGTGCTCGACTCCGCCACGCGAAAGGCCGAAGAGGCGTTCATCGACGAGTTCGGCGTGCAGAAGAAGAGCGGCTCGTTTTAACAGCCGGTCGCCGTCGGCCGCGGAAAGGATGAGGACCCGATGAAGAAGACGAAGGGAAAGTCGCTGCGCATCTGTGTCGATCGCGTCATTCCCCTGAAGTGGAAGGCGGACGCGGCCGCGCTGGCCGTCAAGGAGAACCCCGCCAACGGGCCACGGGGCCTGCGCATGATGCTCGGAGCCTCCGCACACCCCGTGAAGATGGCGCTGTACACGGGAAAGCGCTGGAAGCCGGGCCGGAAGCTCGGGATCCGTTTCCTGGACGGGAGCAAGACGCAGCGCTCACTCACGGAGCACTTTGCGGCGATGTGGCTCCGGTACGCCAACATCGGGATGGAGTTCGGGTCGGACCCGAAAGCGGAGGTCCGGGTGTCTTTTCAGGCCGATCCGGGCTCGTGGTCCGCGGTGGGAACAGACTGCCTGCTGCGCGACGCATTTCCGCTGGCGGAGCCCACGATGAACTTCGGCTGGCTCCGGGATGACACCGAGGAGGAAGAGTACCGCCGCGTCGTTCTCCACGAGTTCGGTCACGCGCTCGCCGCGATCCACGAGCATCAGAACCCGCGCGGAGGCATCCGCTGGAACGAGAAAGCCGTTTACGACACCTTCAGCGGGCCGCCGAACAACTGGAGCAAGGAAGAGATCGACTTCAACATCCTCCAGAAGTACAAGCTCGACCAGTTGAACGCGACCGCCTTCGATCCGAAATCGATCATGCTCTACTCCTTTCCGCCGGAGCTGATCCAGGGCGGCAAGGGGACGCGGAACAACAACGACCTCTCCGCCGGTGACAGGAAGTTCATCGCCCGGATGTACGCGAAGGCATAACCGGCCGCTGCGGGCCCCGCCTCTGTCCTCTCGGCTCCCCGGACACGACGCACGCCCCGCCGGCGCGTGCGCTATCTTGGAGTCCGACTGAGAGGAGATTGACCTGAACGATTCCGGGCCCGTTTCCGTCGATCGAGATTCCCTCGCCTCCTGGGAGGCGGGGGGGAGCGAGTATTACGTCAACTTAAACGGCGGGCTCGAGAACAAATGGGTGGAGGCGTTCGTGCTGGTCCGGCGCCGGTCCGCGCGGTTCTCCCGGTTTCACTTGAACCGCGCGCGCAACCGGGTCTCTTTCCTGTGCCGAAGCGCCGACGGCGCGAGGGCGGCGCGAGACGTCATGGGCGATCTCGAGCTCCTGGTGAGGCTCACCAGCCAGCGGGCGATTCTCTCCGAGACCGCGGACCTCGAGGAAACGCTGCCGGGCGGTCTCGCACCGTCGACGGCCGCCGGCGCCGGCCCGGAAGCGGCAGCTCCCGCAGCGCCGGTCCCGGAGGCTTCCTCCGTCGGCACCTCCCCGGAGCCGGCGCCGGCGGTTCCGTCGCCGAGTCCGGATCGCGCCGACGCCCCGGACGACGCCTCGGGTTTCCGCCCCCCTCTCGCGGGCCGCGTGGCGGGCGTCGTCCAGTACTCGCTCGAGACGCTTGCGCCGTCCTCCTCCGAGGGCGGGACCGCGCCTCTCGGGCAGATCCTCGGAACGGCCTTTCTGGTCATCGAGGACGGCGGCAGCGAAGACGAGGCGATCGCGGCGCTTCTACCGCTCGCACACGGCGAGGCGGTCGCCGAATCGACCTACCAGGACATCGCCGAGCGGTTCGGGGAGCGGGTGGCGCTCCTGGCGCGCGAGTGCCAGGATGCGCAGTCCGCGCTGCGGCCCGGGTCCGACCCCAGGCTCTACTCGCTCTATTTCCGGCACAGCTCGCCGGCGATCCGGCGCCTCGTCTGCGCCTCCAAGCTTCGAAGCGCGCGCTCTCTGCTGTGCGCCTACCGGAAGCTCGATTTCGCCGCTCGTCTCCATTTTCGAGACCAGAACGACGGCACGCTGCAGTACTACCGCTCCCTGATCGAGGCGGTGCTCGAGGCCGGCCAGATGAGCCATCTTGTCAACGAGCTCGACGGGGTCGTGCTGGAGATGGAGCTCGCCGCCGGACCCGCCGCGGCCGAACGCCAGGTGAAGCGGCCGATCGACCGTTTAACCGACGAGGTCGCGGACAAAGTCGACCTCCGGCTCGACGACTGATCCGGGTCGAGAGGCCGCGGCGACGAAGCCGTTCGAGCAGATTTTCGAGTGAAATCGGTCTGAATAAATAGTGCTTGCTCGACGGGCCCTTGTTATTCTCCGGGCATGTTGGGTCGTCCCAGAGTCGAGATCTCCGTGGACCGCCGGCGGCCGGAACAGATCCGAATTCTGCTCGGCCCGCCCGAGGCGAGCGTCCTGATCCGGACCTGTGCCACTTCGGAAGACGTGTTCGAGTACCTGTGGCTGGTCTTGAGAGTGCCGCCCGAGCTCGCGGCCGTGAAGGTGGCGGATCTCAAACGCGAGGGCGGCTCGATCGCCTTCGAATTCGACCGGGTTCCCGAGCTGGAAAGCCCGGCGGCGGCGCGGCGGAGACAGAGCCAGGACGCGTAGCGCGGTAGCCGGCAGGCGAGCTTCGGTCGCAATCACCTCCCGGGTTCCCGGATTCCCGATTCCCGATTCCCGATCGAGTTGACGGCGGAGTACCGCGGCCGTCTCGCTCCCGTTGGTCGCTCGCTCCCGTTTCCCGGCTCCGGCTCGTCCTAGAGCCCGTCGTATTTCGAGTAGCCGCGCTCGTTCCAGTAGTCCTCGGGCTCCTCATCGCTGAACTCGATGGACGTGATCGCCTTGATGTTCTTCAGGCCGAGCTTCATCGGGGCCAGGAGGCGCAGGGGCGCGCCATGCTCGACGGGAAGAGGTTTTCCCGAGAAGTGGGTCGCGAGAAGAGTCTGGGGGTGTCGGGCGGTGTCGAGGTCGATCGAGACGTAATAGGGATCGGGACGGCCGGCTCCGTCGAGGTTGACCGCCGATTCGAGCTTCACCCATCGCGCGCCGGCGGCCGGCGGATAGGCGTGGAGAAAATCGCCGAACCGCAAACCTCCCCACCAGGCGACCGCGCTCCACCCTTCGACGCAGCAGAGGCGCGTGACCTGGTCCCGGCGGGGGAAGCGGCGCAGCAGGTCGGGCAGGCTCAGCCGCTCCGTTCTGTCAGACGCGAGGCCGGTCACGGTCAGGCTCCAGCCGGCGATGTAGGACGGACCGGGCGTGGCGCCGTTGTAGTTGTTGCGCAGCGGCGTCGTTTGTGACCGCGAGTAGGTTCGGACGGACCGATCCCTGGAATAGAGCGCTTCGGCCACGTCGTCGTCGAAAGTCAGCGCGCGGTCCAGAAACTTTTCGCGCCTTTCCGAGGTGGCGCCGACACGCGCGTGGAGGGAATCGATTCGCTCGCGCAGCGCCGGAGTCAGGTGGTGCGCCCGCGTCTCGTCGGGGAGGAGCCACCACAGCCCTCCTGCCGCGGCGAGGGCCCCCGCGCCGAAGAGGAGAAAGTCGCGGCGGGTGCGGGAACGCACCGCGGCCGCGGGCAGAGAGACGGAGCGCTCCTCCGGCTCCCGGAGACGCTCCCCGAGGGACCGCCGTCGGGACGGCGGGGAGGGTCTGCTCGGGGGAGGCGGAGGAGGCGGTGGTTCGACGCGAGCCCGCGGGGTCGTGTTCGTCGAATGTGCGGGCGCGGGAGAGGAAGCGGAAACGGCGGCCTCGCCCGCGGGCGCCACCGCTCCGGCGGATGAAAGACGCTCCGCCGGCGCCTCATCCGGGGAGTCGCTTCGCGGGACCTCCCGCCCGGTGCCGTCAGCGTCCTTCATGGTTTCCTCCGGGCCGCCGCTCCGACCAGCCCACGATCATCGAGCGAAAGGTGTCCCACCCGTCGCCGATCACGAGCACGACGTGCGGGACGATGAACGAGGCGAAGGCGAGCATGACGGCGAAGTGGACGATCCGCGCGCCGTCGTAATTCACGAAGAGGCGCTCCAGCCACGGCAGCTGTACGGGTTTGTGCATCGCCCATCCGCTCGCGACCACGAGGATTCCGAGGACCGGCATCGAGAAGTACGCCGCGCGCTGCAGGGCGTTGTACTTGGATCGGACGACCGGATGAGGCCAGGGACGGCGGAGGAGCTTCGCGGGAACCAGTCCCGCGTAGTAGCGGACCATCCGCAGCGCGTCGCCCGGATCGCTCCGGCGGGGGAGAAGCGCCTTGTATCCGCCGCCGGCGAGAAGCCCTGCGAAGTAAAGGACGCCCGTCGCCATGAACAGGTAGGCGAAGAGCCAGTGGATCCGGAGAGCCTGCGCGAGGCGGAACGTCCCGAGCCCCAGGCGGTCGTAGACCAGGCTTCCGGGATTCTGCGTGCCGCGAAATCCGGGGACGTGCCGGACGATCCAGGCGCCGGCGTCCGCGACGTAGTCGATGCTCCGGGTCGCGGGATCGGGCGCGTGGACGAAGACCGGCGACGCCCAGTAGATCGACAGGCCGCTCGCGATCAGGCCGAGCAGGAGCGGCACGTTGACCCAGTGAGACAGGCGCACGAGGGCGTGATGCTTCGGAACCACCTCGACGGTCGCGACAGTCGCCGTAGCTCGGGCCTTCGATGCGATCGCGGGTGCGGCCATGCCCTCCCCCTTTCGGGCGTGCGCCCGGACGGACGTCTGAAGTCCGACGCGCTCTGAGATGCCGGATTGTAGATCGGGGTTACAGCGGGCGGCCGCGGCGTCAGGCTATTGAGGTGGGGCGGGAGAGTCCTGGGCGTGAAGGCGGTGCTTCGTCCGGTTCCAGGAACAGACGCCGCAAAGGCTGTGCGTCCTCGGCCTCGCCCGGACCGGCAGCTCCGACCCGCACGAGGAGCAGGCCGACGGTCCCTCCGCCCGCCGTGCGAACCCGCGCAGCAGGAGCCTGTGGGCGTCGCTCGCGGGAACCGGCTCGCCCGCCTCGAGACGGCCATTCAAGACCGCCCGGGCGATCGCGAGAGGGCGCGTCGACCCGCTGCCGGTCGAGAGTCTGCCTCCCTTCCCGCCCGCGCCTCTCCGGAGGGTGCAGTACCACTGGCCATCGGCGGCCTCGATGGTGGCGGTGATCCCGTCCATCGCGAGCCGGCGAAGAAGAGACGGCTCGCCGCCGTGTCGCTCGTCGAATAAGGAGCGGGCCGCGGCTTGACGTCGCCGTTCAATTTGCGGGCAAGCTCGCGGTCGAGCTCGAGTCCGGCATCCGGCATAAGGGACGGAAATTAGCAGCCGCCGCTCCGAACGGCTCGTTTCTCCAGGTCGGCGGCGCCCCGGGAGGCGGCAGGCGGCGGGAGGCGGGAGAATCCGCTGTCTTGATCGATTCCCGATCGAGTTGACCGCGGAGTTCCGCGGCCGTCTCGCTCCCGTTGGTCGGTCGGCTCCCTTTCCCGTTTCCCGGCCCCAACGGGTGTACCCTTCCGGCCTCCGCACCGCAGCGGGGAGGCTCGTCATGCAGGCCTTGGCAACCGGACATCGCATCGGGGAAGTCGCCCGCCTGACGGGGCTGAGCGTCGACACTCTCCGCGTCTGGGAACGCCGCTACGGATTTCCGAGCCCCAGCCGCGCTCACTCCGGCGTCCGGCTCTTCGGAGAGGAGGATGTCACGCGGCTCATGCTGATCCAGCGCGCCCTCCTGAGGGGCTTCCGCCCCGGCGAAGTGGTTTCGAAGACCGCGGAAGAGCTCGCCCGGATCTTGGAAGCCGCGCCCGAGTCGGCCGCTCCCGCGCCGCGGGCAGTCTCACCGGGCGTCGCCGCTCTCCTGGACGACCTGACGCACTATCGCCTCGGTCGCCTCCGCGAGCGCCTCGCCGAAAACGCGGAGACTCTCGGCCCCGGTCCCTTCGTCCGCGAGGTCGCGGGCCCGCTGCTCGAAGAGGTGGGGGAGGCCTGGGCGTGCGGAACGATCGACGTCCGGCAGGAGCATCTGGCCTCGGAAGAGCTCTCGCTGCGGCTCGCCATCCTGCTGGCGGCGGCGGAGCCTCCGCCGGCCGAAGCGCCGTCCGTTCTCCTCGCGACGCTTTCGGGAGAGCGCCACGGGCTCGGCATCGAGATGGCGGCGGTTGACCTCGCCAGCCGGGACGTGGTTCCGCGGCTGCTCGGTACGGACATCCCGCCGCGCGAGATCGTCGAGGCGGCGCTCGCCCTCGGGGTGGACGCGGTCGGGATCTCGCTGCCGACCGGCACCGATCCCCGTGCGGCCGTGCCCGCGCTCCGATGGATCTCGGAATGGCTCCCGGCGTCGATCGCGCTATGGCTCGGAGGGAAAGCCTGCGATCGGGTGCCGGCGGCGGCCAGCCGGGGGGTGATCATGCGCGAATGGGCGCAGGTCGATAGCGCGGTGGCCGAGTTGCGGTTGAGCGTCGAGCGTTGAGCGTCAAGCGTTTGTCGTTTCCCGCTCACCCCTGCTGCAATCGGAGGACTTTGACGCGGGCGGTACGGCCGCCATCGGACGGGCGGCCTCCCGCCCGGAGCCGCCCGATGTGCACGCTCCTTCCCGCCTCCCGCCTGCCGCCTCCCGCCTGACGGGTCCGGCTACACTTCTCCCGTGGTTGCCAGGTCTCCAAAAGACGACAGTCCGGCCCGCCGCCCGCGGCGCGCCCGTTCGAGCACTCCGCCGCCCGGATCTCTCTTCTCCGATGACGACCTTCACCTCTTTCATGAGGGGAGCCACTTCCATCTCCAGAATCATCTCGGATCGCATCCGCTGACCCGCGGCGGCGCCGCCGGGTGTCACTTCGCGGTGTTCGCTCCCAACGCGAAGACGGTAACGGTGACGGGGGACTTCAACGGCTGGAACAACGAGAGCCATCCGCTCTCGCGGCGCGGCGGCGGCGGGGTCTGGGAAGGCTTCGTTCCGGGAGTCGGCGAAGGCGGAGTCTACAAGTACCACCTCGTCTCCGAGTACAACGGATACTCGGTCGACAAGGCGGATCCCTTCGCCTTCCGCCAGGAGCGGCCGCCGCGCACCGCCTCCGTCGTCGCGGCGCTGCCATTCGTGTGGGCCGACACGGAGTGGATGGCCGGCCGCGCCGCTCTCCAGAAGCCGACGTCGCCCCTCTCGATCTACGAGGTGCACCTGGGATCCTGGATGCGGGGGCCGGAAGGGCGCTTCCTGACGTACCGGGAGATCGCCGCCCCGCTCGCGGACTACGCGCGCGAGATGGGATACACGCACGTCGAGTTTCTCCCGGTGATGGAGCATCCCTACTACGCGTCGTGGGGCTATCAGGTCACGGGCTTCTTCGCGCCGTCGTCGCGGCAGGGCGCACCCGAGGACTTCCAGTCCCTGATCGACCAGCTGCACCAGGCGGGGATCGGCGTGATCCTCGACTGGGTGCCGTCTCACTTTCCGACGGACGAGCACGGCCTGGGCTATTTCGACGGGACGCACCTCTACGAGCACGCCGACCCGCGCCAGGGATTCCATCCCGACTGGAAGAGCGCGATCTTCAACTACGGGCGGCCGGAGGTGAAGGCCTTCCTCATCTCGAGCGCGCTCTTCTGGATCGAGGGGTACCACGCCGACGGGCTGCGCGTCGACGGGGTCGCCTCGATGCTCCACCTCGACTACTCGCGCAACCCCGGGGAATGGGTCGCCAACGAATACGGCGGGCGGGAGAACCTGGACGCGATCTCGTTCCTGCGCCGGATGAACGAGCACGTCCTGCGGGCGCATCCCGACGTGCTGACGATCGCGGAGGAGTCCACGTCGTGGCCGATGGTCACGCGGCCGACCTCAGTCGGCGGGCTCGGGTTCCGCATGAAGTGGGACATGGGGTGGATGAACGACACTCTCGAATACCTCTTGCTCGATCCGGTGCACCGCGCGTTCAACCATGGCCTGCTGACCTTCCGGCCGATGTACGCGTACTCGGAAAACTTCCTGCTGCCCCTCTCGCACGACGAGGTCGTCCACATGAAGGGGTCGCTTCTGAACAAGATGCCCGGCGACGACTGGAAGAAGTTCGCCAACCTGCGGCTTCTCCTCGCCTACCAGGCCGCGGTCCCCGGCAAGAAGCTCCTGTTCATGGGCGGCGACATCGGGCAGTGGGCGGAGTGGGACCACGACGCGAGCGTTCAGTGGCACCTCCTCGGGCAACCCGCGCACGCGGGAATCCGGCGCTGGGCGGCGCGGATGAATCACCTCCATGCCTCGGAGCTCGCGCTGCACGAACTCGATTTCGAGCCCGCCGGGTTCGAGTGGGTGGACTTCCGGGACAGCCCGCAGAGCGTCCTCGCCTTTCTGCGCCTGGCTTCGAACGAGGATGCGATCCTCGCCGCGTTCAACTTCACGCCGGTGCCGCGCCACGGATACCGGCTCGGAGTTCCCCGCGGCGGGCCGTGGACCGAGATCGGAAACGGCGACGGCGCCGACTACGGCGGCAGCGGCCTCTCGAACGGCGAAGGCGTCGAGGCCGAGCCGGTGCCGTCGCACGGACGCCCCTTCTCCGTCCTCGTCACGCTGCCGCCGCTCGCCGCGATCTTCCTGAAGTCGGCAAAGCGCGCGCCGGCCCTCGCCGAGCTCGAAGCGGAGATCGAAAGCTCCGCGCCCTCGCCCCGGGCGCGCGGAGAGCGCCGGGGCGAGGGGCAACTTGCGGCAGACCCGCCCTCCGAGTCGACCGAGTCCGCCCCCGCCGAGATCGCCGTGCCGGAGAAGGTGTGACGCGTTTCCTCTGCGTCCACGGCCACTTCTACCAGCCGCCCCGCGAGAATCCCTGGACGGGCGAAGTGGGAATCGAGGCCTCGGCCGCGCCGTTTCCCAACTGGAACGAGCGCATCACCGCGGAGTGCTATCGCCCCAACGCGCGGCCCGTCGTCGTCCCGCGCGACGGCTCTCCCGTGGAGCTGCCGCCCAACTATTCGCGGATGAGCTTCAACTTCGGTCCCACGCTCCTCGCCTGGCTCGATCTCCACGCTCCCGACGTGTCCGCGTCGATCCGGAGCGCCGACAGAGAGAGCCGCGAGCGCTTCTCGGGCCACGGCTCCGCGATCGCGCAGGCCTACAACCACGTCATCCTGCCGCTCGCCAACGCGCGCGACAAGCGCACCCAGGTGTGGTGGGGGATCCGCGACTTCGAGCACCGATTCGGGCGATCGCCGGAAGGCATGTGGCTGCCCGAGACCGCGGTGGATCTCGAGACGCTGGAGGTCCTCGCCGCGTTCGGAATCCGCTTCACCATCCTCGCCCCGGAGCAGGCCGCGCGCGTGCGTCCGAACGGCGCCGCCTCCGCAGACGCTGAGTGGATGGACGTCTCGGGCGCCCGGGTCGATCCCCGGCGGCCTTACCGCGTCCGGCTGCCCTCCGGCGCCTCGATCGCGGTGTTCTTCTACGACGGCCCGGCCTCGCACGCGATCGCGTTCGGCGCGCTCTCCTCGGGGGGGGAAGCTCTGGCCCGGCGCCTCGCGGGACTCGCCGCGGACGCTCCCGGGCCGCAGCTCCTCCACGTGGCGACGGACGGCGAGACGTACGGCCATCACCACCGCGGCGGCGAAGTGGCGCTCGCGGAAGCGTTCGCGCTCCTGGAGGCGAGCGGGTTCGCCCGGCTGACGAACTACGGCGAGTTCCTGGCGTTCCAGCCGCCCGACTGGGAAGCCGAGATCGTCGAGAACACCGCGTGGAGCTGCGCGCACGGCCTCGGCCGATGGCGGGACGACTGCACGTGCCGCACGGGCTTGAAGCCCGACTGGGTGCAGGTCTGGCGGGGCCCTCTGCGGCTGGCGCTCGACGGCCTGCGCGATTCCCTGGCGGAGGTCTTCGAGACGGAGAGCCGCGGGATCTTCGCGGACCCGTGGGCGGCGCGCGACGCCTCCATCGAAGCGATCCTCGATCCGTCGCCCGAGGCCTTCGACGACTTCTTCCGCCGGCACGCCGCGGGCCCGCTGGGCCCCGAGCAGCGCGACATGGCGAGGCGCCTTCTGGAGATGCAGCGCCACGCCATGCTCATGTACACGAGCTGCGGCTGGTTCTTCGACGACCCGTCGGGCCTGGAAACCACGCAGATCCTCCGCTACGCCGCCCGGGCGATCGAGCTGTCGCCTCCGGCGGCGCGGCTGCCGATCGAAACGGCGTTTCTCTCGAGCCTCGCGCTCGCGCCGAGCAACGACCCGGCGGCGGGCGACGCGCGACGCATCTACCAGCAGAATGCCGGCGGACCCTCAGCGCCGCCGGTCGTGACCGTCCCGGGCGTCTGACGTCGCTCGGGGCGGGAGGCTACCGAGACGCCGCCTCGGCCAGCGCCTTCTGTCGCGCGGCTTCGAACTCGTCCCCCTTCTTCCACTGCGGCATCGCCTCGGCTCCCGCGACGCGGCAGCCCAGGTAAAACGCGAGCCTCACGTCCTCGACCGCGCCCGAAAAATCCCAGTTTTCGCGAAAGTCGTCTGAGGGCTGGTGGTAGTCGTTCTTCTCGTAGGCCTCGATCTGCTGACGGCCGAAGCCCTCCGGTTTTCCGATCACGTCGCTGCCCCGCTTCAGATACGCGGCTGGGACGCCGACGCGGGCGAAGTTGAACTGATCTGACCGATAGAACGAGCCGCGGTCCGGAAACTGGTCGGGCTCTACGGTCCGTCCCTGCATCCGGGCGAGAGCGACGACGTCGGCGTCCAGAGACGATTTCCCCAGGCCGATCATCGCGATGTCGCGGGTGCGGCCGAACCACCCGATCCCGTCCGTGTTGATGTCCGCGGCGATTCGTCCGGCGGGGATCGGGGAATGCCGGGCCAGGTACTCCGAGCCGAGCAGGTTCTGCTCCTCGGCGGCGACGAAGGCGAAATAGATGGAGCGCGGCGGCGGTGTTTTCAAATGCACAAACGCCCGCGCGATCGCCAGTGTCGCCGCGACGCCCGACGCGTTGTCGAGTGCGCCGTTGTAGATCGCGTCGTCGCCGGGCTTCACTCCGACTTTCACGCCCAGGTGGTCGTGGTGCGCGGTGTAGACCACCGCCTGTTGAGACTTCGCGGCATCTCCGCCGTGAATCACGCCGACGACGTTCCCGGATTCCTTGCGGGAGACGGCATTGGTGATCGCGAGGGACATCTTCACGCCGAGCGGAACGGGACGGAAGGCGCGCGACTCGGCAGACGCCCGCAGCTGGTCGAGGTCATTTCCCCCGAGAGCGGCGATTTTCTTCGAGAGTTCCTCGGTCGCCCACGCCTTGACCCGGACGCGCGGCGTTCCGTCATCAGGCAACTGGAAGATCTCTCCCGACCAGGACGTCTGAATGACCTGCCATCCGTATCCGGCCGAATGGGTCGTGTGGATGATGATCGCACCGGCCGCTCCCTTCTTGCCCGCCATCAAGTACTTGTAGTCCCATCGTCCGTACCAGAGTCGTGTCTTGCCGCCGAAGAGATTCGGGTCGTTCTCCGGATCGTTGTTCATGACCAGCAGGACCTTGCCCTTCAAGTCCGCGTCCTTGTAGTCATCCCACTGATACTCGGGAGCGACGATCCCGTAACCCACGAAGACGATCTCGGCATCCTCGAGCTTCGCCTGCGCCTCCTGGACTCCCGAAGCGGCGACGAAATTCTCGCCAGGAGCTCCTTTCTCCGTTCCGCGGTCCGAGCGGAACGCCGCCGGCCCGGCGAAGCTCGGCTTGATGCCGATCAGGGGCACTTTCTGAATCCACCCGCCGCCGGGGGCGCCGGGTTGCAGCCCCAGCGCCTCCATCTGGGACTGAATGTAGGACTCCGCGAGCGCGTCCCCGCGGGTCGCCGGGCCGCGGCCTTCGAGAAGGTCGGAGGAAAGAAACCGAATGTGCGCGCGCAGGACCTCGGGAGTGATCTGCTGCGCGGCCTGCTCCTGGGCGGCCGTGACCAGGGGACCTGCCGCGGCGAGGAGGGCGGTACTCGCCAGGGCACCCAGAAAAAGCGCGGGTTTCTTCATCCGCGGAATTCTAAACCGGCCGTCCATCCTGGCTGGCCCGCCTCGAGCGTTACAGAACTGACCACGCCGCCAGCGCGGCGAGCTTCTGGTCCGAGCCCCATGGCGCGCCCACCGACTTCCTGAAGAGGGCGACGCGACGCTCGAGCTCGGCGGCCGGCAGACCGATCGCCTGCGACGCATAATCGGCGAGCTCCTTGCGGCGGATCCGGGTGACCGCCAACCCGGACGCCTTCGCCGCTTTCGCGATCGCGTCGCGGAAGAAGTCTCCCTCGGCGGCATGGATGAGCGCGTGAGACGCCAGGATCGCTTCGAGGTCGGGAAGCTCCCGGCTCGAGGCGGAGAGGATCGCGCAGGACACCGGCTCGAAACCGCGGGCGGAGAGTGCGGCGAGGAGGCGGTCCATCTCGGACCGCGCCCGCCTCCCGACGTCGTCGGCGGCGGCTTCGAGAAACGCCCGCGCGCGGGGGAACGGCATTGCCTCGGCGGCATGGAAGGGCTGCTTCGCTCGGCCGTCGCCGGGCCCGGCGGCCACGAGCACGACACGCTCGCGAAGGACCACCGCGGGCTCCCGCCGCGAACCGCCGACCGCCACGAGCACCGCCCACCCGGAGTGAGATTCGAAGCCGAGCGACGCGGGTTCCTTCGCGCGTTTCACGGCGGACCTCCTGCCGGCGGCCTCGTTATCCGGTCGGTGACGCCCCCGGCCCCGGTTAGAATAGAGCCGTGAGCTCGAGGCGAACTCTTCAGGAATCCCGGACGCCCCCGCATCGCAGCGGGATCTGGCTGGCACGACTTGGGCATAGGGGAACCCGCTGAGATCCGGGTATCCCGATCGTTCCAGCAACTCACTCATAGGATAAAACTTACTCGATGCGATCCATCCCGCTGCCGCACCCGCGGCTCCCGGAAAACCTGCAGCCTCTCGACCTCCTGTCCCGGGATCTTCGCTGGACCTGGCGGCCTTCCCTCCGCGCCCTCTTCTCCGCCCTGGACCCCGCCCTCTGGGAGAAGACAAACGGCAACCCCGTCGCGCTCCTGCAGGCGGTCCCCGCCGAGCGGCTCGAAGCGGCCTCCCGCGACTCGGTGTTCCTGACGTCGCTTTCCGCGGTGCGATCCGAGCTCGGGATCGAGGACGCCGCCGAGCCGGCCCACCCCGCGATGCGGGCGATGAAAAGCAGGGGCGATCGGATCGCCTACTTCTCGGCCGAGTTCGGCCTGACCGAGCTGCTGCCTGTGTACGCCGGCGGCCTCGGGGTTCTGGCGGGCGACCACCTGAAGTCGGCGAGCGACCTGCGCCTGCCGCTCGTGGGCGTCGGGCTCTTCTACCGCCACGGATACTTCCGCCAGTCGCTGTCGCGTCCCGGGGGGCAGAAGGAGTCGAACCCGGCCATCGACATCGCGGAGCTTCCGATCTCGCTTCCGCAGACTCCGAAGGGCGCGCCACCCATCGTCACGGTCGCGGTCGGGGAGCGCGACGTGCGCGTGCTGATCCGCCTGGTACAGGTCGGCCGCGTCCCCCTCCTTCTGCTCGACACCGACCTCGAGGAGAACCATCCCGACGACCGGACGATCACCGCTCAGCTCTACGGCGGCGACCACGAGACGCGGATCCGCCAGGAGATCGTGCTCGGGATCGGCGGCCTCCGCGCGCTCGACCTCCTCGGCTGTCGTCCCACGATCCGGCACATCAACGAAGGGCACGCCGCGTTCGTCGGTCTCGAGAAGATGCGGCAGCTGATCGCCGAAGAGGGGCTCACGTTCGCGGACGCGAAGGAGCGCGCCGCGGCGGGGACCGTTTTCACGACGCACACGCCGGTCCCCGCGGGCATCGACCGCTTCGCGCCGGAGCTGGTCGCGAGATACATCGCGGGCTACGTTCCCGAGGGGCTCTCGCTCGACGAGTTCATGAAGCTCGGGCAGGAGTCGGGCGACCCGCACGAGGCGTTCTCGATGGCCGTGCTCGCGCTGCGGCTCTGCGGCCACGCCAACGCGGTGTCCCAGCTGCACGCCCGCGTCTCGCGGCGGCTGTGGCTGGGCCTCCTGCCTGAGCTCGCCGACGAGGACGTGAAGATCCGCGCGATCACCAACGGCGTGCACCGCCCGACGTGGACGGACCCGGAGATCGCGGCGATGCCTCTGCTGGAAGAGCCCGATCCCGCGGCGGGGACGCGCCTGTGGTCCGTGCACGAGGTCCTTCGCTCGCGCCTCGTCGACGTCTGCCGCGCGCGGCTGCGCTCTCACGCGGCGGCGCAGGGCGCGTCGGCCGAAGAGATCGAGCGCGCCGGCAGCGTCCTCGACCCCGGAGCGCTCACGATCGGTTTCGCGCGGCGATTCGCGACGTACAAGCGCGCGAATCTCATCTTTCGCGATCCCGAGCGGCTCCTGCGGATGCTCTCGTCGGCGAGAATGCAGATTCTTTTCGCCGGAAAGGCCCACCCGCAGGACGAGCCGGGCAAGGAGCTCCTCCGCATCATCGGCGCCTACGCGCACCAGCCCGAGTTCTTCGGGAAGATCGTGCTGCTTCCCGACTACGACATGCGGCTCGCGCGCGCGCTCGTCGCGGGGTGCGACGTCTGGCTGAACAACCCGGTGCGCCCCCACGAGGCGTCGGGAACGTCCGGGATGAAGGCGGCGATGAACGGCGTCCTGAACCTGTCGGTGCTCGACGGCTGGTGGGATGAGGCGCCGTACGAGGAGACCGGCTTCGTCATCGGCCCCGCGACCGACTACGCGCCCGACGAGGAGGTCGCGGCCTCTCTCTACGACGTGCTCGAAACGAAGGTGCTGCCGCTCTTCTTCCAGCGTGACGAGAGCGGCCGCCCGGCGGGCTGGATCGAGAAGATGGTGCAGAGCGCGGCGCGAATCGGCAGGGAGTTCTCCTCGGACCGGATGGTGCTGCAGTACCTGGAGCTCTGTTACGTGCCCGCGGCCGAGCGCCGCATCAGCGTGCTCGAAGGCGCGCGCCGCGCCGCGTACGCGCTGACGCCGTCCAACCCGCGGGGATGACCGGGTCCGGGCCTCCGGGTCCCGTCCCCGCCCTCGCGTCCGCTCCCGCGCGGCCGCCGCGGACCGCCGGCCTGCTGCTCCATCCCTCGTCGCTGCCCGGCCCCTTTCCCTGCGGAGAGGCGGGGCCCGACGCGATCCGTTTTCTCGAATGGGCGCAGGCGGCGGGGCAGTCGCTCTGGCAGGTGCTCCCTCTCGGCCCGGCCGGAGGAGGCGATTCGCCCTACGGCGGCAGCTCGGCATTCGCGGGAAACCCGCTTCTCCTCTCCGCGGAGTTCCTGGCGGAAGAAGGGTGGCTCTCCGCCGCGGATCTGTCGGGAGCGCCGGCCTCGACTCCCTCGTCTGAGGGAGCCTGCGATTTTTCGGGGGCCGCCCGCTGGAAGGAAGCCATTCTGCGCGAGGCGTGGCGCCGGTTTCGCTCGGACGCGCGCGGCGCGCTCGAGCTCGACGCCTTTCGCGAGGCCCCCGAACAGGGGTTCTGGCTGGCCGACTGGTCTCTCTTCGCCGCCGCGAAGAGAGCGCATCGCGGCGCCGGGTGGATGGCCTGGGATCCCGCGCTCGCCGGACGGGATGCGCAGGCGCTCGCCGGAGCGCGCCGGGATCTCGCCGAAGACGTCGCCTTCGAAGAGTTCGCCCAGTTCGTCTTCTTCCGCCACTGGGGGCGGATCCGCAGGGAGGCGGCGGCGCGCGGGATCGAGATCCTGGGCGACCTTCCGATCTACGTCGCACATGACAGCGCGGACGTCTGGGCGCATCGCGAGCTCTTCGCGCTCGACGAGAGCGGGAGGCCGGAGCGCGTCGCCGGCGTTCCGCCCGATTATTTCAGCGCGACCGGGCAGCTCTGGGGCTATCCCGTCTACCGCTGGGAGGCGTCCGCCCGCGAGGGATATGCGTGGTGGATCGAACGGCTGCAGGCGCACCTGCGACTCGCCGATCTCGTGCGGATCGATCACTTCCGCGGCTTCGCGGCCTTCTGGGAAGTCGAAGCGTCGGAGGAAACGGCCCTCCGGGGGCGCTGGTCCGCGGGGCCGGGGCGCGCGCTCTTCGACGCGGCGAGCCGGAAGCTCGGTCCTCTTCCGCTGGTCGCCGAAGACCTCGGCGTGATCACCGACGACGTCGCGGCGCTGCTGGCCGATCTCGCGCTTCCGGGCATGAAGGTTCTCCAGTTCGCGTTCTCCGAGGACGACAGCCCGCACCTTCCGCACCGCCACGTCGAGAATTCGGTCGTCTACACGGGGACGCACGACAACGACACGACACGCGGCTGGGCGGCGGCTCTCTCCGCGGAGGAGCGGGCCCGGTACCTGGGGTATGCGGGGACGGCGGGATCCGATCCGGCGGGCGACCTGATCCGCATGGCGTACGAGTCGGTGGCGCGAAGAGCGGTCGTCCCTTTGCAGGACGTGTTCGACCTCGGTACCGAAGCGCGCATGAACACGCCCGGCGTCGGCGCGGGCAACTGGTCCTGGCGCGCGCGGACGGAGGACTTCACGCGGGAGAAAGCGATGCGTCTGCGGCGGCTGGCGGAGTTGACGGGAAGGGGGAAGAAGCTGTCAGCTGTCAGCTCTCAGCTGTCAGCGGGATGAAAGCCCTCCCTCTTCTCGCGCCCGGCGAGAGGGTCTGCAGTTCCCCTCATTCCCCCAGCCGCACCACCTCCCCCTCCTTCAACCCCGACCGGATCTCGACGAACTGCGACGTCGACGCTCCCGCCACCACGGCGCGGCGAGACGGTCTGCCGAGAGCGGGAACCGTCAGGACCCACGCGCCTCGCTCGTCGGTGCGGACCGCTTCGACCGGCAGGTAGAGCGCGTCGGCGAGCTTCGCGCAGACGACGGTGCAGCGCGCCGCCATGCCGGGCCGGAAACGAGGGTCCGTCTGCGCGAGCTGCACCGTCACGGGAAACGATCGCGACGCGTTCTTCTCCGAGGCGCCCACGCTCCCGATCGCGCGGAGTTTCCCGGCGAGCGTCCTGTCGGGGAATGCGTCCAGCCGCACGCGGACTTCCTGCCCCGGCAGCAGCTTGTGGATCTCGGATTCCGGAACGCGCCCTTCGACGAGCATGTGCGAGAGATCGGGAAGGGTCACGACCGTCGTGCCTCCCCAGACGGCGTCGCCGACCCGCAGCTTGCGCCTCCCGCCGTCCTTCTCGTACACCTCGCTGTGGACCACGAGTCCCGGCCCCTTGGCGACGGCCGTGCAGGCGGCGATCTTTTTCTCCGCCTCCGCCATGAGCCGCCGGGCTTCCTCCAGCCGCACGGAGGCGACCCGCGCCGCCGCATCCGTCTGCCCGAGCTCGACACGCGAGCGCCGCTGCTCGAGCTCGAGCTGGAGCCTGCCCGTCTCCGCCTCTTCGGATTTCCGGCGGATCAGGTCCGGGTTGGTCTGATGCACGAGCGCGGAGTGGCGCGAGCGAGAGAGACGCAGGTCGGCGGCCGCCTGATCGCGCCGCGTCTTCGCGGCCCGGTACTCTTCCTGTGAGATGTAACCCTGCGCCACGAACCTCTCGAGCCCCGCGAGCCTCGTGTCGGCCTCTTCGAGCGCCCTCTCCCGCTGCTCCACCTCGTGCAGCGATTCCTGGGCGGTCAGCGGCGCGGTCGTGTTGACGACGGCGTCAAAGTCGCGCGCGGAGTCCTGCGCCGACGTCTGCTTCTCGTGCACGCCGGCGGTGTTCTTGAGCCTGACCGCGTCGCGCGCCAGCCGCGCCTGGTCCGCCTCGCCGGAGAGCTCGCGCGCGCGGGCCCTCGCGGTATCGAGGTCCTTCTGAAAGGGGGCCGGATCGAACTCGATCAGTTGGTCGCCGGCGCGCACCAGCGATCCCTCCTGCGCCAGCCACAGGATCTTGACCTCCACCCCGGGAACGATCGCGCCGTAGGAGTCGGACCGCTCCGGCGCCAGCGCGCCGACGAGGGCGACGGAGGGCTCGAGCGTTCCCCGCCGCACCACAACGTCGCCGGGCCCGCGATGGGCGGTTAGGCGCGCGGCGCCCCAAAGAAGGAGCAACACGGCCGCCGCCGCCGCCGCAAATAGCCCCGGGCGGCGCAGCACCGAGCCGCGCCAGAAGGATGTTGAACCGCGAGTCGAGCTCGTACAGCCGCGCGGAGTTGTAGAGCGTCTCGGCGTCGACCACGTTGAAATTGTCCGACAACCCCTTTTCGAAGCGCAACTGGGCCACCTCGACCTGCAGCTGCGCCGCGCGCATGTTCTGCGCGGCGATCTCCCAGTTGCGGCGGAGCGCGTCGAGCCGCCGGTACGCCCGACGGACCTCGCGGACCAGGTCGTCCACGAACAGCTGGTAGTTGCGCTTCCGGGTGGCGAGGGCGATCTCGGCCTCGCGCCTCCGGGCGTGGAGCGCGGTCGAGTTCAGGCCGTAGCGCGACCGGAGCCCGAAGAGCAGGGAAGGGTTGCGGGGGCGCAGCGCGTCGCCGGCGCTGCCGCTCGACGCCGCCGCCTCGTAGGTCAGGACGCCGTCGAGCGAGGGCAGCTCGAGGCTCTTCGCGATGCGGACTGCGAACTCCGCGTCGACGACGCCGTCTCTCGCCTCGCGCGCCTCCGGCCGCCGGTCGGCGACCTCCGCGGCGGCGGTCCCGGGATCCATTTCGGCGGCCGGAAGCTCGGAGGGCGCGGCGATCGAGAACCGGAGGTCCGGCGCGAGGCCGGCGGCCCTCCGCAGGGAGTCGCGGAAATCCTCGACGAGGTTCTCGGCGTCGTTGCGCGTCACGACCGCCAGCGCTTCCTGCTGCTCCGCGCGCAGGACGTCCAGCTTCGACACGCTGCCCGCGGAGAACCGGGCACGAGAAAATTCCGTGAGCTTCCGCGCTCGCTCGACGTGCTCCGTCTCGAAGCGCAGCGCGTCCTCCTGACGCGCGAGCCCCAGATACGCGGAGTAGATCGCGAGGACGGCGCGGCGCCTCAGGACCTCGACGGCGCGCTCCTGCCCGGACGTCGACCGCCGCGCCTGGCGCAGCGGCTCCCCCGTGACCGCCGGATCGGCGCCGCCGAGGAGCGGCTGCGTCAAGGTCAGCCGGTAGTCCGACGCGTAGGGGTTCTCCGGGAAATCGGCGGGGTTGCGGTTGACGCTCGCCTCCGCTTCGAGGCGCGTTCCAAACGGGAACTGCTCGAAGGCCGTGACGCCGTAGGTTTCGCTCCGCACGCCCGAGCGGCGGCTGCGGTCCACCTGGAAGAACGGAACCGCCTGCGGAAGAAAGCCGGCGGCGACCCCGCGCTCGGCGAAACGCGTCGAGAGAAGCGCGTCCTGCCCGTTCAACAGGTCCGGGTTGCGCAGCAGGGCCGCCCGGAGGGCCTCGCCGATCGTCAGCAGCGGCGTCGCCGCGGAAGCCGGCTCCTGAGCGTCCACTGCCGACGGGATGGCGAGCCATGCCGCAAACGCCAGGCCGGCGGCGGCCGGGAGCGCCGCGCGAAACCGTCGCCGGCCCGGAAGGGGGGTCAGCGGCCCGCCTCAGCCTTCCCGGAGCGCGGCCGCCGGATCGATGCGGGCGGCGCGTCGGGACGGCCGGATCCCGGTGATCGCGCCGGCCGCGAGGCACGCGATGGCGAGTGCGGAGAAGGAGAGCAGGGACAGCGAGGAGCCGCCGGCCGAGCGGTCGACGCTCGCGAGGCCGAGCAGCCATCCGGCGAACAGCCCCGCGCCGCCTCCGAGCGCGCCCAGGAGGGCCGCCTCGAGCCGGAACTGGAGAACGATGTCGCGGGTCCGCGCGCCGACCGCCCGGCGCAGGCCGATCTCCTTCCGGCGGGCGAGTACGGACGCGGAGAGGAGGTTCGAGATGCCGAGCACCGCGGACGCGGCCGTCAGAAGGCCCACCACCAGCACGATGCGGTCGAACGTGCCTCTCGCCTGCCGGTACTGCCGCAGGGTCTGGATCGGGGACGCGACGCGCACGGGAGCCGCCGGACCGCAGCGGGACGGATCGATGCGCGGCGCGGCGGCCGCGGCGGCGTCGGCCTCCGCGACGGAAGAGAACGCCAGCACCGCGACGTCGAGAGGATAGCGTCCGTCGGGCTCCGCCGCCGGCTCCGGCTCCGCTCCGAGCGGAACGACGATCGCGCGATTCCAGTCAAAGGAAGGCAGCTCGCCCGCGGAGGCTCCCTCGACGGCCGCCGGGGCGAGCTCGCCCACGACCTCGTAGGTGCGGGCACCGACGGCGAGCACGCTGCCGATGGGCGAGGAGAGCCGCGCGGCGCGCGCCACGGAGCTTCCGATCACGCAGTACGGCGACTTCCGGGCGAGATCGAGCCCACCCAGGGGACGGCCCGCGCGAACGCGTGTCGAGAAGAGCGCGGCGACAGGACCCGAGACCGCGTACAGCGGCGCTTCGAACGGCGCGCCCGAGGCGAGCACGGTGTGACGCGACATCCGGACGCCGACCGCCGCGCGAACGGGAAGGACGGCGCGCAGCCGATCGACGTCGTCGAATCCGAGACCGCGTCCCTCCTCCGCCCCGGAGCCCGGCCGGTGGACGAGGTAGACGTTCTTCAGGCCGGCGCGCTCGAGCGACCGGATCGTCGCGGCACGTCCGCGTTCCACGAGCGTCGTCAGGCAAACCACGATGGCCATGGCGAGGGCGAGGGCCACGAGCGCCGCCCGCGTTCGGACGCGATCGGTCCGGAGGGAATCGACGGCGGCCTCGAGCGCGCGCCCGACTTCGCCTGGCCGCGTGGACGCGGGCTGCGCTCCGGGCAATGGACCTCCGTTCGCGGGCTGGATTTCCGGGTTCTCGCGGCGATTCTCATTCAAAGGATGCGCGATGACAAGCGGGTCGCGCGCTCCGCTCGCGTATATTTGTTGCGAACACAAAGCACCAATTCGTGGCGGGGTGCCCCGGATGAGCTCCACTCCCGGATCGTTCGACGGCAAGTACGAAGTCCTGGGGAAGATCCGCGAAGGCGGCATGGGCGCCATCTACATGGTGCGCCACCGCCTGCTCGACGAGATCCGCATCATCAAGGTCATGCGGCCGGAAGTCGCCGAGAGCGCGGACCAGCGCAAGCGGTTCCTGCGCGAGGCGCAGATGGCCACGCGCCTGAAGCACGGGAACATCGTCGGCTTCTACGACTTCTTCGTCGACGACGAAGGCACCGCCTTCATGGTGATGGAGTTCATCGACGGCATCAACCTGAGGGACATGATCCGCCACTGCGGTCCGCTCCCGATCCCGCTGGCGATGCACCTCGCCGGCCAGAGCCTGTCCGCGCTCGACTACCTGCACCGGAAGGGGATCGTCCACCGGGACATCGCGCCGGACAACGTGATGATGATGCAGGAGGAGGACGGCGCGCTCCAGGCCAAGCTGATCGACCTCGGGATCGCGAAGCTCGCGCGCGCCGAGGAACAGGAGCAGTTGACCGCCGCCGACGAGTTCATCGGCAAGCTTCGATACTCTTCGCCGGAGCAGCTGACGAAGAAGGCGAGCTCGAGCGCGATCGACGGCCGGAGCGACCTGTTTTCGTTCGCCGTGGTTTTGTACGAAGCGCTGACCGGCGTGTGCCCGTACGGCGGTGGGAGCCTCCAGGACATCCTGACGGCGCGCCTCCAGAAGCCGCCGATGCCGTTCTCGAAGAGCGATCCGGGCGGAAGAGTCCCGGCGGCCCTGCGGGAGATCCTCCTGAAGGCCCTCCAGAAGAACCCGGACGACCGGTGGCAGAGCGCGCAGGAGTTCTCGAAGGCGCTCGAGGCTCTCCCGCCGCAGGTCGTCGGCGCGAGGGACCCGGAAGAGGTCAGCAATTACGTCAGGGCGGCGGTGGAGTTCGTGCGCGCCGCCGCCCTCGCCCAGAATCCCGCGAGCGCGAGCCTCCAGAAGACTCTGCAGTCGAAGTTCCGCGTGTCCGAGGTCTCGGTCCGCCCGCTCGAGGCGACGGACATGAAGGTGCAGAAGACGCTCTCCGGATGGAGCGGCGACTCGACGCCGAGCGGCGGGTCTGCGCCCCGCGGCTCCGCGGGCGCGCAGGCGAAGACGGTCCTGGCGGACGCGAGGGATTTCGAGCGGGACGGCCGCCGCTCCTCGATCGCGGGGTATGCCGCCGTCGCGGTCGGGGCGGCGGTCCTCGTCGTCCTCGGCATCGTCGTCTCCGGCTGGATGAACCGCGACCGGCGCGCGGCGGCTCCCGTCGCTCCGGCTCCGGTTCCCGCGGCGACGTCGCCGCCCGCGCCGGCGGCCGCGCCCCAGCCGACGGCGGCGCCCCCGATCGCTTCCGCCACCCGGCACGGCGTTAAAGCCCGCCCGGCCGGACAGCGGCCGCATCTCGATTCAGATCCGGATGAACCCGGAGGAGGCGGTCGAGGGCCAGGACTTCACGGTCACCGCCCGCTTCATCAACGGCGGCGACGAGACGTTCCGCCTGTCGCGGGCGGAGGAGTCTTCGCCGGCGACGCGCGGGGGGTTCGAGCCGATCGCCGGCCTGTCCGTTCCGCAGGCGGTCGACATCGGCAGCTCGATCGAGATCTACCGGACGACCAAGTCGCTCGCCTCCGGATCGACGTTCCGGAAGGCGTTCCGCGTGCAGGAGCAGCGCCGCGGCGACAACTGGGAGAACTCGATCACCGTGAAGCCCTGCGTGGAGCAATGAGGCGGCGAGCTGTCGGCTGTCAGCTCTCAGCCGGGAGCGAGCGGGCCGGGCCGACAGCCCGAAAAAAATCTTGACAAGGCCCCCTGCTTGCCGCAACGTAGCGGGCCGATGAACGCGAACCTCGCCGCTCCGCTTTCCGTGCCCCGCATCGCGAGGTTGGCTTCGCCGCGCCCGCGCGCCAGGAGGATTTCCTCCATGGCGGCGGCGCTCTAGTCCCGTAGAATCCCTCACAGCCCGTCGCCGATGAAACGCCGCATGCCGGTCGTGTGTCTTGCCTTTTCCGGTGGTCTCGATACCACCTACTGCGCGGTCGTTCTGCGCCAGGAAGGCGCGCGCGTCCACGCCGTGACCGTCGACACGGGCGGGTTCTCCGCGTCCGAGCGGCGCGCGATCGCCGCCCGCGCGAAGGCCGCCCGGGTCGAGAAGCACGTCTTCGTCGACGGACGGCGGGACGTCTTCGAGCGCTACGCGCTGCCGCTTCTCTTCGGCAACGTGCTGCGCGGAGGCGTTTACCCGCTCTCGGTCGCCGCCGAGCGCGCGGTCCAGGCGGAAGCGGTCGCCGCGTACGCGCGCCGGGTCCGCGCCGCGGTCATCGTCCACGGCTCGACGGCGGCCGGCAACGACCAGTTCCGCTTCGACGCCGCGCTTCGCGTGCTCGCGCCCGACGTCGAGGTGCGCGCTCCCATTCGCGACAGCGGCCTCTCCCGCGAAGACGAGACCGCCGTGCTCGCATCCGCCGGCGTCACGATCCCCCCGAAGACGACGCGCTACTCCGTCAATGAGGGCCTGTGGGGCACGACCATCGGAGGGGGCGAGACGCACGACTCCTGGGCCATGCCTCCCGAGGACCTCTATCCCGGCAACACGCTCTCGCGCGCTCCGAAACGCGCCCGCGAGATCGTCGTGGCGTTCGAGAAAGGCCGTCCGGTGTCGCTCGACGGCGCGCGGCTGAACCCGCTCGTCCTGATCGAGAAGCTGAACGCCGCCGGGCGCCGCTATGCCGCGGGGCGGGGAATTCATCTCGGCGACACGATCCTCGGCGCCAAGGGCCGCATCGCGTTCGAGGCGCCGGCCGCGCTCGCGCTCATCGCGGCGCACGCAGAGCTCGAGAAGCTGGTGCTCACGAAGGAGCAGCGGCAGCTGAAGGCGCTCGTCGCCGAGACGTACGGCCGGCTGCTGCACGAGGGCCTCGCCTTCGAGCCCGCCGCGGCGGACGCCGCCGCCTTTCTCGCGGCCGGCCAGGACCGCGTGACGGGGGAGGCGCGCCTGCGCTTCACTCCCGGCCGGTTCGAGATCGCCGGAGTGCGCAGCGCCTTCTCGCTCATGCGGCTGGAGGTCGTCCGGTACGGCGAATCGAACGCGTATCTCGCGCCGGCCGAGGCCCAGGGGGTCGGCAAGACGCTCGCCCTCCCGGGCCGGCTGTTCGCGCTCGCGGGAAAGGAATCCTCCTGACGATGATCCTCGACAAGATCGCCTCTTCGACGGCCCGGCTCGGGCTGCCGCGCGAGGTCGAGATCTCGCCGCACATCGAGGCGAAGGAAGGCAACGTGCTCGCCGTGCGCGCCCTGATGGAAAAGAGCGTCTACGACCGGCTGGAGCTGGTCTCCGGCCGCATGGCGAAGATCAACAAGGGCGACGTCATGGCCGGGACGCTCGGGTACCGGCGCGCGTTGAAGGGCTTCGTCGGCGTGGTTCCCGAATCGATCCACGTCGGCGACACGATCCACGTGCTGAACCTCGGAGGTGTGCTCGGGCTCTGCGTCGGAAAGAACCCGGAAGTGGGAAGTCCTCTCGAGGTCGAGGTCCTCGGCGCCGTCCTCATCGACGGCAAGCCGGCCAACATCGCGCAGAACGCGCTGCCGGCTCGCGACACGCTGGGCCCCTGCCCGCCCCTCGTCGTGGTCGCCGGAACGTGCATGAGCGCGGGCAAGACCGCCGCGGCGTCGGAGATCGTCAAGCGCTTCGCGAGCGCGGGGCAGCGTGTCGCGGCGGCGAAGCTCTCGGGCGTCGCGTGCCTGAAGGACACGCTCGACATGGAGGACCACGGCGCGTTCGCCACGCTGTCGTTTCTGGACTGCGGCCTGCCATCGACGGCGCACGTGAAGGACCTCGCCCCCTACGCGCGGGCGATCCTCGCGTCGCTCGCCTCGCAGAACCCCGACGTCATCGTCGTCGAGATGGGGGATGGCATCCTGGGGGACTACCGCGTCGGGACGTTCTTCACCGATCCGGAGCTCGTCGCCGCTACGAAAGCCGTCGTGATGTGCGCCAACGACCTCGTCGCGGCGTGGGGCGCGCAGAAGCTCATGGAGCAGTGGCACATTCCGATCACGATCATGTCGGGGCCCGTCACCGACAACCAGACGGGGACGGAGTACATCCAGACGGAGATGAAACTGCCCGCGGCCAACGCGAAGACGGACGGCCGCGCGCTGTTCGGCGTCGTGTACGAGGAGATCCACAAGTGACCATTCGCGCGGCGATCTTCGGCGCGAGCGGATACGCCGGCGGCGAGCTCCTGCGCCTGCTGCTCGATCACCCGAAGGCAGAGCCGGTCGCGGTGATCTCGCGCTCGCAGGCGGGTCAGCCCGTGGCGGCCGTGCACACGCACCTCTCGCGCCTGACCGACCTCGAGTTCACGAGCGCGCTGCCCGAAGGGGAGGACGAGCCCGAGGTCGTCTTCCTCGCCGGGCCTCACGGGTACGCGGTGGACGCCGCGCCGCCCCTTCTCGACCGCGGGATCCCCGTCGTGGATCTCTCCGCCGATTTCCGGCTGAAGAGCGCCGCGTCCTTCGAGCGGTTCTACGGCCCGGTGCCCGCGGGCTTCGCGCGCCAGCCCGAGTTCGTCTACGGCCTGCCGGAGCTCTTCCGCGAGCAGATCGCCTCTTCCCGGGCGATCGCGTCCCCCGGCTGCTTCGCGACCGCGTCGATCCTGGCCCTCGCGCCCCTGTGGCGTGCGGGGCTCGTCGCAGACGGCGCCCCCGTCTCCGTTTTCGCGATCACGGGCTCGTCCGGCGCCGGCGTCACGCCGACTCCCACGACGCACCATCCCCGCCGCGCCTCCGCGTTCTTCGCGTACGCCCTGGACGGCCACCGCCACCTGCCCGAGATCGAGGAGTCGCTGTCGACCGTCGGCGGCCCGGCCGCCGGGCGGATCGTTTTCCAGACCCACTCGGCGCCCCTCGTCCGCGGGATCTTCGTCACGGCGACCGTCCCGCTCACGGCCGCGATGGACCGCGACGCGCTTCGCGCCGTGTACCGCGAGGCGTACGGCCACGAGTTCTTCGTGCGCCTCGTGGACGGATCGCCCGACGTCGCGGCGGTCAAGGGGACCAACTTCGCCGACCTCGGCGTGGCGTCCTCGGGCGACGTCGCGCGCGTCTTCGTCGCGATCGACAACCTGGTCAAAGGCGCGGCGGGCCAGGCGATCCAGGCGATGAACATCCTGTTCGGGCTTCCGGAGCCGACCGGGCTGAAAATGTCCGGAGTCTTCCCATGAGCCGCGCCGCGCAAGCCTCGGAAACCGGAATGGCCAGCGAGCTACCCACCTACACGCGCTGGCCGATCACGCTCGCCCGCGGCGAGGGATCGACGGTCTGGGACGAGGCGGGGAAGGGCTACCTCGACCTCTACGGCGGGCACGCGGTCGCCTCGACGGGCCACGCGCATCCCGAGGTGGTCCGCGCGATCTCCGAGCAGGCGAAGACGCTGCTCTTCTACTCGAACGTGGTCGGGCTCGGCATCCGCACGCGCGCCGCGGACGCGATCGCGCGGCACGCGCCGGCGCCTCTCTCGAAGGTCTTCTTCGTCAACTCGGGGACCGAGGCGAACGAGAACGCGATGCGGCTGGCGCGCCGGGCGACCGGCCGGACGGATGTTCTCTCCTTCCACGGCGGGTTCCACGGCCGCACGGCCGACGCGATTTCCGCGGCGGGCCTCGAGAAATACCGCGCGCTCGGCGAGCCCAACGTGCCGGGCCACCGCCTCGCCCCCTTCGGCGATCTCGGCGCCGCGGACGCCCTGCTGGACGGCCGCGTCGCGGCGGTGCTGCTCGAGCCGATCCAGAGCCTCGCGGGCGTTCTGACCGCGGCGCCCGAGTATTTCCACGGCCTGCGCCGGCTCTGCGACGGACGCGGCGCGAAGCTGATCTACGACGAGGTGCAGACGGGATTCGGGCGTACGGGAACGTTCTTTTTCGCGGGGCGGCACGGCGTCGTCCCGGATCTCGTGACGCTCGCCAAGGGAATCGCCAGCGGCGTCCCGATGGGCGCGGTGCTGGTCTCCGAGGAGATCGCCGCCGGCGTGAAGCCCGAGGAATACGGCACCACGTTCGGTGGCGGGCCGCTCGCGTGCGCGGCCGCCGAGGCGACCGTGCGCGTGATCGAGTCGGAGGGCCTGCTCGAGAACGTCCGGCGCGGCTCCGAACGCCTGCGCGCCGGGCTCGCGAAGCTGCCGGGCGTGCGCGAGGTCCGCGGCGAGGGTTTTCTCCTCGGCATCGTTCTCGACCGGCCGGGCAAACCCGTCCGCGAGGCGCTGATGGCGCGGGGAATTCTCGTCGGCGGGAGCGACCTGCCCGACGTGCTCCGGCTGCTGCCGCCCCTCGTTCTCCGCGAAGAGGAGATCGACCGGTTCCTGGCCGCCATGGGGGAGGTCCTGTGAGGCACTTTCTGACGACGCGCGATCTCACGGCCGCGCAGTTCGAGGCCCTGCTCAACCGCGGCGAGGAGTTCCGCCAGGGCGCCGACAGCGACGCGCTCTCGGGCACGCACGTCGGCCTCGTCTTCTTCAACCCTTCGCTGCGCACGCGCGTCTCGATGGAAGTCGCGGTCTCCAGGCTCGGCGGCACGCCCGTCACGCTGTCCGTGGGGAGCGACGCCTGGGCCATGGAGTACCGGGACGGCGTCGTCATGGACGGCCCGGCCGCGGAGCACGCGCGCGAGGGCGCCGGCGTGCTGGGGCGCTACTGCGACATGCTCGGAGTCCGCTCGTTTCCCGAGGGCAAGGACTACGAGGTCGACCGCCGCGAGCCGGTGCTGAACGCGTTTGCGCGGTACTCCGGCGTGCCGGTCATCAACCTGGAGTCGCCGCTCGACCACCCGTGCCAGGCGATGGCGGACGCGCTCACGATCCGCGAGCAACTCGGGAAGACGACGGGCCGCCGCGTGCTCCTGACCTGGGCGTACCACCCGAAGGCGCTGCCGATGGCGGTGCCAAACTCCTTTCTCCTCGGAGCCGCCAGGCTCGGCGTCGACCTCGTGCTCGCGCGGCCGGAGGGCTACGAGCTCGACGTGGACGTCGTCCGGGCGGCAGAGCGGCTGGCCGCGGAAAGCGGCGGCGCCCTGACCGTGACCGACGAGCGCGACGCCGTGTACGAGGGGGTGGAGGTCGTCTACGCGAAATCCTGGGGCGCGCTCGCGGACTACGGCGAGCCGGAGGCGGAGTTCACGCGCCGCGCGAAGCTGCGCGACTGGCGCGTCACCGAGGCGCGCATGGCGCGGGGGCGCAACGCGATCTTCATGCACTGCCTTCCCGTGCGCCGCAACGTCGTGGTGGACGACGCGGTGCTCGACGGCCGGCGCTCGGTCGTGCTCGACGAGGCCGAGAACCGGATGTACGCGCAGCAGGCGATCCTCGAGTGGCTCGCGTCGGAGAACCGGTGAAGGACGGGGCGCCGCTACCCGCCGCGGAGAAGCTCGCGCACCGGCTGACCGGAGTCGACGCGGAAATCCTCCGCGAGGCGCTCCCCTACATCCGCCGCTTCAAGGGCAAGACCTTCGTGCTGAAGATCTCGGGCAAGGTGACGGAGAACCTCGAAGTCCTCTCGTCGCTCGCCGAGGAGATCGCATTGCTCCACCAGGTCGGGATTCGGGTGACGGTGGTCCACGGCGGGGGATCGCAGGCGACACAGCTTTCGGAGCGGCTCGGCCTCGAGACGAAGCTCGTGAACGGGCGCCGCGTCACCGACGACGACACGCTCGAGGTCGTCAAGATGGTATTCGCCGGGAAGATCTCCGTCGAAATCCTGTCCGCGCTCCGCGCCTTCGGCGTGCAGGCGGTCGGCGTCTCGGGCATCGACGGGAACGTGGTGCTGGCCCGCAGGCGGGCGAAGAAGAGCATGATGAACAGGGAGACCGGGAAGCGCGAGCTCATCGACTTCGGCAACGTCGGCGACGTCGTCGAGGTGGACCCGCGGCTCCTGACGACGCTTCTCGACGCGGGGTATCTCCCGATCGTCTCGCCCCTGGCGGCCGACGAGGAAGGCAAGGTCTACAACGTCAACGCCGACGCGATCGCCTCCGCGCTGGCGGTCGAGCTCGCGGCGGAGAAGCTCATCCTCCTCTCCGACGTGCCGGGCGTTCTGGCGGACGCGGCCGATCCCGAGAGCCGGATCTCGCGGCTGACGGCGTCCGACGCGCGCAAGCTCGCGAAGAGCCCGGCCGTCACGGGCGGCATGGTCGCCAAGCTGGAGGAGATCTCGCGCGTCGTCGAGGCCGGAGTCTCCGCGGTGCACATCGTCAACGGCAACCAGAGAAACGCCCTCCTTTCGGAGGTCTTCGGGGATACGGGGAGCGGGACGATGGTGATCGGCGCGTGACCGCGCCGAGGGTGATTGGCGAGTAACGGACGATGAGGGCCGCCGGCGTCACCACCGTCCTCGACCGGCTGATCGAGTTCGTCTCGATCCAGAGCGTCTCCGGCAACGAGGGCCCTCTGGCCGACCGCATCGCCGGGATCTGCGCGGACTTCGGCATGCGGGCCGAGCGCGAAGGGCGCAACGTCGTCGCCCGGCGGGGGACGGGGAGCCCCTGCCTGCTGCTGAACTCGCATCTCGACACCGTTCCCGCGGTCGACGGCTGGACCGGGGACCCGTGGGCGCCGCGCGTCGAAGGCGACCGGCTGGTCGGGTTGGGCGCGAGCGACGCCAAGGCCTCGGTGGCGGCGCTCCTCGAGGCGTTCCTGACCGCGCCCCTGCCTGAGCGGGGAAGCCTGCTTTTTGCCGCGACGTGCGACGAGGAGACCGGCGGTCAGGGCCTCGAAACGATCGCGCCGAATCTGGACTTCGACGCGGCCATCGTCGGCGAGCCGAACCGGTTCTCGCCGGCGATCGCCCAGAAGGGTCTCGTCAAGGTGAAGCTGATCGCCCGCGGCCGCGCGGGGCACGCTGCGCGTCCGCATCTCGCGGACAACGCCATCGTCCGCGCCGCGGAAGACGTCGCCGCCATCGCCGCGATGCGCTTCGACGCCGAGGATCCGTACCTTGGGAAGCCGACGGCGACCGCGACCGTGATCCGCGGAGGGCTCCGGTCCAACATCGTGCCGGACGTGTGTGAGGTGACGGTCGACGCGCGGACGATCGGCGCCTTCGACAACGACGCGATGGTCGCGGCGATCCGCGCCGCCGTGAAGTCCGACTTCGAGATCCTCTCCGTGCGTCTCAGGCCCGTCGCCGGCGACCCCTCCTGGAAGATCGCGCAGGCCGCGTCCGCCGCCGCCGGCGGCGCCCCGATCACCGGCTTTCCGAGCGTCAGCGACCTCGCGCACCTCGGCGGCCGGCCGGCGATCGTCTTCGGGCCCGGCGAGCCGTCTCACTCGCATGCCGCCGACGAGTCGATCTCGATCGCGGCCATCCTGGAAGCGCCCGACGTCTATCGCCGGACCATTTCGGCGTACTTCGCGTGAAGCGGCGCGATCGCGGCGTGCCGGGGTGAAGCGCCGCAAGTCCGCCCCCGGGCCGCGGCGGGGGAAGACGTCCGGAAAGAAGGCGCTCTGGGGCGCGGGGTTCGCCTCCGGTCCGGGCGAGGCGCTCGCCCGCCTCTCGATCTCGCATCCCTGGGACCGGCGGCTGGCGGAGGTCGACCTGCGCGGCTCGCTCGCGCACGCGAGAGGGCTCCAGCGCTCCGGACTCCTGACGCGTGCGGCGCTCGCGCGGATCGAATCGGCCCTCCGCCGGATCGCCGGGGAGATCGAGCGAGGGAGCTTCCGATTCGAGGACGCGGACGAGGACATTCACTTGAACGTCGAGCGCCGGCTGATCGAGCTCGCCGGCGACGCGGGACGGCGCATCCATGCCGGGCGGTCCCGCAACGACCAGGTCGCGCTCGACCTGCGGCTCTGGACGATCGCCGCCATCGACCGGGCGTCGGAGGCCGCGCGCGTGCTCGGCACCGCGCTCCTCGACCGCGCCGATGAGTTCCTGGAAGCCAATGTGGTCGTCGCCGCCCGCACGCACCTGCGCGGCGCGCAGCCGGTCCTGCTCGCCCATGTGTTCCACGCGTGGGTCGAGATGCTGCTCCGCGACCGCGGCCGTCTGGCGGACGCGCGGCGGCGGGCCGCGGTGTCCCCCCTCGGGTCCGGCGCGTGCGCCGGCTCGACGCTGCCGCTCGACCGCAAAGGCGTCGCCCGCGAGCTTGGCCTGCCGTCTCTTTCCGCCAACAGCCTCGACGCCGTCTCCGACCGCGACTTCGCCGCGGAGTTCGAATCCGCCGCGGCGCTCGCGATGGCGCACCTCTCCCGCATCGCGGAGGATCTGATCCTCTGGACGGGAGAGGAGTACCGCCTGTTCCTGCTCTCCGACGCGACGTCCACCGGCTCATCGATGATGCCGCAAAAGAAGAATCCGGACTCCCTGGAGCTCACGCGCGGAAAAGCGGGACGAGTGTTCGGGAACCTCATGGCGACGCTGACCGTCATCAAGGGCCTACCCCTCTCCTACGACCGCGACCTCCAGGAAACGCAGCAGCCGCTCTTCGAGACCGCCGACGCGCTCGAGCTCTCGCTGGCGGCCGTGACGGAAGTCGTGGCGGGCCTGCGCCTGCGCCCGGAAAACGAGCGTGCCCCGATCGAGCCGACCACCCTCGCGACCGACGTCGCCGAGGAGCTCGTCGCCCGCGGCGTCCCGTTCCGCACCGCCCACGAGACTGGATACCCTCCCGCCGAACCGGAAACAGCGATGGCCGGGGCACCAAGGCACGTTATGTGACCAAAATCGCGGCCTGACACTCCGGAGTCCGTCTCAATCTGCAGGTCGCATCTTGTTGAGCCGCCGAGGCGTGTCTCCCGTCGGAACTTCCCGCGGGATAGAACGTCAGGCCGCGGTCTTCGCAGCGTTTGCCTCAAAAATTGGGCGGTCTAATACATGTCAGGCGCCCTCGGCACATGAGTTACCGAAAAACTTCTCTGCACTCGGTCATATTGGCCCTCATCTTCACCTCAGCATTGGTTACCGGCTCATGCGCGAGCGTATCTCGGCCCGACTCGCCAGCCGAGGTCGAACGAGTGGTTGCTGCCCTCGCGGCCGCCATTAATTCCGCTGACATTGACAGATTCATGGTTCTCTTCGATCCTGATGCGACCGCATTTCTCCCAACCGCCGCCACTCCGGCTCGGCTCACTGGCGCAGCGCAAATCCGGGCGGTGGTCTCCCCCGTGCTGGAGACTAGGCCAACTAACCCGATGGCCGTTCGAGAACTCCTGATCACTGTCGAAGGAGCCATGGCGATAGCCAGCTTCGAGATCGGCAATCCCATCGTGCATTCACGTCGGACACTCGTGCTCATGAACAGAGGCGGGAACTGGAAGATTGTTCACCTGCACGCTTCGAATCTGCGGGCTGAGAGCAATTAGCGCCGCTAATGGTGGACGGGGCGCCTAACCCGCGGCTGCAGCGGACGCCGTCGGCTTCGCCGCCGTCGCCGCTGAGCCGCCAACCGTTAGGCGCGCTCCCAGTCGAGACCTGTCATTCGAGGGTTGATGAGTAGCTGGCGAAACGGCAAAGCCCTTGCAGCGGCCATTTCACGCGATACGGCGATTGTCGACCAACGCCTCCTTCAAGCCTTTGCTTCCGTCCCTCGCGAGCGTTTCGTCGGCTCGCCGCCGTGGCTCATCGCCAGGCCCTCGTACGATGGCTCGAGCGGCGCGACCTACGAAGAAACCAACGATCTGAAGGCCCTGTACGGCAACGTCTCCATCGCCCTTGACAGCGGTCGGCAACTCTACAACGGCGCACCGGGGACGGTGGCCGTTTGGCTTGACGCCCTTGCGCCGCAATGTGGTGAACGTGCTTTCCACGTCGGATGTGCCACCGGCTACTACACGGCCATCCTGTCGCAGCTCGTTGGCAGAACCGGTGTGGTCGTCGGAGTCGATGTCGATGAAAAGCTCGTCCGTATTGCCGAGAAAGCGCTCGCAGAGCACCGGAACGTCATGGTCGAGGCGGCTGATGGCTTGCGTTTTGATCCGGGAACATTCGATGTCGCCTTGGTCAGCGCGGGCCTGGCCGAGATACCGGCGTTGTGGCTCTCCCGCATGAGCAGCCGCGGGCGGTTCACCATCCCCCTCACAGTTCCGCTGCCGAGTCGAGGTGGTCAGACCAACCTATCGAAGGGTATCGTCTTTTTGGTCGAGCGTATTGGCGCGCAGTACTCCGCGAGAATGATTGGCGGTGCGATCATATTCACAGCGGCCGGCGAAGAGGCGCGCGACGCCCAGAGACGCCTCATGAAGAGTTTGGAGAGGGCGAGCCCGCGCGAGGTGCGATCGCTGCGCCGTGATGCACATCTACCGAGTGAAGCTTGCTGGTTGCACAACAACAGCTATTGCTTGTCGCGTGCCCAGATTCCAAGCCTAGGCAGTGTGACGGTGAGCGGTTGAGTGTTGGCGAGAAAGGCGGTGAGCTCTAAACCGTTAGGCGAGCAGAGAGCAACGGCGCGCAAAACGGGACTCGCTCTGCTGCGCTGCGCGAGCCGCTGAGCTTAGGGACGTTAGGCCGACAGACGCGCGTCACCGCCGATATCGACGCCCCGTGTCGGCCATGGGCTATAGACCATCACTCGAACCCCGGGAGGAACACCGTGATCGTTGAAGCACAGGTAACCATCAACGGATCCAAGGCGGCGACCTGGGCCGCAATCACCCGCATCGAGAACGCCTCGGAAACCATCAGCGGAATCCGAAAACATTGAGATTCCCGAAAAGCCGGCAAACGGGCTCGTCGGACTGAAGTGGCGAGAGACCCGAAGGCTATTCGGCAAGCCAGCTACCGCGGACAAGTGGATCACTGATGCTGCTGAGAACGAGTTCGACACAACCAGAGCGGAAAGTGATGGATTTGTATTCTTATCCACCATGAGTATTTCAGAGCGTAGTGGCGGCATTACGTTGACTAGGTCTCATGATTCCAAGCCTCAAGGTATCGTTGCAAAATTAATGTCGATCCCAATGGGGTTTCTGTTCAAGGGCGTGGCGGAAAAGGCCCTCTGCAGGACCGAAACGATATTAAGTCCGCAATTGAACACGAATGATTGCTGAAAACACACTCTCCCTCACCACCACCCGACCTCGGAGGTTCTATGAAGCGAGTCACTGGCATTGGCGGCATCTTCTTCAAAGCCAAAGACGCTCCGGCGCTACAGGCCTGGTACAAGCGGTACCTCGGAATCGATGTCCAGGAATGGGGTGGGGCGGCTTTCACCTGGACCGACGGTGAAGGTAAGCCGGTTGCCGGAACAACGATCTGGTCCATTGGTCCGGCGCAAGGTGACCCCTTTGCGCCCGGCACTGCCACTTTCATGGTCAATTACCGCGTGGAGGATCTCCACGCCCTGGTTAAAGTGTTGCGCGAAGAAAGCTGCAACGTTCTCGAGAAGATCGACGATTCCGAGTACGGGAAGTTTGCCTGGGTCATCGATCCAGAAGGAAACAAGGTAGAGCTTTGGCAACCGCCTGCCGGCCAATGACCAGGGCGGTCGGCCTCAGCCACGAATCTGCGGCCTGAATCTCACACGTCAGGCGGCGCGAAGGATCCGCACGGCCTTTGAACCGCCAGAGATTTGTTCACGCAGATGGCACGTTGATCACGGTGTGGGTGTTCTCGGGAATCGCATATGTGTCATTCGTGGGAGGCGCCGGTCCTGCGCGCACATCGGTCTCGAAGGTTTCTGTCGGTCGTGGCGGCTGACGCCTTGGTGGTGGTCGGTCCGCTGTCCGGCTTCGACGTTCTGGCATGGATCGCGAGTCGCCACCGATGAGCGGCCGCCTGACATCGCGCTGCAGCGGACGTCATCGGCTTCGCCGCTGCCGCCGCTGAGCTTTGGAACGTTAGGCGTCGGGGTGAACAGTTGTGGCATCCATACTCTAGCTCTCAGATTCGCCACGGATACAGCGACGCTCGCTGTCTTCGATCCAAGCCAGCTGCGTCATCGATTTGACGATGATTGCGAGGGCGGCGAGGATGAGGAGCGCCAGCGTCCCTCCTACCTCGTTGAGCCGGATCCCGACAGCATGTTCGGTACCGACGCGCCCGCCGATGCGGCCACCACGCACAGCACCGCGATCCACTGCGACCAGTGCAGCGACTCCTGGAGCACGATGAGGCCGATGAGGGCCGCCATCGCTGGTTCGAGGCTCATCAGGATACCGAACACGCGCGGTGGGATCTTGCGTAGTGCTTCCAGATCCAGCGAGTACGGGATCACCGACGACAACAGTGCCACGCCGAGCCCTGCAATCAGAACCCACGGCTGAATCAGCGCCGTTCCGCTGTCGGCCACGCCGAATGGCACAGCCACCAGTGCCGCGACGGCCATTCCCAGAGCCAGACCATTGCCTTTCGTGGTGTGGCGGCCCAGCGCCGCGCCGACCAGGATGTACAGGCCCCAGCACGTTCCTGCGGCGAGGGCGAACAGAAAACCGATAAGGTTGAGGTCGCCGCGTCCCTCCAGCAGCAGGACCACACCGCCTGCCGCGAGCATGGCCCAGAAAGCGTCCAGCCATCGCCTCGACCCGGCCAGGGCCACCGCCAGCGGCCCGAGGAACTCGATGGTTACCGCGATCCCCAGCGGGATCCGGGCCAGCGCCAGGTAGAAGCACAGGTTCATCAAGCCGAGAATCACGCCGTAGCTGAGCACTACTGTCCACGTGCGACGATTCATGCGCAGTGACGGCCGCCACAACAGCATCAGCACCGCCGCCGCGAAGAACAGTCGCAACGCGACTGTCCCGAAGCTGCCCACTGCGCTGAACAGGTGCTTGGCCAATGCCGAGCCCACCTGAACGCTGACGATGCCGAGCAGTACCAGTGCCGGGGGCGGGATCGCGCCCAAGGTACGTCCGGCCAGCGCGGTCAGGGAGGATCGGGGGGACGGGCCGCGTTTAGTCCTGTCGACGTTCACGGCGGCCACGCGTGGATTATCGACGATCGGGCGCCGTCGTAGGCGAAGGCCTCGAACCATCCGAGGAAGATGGTTGCCTCTTCGTGTTCGTCAAGCCGGCAACTACGTGGCTGTAGCCTGTGGTACGGGCCCGACACGCTCCGCGTCTTCCTGACGTTTCCACGAGCCTGTGGTGCTGGCTGGTGTGCTCTACGTATGAGGCGCGTAATCCTTCAGCCGCCTGACGTCGCGCTGCAGCCTACGCCGTCGGCTTCGCCGCCGTCGCCGCTGAGCTTTGGAAGGTTAGGCGGCTGCGAGTATCGTCCTGGAGAATCGAGAGGGGTTTTTAGGAGCGTGGAATGACTTCTTTGGTCGTTGAAGCAGATCCGCGGGCCAACGAGGTCCTGGTGACCGAGGATGAACTCACCATGACTCTCGCGGACGGTAGACGCGTCGTTCCGCTCGCCTGGGTCCCCGGGTTGCGGCACGCTTCACCGTCGCAGCGTATGAATTGCGAATTTCTGGGGGATGGCGAGGGCATTGGCTGGCCTGAAATCGATGAGGACCTGAGTGTCGCAGGAATTCTTCGGCTAACCCCGCTCCGCCGTCGGCGCCGACGTCCGTCAGGCGCCGCAAGTCTTCCCATTGCAATTCATCGATGAAGCGGACTCACCTCAACCCACCCGGGCTTCCGGACTGGAGCTCGCTTTTCTCACAGGTCGTGATTGCCGAGGGGTCGCCGCTTCGTGTCATCGCGGTATCGGGCCAGGTGGGCGTCGACAGGAGTCAGGCTGTTTCGGGTGACGGCGGTTTCGCGGCCCGGCTCGACCGGGCGTTCAGGAACCTCGTGACAGCGCTGTCAGCAGCAGGATCTTCGGTGTCCGAGGTCGTCAAGCTCACGATTTACGTCGTTGGATATAGCCAGGAAAAGGCCGGGGTCATCGGGGAGACGCTGAGGAACCATTTCGGCCGGCCGCTCCCGGCATGTTCTCTCATCGGGGTCGACGCGCTGGCTCGGCCCGAGCTTCTGGTCGAGGTGGAAGCGCTCGCGGTAAGCGAAGGACGTGGGGGCGACGGACCCCCGAGATAGAGCAGGCGTCGGGCCGAATTGCAGGCGCGCGCGCCGATTTTCCCGGGAGGAAAGCGATGACGGAGAGGGTTGTGCCCATGATCCACGTGGAGGATGTGCGAGCCACTGTCGCCTGGTACGAGACCATCGGATTCACCGTGGTCGACACGTACGACGATGGAGGGGAGGGGCTGAGCTTTGCGATCCTGTCTTTGGGGGGCAGCGAAATCATGTTCAACTCAGGCGGACACCCGAGCGCGCACGAGCGGCGGGAAGTCGATCTATACGTTTATTCGGCCCACGTCGACGACCTCTACCACCGACTCGAGGGGCGAGTGGACGTCGTGAAAGGCCCTCACGATACTTTTTACGGAATGAGAGAGTTCATCATCCGCGACCCGAACCGGTTCTGGATGACGTTTGCGCAGCGCGCGCCAGGTCTCGCGGGATCGGCTTGATCCAGGTCCGGGCCGGTCACGAGAATCCTGGAGTGCTCCCGGCGTCGCCGCGGAGCGTTGCGATGTCACGGGTCCAGGCGGCCCATCGGCGAACGGATCCGGAATGAACCAGGCGATCCTTCATATAGCCCTGGTCGTGAGGGACTACGACGAAGCGATCGCGTTCTTCTGCAGGAGGCTGCATTTCACGCTCGTGGAGGACACCTGTCAGCCGGAGCAGGACAAGCGCTGGGTTGTCGTCGCGCCCCCCGGCTCCAACGGCACGTCCATTCTGCTCGCCCGGGCATCGACGCCCGAACAGGAAGCGTTCATCGGCCGGCAGAGCGGCGGCCGGGTTTTCCTCTTTCTTCAAACCGACGACTTCCAGAGGGATTTCGACGAGATGCGCGCATCGGGAATTCGTTTCGTGAGGGAGCCCAGGGAGGCCTCGTACGGGACGGTCGCCGTGTTCGAAGATCTCTACGGTAATCTGTGGGACCTCGTGCAGCTGAAGGGCTAGAGACCAGTCCAGCGCCCGTGCAGCCCGTGCCGCCCGACGATTCCGTGGAGTGATCTGACCCGGCGGGTCCGTCATCGTGAAGCCGACGACTCGAAGCGCCGGACCGCCGGACGGGTTCCGTTACCGCGCTGATCTCCTTCAGCCGGAGGAGGAGCGGGACCTCGTCGAGCGGATTCGGCACCTGCCTCTGGAGGAATTCGAGTTCCATGGCTACGTCGGCAGGCGGCGCGTCCTCTCGTACGGCTGGCATTACAGCTTCGGCGCCGGCACGCTGCGGCCCACCGAAGAGATTCCCCCGTTTCTGCTCGCCCTTCGGGAGAAGGCGGCCTCGGTCGCGGAAGTGACAGCCACAGACCTCGCGCACGCGCTCGTCACCGAGTACAGCCCCGGCACCGCGATCGGATGGCATCGAGACAGGGCGGTGTTCGGCGACGTGATCGGCATTTCTCTTCAGTCGTCGTGCGTGTTTCGCCTCCGCCGCCAGACCGGGTCGACGTGGGAGCGGTACTCACGGACGGCCGAGCCGCGCTCCGCCTATCTGCTGCGCGGCCCCGCGCGCACAGAGTGGGAGCACAGCATTCCCGCCGTCCCCGCGCTTCGGTATTCGGTGACCTTCCGGAGTCTCCGGTGAAGTCGATGTCGCCGGCGCCGAAAAGAGGGAGGAGCGTGCGACAGGGGCTTGAACCGTCGTCGTTTGATGTGCTCATCGTCAGGCGTCTCCCGGCAGCGCCGTGCTGTTTTGGACGGGGTCGGTTGGTTAATATCCGCCGGGATGCGAAACTCGGGAGACGACATCCGTTCCCGGCGCTCGAGGCTGAGGTCGTCTGGCGCGCTTTGCGCAGCCATCGTCGTCTTCGTCGCGCTCGGCGCCGGCTGCGGCGCCCCGCCGGTTGTGCCGCCCGCATCGGCGCCTCCGCCTGTCGCGGCCGCGGCGTCCGCGCCGGGGCCGGAGCGCGTCCTTCCCCACGAGACCCTGACCATCGACTCGAAGGCGCTGGGGGAGACGCGGCGCATCCACATCTACAGGCCGCCGGGCTACGAGGATGGCGTTCCCCGCTATCCCGTGCTCTACATGCCGGACGGCGGGGTCGATGAGGATTTCCCGCACGTCACCAACGACATCGACACCGCCATTCGCGCCGGCGAGATGCGGCCGGTCGTCGTCGTGGGCATCGAGAATACGGAGCGGCGCCGCGACATGACCGGGCCCACCGAGGTCGAAACGGACAGGAAGATCGCGCCCCGGGTGGGCGGCTCCGCCAATTTCCGCGCCTTCATCCGGGACGAGCTGATGCCCGTGATCCGCCGGCGGGTCCGGGGAAACGGGGAGACCGCCATCGTGGGCGAGTCGCTGGCGGGCCTCTTCGTCCTCGAAACCTTCTTTCGAGAGCCCCGGTTGTTCGATACCTGGATCGCTTTCAGCCCGAGCCTGTGGTGGAACGCCCAGGCCCTGGTGCGAGCCGCCGACGAGCGGCTGAGAGCGACGCCTCCACCGACAGGAACCCTGTATTTTGCGACGGCCGGCGATGACGGCACCGACGACGCGGCGACGGCCCTGGCCGCGGCCCTGCGCGCCGCTGCGCCGGAAGGTCTGGCGTGGTCCTACGAACCCAGGCCCGACCAGAAGCACAGCACGATCTATCGCGGCGTGTCGCCTGAGGTGTTCCGCAGGCTTTTCCCGCCCCGATGAAGAACGCGACGTTGGAGTGCAGTGCCACGGACGCGGTTTGAGTGACTACGATCGTTGCGCGGGCAACAGGACGCAGCACATGAGGCCATGGGGGAAAGCGATCCTCGGCGCAATCAGTCTCGTTCTCGTTCTCCCGGGGTGCTCCAGGACCCCCGCTCCGCTCGCGAGAGAGGGCGAGGCGAAACCCGCGGAGTCCGCTCGGCCGCCGGAAGCCGTCGTGAACCATTCGCCCTCGGACGCGCAGCCGGGTCAGAAGATCGAGCACGGCGAGCTGATTCTGGGCGTCGATGAGGCGAAGAGGCAATTGAACGCCCAGAACCTCGCGTTCAAGGTTCTGGAGACGCCGAAAGTGCCCGGGACGGGAGGCGGGCGAGAGCACGACGGGGCCGGCGAGTGTCATCGCCGTGGACCCGGAGGGGGAACCCGATTCTGGTCGACCAGCACGTGTCAGGATGGCTTCGGTCCTGACAGCTCCGTTCGGAACCGCGAGACCGTCGGCCGCGCCGGCGCCCGGGAGATGTGATGACCTCCGAAGAGATGATCACCGTTGCGACGTTCGAGAACGCCCTGGAGGCGGCCATCGCTCGAGGAGCCCTCGAGGCGGAGGGGATCCCGGCGTTCGTGCCGGGCGAGACGGTCGGCGTGTTCGCGGTCGATCGGTCGATCCCACCGGGAACCCGGGCGGAGCTCCGGGTCCGCCCGGGGGATCGGGACCGGGCCATTGCGGCCTTGAAGCGGGCGGGCCATCGGTGACGTGGCCCCCCGGCGTCAGGCCGTTTCCGGTCTCCGATGGACGCCTGTCCCCCGGCGGATAACCGAAGGAGCCCCGATGCCTCCCACGCTCGCGAATGGCAAGATCTGCTACGTCGAGATTCCCGCGGTCGAGATTCCGCGCTCCGTCCAGTTCTACCGGGCGGTGTTCGGCTGGAAGGTCCGGTACCGGGTCGACGGGCGGCCGGCCTTCGACGACAGCGTCGGCGAGGTGAGCGGCACCTGGGTGACCGGCCGGGCGCCGTCCCGCGAGGCGGGCCTCCTGCTTTACGTCATGGTCGACAGCGTCGCGGCGACCCTCGACGCGGTGATCGCGAACGGCGGCGAGCTCGCGCAGCCGATCGGCGCGGACGCTCCCGAGATCACGGCCCGGTTTCGCGACCCGGCGGGCAACGTCATCGGTCTCTACCAGGATCCCGGTGCGGCTCGAGGAACGTCATGAAGAGATCGCAGGTGCTCGCCGCCCGCCCTGTCGTGCCGCGCATTGTCATTACTCCCGCGGCGGCGACGTGTCCCGCCGCTCGCCCGCCCGCGAAGGCGCGAGGTTCTGACGCGGCGCCTTCGGGAGGAGCTCTCATGAAGCCTAACCTCCTGACGATGGTTGCGCTCTTCGGACTGATCCGTGGCGCAGGTCTGGCGAATGGTCCGGGAGGGGCGTCTGGCGACGGAGCCCTGGTACATCCTGATCACCCTGGCTGCGGCGCTTCTGGCTCTGTAAGCGTGGTGTCTTGCCAGGCGCTCGAGTGTGGAAAGGTGAAGAGTTTCGCGCGGGAGACCACATGACGCATTCGATCCAGAGAGCCGTCACGGACGAGGAGATTCTTTCCTGTCATCCCATTCTCTCCGAGCTCCGCTCCCACATTCCGGCGTCGGATCTCGTGCCCGCCGTCCGGCGGATGGAAAAGGAGGGCTACCGGCTCGCGTTTCTTTCCGACTCCGGGAAGGTCCAGGCGGTCGCGGGCTATCGGATGATCGAGATGCTTCGGACTGGGAAGATGCTCGAGGTCGACGACCTCGTCACCGCGAGCGAAACGCGCTCGAAGGGCTATGGCAGCGTACTCCTCCGGTGGATCTTTCAGGAGGCCCGGGAGAATCAGTGCCGATTCGTCGAGCTCGACTCCGCCGTTCATCGCGCAGACGCGCACCGCTTCTACTTTCGAGAGCGCATGCACGTGCTGGGATTCCACTTCAGCGTCGCAATGGACACGCTCCCGGCGTGGCCGGAACCCCGATGATCGAGTGGAGCGCGATACTCGCGGGATCGTCTTTTTGAGGTGCGGGCCTTGACGGAGCTCGATCCCGTGGCTGCGCGGGCCCGAAAATTCCGGATCGCCGTCAGGGCGATTCTGGCCGTCGGACTTTCGGCGGCGGCCGCGATCTACATGGCCGCCGCATCGCGCGCGGCCCACCCGGCCGGCTACGATCCGAACGACTCCAGGCAGTACCTGCGGCAGATGCAGGTGTACGGCGGAACCGCGAACGTCGTCGCGACCGACATCCGGGAGTGGATCGGCTCTCTCGGGCACGGAAAGCGGCTCGCGGCCACGGTCGCGGTCGCAACGCTCGCGCTCGCCGGCATCGTCTGGTTTTTCGGCGCGTCGGGCCCCGGTTCATCCGGACACCCCGGAGGGCGCGGGGAGGCCGCTGATCGCGAATTGTAAAATCCGGCTCCCGCCGGCCGCCAAGAGCAGCCGAAAGCGCTAGACTCCGTTCGAAGCCCAATTCATGTCGGACCCGGCGAGCGGATCTCGCGCAGCGTGCCAGATCCCCGGGAGGTGTCCATGCCGGAGCTCTGGTTTTTTGCCCGGTCGATAGGAATGGCGGTCAAATCCGCTCCAGACCAGGAGGGGTCGTGAGAAAAAATCGAGTCGCCCTTTCGAGCGCGGTGCTTCTGTTCGCGGCGGGCGCGTCCCTGGCGGGCAGCCGGCCGGGTCCGCAGGACGCCTACGGCCCCCGCTTCTACCCCGTGCCGCACTCGCGCCTCGCGCTGCGGCACCGGCCGGGAGCGGGGGCCGACGAGATTCTCCGGTGGAACGAGATCGCCATCAACGCGAGCGGCCTCGACCACACGGCCGTCCTCGCGGGAGAGAACCGGGTCTTCGGCGAGCAGTTCGGTCCGGGCCGCGCCGCGCGCGCGATGGCCATCGTCCACGTCGCGATCTTCGACGCCGTCAACTCCATAGCGGGCGGTTACAAGAGCTACAGCGGAATCGGGCGCGCCCCGGGCGGCGCGTCGATGGAAGCGGCCGTCGCCCAGGCGGCGCACGACACGCTTTCTTCCCTCTACCCGTCCCAGGCGCCGACGTTAGACGATCTCCTGACCGAGGACCTCGATCGGATCCGGGACGGACGTTCCCTGTCCCGCGGAGTGGAGGTCGGGCGACGCGCCGCCGCCGCGATTCTGGCGAAGCGGGCGGACGACCATTCACAGCATCCCGAAGACCGCATGGGGATCGAGTTCCTCCCGAACGAAGACGCGGGCAAGTGGCGCCAGGACCCGATCAGCCAGGCCCCGATCGCGCTCGGATCCCACTGGGGAGGCGTGACGCCGTTCGTGATGCGATCCGGAAGCCAGTTCCGCGTTCCGCCCCCTCCGGCCATGGACAGCGCGGCGTACGCCGCCGCCTTCAACGAGGTGAAATCGGTCGGAGGTGACGGGATCACGACCCCGACGATCCGCACGCCCGATCAGGCGTTCGCGGCCGTGTACTGGGCGTACGACGGGACGCCGAGCCTCTGCGCGCCGCCCAGGCTCTACAACCAGATCACCACGCAGATCGCCGACCAGCAGGGCACGAACGACCCGGCGGCTCTCGCCCGCCTCCTCGCCCTCGTCAACGTCTCCATGGCCGACGCTGGAATCGCCGCGTGGGAGTCCAAGTTCTTCTACCAGTTCTGGCGGCCGGTCACCGGAATCCGCGAGGCGGACGCGGGCACCGGCACCACGGGCGCCGGCGACAACAATCCCGCGACGTCCGGCGACAGGACGTTCTCCCCCCTGGGAGCCCCGGCGTCCAACCTCCACGGCCCGAATTTCACGCCCCCGTTCCCGGCCTATCCGTCCGGCCACGCGACGTTCGGCGGAGCGTTGTTCGAGACCCTGCGGAACTTCTACCGCAGGGACCGGATCGCTTTCACGTTCGTGTCGGACGAGTTCGACGGCGTCACCATCGACAACAAGGGCGCCGTCCGGGCGCTGGTGCCGCGCAGCTTCTCGTCGCTGTCCGAGGCCGAAGAGGAGAACGGCGAGAGCCGAATCTACCTCGGCATCCACTGGTCCTTCGACAAGACCGAGGGCATCGCGCAGGGCCGTCGCATCGCCGAGTACGTCTTCAAGAACGCGTTCATCCCCGACCGCGAGAACGAACGCGATTAAAGCGGTGGCTTCCGCTCGCCTCGAGCGAGAAAGCCTCCTCCCTCTCCGCGGGCTCGGAGAGCGAGGGGTGAGGAAATCGAAGATCGAACTTCCGACATTCGAATCGCGGAGGAGCGCATGCGGAGACATTTTCCGAAAGTCCTGCTCGGGGCGGCTCTGCTGCTCGCTTCGCGCGCCGACCGACTGGGCGGCGCCGACGCGGCCGTCGCGACGCGCGGCCTGGACGTCGCGGGGATGGACCGGACCGTGAATCCCGGAGACGACTTCTACGCCTACGCGAACGGCGGCTGGATGAAGGCGACGCCGATTCCTGCGGACCGGTCGAGCTACGGCCTCTTCGCGATGCTCGCGGAGGAGGTCAACGCGCGCACGGCGGGTCTCATTCGGCAGGCGGGCGAGTCGAAGCCGCCCGCGGGATCCGATGCCGCGAAGGTGGGCGCGTACTACGACGCGTACATGGACGAGAAGTCGATCGAGGCGAAGGGGCTGGCGCCGATCAAGGCGGAGCTCGACGAGATCTCGGCGGTTGCCGACAGGAAGGATCTCGCGCGGGTGATCGGCCGGCAGCTCCGCGCGGACGTGGACGCGCTGAACAAAACGAATTTCCACACTGACCGCCTGTTCGGTGTCTGGGTCTCCCCGGACTTCGCCGCGCCGGACCGCAACGTCGCGTATCTCATGCAGGGCGGCCTGGGCATGCCGGATCGGGACGACTATCGAAACACCGGACCGAAGGACGTCGAGCTGCAGTCTCAATACAAGGCGCACGTGACGGCGGTGCTCAGGCTGGCCCGCATTCCGGACCCCGGATCGCGAGGCGCCCGCATCTACGAGCTCGAGCGCCAGATCGCCGACGCGCACGTCAGCCGCACGGAATCGGAAGACGTCCTGAAGGCCAACAATCCGTGGCGGCTTCAGAGCTTTCCAGCGCGCGCTCCGGGACTCGAGTGGGAAAGCTTCTTCGATGCCGCCGGACTGTCGGCCCAGCCGATGGTGATGGTGTGGCAGCCGTCGGGCGTCTCCGGGATCGCCGCGCTCGCGGGGAGCCAGCCGCTCGACACCTGGAAGGACTACCTGACCTTTCACGCGATCGATCGCGCGTCCCGGCTCCTCCCGCAGGCCTTCGCGGACGAGCGGTTCCACTTCTACGGGACGATCCTGACCGGAGCGCCGTCGCAGCGTCCCCGGTGGAAGCGCGCCGTGGACGCGACCGGGTCCGCCCTCGGCGAGGCGGTGGGCAGGCTGTACGTCGAACGGTATTTCCCGCCGGCGGCCAAGGCGGAAGCGCAGAAGATGGTCGGCAACATCACCGCCGCGTTCGGCCGCCGGATCGACAACCTCGCGTGGATGAGCCGGGCGACGCGTCAGAAGGCCAGGGCGAAGCTGGCGACGCTGTACGTCGGGATCGGATACCCCGACCGCTGGAAAGACTATTCCGGCCTCACGGTCGCGCGTGGGGACGCCCTCGGAAACTTCCAGAGAGCGGAGCTCTTCGACTATCGCCGGAGCCTCGCGAAGCTCGGCAAGCCCGTCGACAAGACCGAATGGTGGATGACGCCCCAGACCGTGAATGCCGTCAACCTTCCGCTGCAGAACGCGCTGAACTTTCCCGCGGCCATCCTGAATCCGCCGTTCTTCGAGGTCGGGGCCGACCCGGCTCAGAACTACGGTGCGATCGGAACGGTCATCGGCCACGAGATCAGCCACAGCTTCGACGATCAGGGCAGCCAGTTCGACGCGCAGGGCCGGCTTCACAACTGGTGGACGCCCGAAGATTTCGCGCACTTCGGGTCCGCCGCCGCGCGGCTCGCCGCCGAATTCGACGTTTACGAGCCTCTTCCCGGCATGCACGTCAACGGAAAGTTGACGCTGTCGGAAAACATCGCGGATGTCGCGGGAATCGCGGCGGCTTTCGACGGCTACCGGGCCGCGCGGGAAGCCGGCAACGCGCCCCACGCCAGCGGGTTCACCGGGGATCAGCGGTTCTTCATCGCGTTCGCCCAGGCCTGGCGCGGCAAGTCGCGCCCCGAAGCGCTCCGCGGCCAGCTCATGACGGACGGGCACGCGCCGGGAGAGTTCCGCGCCGACACGGTCCGCAACATCGACGCGTGGTATCAGACCTTCGACGTGCAGCCCGGACGCAAGCTGTATCTCTCGCCCGAGTCGCGGGTGCGCATCTGGTGAGTTCCGAGCCGTGACCCGGCGTTGGATTCCATTCGCGGCCGGTTTTCTGGCGGCCGCGCTCTCGCCCGGAGCGGCGCCGAAGAGCGTCTCGTCGCGGGGGTCCGGTCCCGGGCTGCGCCTGGGAGACGGTCTCGGACGCGGGGGTCGCTCCCCTTCCCCTGCCGGGCGCGGCGCACGCCTCGAAGCCGGCGTCCTGGCAGGCCATCACGCGATGCCGCCGGCCCCGTCGAAGCAGGTCGCGGGCATCATCGGCGGGATCGGTCCGGAGTCGACGGTTGACTATTACCCGTTGATCCTCTCGCGCTACGCCGAGCGACGGCCCGGAGGGCATGCTCCCGCCGTCCTGATCGACAGCATCGACCTGAAGCGCATCGTCGACTCCATCACTTCGGGCGATCTCGGGGCGGTGACGGACTCCCTGCGGCGCGAGCTCGAGAGACTGGCCGCGGCGCCGCCCGTACCGCTCATCAGCATCGTCGAGAGGGGTGCCGCGCGGCTAAGTCTCATGGCTGGAAGAACGTGGGACTCTTCGGGACACGGTTCACCCTGGACGGCGCTTTCTACCCCGCCGTCTTTTCGCGCGAAGGGAATCCGCATATCGCTCCCGCCGCCGGAGGAGCGGGCCTATATTCACGAGAAGATGGGAGAGCTCATCCGCGGGGTGTTTCTGCCGGAGACGCGGGAGAGGCTCGTCTCGATCGCCCGCGGTCTCTCGGATCGCGAACGCATCGAGGCGCTGATCCTCGGCGGCACCGAGCGGCCGCTCAACCTCCGCGCGGACAGCGTCGGCGGCGTTCCGGTGCTGGACACCACACGCATCCACGTCGAGGCGGTCGTCGACCTGCTCCTGTCGGAGGAGGCGTGAAACAGGCCAGTCCGATTCCGAGGCGCAGCCCGTCATGAGCTCTTCCGGAGAAGGGGAGGGAGACGCTCCCTCCATCTCGGGACGGCTTTCGGAGACGCCTCTCTTCGTCGTGATGCGTCAGCTGCAGCGCGAGCAGCTATCCGGCACGCTGTCGGTCTTTCGCGGCGACCAGGTTCGCCAGCTCGTCTTCGAGAAGGGCGAGCTCTATGCCGCGCGGTCGTCGCGGGAAGACCACCGCATCGGAGCGACGCTGGTTCGCTGGGGGTATATCTCCGAGGAAGATCTCGCGGAGGCTCTCGAGGCGCAGAAGGAGAACCATGAGCGGATCGACCGGATCCTCGTCGAAAAGGGACTCGTCACCCGCGCGGTGATCGACAGCGAGGCGCGGCGGCAGATGGAGCAGGTGGTGTTCTCGACGCTCTCGTGGCCGGACGGCTCCTACCATTTCGAGAGGAACACGGGGCCGGTCGAGCTCGACGTCGCGACGTCGCTCTCGCAGGAGATGATCATCGAAGGCATCCGCCGGATTCCGGAGAGCGAGCAGTTCATGGACCTGCTCGGGGACCTTTCCGAGATTCCGATTCTGACTCGCGACCCCATGTCGTCGGGCTCGCTGCGGCTCTTAAAAGACGCGGTCGGCCTGATCGCTCAGATCGACGGCACGACGAGCCTGCGGGACCTCCTGCAGGCGGGGTCGACTCCCGGCTCGGCGAGCGCCAAGATCCTCTATTCGCTGCTCTTTGCCGGCGTCATCGAAATGCATTCCTCGGACGCGGTGGCGGCGGACTCCTCGGACGGGCGCAAATCGAAAGAGATCCGGGAAGAGCGCCGAACGGAGGAGCGCCCCGCCGCCGACCGCCGCTCCGAGGACCGGCGTTCGGCGGATCGGCGTGCGGCGGATCGCCGGGCCGCGGAGCGCAAGCCCGCAGGCTACCTGTATGACATCCGGGGGGCCGGCGCGTTTCAGAAGGCGGCCGAGACGGGAGTTCTGACCCGGCCCGCAGACCCGCCGGTTCCGGAGGCGCCCAAAGCCGAGTCGCGAGCTCCGTATCGCACACCGCGGGAGGTCGTGCTCGAGACCCACCGCCAGCTCGACTGGCTCTCTCACTACGATCTCCTCGGCGTCTCCCGCAAAGCGACCGCCGCCGAGATCGAGGAGGCGTATCGGAGCCGCGCGCGCCTCTTCGACCCCTCGCTGAAGGCGCACCCTGAGCTGGTCGACTGCTGGCGGCAGTTGACCGTCCTGGCCAAGTGGCTTCGCGTCGCGTACGGCGTGCTGTCGAACGCGGAGTCGCGCGGCGCCTACGACCAGAAGATCAGCGACGCCACGCCCGCGCCTCCGCCGGAGGGTGCCAGGTAGGCGGCAGCGGGGAGGCGGGAGGCGGGGGCCGGGAATCGCATCGGGCATCGGGAGCCGAGCGACCAACGGGAGCGAGACGGCCGCGGTACTCCGCGGTCAACTCGGAGGGAATCGGAATCGGGGAGAAAGCCAACCGCGCGGATAGTCCCGTAGGCGGCTTCGTCCTCTCAACTCTGAACTCTGAACTCTCAGCGCTCGACTTCCAACCCGGCTCTCAACTCTCGTTCCGAACGCTCAACGCTGAACGCTGAACCCTCCCTTAACCCTCCCTCAACGCGGTCATCGGGTCGATCCTCGTCGCCCGCCTCGCCGGGATCCATGTCGCGGCAAGCGCGACGGCGGTTCGCACTTCACCTTCGCCTCTCCCGCCCGGCGCCCGGCGCCTTCCCCTGCTAAAGTCCGCGGCATGCGCCTCCGCCTGGGCACCAGCGGCTACAGCTACAAGGAGTGGAAGGGGCCCTTCTACCCGGACGATCTTCCCGCGGCGCAGATGCTCGCGTTCTACGCCCGCCGGTTTTCCACGGTCGAGATCAACAACACGTTCTATCGGATGCCCTCGGCAAGCGTGCTCTCGACGTGGGCGGAGCAGGTGCCGGACGGGTTCACGTTCGCGCTAAAGGCCTCGCAGCGGATTACGCACCGCTCGCGGCTGAAGGAAGCGGGGGACTCGGTCGCCTTCTTCTACCAGGTCGCGGCGACCCTCGGAGACCGCCTCGGGCCCGTCCTTTTTCAACTCCCGCCTAACCTGAAGAAAGACCTGCCGAGGCTGTCCGCTTTTCTGCCTCTCCTGCCCGCCGGCTCGCGGGCGGCGTTCGAGTTCCGGCACGCCTCCTGGTTCGACGATGAGGTCTACGGCGTGCTGCGCGAGGCGGGCGCGGCACTCTGCATCGCCGAAGACGAGGACCTCGCCACACCGCTCGTGTCCACTACCGGTTGGGGGTACCTGCGGCTCCGACGCCAGGACTATGGGTCGGAGTCCCTCGCCGCGTGGGCGGCGCGCATCCGGGAGCAGCCCTGGAGCGACGCCTTCGTGTTCTTCAAGCACGAGGACAACGCGAACGGCCCGCGCTTCGCCGAGGAGCTCGTCAACATTCTCGGAGCGTAGAACCCCCTGTCTTTGTTACACTTTGCATCCTCATGAGCGCGCGAGCCATCGGCAACGCCACCATCTCCTTCGGGCTCGTCTCGATTCCGGTGAAGCTGTACTCGGCCGCGAACAGCTCCGCCGGCATCTCCTTCAATCTCCTGCACGCCAAGTGCGGCTCGCGCGTCAAGCAGCAGTACGTGTGCCCCAAGGAGGAGAACATCATCGTCCCTCGGGAAGAGATGACGAAGGGCTACGAGTTCTCCAAGGACCAGTACGTCCTCTTCTCGACGGAGGAGCTGAAGGCCCTCGAAGAGGAATCGACGCAGCAGGTGGACGTCACCGAGTTCGTCCCGATCGCCGCCATCGACCCCGTCTATTTCGACAAGGCGTACTACCTCGGGCCCGAGAAGGGCGGAGCGAAGGCGTACTGGCTCCTGGCGCGCGCGCTCCAGGAGACGGGGCGCGTCGCTCTCGCGAAATACGCCGCGCGGGGAAAGCAGTACCTCGTGATGCTGCGGCCCGTCGAAGGCGGCCTCGTGATGCAGCAGCTCCTTTATGCCGACGAGGTCCGGCCCATCTCGGAAGTCGAGCTTGGCAGGGAAGACGTCAAGGACTCGGAGCTGAAGCTCGCGACGATGATCGTGGAGCAGCGGGCGACCGAGCGCTTCAAGCCCGAGGAGTACGAGGACGAGGTCAAGAAGCGCATCCAGGAGCAGCTCCGCAGGAAGATCGAGACCGGCGAGGAGATTTCCTCCTCTCCCAAACCGAAGAGCGGCGAAGTCATCGACCTGATGGAGGCGCTGCGGCGCAGCCTCGCCGACGCGCCGGCGGGCCCGCGCCGCAAGTCGGCTTCGTCCGACTCCGCCGCCGACAGCCGCAAGCCTCCCCGGCGAGTGGCTTCGGCAAAGATGGAGAAAGCGGAGAAGAAAACGGGGACGGGGAGAAAGTAGCTTCGAGCTTTCGGCTCTCAGCTTTCAGCCCGGAGGTGCGGATCCTCGTATCGCTCGAGATTCAGTCTGGTCAATTGCGGTACGAGTCGAAGCCACGAACATCAACATGCTGACAGCGGATAGCTGACAGCTGATAGCTTCTTGCCTTGACCGGCTACGCCACCCGGGAAGTCGCCCAGATTCTCGGCCTCACGCAGGCGCAGGTGAGGTCCTACGTGCGATCGGGGTTTCTGGAGCCCGAGCGGGTCGGGGGAAAGCGGCTGCGGTTCTCTTTCCCCGATCTCGTGTTTCTGAGAACCGCCAAAGGCCTGCTCGCGGCCGGGTTGCCCGCTCGGCGGGTCCGCCGGTCTCTCGCCCGCCTGCGGGGACAGCTTCCCTCGGGCCGCCGGCTGACGGGACTGCGCATCGCGGCGCATGGCGACGAGGTCGTGGTCGCCGACGGCGACGGCCTCTGGCAGGCGGAGTCGGGGCAGGCGCTGTTCGACTTCGGCGTCGCGGAGCTCGCCCGCCAGGTGGCTCCGCTCGCGCGGCGCGCGTTCCACGAGGCCAGCCGGGAATCCGAGGCCTTGACCGCTTCGGACTGGTTCGCCCTCGGATGCGACCTCGAAGCCACCGCGCCTGACGAGGCGAGACAGGCGTACACGCGCGCGCTCGAGCTGGCGCCCGGACACGCCGACGCCCGGGTGAACCTGGGACGGCTCCTCCACGAATCCGGCGATGCCCCGGGCGCGGAATCCCAGTACCGGCAGGCGCTCGCGTCGGATCCGAAGAACGCCACGGCGGCGTTCAACCTCGGCGTGGCGCTGGAGGACATCGGGAACGCGCGTGCCGCCCTGGACGCGTACGCGAAATCGCTGGCACTCGATCCGGGAAACGTCGATGCGCACTACAACGCCGCCCACCTCTGCGTGCGCCTCGGAGAGACGGCGGCCGCCCTCCGCCACCTCCAGCAATACCGCAAGCTTTCGCGGCATTGAGCGCGTTCCCGAGACCCGCCGCGAACGCCGGGGCGCGCCCGCTTTCTCCTTGACCGCCGGTTCGACAGTGCTTAATCTGCGAAAAACTCGGTCATCGGAGGGAAACACCATGAGGCTGCGCCGTTTCGCCGTGCTCGTCGCCCTGGCCTGCGTGGTGCCCTTGCCCATGCGCGCGCAGACGTTCAATCTCCGCGACCTGCTGACGGACTTTCTCCGCGAAGGCATCATCCTCGCGCCGCCGGCGACCGGGTTTTCTCACTCGGCGCATTTCATCGGCGCCGACTCCCCGCAGTTTCAGGCGCTTCAAGGCTTCAACTCGGAGCTCGGCGACCAGCTGTCCTCGTTCCCGCTCGCGTCCTCGGCCGGCGGTTTCACCTACAACTTCGACCCGTCGCTCGGCGTCTTTACGCGCGCGGCGGAGAGCTTCGGGCCCATTTACGCCGAGCGCGCGGACACGATCGGCAAAGGGAGGATGAACGTCGGCGTCAACTACAGCCACTTCACGTTCGACCGCATCGACGCGCTCAATCTGCGGGACGGGCAGGCAAAGCTCGTCTTCACGCACCAGGACACCAACGGTGACCAGGGAAACCTGAAATTTCCCTTCGAGGGCGACGTGATAACGGCCAACCTCTTTCTGAAGGTGAACACGGACATCACGGCGTTCGTTCTGACGTACGGGATCTCGGACCGGGTGGACGTCGGGCTGGCGGTCCCGATCGTGAGAGTGAGTCTCGACGCGCAGACGGATGCCACGATCCGGCGCCTCGCGACGGGCGCGACGTCCCCGATTCACACGTTCACCAACGGCGGGACCACCGAGACGTTTCGTCAGAACGGATCGGCGTCGGGCGTCGGCGACGTCGTCCTCCGGGGAAAGTTCCGGTTGTTGTCGGCCTCCCGGGGCGGACTCGCTCTGGCGGCCGACGTGCGAGTCCCGACGGGGGAGGAGCGCGACCTGCTCGGCACCGGTTCCACCCAGGTACGGGGGTTCTTCATAGGATCGCTGCACGCGGGGCCCTTCTCGCCGCACCTGAACGCGGGATACTCCTGGTCGAGCAACGCGTCGGGCGGCCGGAAGGTCCCGGACGAAATCTCCTACACCGGCGGATTCGACTGGGCGCTCGGACCGAGGCTGACGTTTGCCGTCGACGTGCTCGGGCGGACGTTCCGCAAGGCGCAGTTCGTCCGCGTGGTCGACACGACCTTCCAGTACAACGTGAACCCCGATTTCAACGGCGTGCCGGTCATTCAGACCGCGACGTTTTCCCGCCTCGTCACAGAGACGAGTGACTCGACGTCGCTGCTCGGCTCGGCGGGATTTAAGATCAATCCGGTCGGGAACCTGCTCATCACCATCAACGGCCTCTTTTCCCTGAACCAGAAGGGGCTGCAGGACAGGTTCGCCCCGCTCGTCGCATTCGATTACAGCTTCTGAGGAGTCGTCCGTTCTCAGTTCTCGTTTTCAGTAAACAGTCCGAACATGCGGGGTTGACTCAGGACTGAAACTGAAAACCGAGAAGGGCGCTGAGAGCTGAGAGCTGACAGCTTTACTGCAACGCGGTAATCACCCACGTGTCGCGCTCCTTCTGAAGGGCGATCGTGCGGTTGGCTTCGAGTCTCTGCTCGCTTCCGACGCGGGGGACCGCGACGCGGCGCTCGTGCACGCGCACGGTCGCCCGGGTCGCCCCGGGCGCGACCTCGATGCGCATCTGGTCGAGCGTCACGGTCTGGGAGCGGAACTCGTCGAAGGCGGCCTGGATCCTGGCGCGATCCACCTTCGGATAGACCCGGGCGTAAAGGTCTGCGTCGAGGGTGTTCTGGGCCCGCTCGTATCGCGTGATGACTTCGCGGATGCGGTCCGTATCGGAGACCCCGGCGCTCTTCGGCTCCGGCTCCGGCGGCGGTATGGCGACGGGCACGGCGGTCGGAGCCCGGACGATCGGGGGAGCCGACGTCGGAGCGCGAGGCCGGCGGCGGGGACTTCCGTCGGAGCCGCGGGCACGGAATCGCTCCGAACGGCGGCCACCGGCGCGGTCTCCGCCTGCCGGCCGCGGCCCTTCAGGAGAAGGAAAGCCCCGAGGATCGCCGCTCCGATAACGATCGCGGCGGGAATGCCGCGGCGGGCCGTCCATGGGGGTCGTACGGGCGCCGAATAGGGCGCCGTTTCCCTCGTCTGCGATTCCGCCCGCGGGTCCGGGACCGGCGTGATCGCGGTCGACTGACCGTCGATTGCCTCCGGTCCGGAAACGCGGGACGGCCCGGACGGGCTCGGGGTCGTATGCGCGCCGAACTGACGGTCGAGGCGGTCCTGCGCGCTCGGCGTGATGCTGCTGTCGGAATCGCGGCTGCTGCGGGCCTTCGTGAAAAAAGCCACCGTGGTCGCCGCCTCGACCGCCGAGTCGATGGCGCTCTTGACCTTCAGGATCTCCCGGTCGAAGTCCTCGGCCGACGCAAAGCGGTCTTCGCGCTTCTTCTCCAGCGCCTTCAGGATGACGGCCTGCAGCTCGGGCGGCACGCGGCCCTCCGGGTCCGTCTCCGAGAACGGCAGGGGCGGGGAGAAGAGATGGGCGCGAAGAAGCTCGGCGGGGCTTTCGCCGACGAACGGACGCTTGCCGGTCAGAAGCTCGTAGAGGACGACGCCCAGGCCATAGAGGTCGCTTCGGCCGTCGATCTTTTCCCCGGGCGGAAGAGCGCCGTACTGCTCCGGCGACGCGTATTTCAGCTTTCCGAGGAAGACCCCCGTGGACGTGCGGTCGACCCCCTGCCTGTCGAGCGCCTTGGAGATGCCGAGGTCGATCAGCTTGACGAGCGGCATCCCGTCGTCGTCGGACGTGAGCATCAGGTTGTCGGGTGCGATGTCCCGGTGGACCACGTTACGGCGGTGGAGGTACGCAAGCGCGAGCAGAGCCTGGTGCACGATGTCGAGGGTCATTCCGAGCGGAGTCGGCTTCTGCTGCATCTCCGAGAGCGTGACGCCGTCGATGAACTCCATCACCAGGTAAGCGGTACCGTCCTGGTCGAGCGCGAAGTCGTGGATCGTGCAGATGTTGGGGTGCTTCAGGCGCGTCGCGATCTTCGCCTCTTCCGCGAAACGCCGCCGCAATTCCTCGTCCGAAAGGACCTGCGGGCGCATGACCTTGACGACCCGGATCTCGTCGAGCAGCCGGTGGCGGACCTTGTAGATCGCGCCCATGCCGCCTTCGCGGATCTTTCCGAGGATCTCATATTTGCCCTCGATGAATGTGCCGGGCTGCTGCAAGAACACGCCTCCCCGTCGAGCGATTGTAGCCGCTGGTTGCGGCGTCGCGCCGGTGGCATGCCCTCTGCAGATCCCGCGCCGGAGTCCTGTTGCCTTCGACCACGAACACCCCCGCCGCCTACGACGCCGTCATCGTCGGCGGAGGACCGGCGGGACTGTCGGCGGCCCTCATCCTCGGACGCTGCCGGCGCCGGGTGCTCGTCTGCGACCTCGGCAAGCCGCGCAACTTCGCCTCGCACGCGCTCCACGGGTTCCTCTCTCGCGACGGGATCGACCCTGCCGAGCTTCTTCGGGTCGGGCGCGAGCAGCTCGAACCGTACGGAGTGGAAATGATCCTGCGCGAGGTCACGGACGCGGCGAGGGTTCCCGACGGATTCCGCGTGACGCTCGGGGACGGACGCGTGATCGCCGCTCGCCGGCTGCTTCTGGCGAGCGGCGTCGTCGACCGTTTACCGCAATTCGAGGGCGCCGCCGAGATGTACGGCCGCAGCCTCTTCCACTGTCCCTACTGCGACGGCTGGGAGTCGCGGGACATGCCGCTCGCGGCGTACGGTCCCGGCCGGGAGGCCTACGGCCTGGCGCTCGGGTTGAAGACGTGGAGCCAGGATGTGGTGCTGTGCACCGGCGGAAAGTCGAGGCTCGTCGCGAGAGACCGGGCGCGATTGCGCCGGCTCGGAATCCCCGTCCGAGAGGAGGCCATCGTCCGGCTCGAGGGGGAAGATGGCCGGCTTCGCCGGGTCGTGTTCGCGGCGGGAGAGCCGCTCGACCGCGGAGCGATGTTCTTCAAGACGGGACAGCATCAGCGCTCCCCGCTCGCGCAACGGCTCGGTTGCGACTTCAACTCGAGAGGAACGGTCCGGACCAACCGGTTCGAGGGTGGCGGGGTGCCCGGTCTCTACGTTGCCGGCGACGCGTCCGAAGACGTCCAGCTCGTCGTCGTCGCGGCGGCGGAGGGCGCGAAAGCCGGGTTCGCGATGAACAAGGGTCTTCAAAAGGAGGATCTGGCGCTCGCCGAGCTCGGGAGGCGGGAGGCGGCAGGCGGCAGGCGGAAGAGGACCGGGAGCCGAGCGACCAGAGGGAGCGAGACGGCCGCGGTACTCCGCGGTCAACGAGTTCGGGAGCCGAGCGACCAGCAGGAGCGAGGCGGCCGCGGTACTCCGCGGCCAACCAGATCGGGAATCGGGAATCGAAAAGAGCAAAACGCGGAGGACGAATAACTCGGCTTTCACGAACTCGGCTCGGCCCCCGGAGGCCGGAGGGCATCCGGGGGCGTACAATCACGTATTCATGGCGGCGAGATCGGAAGGCGGTTCGCGACCGGCGGCCGCCGTCTCCGCGCCCGTTTCCGACGGCACGCTCTCCGCGCTCTTCGTCTCCGCCCGCCCCGCGCAGTGGGTCAAGAACCTGGTTCTGCCTCTGCCGTTTCTGTTCGGGGGGGTACTCGGGGCGACGCGCGGGTGGCTGCTCGCGACCGCGGGGCTGGCGGTGTTCTGCGCCCTCACGAGCGCGATCTACCTCGTCAACGACGTGATGGACCGCGAGCGCGACCGCGAGCATCCCGTCAAGCGCCACAGGCCCCTCGCGGCGGGGCGGCTCGGCGCCCCCGTCGCGCTCGCGGCCGCCGCCGTGGGGGGATCCGCCGGTCTCGCGGCGGGATTTCTCCTGTCCGTGCCGTTCGGGGCCTGGTGCGCGCTTTACGCCGGGCTGATGACCGCATACTCCCTCTGGTTGAAGCGCGTGCCCTTCTTGGAGGCGCTGATCGTCGCGGCCGGTCTCCCGCTGCGGGCCCTCGCCGGAGCGGCCCTCGCGAACCTGCCGCCGTCGCCGTTTCTCATGGGATGCGCTTATCTGCTCGCCCTCTTCCTGGTCGTCGGAAAGCGGCAGTGGGAGCTTCAGCACGCCGGCCGCAACGCCGCCTCGTCTTCCGACCACCGCGCCGTCCTCGCCTCCTACGGCGCGGAAGGTCTCGACTTTCTCTTCATCGTCACCGCGCTCTCGACCGTAGCCGCCTACGCGGCCTACAGCGTCGTCGCCTCCACCCGCGAGATCCACGGCGGCCGCTCGTTTGCGCCGACCATTCCGTTCGTGGTCCTCGGAGTCGCGCGATACGTCCGGCTCGTCTACCGGCGCGGCGGGGGAGGGAATCCCACCCGCGCGCTCCTCATCGACGATCCCTGGATCCTCTTCATCGTCGTCGGGTGGGTCGCGGCGGCGGGATGGATCATCTATGGTCATTAGGACGGAAATGGCGGGACTCGGAACCGGAAAGGGGCGCGGATGACCGCGCTCGAACGCGAGGACAGCGGGACTCCGCCGCCCGCGCCCCTCCGCGATTCCGTCCTCCGGTCCGCGCTGCAGATCCTGATGCTCGTTCTCGCCGTGATCGGCGCGCTCTGGGTGCTCTACCGCCTCGAGGGCGTGCTGCTCCTGGTGATCCTGTCGGTCTTCTTCGCGTACCTCATCGCGCCGCTCGTCGCATTCTTCCGCCGGAGCGTCCGCGTGGGCGGCCGGCCTCGCGCGCTGCCCCTTCCCGCCGCAATCGGAGCGGTCTATCTCCTGATCTTCGGCGCCCTCGCGCTCGCCGTCTGGCTTCTTCTGCCGGTCGTCACCGCGCAATTCTCCGCGCTCGGCCGGGAAGCGCCGGGGTATGTGGCGCAGGCTCAGGCGCGCCTGCACGCGTGGCAGACCTACGAGCGCGGCCACTTTCCGCGCGGCGCCCGCGACGCGATCAACGGCGCGGTCGAACAGGCCTACACGTCGGCGGCCAACGCGTTCAAGAGCGGCATCTTCCCGTGGCTCGCGCGGATGCTCGCGTACCTGCCGTGGCTCGTTCTCGTCCCCATCCTGGCGCTCTTTCTTCTCAAGGACGCCGAGACCTTCCGGCAGTCCGCCCTCCGGCTTTTTCCCCGTGGCCGGCTGCGCTGGCGCGGCCGCGAGTTCTTCGAGGACGTCAACGGCGCGCTCGCTTCCTACGTCCGGGCGCAGCTCATCGCCTGTCTGATCGTGGGGGCGGCCTGCACGATCGGTTTCGCGATCATCGGCATCCCGTATGCCGTCGTGCTCGGGATCGCCGCCGGCCTGCTCGAGTTCATCCCCCTGGCGGGGCCGCTCACCATCGGGATCCTCGCCGTCGTCTTCGCGTTCTTTCACTCGCCCGGGCAGGCGCTCGCGGTCTTCCTCTTCCTGGCGATCCTGCGGCTCCTGGAGGACTACGTCGTCTATCCGCGCATCATCGGCCGCGGCATCCATCTCCATCCGCTCGCGGTGATCCTCGCGATCCTCTGCGGCGCGGAGCTCGGCGGCCTGACCGGCATCTTCCTCTCGATCCCGGTGGTCGCGATCCTCTCCGTCGCGTTCCGCCACTGGAGAGAGCACCACGCCGAGGATGTGGTCATCGCGAACGCCGGCGGAGGACCCGTCTGAAACGCCCTTTTTGCTACACTCCCGCGACGTTTCCGGGTCGCCGCTCGCGCCAGCTCCACCGAAAGACAGCTCGAGTTCGCGGGGGACCGGCGCCCCCGCACGGCCGCGGGGAGCGCAGAGAGCGGGCGCCGCGGGCCGGCCGGCCCCGCCGAAGAAGGAGATATGTCGACTGAGAAGCAGCCCCGGCTCGGCGTCGCGTTCCTGGCTTACAACGAAGAAGAGCTGATCGCGAAGACCGTCGCGGAAGCGGTCGCGTCGCTGTCCGCGGTTCCCGGGCTCGACTGGCGCATCCTCGTGGTCGACGACGGGAGCCGGGACCGCACGGGAGAGATCGCGGACAGCCTCGCCCGGGAGGACCCGCGGATCTCCGTTTTCCACCACGACGGAAACAAGGGGTACGCGGTCGCCACCGAGACGGCTCTGCGGAACTCGCCCGGCGAGGTCGTGATGGTGGTCGACGGCGACGGGCAGCACACGATGGCGGATGCTCCGCGCTTTCTGGAAGCGATCGACGCGGGGGCCGACGTCGTGTTCGGATGGAAGAAAAAGCGCCACGATCCCTTCGCGCGGCTCGTGCTCTCGAAGGGCCTCAACACGTTCTCGCACGCCCTCCTGGGGTCTCCTCTTCACGACATCAACGGAGGCTGCCGCGCCTTCCGGAGAGATGTCGCCCGCCGGATCGAGATCCGGCACCGGATCAATTTTGTCGGGGACGAGATTTACGCGCGGTGCCGCATCGCCGGCTGGAAGGTCGCGGAAGTGGTCGTCCGCCACTTTCCGAGAGAGGCGGGGCAGAGCATCCACCGTCCCTGGAAGATGCTCGGGACGATCCAGCGGGTTTTCAAATACCTCTTCGACCTGAAGGGGGAGATGCGTCGCGCGGAGCAGCTGAAGCGGGTCGCCAGCGAGCGCCGGGGCGCGCGCTAGTTTTCAGTCTTCAGTTTTCAGTTTTCAGTCTCGAGTTTCAGTCACTTATGACGGATAACTGACAACTCACCTCACTTCACCCGCATCTCTCCGATCTCGATGTGGGTCGGATCGATCCCGTTGCCGTCGGCGATCTCGATCCGGATGGCGGCGGCGACGAAAGAGCCGCCCGGGAGCCGGACCTCCGTCGAGGGGAGCGCCGGCCGGTTGGGCGCCGTCGCCGTGGCGATTCGCTCCTCCCCCGAGGGCGAGGTCGCCTTGAGCGTCAGCCGGACCTGATCCATCGCCCCGAGCGACAGGCTGACGGATCCGACGGGGCGGGGCGACGGGAATCGGATCTCGAAGATGAAGGGGTTCGCCTCGAGGCCCCGCGTGATCGTCTCGGGGCGCCCGTCGAAAAGGGCCTCGAGCGAGCCCATGTCGGTTCTCGAGTGCCTGAAGGTCCAGGTTTCCGGGCCGACGGAGACCGCCGCCTCCTGCAGGACCGCCCTCGCCAGCTTCTCTGCGGCGAAGATCTCCCGCGCGTTCGGCACGTAGCGGACCCGGACGAACTGAAAGCCCGGCTTTCCGTCCGGGTACGGGATCGTTCGGACGGGCGGCGACACGAGAAATTTGCCGCTCCCCGTCGCGATCCCGTATTCCTCGGGCGTCATGATGAAGATCTCCTGGCCGGAGAGCGGCTGCTCCTGCTGGTCCCACGCGCGGATGTCGGCGATCTGCACGCGAGGCTGATCCGATGCGGGCAGGAAAAAGGGAACGAACTCGCGCGGGTTGTTCGACCAGGCCGATGAGAGGAGAAACGGCGCCCGATGCGATGGCAATTCCCGGCGGATCTCGTCGAAGATCTGGGGCGCGCCCCACTGCATCCCGTAGAGGCCGTAGTCGTGGGACCAGGTCGGTCCGTCGACCAGGGCGTCGCGCGTGAGCTTCCCGCTCTGAAAGGCGAGGGCGGCCGCGCAGGCGGCCGCCGCCGCGGCGTATGGAACCCGCAGCCGGGCGAGCCAGCGCAGCAGCTGGTCGATCGCCACGGCGGACAGAAGGGTCGCCGGAACGACCATCGCCATCAGACGGAGAATCTGAAGCTCGGCCACCGCGGCGGAGAACGGAACGCCGAGAGGAGAGATCAGCACCGCCCGATGCAGCGCCGAGCGCGGGGCCTTCCAGAGGCACACCCCCATACCGAGAACCATCAAGGGCGCGAGAAACACGGGCAGGAAGGGGAGCGTGTCCATGCGGTGGCGCGGCAGCTCGGCGGCGTTCGGCCGGAACCAGTAACGAGGGTCGAGCCCCGCCGCGTAGTTCTTGCCGAAGTGCCGGAGTTTTTCGTACAGCGGGATCGGGTGTGTCCAGTAGGAGTCGAGGACGGCGAGCTGCTCCTGCACCACGCCGGGGTGGAGACGCCGGTAACGGACGTAGGGCGCGGCGAGCAGGACGGAAAAGAGCAGCGCGCCCGCGAGCAGGGCCTTGCGCTGCCGCAGGTGATACCGCAGGTCCGAGATCAGGAGCGCGGCGCCGGTAACCAGCATGACGCCCTGGCCGGCGGTGTACGCGTAGAACACGGCGGCGCCGAACGCGAGCGCCGCGAACAGCCACCGCGGATTGCGGCCGCGATAGACGAAGTAGGCCCAGAGGAAGCAGAAATAGAACGACGCCATCATCGCCGTCTCGAATCCCAGGCGGGCGTGGACGAAAAACAGTGGAATCCCCGCGACGAGCAGCGGAACGGCCCACCAGAAACGATTCCGCATCTCCTTCAGGGCAAGCCCCCCGGCGGCCGCGCCGAGCACCGAAACGGCCGCGGAGGTCGCGCGGATGACCGTGACGCTCTTGCCGAAGAGAGCGACGGGCAGCAGGTGCATATAGACCGAGAGACTGACCGCCCACCGGCGGTCGTTCAAGAAATACGGCGGGAGGAAGGTGCCCGTGTGATCGCGGAAGCGGTTGTGCAGCAGCTCCCAGGCCAGGTTCCCCTGCAGGGCCTCGTCGCAGAAGAAGAACACCGGATACCTCGAGATTCCGAGGAACCGCGTCGCCGCGTAGAAGACGACGGCCGTGAAAAACAGGATCCACTCGAGCCTGGGCGCTTGCGGGGACCCGGCGCGCGGCAACGGAGTCGGAGCGCTCAGGGCCCTCTCCGCGTCACGGGAGAACGGATGGCAGCGCCCAGGAAAAGATCCTGTTCGTCCCGCGGTCCGTGACCGTCACCCGGCCGTAGGCGTCCACGGTGATTCCCGTCGGCTGCTTGAAATCGCGATCTGCCTTCCACGATCGCCGCATGACGCCCTTCGCGTCGTACGCGGCGACCCGCCCGCCCCACGCGTCCGTCACCAGGAGCATGTCGCCGGCGATCGCGAGGTAGGGCTCCGTGTAAAAGTCCTTCCAGCCCGATACGGGGAACTGCCGAAGGAACTTTCCCTCCGGGTCGAAGACCTGGACGCGGTGGTTGCCCGTATCGGCGACGTAGAGGTTCCCGGAGGCGTCGGCCGCGAGCCCCACCGGCTCGACGAATTCTCCCGGCCCGCTGCCGTCTCCTCCAAAATCGTTGAGCCGCTTGCCGTCCCGGTCGAAGCGGACGATCTTCTTGTTTCCGGTGTCGGCGACGTACACGAAGTTCCGCGACACGACGACCGCCCGGGGGCCGAAAAACGCGTTCTCCGGCGGGCCGATCGCGCCCATGAACTTTCCGTCCGCTCCGGAAAACCGCGCGATCCGGGCGTTCCAGGTGTCGGCCACCCAGATGTCCCCTTCCGCGTCGACCGCGATCCCGCACGGCTCGTTGAATTCGCCCGGTCCCTTGCCCTTGGATCCGAACTGGCGGAGGAACTTGCCGTCGTTGTCGAAGACCTGGATCCGGCTGTTCTTCGTGTCCGCCACGTAGAGCTGACCGCGGGAATCGGACGCGATCCCGCGCGGCTCCCCGAGCTCGCCCGCGCCGGTGCCGGCGGTGCCCCACGTTTTCAGCGGCGGGATGGTGCCCGCTTCTCCGTTGTAGTCGCGGGCGGTCGAGTCTTTCAGGACGATATTGACGACCGGCAACGGCCCCGTCCCCTCGCCCAGATCCTTGCGCACGTAGAACGTCGTGTCCTGGGAGCCGATCGGGCTCCAGATCTCGTGAAAGAGCCAGTAGCGAAGCAGATCGACCGCGGTCGGCCGGGCGGGCGTCTTGTCCGCGGCGGCGACGCGTCCCGGAAACCACCAGGCGCGAATCGGCACGCGCGTCGCCGTGTAGTGCTCGGCGAGCTGCTTCTGGAGGCCGCCCTCCGCGTCCCAGTCGGCGACGATGATGGGCGTCGACGTGTCTTCGACGCGCGTGAGCCATCGCGTCTGCACGTCGCGCAGATACCAGGTGAGCGGCCAGGACGCCTCGCCCGTCACCGTGATCAGGGGCTGGCCGGCCGGCACGCGCGCCCTGGCCTTCTCGACCGAGTCGAGCGCCCGGACGAGATCGCGCGAAGTCTGAACGTACGCGAGCATCTCCGCGTGGCCGGGGTCCTTCGCGATGTCGTGCGCCCCGTATCGGAAGCAGGCGAGGTACATCCCCGTCGCGTTCACCGCGAGCAGGAGGAAGACGCCCGCCAGAAGGAGGCGCGGACCGCTGCGCGCGCGCTCTCGCCAGAGGTCGGCGAGCCCGATCGCGGCGAGGATCGTCACCGGCAGGAGCGGGTGGACGGTCAGCCAGGGAACCTTTTCCCGCGCCCACCCGTAGATCGCGAGCGAGGCGAGCGCCCAGTACACGACGAAGCGCAGGAAGGGCGCGGCCCGCTCCGCGTTCGGAAGGCGGCGATTGAGCAGCACGAGAGCGGCGATGGCGCCGGCGGTGGCGATTCCGAGCCCGATCCATCTCGCCGCGGGCGCGTCGATCGCGCCCGACATCAGCGCGGCGACTCCCAGCGCCCCGATGGCGCACGCGATTGACCGCAGGAACGGGTCGCGGCGGACCTCCGGGCGCCGGAGAACGAGCAGCGCCGCGGCGAGAATCCCCGTCTCGTACATCAGGAGCTGCGGAAAGTAGTAGTACCAGGGCCCGGGGATTCTCGCGATCGCGTGCTGCCCCATCCAGTAACGAACCGCCTTCGGTATCGCGAGCCAGTCCCCGGGATATCGCCCGAAGGCTGTGTAGAGCAGCGACCAGATGCAGAGGAAGACGGTGGCTGCGATCAGGATGGGGACCACGCGAGGCGCCGTCCAGGCGACCGTCGCGCGGAGCGCGGCCGACGGGCCGGAGGGCGGCTTCGTTCCCGGCACTCCGGCCGGCGCTTCCGCGGGCCGCGCGAGCGCGCGCTCCAGAAACACCCAGATTCCGAATAGCACGAAGAGCACGCCCGTCATGTAGGCGTTTTCCTTCGTCGCGCCCGCGAGGGCGAACGACACGGCCGAGAGCGTCAGCCAGCGGGAGCGATCGGTTTCCAGAAACCTTCGGAATGCGACGATCGTCCCGACGGTGAAGACGAGCGAATACAGGTCCTCCCGGATGAACCGCGAGAAGTAGGCGAAGTGCGGCGAGATGAGAACCAGGAGCGCAAACGCCACGGCCGCTTCGAAGCCGAACCAGGAGGCCAGCGGAATGGCGAAGAGCGCCAGTCCGACCCCGAAGAGGGCCGGCAGGAACCGCGCGGTCGCGTTGGTGACTCCCGCGATCTTGTAGACGAGCGCGTTGGCGTAATACAGGAACGGGCCGTGGTAGGCCGGGTCGTACCGCCAGGTCCCGTCTTTGGACAGGGTGTAGGACTGAAAGGCGTGGATCGACTCGTCGTGATGGAGTGGGCGGTCCGCGAGCGCCGCGAACCGCGTGACGAGCAGGAGGGCCGCGAACACGAGGAGGGCCGCCCGGCGCCCCTGCGGCGACGGCGTCCGCCGCGCGATCGGGCCCTCCGCTCCTCCCGGCGGGCGGGCGGAGTCTTCGCCGCCGGTCGCCGGGGAGGGGCTGTGGTCCACCGTGTCTTACTTCTCGAGCCGGATGCGGGAGAGCGCGTTCGCGTCCGTGTTCACCACGTAGAGCACGCGGTTCTTCCGGTCGACGGTCACGCCGCGGGGCCGGAGCAGCTTCTTGCCATCGCCGCCCGCCTCCCAGCGGTGCAGCTCCCGGCCGCCGCGGTCGAGATGCACGACGACGTTCGCGACGGAATCGGACACGAAGAGAGTTTCGTCCCTGTCCACGTCGATATAAGGCTCGGCGTTCTGACCCCATCCGTTGAATTTCCAGCGGCCCTTGAAGTCTCCGTTCGGGTTCAAGACCTGGACCCGCCCGTTGCCGGCGTCGGCGACGTAGACGTCTCCCGAGGGACCGATCGCGATCCCGATCGGGGCGGAGAACTCCTCCGGTCCGGCGCCCTGTTTCCCGACGGATCGAGGGCTTCCGAGATCCGCTCCGCACACGACGATTCGTCCGTTGCCCGTGTCGGTGATCCAGACCTGGCCGTCGGCGCCCACCGCGACGTCGTGCGGGTTGTAGAGGCCCGCCGAGCTCTTGCCCTTCCACTGCCCGGCCTGGGAGAAGACCTCCACCCCGGTGTTGTAGGTGTCGGCGACGTAGACGTTGTCCCCGTGGATCGCGATACCGGACGGGTCCTTCATGGCGTATTCGCCGGTGCCACGGCCTCCCCACCCGCCGAGTGAGCCGCCGTTGCCGTCGAAGATCCGAAGCGCCGACCCGCCCTGGTCGACGACCCAGAGCCGCCCTTTCTCGTCCAGGCTGGCATCGCTCGGCGATTTCAGCCCCGCCCACGGCGTCTGGTTCCCCGCGGCCGCAGCCTGGATCGAGGGACCCGCGGCGACCGGGAGCGTCTCCGTCGGCTTCGCGGCCGGCGCCGGGGCGCCGCCGCCGGTGCCCGGGGCGCCGGCCGTCTCTTTCCTGCCGCAGGAGACGCCCAAGAGGCCCGCCGCCGCGAAGAGAAGCGCGACCCCGACGCCCCCGACCGGCAGGCGATGCGGTCTCCCGCGCGGATCCGCACATGTGCGCGATGTCATGAGTCTCCTTCTCACAAACTGTTGATTGTCCTCATAACGTAAGAGATACGGCCTCCGTTGTCCAGCAGAGCGGCCCTTTTTATTCGCAGAACCGGGGAAGCTCGGGCGATTGCCAGAGAACCATCCGCGCCGTCCCCTTGAGGTTGCCCGCGGTGCAGGGCGTCTTGCCGGCGGACCGGAGGGCGGCTTCGAGCCGCGCGCCGATCTCCGACGCGAGCTCGGGCCGGATGACGACCAGCGCTTCCCTCGCCGACGCGCGAGCCAGTCCTTGGGCGGAGAGCCGCCCCGACTCGACCTTCACCTCGGCGAGGGGCGGCAGGCGATACACCTCCTGAAGCGCCGTGAAGCCGTAGGCGACCGTCCACTGGTCGGTCAGGAAGAGGAGGTGGCGCTCGGGATCGGGCGACCGATCTCTTGCGTTCTGCGCCGTGCGGTTGAAGAGCGCCTCGATCCCCTGGTACTGGCCGGCCATGCTCGGCGGCGACAGGACGTACGCCTGCGCGAGGTTCGCGGCGAGAACCGCCGCGAGCACAGACAGTACAGCGCGGCCGGGTAGACATAGCAGCACGCGCCCGCCGCGAGGCCCACACGGGTGAAAGCGAGCGTGCGCCTGGTGCGAACCGCCCAGGCCGCCGCGGAGACGAGCAGAGCCACCGTCAGGTGCGGGAGGTTCGGGTAGCCGATCTTGACGAAGGACATGAGGTAATGCGAGACCGCGAGGAGGAAGCAGGCGAACGTCGCGACGCGCCGCCCGGCGAACGTCCGGAAGAAGGAGAAATAGAACGGGATCGCGAGCGCCGAAAGAAAGAGGCTGCTGATCTTCCATCCGAAGTTGTCGGTTCCCGCGAAGAACATTCCCGCCGCCTGGACGAGCGAGGTGAGGTCCGTGAACTGGCCGTAGACGCCCTCCATCCCGAAGAGCCGCGTCCCGATTTCCGGGAGGGTCTGGTTCCGCACGATCTCGGCGGCCATTTCCCGAAACTCGTATTCGTCTCCCACGAGCGTGTACCACCAGGAATCGAGAAACAGCCCCCGCACGAGGAGCGCGAGCGGGACGAGCCACGCCCACGCCGGCAGCCGGCGTCGAAGGCGGAGCGCGAGCGGGCGTCTGTCCCGAGGACCGCCGCGAACCACGCGGGCCAGTCGAGCCCCGAGAAAAACGGAAGCGACCGCCACACCTCTTCGAAGCCGCGAGGCCCCGGACGCCGCAACCAGAGCAGGAGCACGACGAGGAGAGAGGGGATCCCGGCGAGGACGGCCGCGGCGCCGAGGACGGCCGTCTCCCCGGCGCGCCGTCCGCTCCGGCCGCCGTCCCGGGGAGAGGCCTTCGAAAGGCGCGTGGCGTTACTTCCCGTCGAGAGGGACGCGGGAAATTGCGCCGGAGTCCGTGTTCGCGACGAACAGAATGCGGTTCTTCCGGTCGACCGCGACGCCCGTGGGCCTCGCGAACTTCTTCCCTTCTCCGTCCGCCGTCCAGCGCCTCCGCTCGACACCCTTCCGGTCGAGCATGACGACCGCTCCCGCAACGGGGTCGCTGACGAAGAGGGAGCCGTCCGCGTCGGTGTCGACGTACGCCTCCGCGTTGGCTCCCCACCCCGCGAACTTCCAGCTCGTCTTGAATTTCCCGGACGCGTCGAGCACCTGGATCCGCCGATTGCCTGTGTCCGTCACGTAAACGTCTCCGGACGGCCCGACCGCCACGGCCACGGGGGAGGCGAACTGCTCGGGACCGGCGCCGGATTTTCCGATCGCCTTCGGGCCGGTCAGGTCGGCGTTGCAGACGATGATCCGGTTGTTTCCCGTGTCAGCGACGTACACAATTCCGTTCGCGGCGGCCGCGATTCCGTGCGCGCCGTAGAGGTCCGCGGCGAGCTTTGCCTGGAACTGCCCGGCGTCCGTGAACCGCTCGACCCCCGAGCGCCAGGTGTCGGCGACGTAGACGCTGTTTCCGCGAACGGCGATTCCGCAGGGGTCCTTCATCGCCCACGTGCCCTCGCCGTGGCCGCCCCATCCGCCGAAGAGCCCGCCGGCGGCGTCGAACAGGCGGACGGCCGCATTGCCGAAGTCCGCGACCCAGACGCGGCCCCTCCCGTCGACGGCGATCCCGCGGGGAAATCTCAGGCCGGCGAAGGGCGGCGCCGACGACCCGGGTTTCTCGGAGAGGTGGGGAGAGAGATCGGCGGGAACGGTGGGAGAGGGCGAGGCGGAGGCGCGCGCTCCGCCGGTCGTCTCCGTCTTCCGGCAGCCGCTCGAGGCGGCCGCGGCGGCCAGGAGCAGTCCGAGGGCCGCCGAGGCGGGAAGCATCCGCCGCGCGGTTGCGCGAATGATCATCGGCTCCTCCTTTCGGGCAGAGGACACGCGGCGACGGACGAGTTGCCGGAGTTGACGACGTAAAGGATACGGGCTTTCCCGCTGATCGCGAGACCGGTCGGCCGCGAAAAGGCCTTTCCCGCGGGATCGGCGACGATCTTCCGCAGAAGCTTTCCGTCCGGCGCGAACTCGAGGACCGCGTTGCCCGTCGGGTCGCTCGCGTAGACGTTCTCATCCTCCGAGACCGCCAGTTGAGGCTCCGCGCCGTCGCCCCATCCGGCGACGGGCCAGGCGCCGGTGGCCTTTCCGTCCGCGTCGATCGCCTGGATGCGCCGGTTCGCGGTGTCCGCGACGTAGACGCGTCCGGAAGGCGAGATCGCGATGCCGATGGGTCCGGAAAACTGCCCGGGGCCGGAGCCTTTCTGGCCGATCGGCCGGCCGCCGGTGAGATCCGGCTCGTACACCATCAGCCGGTGGTTCCCGGTGTCGGTCGTCCAGACCCGGCCGTCGGGCGCGACCGCGACGCCGCGCGGCCCGTAGAGCTCCGCGGCGGCGGCCTTCCACTTGCCCGCCAGGTCGAACCGCTCGATCCGGCCGTTCCACGTGTCGGCCACGTAGAGGTCGTCGCCTCGCGCGGCGACCGCGCAGAGCTCGCGGAATCCGTGCGGACCCACTCCGCGGCCGCCCCAGCCGCCGAGGAATCCGCCCTTTGCGTCGTAGATCCTCAGCCTCGAGTGGCCGAAGTCCGCGATCCAGACGCGCTCCCTGAAATCGACGGCGGCGCCGCGCGGCTCCTTCAACCGTTCCCACGGCGGTGATCCGTCCGCCGCCGCTTCCGCGATTTCAGGAGCCTCCTCCGGCTCGGTGTCGGGCGCCGCGCCGGCGGCGGGCTCCGCGGCCGGCGCGGGCAGTGCCTCGCGCTCGGGGGCGACGACATCCTGAGAGTCGCCGCCGACGACCCGGTACACGGCGGCTTCCGAATTCTCGTACGCGACCTGAAAGAGGTCCTTCGCCGTCCGGAACTTGGCGAGGCCGGCGGCGGGATAGGTCTTGCGCTCGAGCGAGCCCACGTAGACGTACCCGACGTGATAACGCCGCAGCAGCGCCTCGGCCGACGAGGCCTTCGGGCTCGAGTAGATTTCCGCGACGGCGGCGCGCCGCTCTTCGACCCGGGCGGGCGGATTTCCGCGCTGCTGCACGTGGTAATCCCAGCCGAGAACGGTCGGCAGCCCGGTCAGCATCGAGATGCGGCCGAACTCCTGGTACGAAGGCCCCTGCGCCTCGAGGACGACGGGAGTCCCGCGGAGCGTGCGGCGCAGCCACTCGATGGCGCGATATTCGCCGGGATGCCACCGTTCGCGATAGGCGAGCCCGTCGAGCGTGGGGCCGGAGGCGCGCACGCCGTCCGGGAGCGAGGACCGGTTCGGGGCGAGGACACCGTAGGCGCCGGACGCGCTGGTGAAGAGCGCCGCCGCGAAGAGGAGCACGGCGATGGCCCGGATCGGGCGAGGCCACGACGAGAACGCTCCCGGCCGCCCCGCGGGACCGAAGACGAGCACGGCGCACCCGACCGCGAAGAGGAGCCATGTCTCCAGGTACAGCTTGAAGTACGTGTTCATGCGGTCGTAGATGTAAAACCGCTGCGCGAAAAGAATCAGGAAGAAGGCGGTCGCGACGAACCCGCAGGCGAGGCGGTCCTCCGGAGCGCGGACGAAGAAGATCGCGGCGGACAGAAAAAGCAGGATGGCCGTGGCGCAGAAGGCGTCCGGCAGCCGGACGGCGAGAGCGGCGAGCAGGGCACCGGCCAGCAGAGCGGCCGTCCCGAGAGCACGCCGGCCGCGGCGCTGGCGATCCGGGCGCCTCAGCGCGGTGATGAGCCACCACGCGATCGCGAGAAAGATGAAGACCCCGAACACGGTCAGAATATCGATCCCGCGCGCCCCGGGTCCGTCGTTCCGGCCGTGGCCCGGAGCGCCTCCGCCGCGGACCCACAGCGGCAGGACGAGGAGCACGGCGGTTCCCGCCGAAACGAAGAAGATCAGAACGGCTCGGAGCGTCCCCGCGGCAGAAAGCCTTCCGCTCGAGAACGCGGCGGCCGCGGAGATCAGCACGAGAAGCCCTCCGAGCAGCGGCACATCCCAGGCGTTGGTCAGGGCCTGCGCCGAGACGGCCCCGCCCAGAGCCGCGGCCGAAATCAAGATCGGAAGAGGGCGGGCTCCGGGAACGGCCGCGCGGCGGAGGAGAGCGAGCGCGCAGGCGGCGACGACCAGGAAGAGCGGGATCGCGAAGACGTGGGCGTGGAGATCCGCGAAGGTCAGGCTCCAGAAAGGATATTCGTTGATCGTGTCGCGGATGACCCGTGAGGTCGCCCAGAAATAGTGCCAGTCGAGGTGGCGCGTCTCGTGCCGGGCCGGCTGATTGATGAGCCACTCGCGCAGGCCCGCGAGATTGCCGAGGATCGCCACGAATCCGGCCGCCACGACCCCGGACCGGCGAGTTCCCGTCCAGTTGCGGGCGAGCGAATACGCCCCCGAGACCGCCGCGCCGCCGAGGAGCCCGAACGCGAGATTGAACGTGAAGCGGGTGGACAGGCCGGTCAGCATCGTGAGGACGGCGACCATCTCGTGGCCGAACGTGTAGTAGCCGAGCGGCGCGCCGGCGAACCAGGGGTCTGAGGCGGGAAGCACGGGCGTCCGGACGAGGATGTTCAGGATCGAGAAGTCCATCGGCTTCTCGCCCCAGAAGATCTCCGGGTTCATCGCGCGGAGGCCCGCGAAGAGGGCGAAGCCGGCGGCGAAGGCCGCCTCGGTCTCGACGAGCGACCGCCGATGGGTCCGCCAGAACGCGGCGATGACGCGGCCGCGGGCCGCCAGGGCGGCCGCGGAGAGAAGCGCCAGCACCCCGAGGCCTGCCAGTGCCGCCCCCCGGCCGTTTGCGAGCACGCGCGCCTGGACGAGAACGGTCAGCGCATAGGTCGCGACGGCGAGGGCGACGATCCTCGCGATTCCGGCGCCTTTGTCCGGAAGCGAGCCGAAGAGGACCGTCACGAAGGGCAGCGCGAGAAATCCCACGAGCGCCGCCGCGAGGTAAAACAGGATGGCGGAGCTCCACGAGCCGCCTCCCGGTTCCGACGTCGCCGAAGCCCGCTCCGCTCCCGCCTGCCTCGGCGGAAGGAGCGATTCCGAGACGCGTCGGCTCCTCCGCGGCGCCTTCTCCCATTCCCAGATGGTCGGTGGAGTCGCGGGGATCGCCGCGAGCAGGATGGCACGCGCGCGTCCTTCCGAGAACGCCGGGGTCTTCCGGAAGAGGAGAACTCGCGGATGATCGTAGACCGTGAACTGCTCCTCCGCGCGATCGTCCGGGAATCGCAGGGGCCCGAGAGAGGGATACGACGTGAAGTCCGCGGCGCGCTCGAAGCCGAGGCGGCCTTCGAACAGCGCGCGGTAGTACGCCGTCGTCATCGGAAACACGCTCGGAAGGCGGGTGATGTTGCCGTACACGCGGTTGCTCGTGATCGCCAGCCATTCGGCCTTCGCGAGCGTGGCGACGACGGCCTCGACTTTCGCCGCGTTGTCCGGGCCCCACAGGTCCATCGCGGGACCCTCATACTGGTTCGCGGCGTATCCGGGCAGGGGGACCGGGAGGGCGTCGTCCCACGACTCCGAGGAGACGCGGGCCGGCGGAGGAACGTGCTCGTAGATCCACCGGGACGCCGCGACGCGCGTGTGCGGCCGGCGATAGATGGAAGAAAAGGCGATCCCCGCGAGGACCGTCCCCAGGACCACGACCGCCGGGAGGGCGCGAGCGAGCCGCGAGACGGCCGGACGCCTCGCGAGCCCGTAGAGAAACAGCGCCGTCACGACCGCGAAAACGGGATACGCCGGATAGAAATAGCGGATCGACTTCGAAAGCGTGAGCCCGTGGTACGCGCAGACGACGGCGGCGTAGAAGAGAAGCGGCAGCAGAGGCCGCCGCTCGCGCCGCCACGACGTCAGCAGGGCGGCGGTGAAGGCGGCGAGCGCCGCGATCCCGAAGAAGGGCCCGGCGCCCCAGAAGACAAAGTTTCGCAGAGGAAAGAGGACCGTGCGGCCGGCCCACTGCAGCGCGGGCGGAAAACCGGCGACGCTCTTCGACAGGGCCATCAAGGCCTGCATGTCTCGGATGTACCGGGGGTCGAGCCTCCAGCCCGAAAACACGTACGGGAGTCCCACCCGGATCGCCGCGTACGCCGCCGCGGCCGAGAGGAGGCTGCGGCTCGCGACGCGCGCGGCGGCGCGGGAAGCGTCCCGCCCGGCCGAGAAGGCCTCGACGAGAAGGGCGAGACCGACGGCGCCGAAGAGGGCGAGGGCGGTGATCTTGCAGGCCACCGCGAGGCCGAGCGCGGCGCCCGTCGCGGAGACGCCGCCCCACGAGGACTTTCCCTGCGCGATGCGGACGGAGCCCAGAAGAGTCGCCGCGACGAACGTCGTCAGAAAGCTGTCGACGGTCCAGTAGTGCGCGAGCTGGATCCCCAGCGGGCAGAAGGCGACGAGCGCCGAAGCGGCGAGCGCGGGCCGCCGTCCTCCGAAGCGGCGCGCGATGAGATAGGTCAGCCACACGGTCGCGAGGTCGAAGAGGGCGGAGAGCGCGCGGCCGACGAGGTACGCGCCGTCGTAGCCGGGCCGGTGCACCGCGTGCGCGACGGCTTTCGTCAGGAAGAGCGGAAGCGTGCCGTAGACGAAGGAGTCGTGCTTGCGGTTGTAGGGATTCAGCGGCGAGGTCGCCGAGTCGAAGTAGTTGCGGATGCTCTTCGGGGCCTCCAGGTTCTCCTCGACCATGGAGATGTGGCGTTCGTCGGGATGAAGGTGGTGCGCGTCGTCCCATGCGAGGCCGACGAAGCGCAGGAGGGCGCCCGCCGCGAGGATGGCGAGAAAGATCGCGCGAGCCTGCCGCCGCTCACGCCCGGCGGGCGCGTGAATTTCCGCCTCCGTGGCCGTCAAGCTTCCAGGCGCCGGTTCGACGCGAAGAGAAACCCGAGGCTCGCGTGCGCGGGATTGGGGCGGGTCCGCACGCCGAATCCGCGCCTCTCGAGAAACGGGATGAGCTCCTCGTGCGAATGGGCGGCGATGCCGTCGTGGAACTCCATCGCGATGTGGCGCACGCGCGCCAGCGCCGCATCGCTCGCGCCGAACAGGATGTCGTACTCGCCACCCTCGCAGTCGATCTTCAGGAGGTCGCAGACACCCACGCCGGCCTGTTCGAAGGCGGCCTCGAGCGTGATGGAGGAGACGCGCAGCGCGGCTCCCGTCTCCGCCGTCTCGGCCTGCGCGGTGCGGTGCTGCCCCTCGAGGCCGGTCTTCGTGTAGAGGAGAAGCTCGCCCGCCTTCCCCGCGATCGCCACCGGAAAAGCCTTCACGTTCGAAAGCCCGTTCAACCGGAGGTTTTCTTCGAGGAGAGCGTAGGACTCGGGGAGGGGCTCGAAGGCGAACACGCGCGACCGCGGGCTGCGCCTGGCGACGCAGATGGCGAAGTCCCCGGATCCGGCGCCGATGTCGACGACCGTCCAGCCGTCCTCGACCTCGACCTCCCCGCGCTCGTAGTCGCGGTCGAGGCACGTCTCCTTGATGATCCAGACGTCCATGCGCCCGCGCACGCGGAAGCGGCTGCCGTCGTCGAGCACGATCGTCATGGGACGCTTCAGGGGAAGGCCCGCGAAGATTCCCAGAACGGCGGGCCAGCTGCGAATGCGCAGGAGAAGCGTCGGGATGGAGGAGAGGTAATACCGCCACCTGGAAAATCGGAGCGCCCGTTCGCGCTCGGCCAGGGCGAGGGGCTGTGCGGAGGCGGTCAACGCGGGTCTCTCGGCGGTCGCGGTCCGGGCCTCTGGGTCATGTGCGGGAGGTGATCTCATTGTAGCGGACCGGTCCCCGTTCGAGGGAGCGGTTCCGGGCGAGGCGATAGACGTTTTCGTACTCGGAGATCGTCCGCTCGAGGGAGAACCAGGCGTGCGCGGCCGGCGCGTTCCTCCGATACTCGGACGGGGACTCGAGCACGCGCAGAAGGGCGGCCGCGAGGGATGCGGGATCGCCGGGAATCGCGAGCTCCCCCATGCCGGTGCGGAGGACGGCCTGCCGCACGCCCGGCAGGTCCGAGGCGACGGCCGGAACGCCGCGGAGCATGGCCTCCATCTGGACCATCCCGAACGACTCGGTGCTGTTCGTCGACGGGAGGGCGAGCACGTCCGCGAGGTCGAAGAGGCCGTCCATGTCCCCGGGCGCGACGAGGCCCGGCATGACGACGCCCGAGCTCCGGTCGCTCGCGAGCGCGGCGAGGCGGCGGCCGACGCTCTCTCCCGGCACGCGGTCCTTTTCGCCGGCGAGGAGCAGCTGTGCGGCGGGAAAGCGCCGCCGCACGGTCTCGAAGGCCTGGAGCAGGTCGAAGAGTCCCTTTTCCGCGGCGAACCTCCCGGCGAAGAGCACGACGGGAGCGCCGCCGACCTTCCAGCGCTCCCGGAGCTCCGCGGCCCCTGCGCCGGCCTGACCCGACCGCGGCTCCGGCGGGGGAGGCGCGATCTCGACGAAGCGGTCGAGCCTCGCCGCGATGGCCGGAATGCTCTCCGCGTAGTCGCGCGTCGAATGCACGATCGCGGCGGCCCGCGCGAGGGCGTAATTCTGCGAGACCCGCGCCGCGCTTTCGAGGAGCCGGCCGAGCGCCCCCGGCGGGAGCCGCAGGTCGCAGTGGTAGGTGACGACGAGCGCCACCCGCCGCCGGCGCGCGAGGCGCGCGAGCGGGATCGCCGCGGCGAGCGGGGAGTGGAGGTGAAGGACGTCGGCGCCCGCGAGCTCGCGCGCCACGGAGCGCGGAAGCGCGGGGGAGAGGAGCGCCTTGCCGGCCCGCAGGAGCACGGGCGCTCGCACGATCCTCAGGCCTCCGTCCTGTTCTTCGGCCGGAAGAAGCTTTTCATGGCGGTGCGTGACGACGGTCACCCCGTGGCCCCGCGCGGCGAGCCCGCGGGCCAGACGCTCGGCGTACACCGACAGGCCCGACACGTTCGGCCGGAAGTAATCGAGGGCCATGACGATCTTCATGGACCGGCGTGGACGGAGTAGACCGCGGTCGGGCCGCGCAGCTCCTGCGACAGGAACGGATAGGACGCGATGCGGTCCGCGGCGGGATACAGGCGCCGCTCGAGGTCGCCGAGGACGACGTGGGTGACCCTGTAGCGCTTGAGAAACGCGAGCGCGACTCTTTCGTCCCGGCCCTCGTAGAACGTTCGGATCAGCGACGCGCGGTCTCCCACCTGCTGGTCGTTGTTGCGCCAGAGGCCCTCGTGGTTGGCCCATCCCAGCACGGTCGGAATGCCCGTGTGGGAGGCGATCCGCGCGTACTCGCTGTAGGCGTCCCCGGTGGCCTCGAGCACGACGGCGTCGCGCTTTGCGTGGGACTCGAGCCACTGAACGGCGGCGGCGTCTCCGGGAGCGCGCTGGAAGAGGGACGGGAACGCGTCGAGAGTGAATCGGCCCGTGTGGTGCCGCCAGCGGGACAGGAGTGCGTCCGCGGGATAGAGGAGGGCGATCCCCGCGACCGCGGCCAGGGCGGCGCGCCGGACGGCGCGGAACCGTCCCTCCGACCGCCAGGCCTTTTCGGCGAGAACGGCGGCGGCGATCGCGATCAGCGGCCAGGCCTGGTGGTAGAACTTGAAGACGGTGTTCATCCGCTGGAGGTCCTCCCCGTAGGAGTCCCGGAAGTACACGAACTCGCATCCCGCCACCATGGCCAGGCCGAGCAGCAGGAGGCACCCCGTGTAGGCCGCGTCGAGGTCGCGCGAGTCCGCGCGGAGCGCCTTCCAGGCCAGGCCGCCGGCGAGAAGGACCAGCGGGATCAGGACGAGAAGGGCGGGCGCGCCCGTCGCCAGGGAAGCGGCCAGGGCGGCCGCGCCGGCGAGCGCGCGGCGCAGATCTCTTCGTCTTCGCGCCGCCTCGTCGGGAGGGTCCTCTCCGTCGGAAAAGCCGATGGCGGCGGCCGCCAGCAGAAGCCCCCAGAACAGGAGGAACTCGAGAAGCCCCGATCGCATCGTGGCCTGTCCGAGCCCGCGCGAAGGGAGCGCATACGAGCTCGAATAGGGAAACCAGAGGACCAGGGAGAGAAACAGGATGCCGGCGCCCAGGATGGCGCCCCACGCGAGATCGGCGGCGGAAGGGCGGCGGCGCTCTCCCGGAACGGTTCGAAGCACGCAGACACCCACGAGCAGGATCGCGAGCGCGGGCAGCGTCCAGTTGTTCGCGGAACGGGCGGTGCCCGCGAGAAACGCCAGGAGCACGAAAGGCCAGGCGCGGGAGATCCGGCCGCGCCAGCCCGGGTCGGTCCCCGCCGGACGCCGCGGCAGCTCGAGCACGCGGTGGGCCGCGGCGAACGCCGCGAGGAAGAAGGGAAACGCGAGCAGGTGCGGATGGAGGTCCGCCTGGAAGAACGTGAAGAAGGGAAATTCGTTGATGGTGTTTCCCTTCCCGATCACCCGGGAGGCGTGCCAGTAGTCGAATCCCTTCCCGAGCGGCGCCTTCCATGCGTCGAACGCACCCGCCAGGTCCGCTGCGAAAACGGTCCCGATCCCCGCCCAGAGCCCGGCGCGGAACCGGCCCGCGGAAAGCCGGAAGCCGAGGCACGCCGCGGCGGCGAAGGAGTAGCCGGCGAACGTCGCGATGGAGAGGTTGTAGGACACCGTCGTCATGACTCCCGAGATCCGGGCGAGGGACGCGGCGAGCAGGTACCCCCAGTAGTAGTAGTTGATGGTGCCGCCCGCCATCCATGGGTCGGGCGGGGGCATCGCGGTGTTGCGGGCGAGGCCGCTCAGGAACGCGAGGTCCATGAACTTTTCCTGTCCGACGATCTCGGGCAGGCAGGCGCGGATGAGGAGGAAAACCGCCGCGGGCACCCAGAAGAAGAGCGCGCCGCGCGTTTCCTCCCGGCCCCAGAAGGAGGTCCGCTCCCTGGGCGCGCCGGCCTTCGACGTCAACCAGGAGAGGACCGCGAGAAGACCCGCCGCGGCGAGGAGGCCCCGGCGGTCGAACGGGATCCTCGGGAGGAGCGCGAGCGCCCAGGCCCCCCACGCGGTCAAGGCGAGGCCCGCCGGCCGCGACAGCAGCGCGGCGTCCCGCCGGTTCCCGAAGGCGGCGCGCAGCAGGGGCAGGACGGCGAGCCCGAGGAGCTCGACGGTGGCCCCCCACCGGACAATTTCGAGCATTTACTTGAGTGTAACCGGTGGAAAGAGTGCGCGGGGCCCTGGGCGCTGAGCGGGAGGCGCTGGGCGGACGCCCGGACGGAGGCCTGAGAAAGGGCCTCGGGTTGGGTGCCCGGGGATGCATCGGCGCCCGGCGCCCTCGCGAAGCGAGCGCCCGGCGCCTGTCCCCTCAAAAGGCAAGACCATTGCACGGGGAGGCCGCCATGGCATTGACCGAGTATTGGAAGAAGCGGCGGTTTGGCGTCACGGCCGAGCCTTCGGGCAAGGAGAAGCCCGCGCCGAAGAAGCGCGCGAAGGCTCTCGGGTACGTCATCCAGAAGCACCGCGCGTCGCAGCTGCACTACGACTTCCGCCTCGAGTGGAAGGGGGTGCTGCTCTCCTGGGCGGTGCCGAAGGGCCCTTCGCTCGACCCGTCCGTCAAGCGGATGGCGATGCCGACTGAAGATCACCCGATCGAGTACGCGAAGTTCGAGGGCATCATCCCGGAGGGGGAGTACGGCGGCGGCACCGTGATGATCTGGGACAACGGGACCTGGACGCCGGAGTCGCCCGACGTCGACGCCGCGCTGAAGAAGGGCGATTTGAAGTTCACGCTGCAGGGCAAGAAGCTGCGCGGGTCGTGGGTCCTCGTCCGGACTCGCCCGCGGGGAGGCGACGGACGCCCGAGCTGGCTGCTCATCAAGCACCGCGACGAGTTCGCGGGCACGCGCGACATCGCGGAGGATGAGCCGCGGTCCGTGATCTCGAAGCGCATCCTCGTCGAGATCGCGCGCGATGAAGGGGGCGACCTCGAGAAGGCGGCGACCGGCGATCCTCCCGCGCTCCTGCGGAAGCTGGCGAAGAATCCGAAGCTGCTGACGCCGCCGAAGCGCGGCGGGCGCAAGGCCGTCTGGAAGTCGAACCGCGCGTGACGGCGAAGAGCGCGGCGCTCCGCTCGAGGCCGACGTCGAGGCCGCGCGCGCGCTCGGCCGCGCGTGTGCCTTTCCGGGCCCAGCCGATGCTGGCCACGCTCGTCTCCGAGGCGTTTGACCGGCCCGGATGGGTCTACGAGGAAAAGTACGACGGGTACCGCATCCTCGCGTACAAGGAGGGCAGCCGCGTGACGCTTCTCTCCCGCAACGCGAAGGACCGGACGGAGTCCTTCTCGGAGGTGGCCGCGGCGATCGCGACGCTGCCGGACCAGGCGCTGCTTCTGGACGGCGAGGTCGTGGCGTTCGATCGCCGCCTCGTGTCCCGCTTTCAGCTCCTGCAGCAGGGAGAGATCGCGCAGGTGTACGCGGTCTTCGATTGCCTCTACCGCGGAGGCGTCGACCTGAGAAACGAGCCTCTTTCGGTGCGCCGCGCCGCCGTCGAAGAGGCGATCGGCGACAGGGACCGGCTTTTTCCGTCGCGGCGGCTGGTGTCCAACGGCCTGAAGGCGTTCGAGGCCGCGCGGAGGAAGGGCTGGGAGGGTCTCGTCGCCAAGGATCCCGCCGCTCCGTACGTCTCCGGCCGCAGCACGTACTGGCTCAAGGTGAAGGTGCATCAGGAGGAGGAGCTCGTCGTCGGCGGCTACACGCCGCCCGCGGGATCGCGGTCGCATTTCGGCGCCCTCCTGATGGGCGCCTACCGGGGCCGCGACCTGCGGTACGTCGGAAAGGTCGGGACCGGTTACTCGCAGAAGCTCCTCGCCTCTCTCCACAAGACATTCCAGCCGCTCGTCTCGGGCAAGCCGCCTTTCGTCCTCCCGCCGCGGGAGAAGGGGGCCGTCTGGCTCTCTCCGAAGCTCGTCGCGCAGGTCGCTTTTCAGGAGTGGACGGCCGACGGCAAGCTGCGGCAGCCGGTCTTCCTCGGGCTTCGCGACGACAAGAAGCCGGAAGAGTGCCTGCTGCCGAAGGACATCCCATGAACGCGCGGGCGGCGAAGGGCCGCGGCACCCCCGCGAAGACGGGCCGCAGCACCCCCGCGAGGAAGAGCGGAGACCCCCCTGCCTCCAGGAAGAGCCCGGCGTCCGCCGCACCCCAGCCGACTCCGGGATCGAAGGCGGCGGGCGCCGGCCGGACGACGGCGGGGGGGCCGCCGGCGAAGCCCGCAGCCGGCGCGCTCCAGGTGTCGAATCCCGACAAGATCTACTGGCCGGAGGAGGGCTACACCAAGCTCGATCTGATCCGGTTCTACGACGAGTTCTTCCCGGCCCTCCAGCCGTGGGTCAGGGACAGGCTCCTGTCCCTCAAGCGCTGTCCGAACGGCATCACGGGCAAGTGTTTTTTCCAGAAGGAGAAGCCGGAGTCGATGCCGCCGGACACGCCCACGCGGCGCATCGAGCACGAGAACGGGATCCGCAACTACGTCGTCGGCGGAAAGCGCGAGACACAGCTCGCGCTCGCCAACCTCGGCTGCATCGCCGTCCACGTCTGGGGGGCGAGGCAGCAGGATCCGCGCAAGCCCGACTGGGTCTGCTTCGACCTCGACCCGGACTCCGGAAAGTTCGCCGACGCGGCGCGCGCCGGATTGAAGATCAAGCAGGCTCTGGATGCCCTCGGCCTGAAGTCGTTTCCGAAAACGTCCGGGAAGAAGGGCATGCACGTCTTCATCCCGATCGAAACGGGCCCCGACGCGGACGAAGCGAAGGAGTTCGCGGAGCGGCTGGGCGACCATCTCTCGGCGGCCTTCCCGAAAGAGATGACGATGGAAAACCGGATCGCCGCGAGGAAGGGCCGCGTGTATCTGGACCCGTTCCGCAACGGGTTCGCGCAGACGGTGGTCGCGCCCTACTCCGTGCGCAAGTTCCCGGGCGCGCCGGTTTCCACTCCCCTCGACTGGGACGAGGTCGATCCGAAGCTGAACCCCCGCCGGTTTACCATCGCCAACTTCGCCAGACGCCTGGCTGAAGGGGATCCCTGGAAGGACTTCTGGAAATCGCGCCAGAAGCTGGGACCGGCCCTGAGCGCGCTTCGAGCCGTGTAGCCACGGGGGCCGGAGCCGGGAATCGGAACCGGGAATCGGGAGCCGAGCGACCAACGGGAGCGAGACGGCCGCGGTACTCCGCGGTCAACTGGATCGCGAATCGGACGCTCGACGCCCGACGCTGAACGCTCAACCTCACTTCCGCAAGCTGATACCTTTGAACCCTTGTCCCCGGCCGAAAAATTCTTCGCCTTCCTGAGGCTTCACTTCGGGCCGCCGCGGCTTGCCCTCGTTCTCGCCGCCTGGATCCTGGCGCTCGGCGTCTGGGGAACGGTCGCGCGTACCGTCCTGCCGATCGAGCACCGCCTCGAGTGGGACATTCCGCTCGAACTGCGCGCGCCGCTCTATGCGAAGTTCGACTCGGGCTGGTATCTCTCGATCATCGAGTGGGGCTACGGGCCGCCGCCGAAGCCCGGCCAGCCCTCGAGTCACGCCTTCTTCCCGCTTTATCCCTGGACCGCGAAGGTCCTACACCACACGTTCGCGATGGACGGGTTTCACGCGGGCATGCTGGTCGCGTACCTCTGCCTGTTTCTCGCCGCGCCTCTCTTTCTTCGAGAAGGAGTCGCCCGCCGCGGCGAGGCGGGGGCCTGGCGCTCCGTCGTGTTCCTGCTCCTCTTCCCGACTTCTTTCTTTCTCGCTTCGATGTACGCGGAGTCGATGTTCTTTCTCTTCGCGCTCCTCGCTTTTCGCGACGCCCGTGCGGGGCGGATCGGGCGCGCGGTCCTCTGGGGAGTCCTGCTCGGATTGACGCGGCCGACCGCGCTCGCGGTCGCTCCCGCCCTTTTTCTCGCCGCGATCGAGCCGCGGCCGGGGGAGACCCTCGCGCGCCGGGACCGCTGGCCTGCCGCTCTGCTCGTCGGTGCGGCGCCGTTCGTGACGGTGTGGGCCTGGATCTTCTTCGATGGCCTCGTCCACGGCGAGCCGGGACTGTTCTTTCGCGCCCAGGCGGGCTGGAGGCGAGGCGCCGGATCGCTCGCGGGCGCCGTTGCGTACTTTCAGGGCCTCGCCGACTACGTCTCGCGCGCGGGCTGGAAGGCCGAGCCCATGTTTCTGCTCGACTATGCCGCGGCCCTTCTCTTCGCGGGCTTCACCATCCGGCTCGCCTGGAAGGGCCGGTGGGCCGACGCGGCCTGGGCCGCGGGAGCGCTCGCGCTCCCGATCTCCTCGGGCCTCTCGGCCGGCATGCCGCGGTACCTGTTTTCCGTCTACCCCGTCCTGTACGAGATGGACGCGCTCTTCTCCTCGCGCTCCCGCGGCCGGCTGATCTGGTGGATCTTTTCCGGAGGCCTGCTCCTCTTCGCCGCCGCCCGGTTCGTCAACGCTCTCGGCGTCGCCTAGGCTCCCGCCCGCGGCGCCCCGAGGCGTGCCCGGATCCGAACGCTCGACGCGGAACGCTCAACGCTCGACGCCCGAATTCCCCGCCGCTTCGACCACGATCCCCCAGATGCGCTCCACCCAGTCGGCATGCTCCGGCTTCATCAGCACGGACCGCAGGCACGTGGCCGTCTCGTCCGGCCGGCCGATCGCCGCGCCCGCCCGGCCGAAAAAGCGCAGGGGCAGCTCCGCCAGCGCGAGGTGGAGATCCCGCCGCGCCGCCTCCTCGAAGAGGCGACGCGAACGCGCGGAGGCCTCCTTTGCCGTCCGGGCGCGGGGAAGCCACACGACGATGTCGAGCTCCGGGTCGAATGCCGCCAGAAAACGCGAATCTTTCTGGATGAGGGCGTGAAGCGCCCGGGCCGCCGACAGCGAGCGGGAGAGCCCCCGCGCGAACTCGCCCCCCCGGGTCAGCGGCAGGAGGCGCGACGTCGCCCAGAGTCCCGCGGCGGCCGCGCCCGGGCGCGAGCACTCGAGGCTGATCTCGCCCAAGTGCAGCTCGGTCGACGAAAAGTAGGTGTACGGCGAGTCGTGCTTGTAGAAACGGCCCACCGCGGGATCGCGGAAGAGGACGCAGCCGCACCCGTAGGGCTGCAGCCCGTGCTTGTGGGGGTCGACCACGATCGAATCGGCTTCTCCGAGGCCGTCGAAGGCGCGCCGCGTTTCCGGCGCGAGGTCTCCGACCAGGCCGAAGTAGCCGCCGTACGCGGCGTCGGCGTGAAGGCGGAACCCGTGCCGCTTCCGCAACGCCAGGATCTCGGCGAGAGGATCGACGGAGCCCGTCGCCGTCGTCCCCATCGTCGCGACCACCGTCGAGACTCCGCCTCGGGCGAGCCGCCCCGCGAGCGCGTCCGTGTCCATTCGCCCGCGCGCATCCGAGGGCACTTCCTCGAACGGGACGCCCAGCACGGCGCTGATCCTCCCGTGGGTGTAGTGGGCCGAGGAGGACGCCAGGACGGTCCCCGGCGAGAGCTGCCGGCCGATCCAGAGCGCCTCGAGGTTCGCCATCGTTCCACCGCCCGTCAGGTGCCCGAGAGGCGCGCTCCATCCGAACATGGCGGCGATCCCGGCGACCGCTTCCTTCTCCATGGCCGACGTGGCGCGCCCGCCGTCGAGCGCGTGATTGTTCGGATTGATCCACATCGCGAGCGCGTACGCCGCCCGCGCAATCGGATGCGGGGGCTTCAGCATCTGGCCGGCATAGAGCGGGTGGAAGTACGGGTAGTTGTCGCGGAGACGTTCCGCCACTTCCCGGAGGACGCCCTCGAAAGCGGGATCGGCGCCGCCGGTCTGCTCCGTCGGAGGAAGAGACGAAAATCCCTGCTCGAGGATGGCGAGAGCTTCAGAGAGGACGCGGAGCGAGGCGCGGTCGAGCATGCGGAATACTCAGTTCTCAGTTTTCAGTTCTCGGTCTCGGTGGCCGATTCTCGAGAATGCATTCTTCCGGCTGACAGCTGACAGCTGAGCGCCGACAGCTATTCCTTTCCTCTTCTTGCCGCCAGGAGGTGGTGGGGATGAAGATAGCCGCGATCGGCCGGCGCGCCCACGACCGCGAGCCCCTCCGCTTCCAGCCATCCGGCATAGGTCTCGGGCGCGAGGAATTGGACGCCCCTTCCGGCCGTGATCCGAAAGACCCGCACCGCCAGAAATTCCTGCGCCCGCGCCCAGGCCGCCTTCCACCGCGGATGGGGCGCCGTCTCCTTCAACAGGAGCGTGCCGCCCGGGGCGAGCGCCCGCGCGGCCTCTCGCAGCGTCCGTTCCTGCTCCGCGAGGTCCAGAAGGTAGAGCACGTCGACGAAGAGAACCGCGTCCCACGGGCCCTCCGGAAACGCTCCCCCTGCCACGGCGAGCCGGAACTCCGCCGCGGGCAGTCCGAGCTCGCCGGCCCTCCGGGCGGCGGCGCGGGCGGACGCGACCTTTCCGGCATCGACGTCGACCCCGACGACCGACCGGCGGGAGGATCGGTGCGCGAGCCACGAGGCGAGCGCGCCGTGCCCGGTTCCGAAGTCCAGGATCCGTCCCGCCGCCGGCACCAGCGCCGCGACCGCAGGGAAAGGGCACGTCCGCCAGCGCGTCCGGAGGTGGGCGCGAACCCGCGCCGGCTGTCCGTCGTAGAGCGCCAGCAGCGGCGCCGGGATCCGGGCGTTCACCGGGAGCCCCACGGAAGATCTCGGTACGTGCCGAGCCGGAAGCCGGCGCGGAGGATCGCGGCGCGGGCCTCCGGATCGATCGCCGCCTCGAGCTCGCCGCCCCAGTCGTAGCCCCACGCGTACCGCCCGCGTTCGGGGTCCCTCGCCTCGCCCGGATGCAGCAGGATCTCCGCCGACGCCGCCTCGGATCGCGCCGCCCGCTCGATCGCGAGGAGAAGCGCCCGGCGCGACATTCTTCCGGAGTCGTCGAAGCCGTCGCTGCGGTCCGGCGCCACCAGGCCCGCGCGGCCGGCGGCGCGGCCGAGACCCCGCGCGAGCCACCGCACCGCGAGCCCGGCGGGCCGGCGGACGCCCGCGTGAGGCACGCGAACCGCTGGAATCCGGAATCTCTTCGCGAGCGACAGCACGACGCCGCGCACCCGCGGGAGGAGGTGGAGATGCTGGTGGGCGTCGAGGTGGTCGATGGCAATTCCCGCGGCGAGGACGCGCTCGATCTGCGCCGAAAACTCCGCGTCCAGCTCGCGAGGCGAGACTCGGTGCGCCCGCCGGAGAAAGCGCTTCCAGCTCGGCGGAAGGCGGCCGCCGCTCTCGAGGAGCGTCGGGATCCTTGCCGCGTCGAGGAGGGGCGGATCCTCTCCGACGGCCGCGAGGTGGACGCCGACGCCCATCCCCGCGCCTTCCGCGCGCAGTCCGGCGGCCGCCGCGTCGAAGTCGGGCGCGACCGCGAGCATGGAAACGCTGGTGACGATGCCCTCGCGGTGGGCGCGGAGGATGCCGCGGGAGACGCCGCGGGTCAAGCCGTAGTCGTCCGCGTTGACGATGAGGAGGCGGGTCAAGGTCCCGGGACGGCGACCGGCCCCGACGGAACAGCGGTCGAGCGCTCTCCTTCGGCCTCCGGCAGGGCCAGGACCTCGTCCGGGAGCGGCGAGAGCTTTCGGATCCCGGACGCCTGCGACGTCATCTCTCCGAGCATCGTGCGGATCACGGCAAAGGACGAGAGCGTCGACAGCCCACGCGTGCGCGGAAAGTAATCCACGCCGAACTGGATGATTCGGAACCCGAGACGGGAGGCGCGGGCGAGAATCTCCGCGTCGATGAAGCTTCCTTCGCTCTGGAGCCGCACGTGCTCGAAGATCCGGCGCCGGCAGAGCTTGAAGGCGAAGTTGACGTCTCGGACGCGGAGGCCGAAGAAAAGACGGATGAGGAGGTTGTACCCGTAGCTGTAAAGGGCGCGGACGGCGCCTTCGCCGGTTCGATCGTGGCGATAGGCGCAGACGATGTCCGCGCGGTACATGCGGATCAAGCGGCAGGCTTTCGCGGCCTCTCCCATGTCGAACGGGAGGTCCGCGTCGGAGTAGAGGATGAGATCGTGGCGCGCGGTGTCGAGGCCCGTCCGGATCGAGCCGCCGAGCTTCCGGTTGGCGGCGTGATGGGCGACCCGGATCCTCGGATCGGCCGCGGCGAGCTCGTCGGCGATCGAACCCGTCGCGTCGGTGGAGCCGTCGTCCACGATGACGATCTCCCAGGTGGCGACCTCGCCCGCCGCCTCGAGGGATTCGCACGCTTCGCGCGCGGCGGCCACGGCGTGGCGCATGCCCGACTCCTCGTTCCACATCGGGAAGAGGATGGAGATCCCGGAAAAATGGGCCATGGAAGCTTATCGGATCATATCAATGGATCCCGGGCTCCCGGCGGCGGCGCAGGTCGTCCTCTCGACGGCCGCGTCCGGGACTCGCGTGACGCGTCGCCGGTCCCTCGAGAGAGCGGAAGGGAATTGAAGACCCGGCGGCGCCAGTCGCAGAGGAAGACTTTCCGGACGATCGGTCTCATGGCGGATTCTGTTCTGCGCGCCGGGCGCCCGCGGCGGTTCTGAGAGGCAGGTCCTACGTCCGGGCGGGCGGGGGAGAGCCGCCTGAAGGGGGCGCGCCCGCGCCGCCGGAGGAAGCTTCCCCCGAGCCGGCGCCCGCGGCGCCTTCCTTGAGGCTTCGCCACATCTCCGTCCAGAAGCCGGGGGCCTGCGACCTCAGGACGAGAAACGGCCGTCCCGCGGTTCCGACGATTTCGTGAGTCCTGTCGCCCAGCATGTAGGTCTGGATCGCGCCTCGGCGGGGCGACGATCCGACGATGAGGAGATCGTGCTGCCCGCGGCGCACTTCGTCGAGCACGCAGCGGACGACGTCCCCGACGGCGAGGCGGAGCTCGGCCGCGGCGCCGGCCAGGCGGAAGATCTCGATCTGCCGGCGCACGTTTTTGGCGAGCCTCGAATTGGACGCGAGGAACTCGCGCGGGCTGATCTCGCCCTCGCGCAGGCGGTCTCCATACATCCCGGGAAGGTCCGGAGAGACATGGAACACGGTGACGCTCACGCCGAGCGCCGCGGCGACCCGGGCCGCAAAACGGGCGCCCTCCTCGATGAAGCGCTCTCCGCCCGTGCAGAACAGGGCGCGCTTCGGCGCGAAGTCGCCCGGCGGCGTCACGAGCACCGGCGGAGAGAGCTCGCGCACCAGCCTCCACACCGTGGCGCCGATCGCGCGCCGCGATCCGCTCCCGGCCACGACGAGCGACGTCGGTGTCTCCGCCGTCCGCCGCGAGGCGACCTCGAAGAGATCGCCCGTGGCGCGGATGCTTTCGACGGAGGGGACTTTCTGGCGCGCGATCTCATAGGCGCCCGCCAGGGCCGTCTCGAGCCCCGCGTCGTCGTCGGGCCGCCCCGCGACTCCGAGGATCGTGAGCGGCGCGGCCAGCCCCGCGGCGATTCCGGCGGCGGCGCGCGCGGCGCCCTCCGCGGCGGACGATGCGTCGACCAGCACGAGGATCTTCTCGGGGGCGCTGTCGGTCATAGTTTCATCGCCCCTCTGTGAAAGAGCTCCCAGAGGAGGAGCCCCGCGCCCAGCAGGGGAAGGGGGACGAACGCGAGGCGGATCCAGGGGCCGTGGAACTTCTCCGTCGCGGCCGCTCCGATCTGCGCTCCGACGGCGGCGCCGGTGTGCATCACGAGAGCGATGAGGATGTCGACGTTGCCCTTGATCGCGTGGGAGACCGTCCCGTACCCGGCCGAGATGATGATCTCGAAGAGGTCGGTGCCGATGGCGACGTGCGTCGGGACGCCGAGGACGTAAACGAGCGACGGCATCCGGATGTATCCCGCTCCGCCGCCGAGCAAACCGGAGAAGAAGCCGCCGGCCAGGCCCACGGCGAGGATCGGCCAGAGGGAGATCTTCGTGATCCCCGAGGCCGGCAGCGACACGTAGGGCGGAAGCCGGAGGGCCTGAACCTTCTTGACCACCGCGGTGAAATGGATGCGGTCCCGTTTGATCGTCTTGATGCGCCCCGTGGCGATGAGACGCCGCATCCGCAGGGCGCCGATGCTCTCCCAGGCCATGAAGAGCGAGAGGATGATGAGGATCGTCGAGAAGACGCCCCCGAGAACGAGGTCGGTCAGGTTGAGGCGTTTTAAGACCTGCACGAGCTGGGCGCCGAGCTCGACCCCGACGAGCGTCCCGCCGACCATGATGAGGCCCAGCTTCAGGTCGACGTTGCCGAGCGCGCGATGCTTTTTCGCGGCGACGACCGACTTGCCCATGATGTGCGCCAGGTCGGTGCCGACGACGAAGTTCATCGGCAGGCCCAGGGCGTAGAGAGCGGGACCGGCGAGAAACGATCCGCCCACGCCAAAGAACCCGCCGAGGATCCCGACGACCAGGCCGATGCCGATCAGCCAGGGGGACGAGATCGTCGCGCCGGAGATCGGAAAGTGCATGGGCTAGCCGGGCGCCTCGTCGCGGCGCGCGCGGCGGAAGCGCCCGACGAGCAGCGAGGTGAGGAACTCGAGCAGGACGCCCTGCCCGAGCATCAGCAGGACGGACAGGACGCCGTAGAGGATGCGGTGGTGCTGCTCCGCGCTGAGAAGGAGGGGCCGGAGAGCGCGAAGGACGATCAGAAGGTACGCGGCGACCATAGCCGAATAGACGGCAATCTCAATCACGAGCACGCCCCAGGAACTGGCGGGCCGGTCCGCCGGCGCCTTCCGATCGGTCGTTTGCCGCGGCATTCTTCAATTTCTCTGCAAGAACATCACCATCCTACTTCCGGACATCCAGTTGCCGTATTCTCGCGGAGTGGACCAGCCCGGCTACCTTTCGCTCCTCTCCTCCGGCGAGCTCGAGAGCCGCGTGGATGCCCTCTATGCGCTCCTGCGTTCCTGCACGGTGTGTCCCCGCGACTGCGGAAACGACCGGCTCGCCGGCGTTCTGGCGTCCTGCGCCTCGGGACTCGACCCGGTCGTCTCTTCGCACACCCCGCACTTCGGCGAGGAGCCGTGCCTCTCGGGGACCCGTGGCGCCGGCAACGTCTTCTTCGGCAACTGCAACCTGAGGTGCGTCTACTGTCAGAACTGGCAGATCAGTCAGAGCTTCGCCGCCCAGCGGGTCAACGAAGTCTCCGTAGAGCGGCTGGCGGAAATGCTGATCGAGCTTCAGGAGCGCGGCTGCCACAACATCGGGTTCGTTTCCCCGACTCACTACGCGCCACAAATGGCGAAGGCCGTCCTCCTCGCCGCCCGCCAGGGGCTGACGCTTCCGATCGTCTACAACACCAACGCGTACGACTCGGTCGAAGTGCTGAAGCTCCTGGAAGGCATCATCGACGTCTACCTGCCCGACCTGAAGTACGCGGATGATGCCGCGGGTGCCCTCTACTCGAAGGTGCCGGAGTACCCGCGCCGATCGCGCGAGGCGCTGGCGGAGATGTACCGGCAGAAGGGCTCCAGGCTCGTCATGGGTGCGGAGGACGGTCTGCTGAAGTCCGGCCTGCTCGTCCGCCTGCTCGTGCTGCCCAACGGAGCGGCCGGGGTCGCGGACTCCCTCGCGTGGATCGCCGAGGCTCTGTCGCCGCGCGTCGCCGTTTCCCTGATGGCCCAGTACTACCCGATCCACCGCGCCGCATCGGGGGAGAAGTACGCGGCACTCTCCCGCTCGATCACGGCGGGGGAGTGGGAGGAGGCGCTGGCGGCGCTCGAAGCGAACGGGCTCGAGAACGGGTACCAGCAGGAGCTCGAGACCGCGAACCGGTACTACCGCCCCGACTTCTCGGACCGCGAACGTCCTTTTCGCGACATCCGGGATTTCAAGTAGTTCTCAGTTTTCAGTCTGATTTCAGCTTCGGGGGCGAACGGCGAACGGGCTTAGTGTATAATAAAGACCTGACCCCTGTTAGAAGAGGGGTTTCTGCTTCTGACTGTCGGGGGGTGACGCGGGCTCGGTGATTCCCGCGAGGGCGGGGTAGGTGTCGCGCAGCGAGGCCGGTGCGGTGGAGAGCTCTCCCGTCAGGCGGTGCTGGAGCTGGATGGCGTTGGCGACGGCCTGACCCCGGAAGTGGTTGTTGAGAATGGCGGTGACGCCGGAGACGCGTCCGGGTCCGGGTACGGGTCCGGTTCCGGGACGTCCCGGGTCCTCGCCCGCCCGCGCGGCCGAGGACGAGAGGCGCTCGGCCGCCTTGCCGATCTGCTCCTCGCTGTAGAGATAGTTGTACCGCTCCTCGTTGGACGTGTTCGGCCCGAACCATTTCGCGGCGTTGCGGCCATGGTAGCGGTAGTAGGCGCGGCCCGGCGCGACGTGGTCGGTCCTGCGGAGGTTCTCCCCGATCCAGGGCTGGTCGATGTTGACGAACAGGGCGTCGTGTCTTGCGAGAGTCTCGCGCGTGTCTTCGGAATCCCACGAGGCGTGGCGAAACTCCGCCGCCAGAGGGAGCGCGTCGAACCGGCCGAGGAGCGCGTCGAGGGCCCGCCGGCTCTCCACCGAGTTGCGAAAGGAAACGGGGAACTGGACCAGCACCGCGGCGAGCCGGCCCTCCTCGGCCAGCGGCGCCATGGCGGCGAGGAATTCCTTTTCCTCGGGAGAGCCGGCCGTGCGCTCGTGGGTGAACCCCCGGAAGAGCTTCGCCGTGAACGCGAACCTCGGGTTGTGCGAGACCCGCCGCGCCCAGCCGCGTGTCGCGGCGACCGAAGGAATCCGGTAGAAGGACGAGTTGATCTCGTTCGTATCGAAGAGCGACGACATCAGCCCGAGAGGATCGAACCCGGCCGGCGGGCGCAGAGGGTAGACGATGCCCTTCCAGTCCTCATAGGACCAGCCCGCCGTGCCGATCCGGACCGGAACGGGCGGGTGGACCCGGGACACGTCTATTTCCTGCGGGGCGGGATCGCCGTCGGGACCCGCCGGGGACCGCCTGCCGGAGCCGCCGCCGGGACCGGGGCCGGCGGCGGGACGGCCGCGGCGGCGGCGCTTCTCGACATCGCTCCCGCGAAGTCGAAGTGCTCCGGGTCCCCCGCGAGCCAGAACTGCCCGCCTCCCGCCGGCACGTCGGCCACCGACATCTGCACCTGCCAGATTCCGTCCTCCCAGTCCGCACCGATGGGGGCGGAGAACGGGATCGCGACGGAGGAGGCGCGGGCCGGCACGTTTACCGTGCCATTCCAGATCGCCACGCGCCGGTTCTTCGGCGAGATGGCTTCCGCGCGCAGCGCCAGCGTCGCGGGCTTTTCCGCGGGCGTCACGTCGAGGACCGCCTCGACGCGCATCCGCGGGCTGCCTCCCCGCCGGATCGGGATGCCGTCCGGCGCGGTCTTTTTTCCGGAAGCGTCCGCGGCGAACACGGCGAGGTCGCCGAGAGTCGGGCGCGGGATCTCGTTGTGCTTCTTGCCCTCCAGCCGGAAGCGGATCCCGATGTTCACCGCGCAGTCGATCGGCGCGCCGTTGCGGGTCGCCGGCTTGAACTGCCAGGACTTGACCGCGGCGAGCGAGGAATCCACGAAGCCCAGGTTCGTCGCGGCCACCGCCTGGGCGTCCTGCACGCGGCCCTCACGATCGATCCGGCCGACGATCAGCACGTTGCCCTGCTTCTGGATCTTGACGAGTCCCTCCGGGTACACCGGCTTCTGTTCGCGGCGCAGCGAGGCGCCCGTCACCTGCCCCGCGGCGGACGCCGCGATACCGAAGACGAGCCCGAGCGAAGCGAGCCGGACCTTGAGGGCCGGGCGGCGCCTCATGCGCCGGACGCGCCCTCGAGCGCGCGCCGGGCGTGGTACGACGAGCGCACGAGAGGTCCGGACTCCACCCGCGAGAACCCCATCGCCTCGCCCTCGTGGCGGAGCCGGTCGAATTCCGCCGGCGTGTAGTACTTCTCGACGGGCAGGCGCCGCGCGTGCGGCTGTAAATACTGACCGAGGGTCGCGATGTCGCAGCCGGCGGCGCGCAGGTCGGCGAGCGTCTCGATGAGCTCGTCGACCGTCTCGCCGAGGCCGACCATCAGCCCGGACTTCGTCTTCAGCGCCGAGCCCATCCCGCGCCGCCACCGGTCGGCGCGCGCGAGAACCTCGAGCGACTGCTCGTACCGCGCCTCGGGGCGCACCCGGCGGTAGAGCCGGGGAACCGTTTCGGTGTTGTGGTTCAGGATCTCCGGCCCCTCGGCGAGGACGGCCTCGAGTGCCGCCGCATTTCCCTGGAAATCCGGAATGAGGACCTCGACCGTGCAGCCCGGCACCCGCCTCCGGATGGCCCGGATCGTCGCGGCGAAGTGACCGGCGCCCCCGTCGTCCAGATCGTCGCGGTTGACCGAGGTGACGACGGCGTGAGAGAGCCCGAGCTCGGCGGCGGCCTCCGCGACCCGCTCCGGCTCTTCACGATCGAGCTCTCCCGGCTTTCCCTGTCCGACCGCGCAGAACCCGCAGTGGCGCGTGCAGATGTCGCCTGCCAGCATGAAGGTGGCGGTGCGCTCCCGGGCCCAGCATTCGTGGATGTTGGGGCAGCGCGCCTCCTCGCACACGGTCACGAGTGAGAGACGGCGCATCATCGCGCGCACCTCGTCGTACTCGCCGGTCGTGTTCAATCGCACCTTGAGCCACTCCGGGCGCTCGAGGCGCGACGGACGCGGAGGCGGCGGGGGCGCGGCCGGGAGAACGGGAAGGCTGCTCACGGGCCGATTATCTCGCGGGCGAAGATCTCCGAGAACCGCCGGAGGAACGCCGACGCGACGCTCTCGAGCGAAGGCGCCTCGCCGAGCAGCCTCTCCATCGACGTGACGCCGCCGTCCACGATGCCGCAGGGCACGATGCCGAGGAACCCGGGCAGCGGCTCCGACGTGACGTTGAGGGCGAAGCCGTGCGTGGTGATCCAGCGCGAGATGTGGACGCCGATCGCCGCGATCTTGTCGTTTCCGACCCAGACGGACGTCACGCGGTCCGGGCGCTGCGAACGCGCGGACGCGATTCCGAAATCCGCGAGCGTCGAGATGAGCGCCTCCTCGAGGTCCGTCACGTACGCCTTGACGTCCCGCCGGTCGGGATCGAGATTGAGGATCGGGTAGCCGACCAGCTGGCCGGGTCCGTGGTACGTGACCTTGCCGCCGCGGTCCGTCTCGAAGAGCTCGATGCCCAGCTCGCGCCGCCGCTCGAGCGACATCAGCACGTCGGAAGCGGCCGCGTTTCGGCCGAGCGTGAAGACGGGCGCGTGCTCGAGCAGGAGGAGTGACTCCTCGCCGCCCTCCGCGACGGCGTTTGCCGCCTCCTGCTGGAGCCGGAGTCCCTCCCCGTAGGAGATCCGCCCCAGCCGGCGGGCCACAACCGTCCGCCGATCCGCCGCGACCGTCATAGGGAAAGGAGTCTAGCGCCGCCCGGGACGCCGTAGAGAAGGAGTACCGGGTCCCAGTAGGGAATCCGGTAGCGCCACACGACGATGATCAGCGCGTGAGAGGCGAGGCTGACGGTCAGGATTCCGAGGGCGAACAGCCGGACCCCTCTCCGGCGCGCCGAGAGGAATCCCGCGGCGGCGAGCGCGTACAGAACCCCGTAGTAAAGACCGGTCAACCAGACGACCGGGGCCGACCGGAACCAGGTCGTGGGATACGGCCGTAACCAGAACCAGAATTTCTGGAGCAGGAGACCCAGGGCCGCGGCGGGATCCGCGCGGACGTCCTGGAGCGCCATGTCGCGGAACGCCCGCGCGCGCTGGCGGGGGGAGAAGACGCCCCCGGCTTCCGCTTCGCCGAGCTTCTTTCGGATGTCCAGATCCTCGGCGGTGAGCCACGCGGCGTATTCGGCCCGGCTCCGCAGCGCGTAGTACCGGCGCGCCCAGACCGAGTTTCCCTCGTAGAACGCCCGTCCGTCGGCGTCGTTGACCGGAATGAATTCCCGGAAGACGACGGCGTTGCGGAGCGTCCAGGGTCCGACGGACAGAAGTGCTCCCAGTAACGCGGCGCCGGCGATGTGGCTCCGAATCCTGAACGGGTACCGGCGATCCGCGAGCGGAGCCAGGAGAAACGGAATCAACGCGAGAGAGGTCGGGCGTGTGAGCGCCGACAGTCCGAGCGCTCCACCCGCCAGGAGCGCGAGCGTGGAGGAGGGACGGTCGACGGAGACCAGGAGGAGGAACGCCGCCGACAGAAGGAGAAGCAGAAAGAGGGGCTCACTCTGAATGTCGCTCGAGATGAGCACCAGTCCCGGCGCGAGCGCTCCGCCGATTCCGGTCGCGATCGCGATCCGACGGGATCGGAAAATGCGCGCCGACAATGCCGCGAGCACCAGCACCGCCAGCGATCCCAGCGCCACGTTCGCGAGTTTCGCGGGCGCGAGCCGCTCTGGATGGCCGAGGGTGGCGAGAACCAGAAATGCGGGGTATCCGGGAGGCCGGAAAAAACCAACGTCCGTGGTCGCGGGGTATCGACCCGTCCGGGCGAGCTGTTCGGCCGCGTAGAGGTAGGCCGGCGCGTCTCCGAACTGGACCGCGCCGAGCCCCACCTGCAGGGCGAGGGCGAGCCGCGCGGCGGCGGCGAGGATCAGAATGGCGCCGAGAGCGCGCGGCCCCAGCCGTGGCACCGGCCGTGACGCGCGGCTGCCGCCGCCGGCCGCGTCAGCCGAGGTCGAACTCGCCTTTCTCGAGAGTCTTCTTGACGCTCGCGAGGAAGCGGTCCGCGTCCGCTCCGTCGATCAGGCGGTGGTCGAAGGAGAGTGCGAGGTAGCCGACGGTCCGGATGCCGAGCGCGTCATTGCCGTTCTCGTCCGTGATTACGACCGGCCTCTTTTCGATCGTGCCCACGCCGAGAATGGCGACCTGCGGCTGCGGGATGATCGGCGTCCCGAACAGCGAGCCGAAGACGCCCGGGTTGGTGACGGTGAACGTCCCGCCGTGGATTTCCTCCGGCTTCAGGCGCTTCGACCGCGCTCTCTCGGCGAGGTCGGTCGTCGCGCGCGCCAGGCCGAGGATCGACTTCTCATCCGCGTTCTTGATCACCGGCACGATCAGGCCCCAGTCGAGAGCGACCGCCATCCCGAGGTGGATGTCCTTGTGGTAAACGATGTTCTCCCCGTCGATCGACGCGTTGACCTGCGGGAATTCCTTCAGCGACTGAACGCACGCGCGGAAGATGAACGGCAGATACGTCAGCTTCACGCCGTTCTTTTCGAAGAACGCGTCCTTGTTTTTCTCGCGCAGACGCGCGATGGCGCTGTAGTCGATCTGGAAAACGGTCGTCACGTGCGCCGACGTCCGCTTGGACAGGATCATGTTCTCGGCCGTGATCCGACGGATCTTGGTCATCGGCACGACTTCGTCGCGATCCGTGACGGGAAGCGGCGCGGGGCGCGGAGCGGGAGTGCCTTCCGCGCGGCCGGCAGCCGCCGCGGACGCAGCGGCGGGAGCCGGGGCCGCCGATGCCACGGCCGCCGGTCGCGCCTGGGTCGCGGGGGCAGCCGCCGGCCGATTCTCGATGAAGGACAGGATGTCGTTCTTGGTCACGCGGCTGTGAATGCCGGTCCCCTCGATCTCTCCGATGTCCACGCCGTGCTCGTGCGCGATTTTGCGGACGAGAGGCGAGGAACGCTGCCGGATGCGCTCTTCGATCGATTCGACCTCTCCTCCTTCCGGCCGCCGCTCCGCCGCCGCCGACGCCGTCCCGTCGGGAGCGTCGCCGCTGGCCGGAACCGCAGGGGCGGGGCCCGTGGTCTTCTCGGCGGCGGCGGGCGCCGGGCGCGCGCCCGAAGCCGGTCCAGTCTTGACCGCCGCTGCCGGCGCCGCGTCGGGCGGAGCGGCAGGCACCGGCGTCGGAGCGCTCGGCGGCTTCGGCGCCGCGGGTGCCTCTTTCGGAGCGGCGGACGCCTCGGCGGCGGCGGGAGCCGGAGCCGCAGAGGTGGCAGGAGCGCCGCCGGGCGCCGGAGCTCCGGCGCTCTGCTCACCGGCCTCGCCGATCGACGCGACGACCGTGTTGATCGCGACCGTCGCTCCCTCCTGGACCTTGATGTCGAGAAGCGTGCCCGCGACGGGGGAGGGGATCTCGGCGTCGACCTTGTCGGTCGAGATCTCGAAGATGGGCTCGTCCCGCTTGACGGAATCGCCCACTTTCTTCAACCACTTGGTGATCGTTCCCTCGGCGATCGATTCGCCCATCTGCGGCATGATGACGTCGGTAGCCATGCGTTTCCCCTTTGCAGCCGGCAAGCATAGGCGAAAGGGGTTCCGGCCGGAAATCCGGTTCCCCGTTCTGTCCAATAAAAGGATAGGATTCCCGCGATTTTGTTTCCCCTGCGCCGAGAGGTGCATTTCCGAGGAGGCTTCATGGCCAAGGGGTCGCCCTCTACCCGGGTGCGGTCAGGGAACTTCCGCCATCGCGTCGTCGTCCCGCTCCTCTTCGTGTTCGCGTCCGCCCTTTCTCTTCGAGCCCAGACGCCGACCGCGGGGCAAAACGTCAACATGGTCTCGGGGACGTCGTGGCCCGGCGGAGATCCGTTTCTCCAGAGGCAGAACGAGCCGTCGCTGGGCGTCTCTTCGCGCAACGCCCTGCACCTGCTCGCGGGCGCCAATGACTACCGCACCGTCGACCTGCCGGTTTCGGACACCGTCCCCGGCTCTCTCGCCGGGGACGCCTGGCTCGGGGTCTTCAAGTCGTACGACGGCGGGCAGACCTGGCAGAGCTACCTTCTGCCGGGGTACCCGCAGGACCAGTCGGCGCAGGGTCTGGCCTCGCCGCTGAAGGCCTACAGCGCGGCGGCCGACCCGACGGTGCGCCCCGGGACCGGCGGCGTTTTCTACTACAGCGGAATCGCGTTCAACCGCGGCTCGAACAACGGCGCCGTGTTCGTTTCGACCTTCTTCGACACGAACCAGAAGGAAAACGGCAACGCTCCGGCGGGTGGGGACGCGATCCAGTACCAGAACACGGTGGTGGTGGATTCCGGCAATTCCGGGCAGTTTCTGGACAAGACCTGGATCGCGACGGACATTCCCCGTCCGGGCGGCGGAACCTGCACGTTCAGCGCCTTCGGGCAGCCGCAGACCGTCAAGGCCGGCAACGTCTACGCCGTCTGGAGCCGGTTCACCGGCAGCCAGAGCACCAAGATCATGTTCTCGCGGTCACTCGACTGCGGAAAGACGTGGTCGAACCCGACAAAGCTCTCCGAGTCGAGCTCGATCAACCAGGGCACGAACATCGCGATCGACCCCGCAAACGGATCGATCTACGTCGCGTGGCGGCAGTTTGCGACGACGAGCAATCCCGATTCCATTCTCGTCGCGCGCTCGGATGACTTCGGCGCGAGCTTCCCTTCCAAGAACACGACCCAGGTCGCGACGATAACTCCCTTCGACCAGCCGACCAGCGGCACCCGGTTCCGCACGAACGCTCTTCCCTCGATTGCGGTCTCGGTCGACGCCGGCGGAACCAGCCGGGTGCACGTGGTGTGGGCGCAGCGCCTTGCCTCGAGTCAGGACGCCCGTATCGTTCTGTCGACCCTCTTGGCCAGTGGAAAGTCGTGGAGCAACCCGGCCGTCATCGACCCATTCGGGGGGCCGGCGGCGAGCGGCCACCAGTTCATGCCGCAGATTACCTTCGCGGCGGGGCGGCTCATGGTTCTCTACTACGACCAGGGGCTCGACCACACTCTGGCCCTGTTCAAGCCGCAGGACAGCCCGTTTCTCGGGATCTACACCCGTACGCAGGCCCCGCGGGGCGAGCTTCCGGCGTCTCCGGGATCCGTCTTCACTCCGTTCATCGACGATGATCCGGGGATTCTTCCGAAGCGCCGCCACACGATCGACCTTCGCGTCGCCGGGGCTCTTCCGGCGGCGTCGCCGAGCTTCACCTCCGCGCTGGTTTCTCAGTACCGGATGGGCCTCTGGGCGCCCGATTCGGGCGTTTACCGGGACGACGAAAACAATCCGATTGCCCCGCAGCCCCCGGACAAGATCTACCAGCTCCAGGTCAACGTCCCGAACCTGCCGATGTTCGCGCTCGGCACGACGCCGTTTTTAGGCGACTACATCGACATCGCCGGCCAGATGTTCGTGACCGACTCCTCCGGAAACTGGTTCTTCAACACGTCTCACGCGAACCCCCCCGTGTTCTACGCGACCTGGACCGACAACCGCGACGTCGTTCCGCCCAAGGACCCGGCGACCGGCCTCGTGGACTGGACGAAATACACCCCCGCGTTCGGAAACGGGGGCGCCAGCGTGCTCGATCCCTCGCAGACGGTGCCCCAGTGCAATCCCCTTTACACCGGCAGCCGCAATCAGAACATCTACATGAGCCGCGTCACCGAAGGCCTTCTGGTCGGAGCCCCCCAGGACGCCAAGCCGCTCAGCTCCGTTCCTCGTTCCTTCGTCGTCACGCTCCAGAATCAGACGAAACAGATCCGGACGTTTCACCTTTCGATCGGCAATCAGCCCGCCGGCGGGCAGGCGTCGTTCACCCAGGGCGCGTTGACGTCCGGGCTCGATGTGACGATTCCGGGGGGAGGGGGAGCGGCGCGGCCCGTGTTCGCGACGTCGAGTAATCCCGCCGCGAGCATCACGGTCAACGTGACCGAAACGGGGACGGCGTCCCCTCTTTCGGGCTCGGTCGTGTTGAATCCCGAAGGGTCCGTCTCACCGCTCGCTCAACCCGACGGCACGGACGTCGCCATCGCCGGCGTCGAGGTCTATACGCCGAGCTTCGAGGTCTGGAACCCGTCGAATCCCAACCCGTACATCAACATCTCGGACCCGAACGTCGCGCTGCAGAACATCTCGAATCAGAACATCTCGAACGCCGACCCGGCGATCCAGAACATTTCCAATCAGAACATCTCGAACCAGAACATCTCGAATCAGAACATTTCCAACCAGAACATCTCGAACCCGAGCCCGGCCATTCAGAACATTTCGAATCAGAACATCTCGAATCAGAACATTTCCAACACCACCGCGGCGAATCAGAACATCTCGAATCAGAACATCTCGAATCAGAACATTTCCAACCAGAACATCTCGAATGCTCCGATCACGGACGCCACGTACGCCGTCACGAACTCCGGCAATACGACGCACTCGTATCGGGTGGCGCTCTACGGCAATAATCCGAATAACACGCCTCTCCAGCTCATCGTCACGAAGAACTCATCGACACCGACCGCGGTCAACTGCGCCATTCAGAGCGTGCCTCAGAGCATCGCGCTGGCGCGCGCGGACGCCCCTCCCGTCTCCGCATCCCTCGCGTCCGCTACGAACCCGAACATCCCGGATCCTGACGCCGCGAACGCGACCGTCTCGATCGCTCCGGGAGAGACGGTTTTCGTGACGCTGCGCGGAGCGCTCTCGGCCCAGGACATGGCTCTTTTGACGCAGCGCCTGACCCCTGTCATCACCGCGCACGGCGCGAACACGGGCGCCCCGGCATCCGATTTCGCGCTGCTGCTCTCGATCCAGACGAGCGGGGGAGCGCTCCCGTTTGCGATCGTCGGATCGCCGTACACGGCGTCTCTGCAGTCCTCCGGCGGAAAGGCGCCGCTCTCATGGACGCTCCAGTCGGGTGCGCTGCCGGCGGGTCTCACGCTCTCGTCGACAGGAGTCATTGCCGGTACCCCGACCGGCGCGGGAAACTCCACGTTTACCGTCCAGGTCGTGGATTCCACCGCGGGGACGCCGCAAAAAGCGACGCAGACGCTGTCCCTCTCGGTCCACCCCCGTGCGACGACGACGGATCTCTCCGTATTTCCGGCTACCGTTCTGGTCGGCCAGACCAGCACGCTGCACCGTCACGCTGAACACCTCCTCGAGCGGCACCGCGGCGCTGACCGGGAGCTACGCCGGGGGCGCCGTCCACCAGGCGTCCAGCGGGATCTCGAGCCTGACCGTGAACCCCCTCGCGACCTCGTCCTCGATCGGCTTTTCGACCCCGACCGCGCTCATCGGCGAGCCCGTCAGTGTTACCGTCTCCGTGGCGAACGCGGCCGCGGGGGCCGCGACGGCGCCGACGGGGTCGGTCAACTTCTCTTCTTCCGTCGCCGGCGACACGTTCAGCCCGGCGGCGAGCTGCTCTCTTGTAGCGCCGGCCGGGGCGACCACGTCCTCGTGCTCCGTCTCCGTCACGGCGGCTTCGGCGAGCCCTCACCTGATCACGGCCAGCTACGCCGGCGCGCCCGGCGTCTTCCAGCCGAGTACCACCGCGCTGACGCTCAACATCAACAAACGGCCGGCGGGCTCTTCGGTCTCCGTCTCGCCGAATCCGCTGCTGGCGGGCGCGTCGGGAACGGCGCTGGTCACCGTCTCGGACGCCGGCGCGGCGGGGACGAAGTCGAGCCCCGCGGGCACCGTGACGCTCGCGTCCTCGGTTTCCTCGCCGGCCGACGCCTTTGCGCCCGCCGCCTCGTGCACCCTCGCCCCCGCCGGCGCGGGCGTGTCGAACTGCTCCGCGTTCGTGAGCGGCACCGCCGTCGGGACCCGGACCATCTCCGCCACGTACGCCGGTTCGACGGTGCACGCCGGGAGCGCCGGCTCGACCGCCCTGACTGTTCGCGGGAACACGAGCACGGTCATCACCGGAGATGCTCCGTCCCCCTCCGGAACCGGGCAGGCCGTGACGGTCAGCTTCGCGGTCGCGCCGGCGGCGCCCGCCGTGGGCGTTCCCACGGGCAGCGTCACGGTCACCGACGGGATCGGCGGCTCGTGCACGGCCACGCTCGCGGCCGGGAGCTGTCCCCTGGCCCCGGCGCTCGCCGGCACCGTGACCCTGACGGCGACCTACTCGGGCGACGTCTTCTTCTCCGCCAGCTCGGGGACGCGCCTGCACTCCGTGGTCCCGCCGTACAACTTCACCGGCTTCCTGACGCCGCTCTCGGCGGCGGGAACGCTCGCGGCGCCCAGCAACTCCGGCGAGGCGAATTTCACCCAGGGCGTTCCGGTGAAGTGGCAGCTCACCGACTCCTCCGGCAACACCGTGACGGACCTGACCTCGACGCAGACCCTGTCGGCCTCGTATTACACGGGCGGAGTCTGCACCGCGGGGGCGGCCACGGGGCCGAGCTCGCTGCTCTACAACCCGACGACCGGGGCGACGGGCGGCAGCACGTTCCGGACATCCGGCGGGGCGTTCATCTTCAACTGGGCGACCAAAAAGCTCGCGACGGGGCCCGGCTGTTACGAGGTGATCCTCCAGTTGAACGACGGGAGCGCCCCCAGGGCGACGCAGATCACGCTGCGTTGAGGCGGCTGACGGACGAAGGGGCGGCGCCTGCCGCCCCTTTCACTTCGGCTGGAGGCGTCGACGGGCGTCGGCCACGAGGGCGTCCCCGGGTCCGGTCTTGACCGCGAGGAAGCTCTGGAAGGCTTCCGTCGCGCCGGGGCTCTTCAGTCCCTCGCGGGCGCGCGCAACGTAGTAGGACGCCGACGGAATCAACCGGCACGTCGGTGACTCGTCCAGGAAAAGGGCGGTCGCTTCGCCCCGCCGCTTGACGCACGCTTCGAGCTCGGTGTCCGCCTCGGCAAACTTCCCCGCCTCGAGATACGCCCGGCCGAGCGCGAGCCGCCCTGCCCATGTGTCCGCGATCTTCCTGGCCGCGAGGAAATGCCGGATGGCGTCCGGGGGCCTGTTGCGCGCGAGGTCCACCTCCCCGCGGATCAGCTCCGCGTATGCCTGCGGATCGGGCTCGATGCGTCCGGCGAGCTCCGTGGCGAGAGCGAGGGCCTTCGACTCCCGGCCGACGGCGAGATACACGCGGGCGGCCGGATAGAGGATGTTCTCCCCGCGCGCCAGCGACACGGCCCTCTCCGCTTCCGCCGCGGCGGCGGCGGGGTCGGGGGTGGCGGATGCCAGGCGCGCCTCGCCGGCGGCCAACAGCTTGACCGCCGCGGATTCCGAATCGCCGACCGCGATGTCCGCCTCGACCCCCGTCAGGAGGACAGTCAGGGCGTCCGAATGCCGGCCCTGGTAGGCCGCGATGTCGGCCAGCCCGCAGACGGCGACGGACGCGCCCCGCGCATCCACGCCCGCGGCCTTCCGATAGGTCTCGGCGGCCTCGTCGGGCCGCCCCATGGCGAGCTGGGACATGGCCTTGCTCACGTAGGCCAGCACGAACCTCGGGTTCAATCGAAGCACCTCGTCCTGCTCGCGGATGGCCGTGGCGAAATCCCCCGCATACATCGCATCGAGCCCCAGGTTGTTGCGTTGCGGGACGTTGCGCGGGCTCATCTCGACGGCCCGCCGCGCCTCCTTCAGGGCACGGACCATGTCCCGCTTGTAGAAATAGGCGGCGGCCAGGTTCGCCACGCCGGCGGTATCGGCCGGATATTGGCGGACGAGCGCGCTGAATTCCTCGATGGCGTTGTCGGGATTGCGCGTGAGCAGGTAGTAGCCTCCCCGCGTGCGGTATTTCTCGCGATCGCTCATCCGGTCGATGCGGCTGAAGGCTTCCTTGTAGGACTTTTCCGCCTCCGCGCGATGTCCGAGGTTGCTTTCGACGGCGGCGATCCCCGCGTAGGCCCGGCCGAGGTTCGGGTCGAGATCGATCGCTTTTCGATAGTGGCGGATCGCGTCGTCCCAGCTGCCCGACCATTGCAGGTCCTGGGCGACGGCGTACTCGTGCGCCGCTTCGAGCGACCCGGCGGTGAACGTCTCGGCCGCCGCCCGCTGCACGGACGTCGGTGTCCGGTCGCCGAGCGCCGTCCGGACTCGTGTGGCGAGATCCGCGACGACCTGCAGGACCCGGTCCTTGCCCGACGCCGTCCCGGATTCCGAGACGATCGGCTTGCCGGTCGAAGCGTCCACGGCCCGGACGGAGACCTCGTACCCGTCCCCCTTCTTGTCCACCGCGCCCGCGGCGATGACCCCGACCCCTTCGCGCACCGCGACCAGCCGGGCGAGCGGTTCGGTCAGAGACGTCGTTCCGGGCTTGAGTTGCGCCGCGACTTTCCGGGCGCTCGCGCGGCTGTAAGAGGAGATGAACGAGGCGCCTTCCAGGGAGAGACCGAACGAGGGCTCCAGGGTGCCGTCGAAGACGGGGTCGCCGGTGCGGTTCTCGAAGTCGCTGATGAGAACGGAGACCGTCGGGACCGCCGCGGGGGCCTGCGGGGGGGCGGAGGCCCGGTGGCGGAACGCCCACCACGCCGCTCCGCCCAGCACGAGCGCCGCTGCGACCGCCCCGGCCGCGGGAGAGAGCCACCGGCGCTGGCGCGCTTCGTATCGGAGCGAAGAGGTGAAGGTTTCCCCTTCGAGGTCCGCCAGGATCTCCGCCACGGTCTGGTAGCGCAGGGAAGGGTCGATCTGGAGGCACCGCTGAAGAATCCGGGATAGAAACGGCGCGAGCTGCGGGTTGAGCTCCAGCGCGGGGCGCGGCAGACGCTGGACCCGCTGGATCATCACCTCGTAGGGAGTGCGGCCCGTGAATGGCAGCGTTCCCGTCGCCATCTGGTAGAGGATCACGCCGAGGGAATAGATGTCGGACCGCTGATCGGTCTCCTGCCCCTTGACCTGCTCGGGAGACATGTAGAACGGCGTACCGATGACGGCGCCGGTCTGCGTCATCCCGGATTGCTCGAGGGACTTCGCGAGCCCGAAGTCCGTCAGGTAAACGGCGTCGCCCGGGCCGAGCATCACGTTCTGGGGCTTCAAATCCCGGTGGATCACGCCCTGTTCGTGCGCGGCGTTCAACCCCTCGCAGATCTGCCGGAAGATCCGCACCAGGCGGTCGTTGGGGAGGGATCCAGCTTTCACGACCGACGACAGGTCTTCCCCGGAAACGAGCTGCATCGTCAGGAACTTGATCCCGTCGCTCTCGCCGAGGTCGTAAACGCGCAGAACGTTGCGGTGCGTGACGGTGCTCGAGAGCTGGACCTCCCGCTTGAACCGGCCGAGCGTCTCCGGATCGTCCGCGACGTCGGACCGGATGAGCTTCAGCGCGACTTCCCGATCGAGGTCCTTGTCGTAAACCCGGTAAACCGCTCCCATCCCGCCGCGCCCGAGGAGCCGCACCACGCGGTAGCGCCTGCCGATTTCGAGCCCCTCGGGCAGAACGACGCTCATCGGCCCGTAGGACGAGCTCGCCTTCGCCCATTCCGGAAAGCTGCGGGGAGAGTCCATCGTCTGGTTCATGGCGCTCATCGACGCGGCGGCTTCGATTCCGGCGGGAACCACGCCCGGTCCCCCCGCCATGGTCTGCTCGGATTCGAAGCTGTGCCGGCATGTGGCGCATGCCGCCGCACCCTCTGGATTGGGGCTCGCGCAGTTCGGACAGATCATGGACTCGCGTGATTCTAATTCGGTTGCCCCGGCGTTGAGGCCGGCGTCCATGCGGAGTGTTCTCGGAACCACCATTCACCGGCGGTCCGCCACCGTTGGCCGGAAGGCGCGAGACGCCCCTCCGGATCCGCCGTAGGTTGACGGGAAGGAGATGGAAGATGCAATACGACGATGACCGCAAGAGAACGTCTCGCGTGATCGCGGGCGGGCTCCTCGTTTTCGTGGGAGGACTCTTTTTTCTGCAGAACCTGGGGGTCCTGCACGCCGGCCGGATCGGCGACTACTGGCCGCTGCTCCTGGTGTGGCTCGGCCTGACGCGCCTGCTCGGGCCCCGGCGCGCCCACCACTTCGCGTCGGGCGCCGTCCTCGTGGTGCTCGGCGTTCTCTTCCAGCTTGACCGGCTCGGAGTCGTGTGGTTCCACATCCACGATCTCTGGCCCGTGCTGCTGGTGATTGCGGGAATCGCGCTGATCACCGAGTCCTATTTCGTGCGCCGGTGGACCGGTGGGGGCGCGATCGACCGCGGGCCTGTTGCCGGACCGGAGCCGCATCCATGAGCTGCGCGGGGTCCCCGCGCGTCACGGGACGGATCGTCGCGGGCGGGATGCTCATCCTGCTCGGCGTCCTCTTCACCCTCGACAACTTCGGCGTCGTGAACGCGGGGGACGTGTTCCACTACTGGCCGCTCTTCCTCGTCGGGTTCGGGCTTCTGAAAGTGTCTCAATCGCGGGCGCCGGAACAGCGCATCGGCGGCGCCGTCATCACCGTGATCGGTCTTCTCCTGCTCGCCCGGACGCTTCGGATCCTCCCGTTTGGCATGCGGCAGCTCTGGCCGATCTTTCTTCTGCTCTTCGGCGCCATGCTCGTCTGGCAATCGCTGCGCGGAAGGAACGCTCGCGCGTCAGCCGCTCCCCATCCCGCGGGGGAAGACGTCCTCGCGGGCGCCCGCGAGAGGCTCGCCGGCCAGCGGGGCGATGCGGTCACAGGCTCCACGCTGAACGAGTTCGCGCTGATGGGCGGTGGAGACCGGGTGGTGCGCAGCCAGGACTTTCGCGGCGGCGACGTCACCGCGATCATGGGAGGATTTCAGATCGACCTTCGCGGCGCGGCCATTGGGGGCGACGCCGCGGAGCTCGAGGTCTTCACGCTCTGGGGGGGCGTCGATCTTCGAGTGCCGGAGGACTGGAACGTGGTCGTCCGCGGGGTCCCGGTGCTCGGCGTCTTCTCGAGCTCGACCCGCAGCGCCGGGTCGGCGGTTTCCGAGGGCGGCGCTCCCGGAAAGACGCTGATCGTCAAAGGGATGTCGATCATGGGCGGCGTCGAAGTCAAGAACTGATGAAGACATCCTCGAAGTGAAAAGCTGATTCGTGCATCCGATCTTCGCCCGGAAAGGGCGTCTCGGCCCCTATCTCGCCGCCTGCGCGCCTCTGGCCGCCGTGCTGATGGCCCTCCTCGCGCGGCCGGGGGCCCTGTCCCTCGAGGAAGCGGCCGCGGTCTCCGTCCCGATGACACTCCTCTATGGGTTCCTCGGCCTGTCCGCCTGGTATCCGGCCAGGGGCCTTCCTCTCGCGGGAGACCGCCTCGCCTTCCTGATCGTCACCCATGGCGTGGCGGCTGTCTTCACCAGCGCGGTCTGGGTCTTCGCGGGGGCGGGGCTCGTGCGGCTGATCGCGCTCGCTCCCGGATTTGCCCTCCTCCCCGGCCGCTACGCGGGCGAAGTTCCGGTGCTCTTCTCCGCGGGCCTCCTGCTCTACCTCCTCTCCGTCGCCCTCCACTACGTCCTGCTCGCGTTCGAGGCGATCCGCGAGGCGGAGCGCCGGGAAGCGGCGCTGGAGATCCTCGCGCGCAAGGCGGAGCTCGAGGCGCTCAAGGCCCAGATCCACCCCCACTTCCTCTTCAACAGCCTCAACTCGATTTCCGCGCTGGTCGGCTCGGACCCGGCGAAGGCGCGTGAGATGTGCATCGGGCTCGCCGATTTTCTGCGGCAGAGCCTCTCGGTCGGCGAACGCGCGGCGATTCCCCTGTCGGAGGAGATCGCCCTCGCGACGAGCTACCTGGACGTCGAGCGCGCGCGCTTCGGCCGCCGGCTCGCGGTCGAAACCGACGTCACGCCGGAAGGCGGCGCCTGCGTCGTGCCGCCCCTCCTCCTCCAGCCGCTCGTCGAGAACGCCGTGGTGCACGGTATCGCCACGCTCGAGGCGGGAGGAACCGTGCGGATGCAGGCCGAGCGGACGGGCCGGCGCCTGCGGATCGTGATCGAGAACCCCTACGACCCCGAAGCGCCCCCGAAGCGGAGGGGCGGCCTGGGACTGAAGATCGTGCGCGACCGGCTTTCAGCCCTCTACGGCGGCGAGGCGCTTTTCGCGGCGCGCCGCCTGGATGGCCGCCACCTCGCCATCCTGTCGATTCCCATCCGGGCGGACGTGTGAGCGAGGACGTCCGCGTCCTGATCGTCGACGACGAGGAGCCCGCTCGGTTGCTTCTGCGGGAGATCCTGGGGGCCCAGCCGGGCGTCACGATCGTCGCGGAGGCGGACAACGGCTTCGAGGCGGTGCGCGCGGCCTCCGAGCATCAGCCCGACGTCGCCTTTCTCGACATCGAGATGCCGAAGTTGAACGGTTTCGAAGTCGCGGAGCTCCTCGCTCCCGAGGTCGCGGTCGTCTTCGTGACGGCGTACAACCAGTGGGCTTTGAAAGCATTCGAGATCCACGCCGCCGACTACGTGCTGAAGCCCTACCGCGCCGAGCGCCTGCGCGAGGCCCTCTCCCGCGCGCGGGCACGGCGCGTCTCCGGCGGGGCCGTCCCGAACCCGGGCGCCGTGTCGAGGTCGGCGCGTCCGCCCGGGCGCTTCGCGGAGAGGATCGTCGTGCGCGACGGGCCGAAGGTCCACGTCATCCCCGTCGACAAGGTCGATTGCCTCGAGGCTCAGGACGACTACGTGGCGGTTCGCAGCGACGGCCGGAAATTTCTGAAGCTGCAGACGCTGGCGGCGCTCGCCGAGAGTCTCGACCCGGCGCGATTCCTCCGCGTCCACCGTTCCTTCGTCGTGAACCTCGACCGGCTGCGGTCGATCGAGCTCTATGCGAAGAACAGCCACGTCGCCCTTCTCGCGGACGGTTCCCGGATCCCGATCTCCCGCGAAGGTCACGGGAAGTTGAAGGCGCTGCTCGAGGGAAAGTGAAAGAGTATTCCGTTTTCAATTTTCAGTGGAGAAGGACTTCAGTTCGTTCGGACTGGTAGTCTTTGCCATGCCCGAATCGCCGATCGAGTCCGCGCCGGAATCGGCCACCTCCGGCGCTGATCTCACTCCTGCGGCCGCGCCCCCGGTTCCGGTGCCGGCCCCGTTCGAACCGGTCGCGTCGGCGGTTTCCTATGCCGGGTTCTGGTTTCGGGCGGCGGCGGCGGTAATCGACTTCTGCGTCCTTCTCCTGCTCTGGTTTGCGACCGACGCGGTGATCCGGATTTCCGCTGGCGTGCGTGTCGCCCCGATCTGGAAGGAGAGCTCCGGCGCCACGATCGGGTTGAACTGCGCGGAAAACTCAGTCGAGCTCGTCGTCTGGTGGCTCTACGCGGCGCTTTCGGAAAGCTCTGCGGCACAGGCGACACTCGGCAAACGTGCGCTGCGGCTCCGCGTCACGGACACCCTCGGGCGGCCCGTCTCCTTCTTCCGGGCGACCGGGCGGAATTTCGGCAAGATCCTCTCGACCCTCACGCTCTTCATCGGGTACGGGATGGCCGGATTTACCCGCCGCAAGCAGGCCCTGCATGACCTGATGGCGCAGACGGTGGTTCTCAAGATGGGAGCTGTCCAGGCTCCGCCTTCTCTGGCCGTGCCGGTCCGATCGGTTCCTGAGTGAAAACAGGACCCTCGCAGGCAAATCAAGCGACGCGGAGCGAAAGCGGCGTCCGGAAGGGCTTCGCCGGCGGCGGGCGACGCCGACATCAGCAAACCGGCTGCACCCCACGCGCTGCGACGCGCGTCCGCTCCGCACCGCCTCCCACGCGGTCAAAACACACGCACTTTCCATCTGCTCTCGGGCGACCGCGACGCCAGGGAACCATTCATGCATTTCGCAACGGAACGTCGAACCCCGACTGGAGAAAAAGGGTGCCAACCTCGATGACAAGACAGATGTCGCGGGTCAGACGAACCGCGGCGGCTGGAATGAGGTCCACGAGCCGGGCCGCCTCTCGCCGGGGGGCTGGGCGGTCCGACACCTTCGGCAGACGGGGGAAATGATGGGAAAGGCCACGCAGAGTGTGCTCGGCGGAATTGGGAACACTCCGCTCGTCGAGCTGAAGAAAGTGGTGCCTCGCGGG
>JAIVJS010000059.1 GCA_020199905.1 Acidobacteriota bacterium
TCCCGCCTCCCGCCTGCCTCCTACCGGCCGCCGGCGGCGGCGGAGGCAAGTCTCTGCACCGCCCAGAAGAGGCCGACCGCCGCGATCGCCAGCGACAGCGGGATGACGATCCGGCGGCGGTACCAGGGCTTGTGACGGAAAGGGAGGCCGATCAGGAGAAACGCGGCCAGGATCACCGTCAGCTGGCCGAGCTCCACCCCGGCGTTGAAGCTCAGCAGGGCCGGCAGAAACTCGGATCGTGGCAGGCCGAGCTGCGACAGGACCCCGGCAAACCCCATCCCGTGGAGAAGCCCGAAGGCGAAGACGAGCGCGACCCGCCACGGCGAGAGTGTCGGCCGGAGCACGTTCTCGACGGCGACGTAGACGATCGAGATCGCGATCGCCGGCTCCACGAAGGACGCCGGCAGCGAGACGACTCCATAAATTGTGAGCGCGAGCGTGATCGTGTGGGCGACGGTGAAGGCCGTCACCTGCAGCAGCACGGGACGGAGGCGAACCGAAAGAAGAAAGATCCCCAGGACGAACAGGATGTGATCCGTCCCCTTCGGGAGGATATGGGTGTACCCGAGCTTCAGATACTGGAGCGCGACCTGTGTCCGCGTCGGGGGAATGACCGCGGCCCGCAGAGTCAGCGGCGAGCTCCGCTCTCCGCCTTCGAGCCAGATCCTCTGCGGGGACGCGTCCCCTTCCGTCCATACGGTCAACAGGTAGGACCCGAGACGGGCCTCGCTCGCCCAGGCGAAGGCGCGCGCCCCGCCGGGAATCGCGCCCGACAGACGAAGTTTCCACTCCGCGTCCGGCTTTTCCGACGGCACCCATGCGCGACGTTCCGGCAAAACAGGGCGCCCGTCGAAGAACGGGCGCGAGTCCTCGGCGATCGCCGCGAGAACCGGGATCGCAGACCGCGGGAGCGTTTTCGGAACATCTTCGATTCGCACCGCGGAGGTCCGGGCGCCGGCAGCTCCGAATCCCGGCGGAAGGTGCTCCCGATCGATGGTGACGTCCGCCGTCCAGGTCCCGTTTCGCGAAAACGTCACGGTCGTGCGTATCGTGCCCAGCTCGTGGCCGCCCGCGGGGGCGGCGCCGGCGACCAAGAGAGCCAGAGCGATCAGTGAGCGGCTCGACGCGAGCCACCGTTTCAACTCTGAGAGCGGAGCTCTCGATTCTCGAAACTCAAGTCTCAACCGTCAGAATCCGTACGAGACGAAAGCTCGAGCGCTGCGGGGCTCGGCGGGATGCGTGTGGATGTCGTTGACGCCTTCCGCGGCCTCCCCGGGGAGCCGCGACGCGTAGAAGTAATCGATATCGCTGACGCGGGCGTTCAAGACGTTGAAGACGTCGATGCCGATTCGCAGGCCGTTGACGAGTTCGTAGCCGAGCTGCGTGTTCACGATCGTCGAAGACCGCGAGCGAACACTGTTGTCCTCGACCAACGGGCGGGGTCCGAAGTATCGGAGCCGGATGCTCCCGAAGACGCCAGCCCCCGGGTTGACCGTCGCTCCGGCGGAAACGACGGTCTCGATCGCCCCGGGGACGCGATCGCCGACCGGATCGAAGTCGCGAAATCGCGCTCTCGAGGCGGCGAGGTCCACGTCGAACGTCAGGTCTCTGGTCGGGCTGTAATAGTTCGCCCACTCGAGCCCTGACCGTCGGCTCGGGCGGCTCGCCTCCGTCGTTCCCGCATCGCCCGTGAAGACGAGCTCCGAGCCGATCTCGAGGCCCCAGAGCGACAGCGTGGACTGAAGGTGCGGCACGAGCACGCTCCGGATCCCGATCTCCGCGCCCTTCGCGCGCACGAGCGGGGTCACGCGATCGACGGGCTCGCCCGTCCTGGGGTCCTGCGTGATGGTCGAGCCGCGCGCATCGTTGCTGTGAAAGCCGTAGCCGAAGTTCGCATAGAACTCGGTGTTGGCCCAGGGGCCGAGGATCAGGGACACTTTGGGGCTCGCCAGCGAGGCGGTCTCGTCACCGGAGTTTGCGGGATTGTCGCTCGCGACGTGAAAGCGATACAAATCGCCCCGCAGGCCGAGGATCGTACGGACCTTCGGTCCCAGACGCAGACTCGTCTGGGCGTAGAGCGATCCGCTGCTCTGCGTGACATGGTCGAGGCGGGTCGTCTCGAGAATCTCCCGTGCCTTCGTATGAAAAAGTCCGTCTTCGGCGATGTTGTCGTTGCGAAGCTGAACCCCCACCGTGTTCTCGGCTTCCATCCCGAAGAACGACGCGAGCCACTGGTGGTTCGCCTTCAATCCGGTCACGATCCGACGGTCACGCTGCTGAAACTGATCGCCGTTGACGGGATCGTCGAGGAAGTAGGTGAAATTGGAGGTGAGCTTCAACCGGTAGTCGACGGCGTACCCGGTGACGCGCGTCACCGAGTCCGTTCCGCGTCTTTCCCAGTCCGCGGACAGGCTATAGCGACGCGTCTCTCCTCCGTCGGTCGGGTCGATGGCACCGTACCGGGAAATGTAGCCGGAGGAAATCGCGCGCTTGGCGACCTGGTCGGTCGAATTCCATTTGTTCTGGTAGCCCATGGCCGTGATCGAGAAGGCTCCGTCTTCGTTCGGCACGCTGTATCGCAAGACGCCGTTGTACTTGCGCATGTCGTCCGGTTGGACCCAGGGGCCGTCGTTGCGCGTGACCTCGAGGGCGTAGAGAAGAGTGCCCGCTCCGAGCTTGGGAGACTGGGCGAACAGCGCGCGACCGTAGCCCTCGCTTCCGCCGCCGACCCGGGCGATCGAATGCTCCAGAAAATTCGCGTACACGACGTTTGCGGATCCGGCCGTGGAGAAATCTCCCTCGTCGGCGCCGTAGGGCCCTTTCTGGAACTGGACTCCCGTCACGAGCTCCGGGATCAGGAAGTTCAGATCCGAGTACCCCTGTCCGTGCGCGTGCGACGGCATGTTCGCCGGAATGCCCGCGACGGACGTGGCGAAGTCGGTTCCATGGTCGAGGTTGAACCCCCGGAGGTAATACTGATTCGCCTTCCCCTCGCCGCTGTGCTGGCTGATGACGAGACCGGGGACGGTCTCGAGGACCTCGGCCGGCCGCAGGATCGGTCGCTCGTCGATCTGGCGCGCCGTGATCGCTCCGTCGGTGGCGGCATTAGCGACTCCCAGGAGGCTCTCGGTGGGGTTCTCGACATCCGCGAGGTTTCGAAAGGTCCGCTTGCCCGTCACGACGACGTCGGCGGTCACCGAAAGGTGAAGTGCGACGTCCAGGGAAGCGACCGACTCGCCGACAGAAACCTTTTCCCGCGTCACGCTCGCAAACCCGGGCAGGCGGAAGGAGACGCTGTAATTTCCCACCGGAAGACCGTCGATCCGCCAGGCGCCCTGCCGGTCCGTCGACGTAACCGGGACCGCGGGGCGGCCGGCGACGCGCGCTTCGACCGTCACACCGGGAAGTGCAGAACCGTTCCCGTCCGTCACGCGCCCTCGAAGAGAGGGCGCCTCCTGTGCCGTCACGATCGTCGCGATTCGGAGCGCCCAGACGATCGCGGCGCAAACGAGACGGGTCCCATGGGTCATGCCGCTTCTCCCCTGCTTCGACCATACGGAAAGTTCTGGATCTTCGGATTCACTCCTCCGGCGGCCGCCCCTGCGCGAATCGCTCGTAAAGCCCGACTTCCGTGGCGCTTCCGATCGCAAACGGGATCCGCGCATGAAAGGAGTCCGGGACGACGTCGAGCACGCGCTCCGTCCCCGTCGTCGCGCGGCCGCCCGCGCGCTCCGCGAGCAGCGCCAGCGGGTGGCATTCGTACAGCACTCTCAACTTCCCGCCCGCCTTGCCGCCCGGCGAGAGGTCGGGCGGGTAAAGGTAGATCCCGCCCTCGAGAAGGATCCGGTGGAAGTCCGCGACGAGGGAACCGGAGTATCGCGTCGAGTAGGGGCGGTTCGTCTCCGGGTCCTTCTCCTTCAGGTAGTCCACGAACGCGCGCGCTTCCGGCGGCCAGCCCTTCGAGCGACCTTCGTTGGCCGCATAGCCCGTTCCTCGCGCCGGCATCTGCAACCGCCGCTCGGTCAGGAGGAACTCGCCGATCGAGGGATCGAGCGTGAAGAGGTGCACGCCCTCGAGGGACGTGTAGACGAGGAGAACGGCGGGCCCGAAGAGAATGTACCCCGCGGCGACCTGCTGGTCCCCCGGGCCGAAGATGTCGGTCTCGCTCTCGCCGCCGCGCAGGCGGATCGAGAAGATCGTCCCCAGGCTGCCGTTGACGTCGATGTTCGAGGAGCCGTCGAGCGGGTCAAAGAGCACCGCGTACCGCCCGTCTTCCGCATGGCGCGTGTAGAGCCACGGCTCCTGCAGCTCCTCCGAAGCCGCGATGGCGACGAGTCCGCCGTAATCGAAGGTGTCGATCAGGATCTCGTTGGCGATCACGTCGAGCTTCTTCTGATCCTCGCCGAACGTGTTCTCCGACTGCGCCGACC
>JAIVJS010000108.1 GCA_020199905.1 Acidobacteriota bacterium
TTCGCGCGCGCGTCAGGTTACGGCCGGCTGGTGCTCTGGACGCAGAGCAACCTTTCCGCCGCGCGCCACCTCTACGAAAAAGCGGGATTCCGGCTCACGGCGAAGGTGGCGCACCACAGCTTCGGCCACGACCTCGTCGCCGAGACGTGGGAGCTGCACCTGTGAATCAGCGCGCCGGGGCCAGCGTCCGCGCTGACCTGACCGCGCCCGTTCGATCGCCGCGGCGACGAGGCGCCGCCCGTGCTCCTCCGGCGCGCCGGCGATCGGAGGGTCGTCGGAGGCGGCCATGGGGGTGGCCACCAGCGCGAACGCGAGAAAAAAGCCGGCTGCGGTGAGGCGGCGGATGAGCCATCGCTCGACGGTCGGTCCATGGATTTTCCCTCCCCCCGGCCCTCTCCCCGAGCGGGGGGGAGGGAGGCTGGCCGCTTCTCCCTCGCATCCGCCGAGCGTAGCGTTTCCGCCGGCGATGTCCAGACGCCTCGGCCGAAGGGAGATCGGCGTGGGACATTTCGTCCCGCGAGGCGGACGAGTCCGGAGTCGATCGCGGCGATAGAATCGCGCGATGCACGAAGGACCCGGCCGCGACGAAGCGGCGCCGTACTACTTCCGATACATCGACCGCATCCCCGCCTGCGACATCGTCGAGCGCCTCGATGCGCAGCTCGACGAGACGCTCCATCTCCTCTCCTCGATCCCGGAAGCGAAATCCATCCACCGCTACGCGCCCGAAAAGTGGAGCATGCGGCAGCTCTTGAACCACGTGAATGACACGGAGCGCGTCTTCCTCTCGCGGGCGTTCTGGTTCGCCAGGGGCAACGCGACGCCGCTTCCGAGCTTCGATCAGGACGCCGCCGCCAATTACGCCGGCGCGCACGAGGTTTCCTGGGCGGACCACAAAGACGAGCTGCGCGCGGTGCGCCTCTCCACCGTCTCCTTCTTCCGCAACCTCGCGCCCGAGGCGTGGATGCGCCGGGGGATCGCGAGCGACAACCCGTTTACGGTGCGCGCCCTCGCCTACATCTCGGCGGGGCATCTCGACCATCACATGGGGATTCTCCGCGACCGATACCTGTAATCCGTCCCTCCGCGGGCGCCCGCCGGGGTGCGCCGCGAAACCCACCGGCTGGAATCTCTCGGTCCCCCATGCACAGAATGTTTCTGGCTCTCGCGCTGCTGGGCGCCGCCGCGGCCGCGCCGGCTGCCGAAGGCCCCCGCGCGCCGGACGGCCAGTACGCCGACCGCGCGAACCTCTTCTCCGCCGAGTCCGCGCGGATGATCCGCATCCGCCAGGACTTCTTCACGCGCGCGACCGGCTGCCCGCTCTACGTCGCGACGCTCCGGTCGGCGGAAGGCGCCGCCCCGCGGGAAAAGGCGCAGGAAATCTTCACGCGGTGGCACGCGGCGGAAAAACGCCTGCCCGACGAAACGATCCTGCTGCTCCTCTTCGCCGCCGAGAAGACCGGCACGATGGTCCTCGGGCCGTCCGTCCCGAAAGAGTCCGGCGGGGCGACTTCACCGGCGGGCTGCTCGCGGGAATCGAAGAGACGGGAAGAGCGCTCGCCTCGCATTTTCCGGCGGGACCGGAGGGATCGAGGCGATCGACGAAGGAGACGGTGCTGGAGGAGTAGAAGAGGCGCCTCTCCTCCCTCCCCGCGCGCCGGGGAGTGGGCCGGGGCTGGGGGCGAGGGCTGAAACATCGAGCCTGACGGGACTCGCGCGAGTGGGGAAATGCGATGCGGTTTCTCCTCCCTCTCCTCGACATGGGGAGAGGGAACGGAAATTGACGCGCGGGGAGAGGAAACAGAAGGGGATGGCGAGGAAGAGGACGGAAGACGTTCCCTCCGCGGCGCTTCAGATCAGTCCAGTCCCACCTGCGTCTTCGCGACGAGCTGATCGTTCATGAACGTCGCGGTGATCATCTTGCTGCCCTTGCGCCACACGAGCACCTTCGTCGTGACGGTCGTGCCCGGCGCTCCGATTCCCGCCGCGGCGGGGCCCGTCGCCGGCCCGCCGGCCGGCATCGCCGGCACCGCGACGCCGGAGCTCGCCTGCTCGGTCCCCGGCCCGAGAATCGCTTCCGCCTGGGCGGCCGTCATCCCGTTGGAAACTTTCGAGTAGTTCTCCGCCGTCAGCTTCCCGGTGCAGCCCGCCGTCACGAGGGCGAGGGCGAGGAGGGCGGACAGGACCTGCGGCCGCGAGTTCTTGACCGATCGCATGGGACCTCCTTCGAGTATTTTCCGGAGGATATGCGATCCGCGGACCGATCCGCATTCCCCCACAACCGACCCGGCTGCCTTACAATGCGGCGAGTGTCAGCGATGTCCCGACCCGCCGAAGGACCGCAGACGCGGTGAGGATTCGGCGAGTCGGCGTGGGCGGGCCCTCCCCGGGCGGCGGCGGTGTCGCGGTCGCCTCGGAGCGCGACATCCGGCGGATGGCCGCCCGCTTCGCCCTCCTGGCCTTCGGCACCTATCTCGCCTTTCTCCTCGTCGTCCTCGCTCTGTCGGCGCGGTCCGGCATCGAGCTGTACATGGCCAACGATTCCGAGACCTACATCGCGCCCGCGAGGAACATCCTCGAGCACGGCTCGTTCTCGCGCGAGACGCACGCTCCCTATCTGTGGGAGCCGTATCGGACGCCGGGCTATCCGCTCATGATCCTCGCGTTCCTCGCGGTCACCGGCAAGCCGACGGCCGTCCTCGCCGCGGGCCCGCTGCTTGCCGCCTTCGTCGCGTACACGCTGGTGCGGTTCACGTGGGATCTCTTCCGCGACCGGCGCGCCTCGCGTCTGGCGGGATTCGCGGCGGCGTTCTTCCCCAACGGCCTGGGCCTCTCGGTGATGGTCCTGACGGATTTCGCGCACGGCTGCTTCTTCCTCTTCGCGCTGTGGGCGACCTACCGCGCCATCCGGGACCGGAGCCCCGGCTACGCGGTGTCAGCGGCCGTCTTCTGGATGTCGGCGCAACTGATCCGCCCGACGCTGAGCGTGGCGTTCGTCCTCATCATCGCGATGGGGATCTGGCTCGCCCGCGACCGATGGCAGATCATGACGACCGCCGCGCTGACGCTCGCGTCCTTCGCCGTCCCCATGTATTTGAGCTGGCAGGTCCTGCAGTCTCACGGCGTCTTCGTCCCCAGCCTCCAGGGGGTTCGCCAGACCCTGGCGCCCTGGGACTGGATCGTGCTGGCGACAGTCGGCCGCACCGTCCCGATCCTGCGCGTCATCTGCGCGATCCCGTATCTCATCTTCCTGGCGCTCGCGCTTATGGGCACGCGTGCCGCGTGGCGGCGCGTCTCGTGGGGAACGCCGGCGATCCTGTGGCTGGTCTTCCTCTTCTGGATCGGAACGGGCTCGTTCAACTTCTTCGCGGGAGCGCGCTACCGCTTCCCCGGCGACCTGACGCTGATCCCGCTCGCCGCGCTCGGAGTCACGGGCGGGGGAATGGGAAGGCGCGGCTCGACGCGTCGACCCGCCCTTTAAGGTCGCCGGAGTTCCTGCTGACCGCTGACAGCTGACAGCTACTTCCCCCCCGCCACCTCCACCAGCGCCTCCGCCGCGTAGCGCACCTGCTCGTCGGTCAACTCGGGAAACAGCGGCAGGCTGATCGCGCGCTCGGCGGCCCACTCGGTGTGCGGGAACGCCCCCGCCTGGTGGCCCAGGTAGGCGTAGGCCTTCTGGAGGTGCACCGGCACCGGATAGTGGATCGCCGTCTGCACGCCCTTCGCTTCCAGAGCCGTCCGCACCGCGTCCCGGTTTTCCACGTACACGACGAAGAGGTGGTAGATCGCCTCCGCGTCCGGGCTGTCGTCCGGCACGACGACGGTCGAGCCTTTCAGAATCTGCCGGTACATCTTCGCGATCGCGATGCGGCGCGCCGTCCAGTCGTCGAGGTGCCGCAGCTTGATGCGCAGCACCGCGCCCTGGAATCCATCCATCCGGTAGTTCCAGCCGACGAGGTCGTGGTAGTAGCGGCGCGTCGACCCGTGGTCGCGCAGCGTCCTGGCGAGCTCCGCGACGCGGTCGTCGTCGGTCGTGAGCGCGCCGCCCTCGCCGTACGCGCCCAGGTTCTTCCCCGGATAGAAGCTGAACCCCGCCGCCATGCCGAACCCGCCGATGCGCTTGCCGCGGTAGCGAGCCCCGTGCGCCTGGCAGGCGTCCTCGATGACCGGGATGTTGCGGTCCGCGCCGATCTTGAGAATCGCGTCGAGGTCGACGGGCCGCCCGTACAGGTGCACCGGCACGATCGCCTTCGTGCGGTTCGTGACCGCGCGCTCGATCTGCCGCGGGTCGATGTTCGCCGTGGCTCGGTCTATGTCGACGAAGACCGGCTTCGCGCCGATGTAGGAGATCGCCTCGGCGGTGGCGATGAACGTGTTCGCGGTGGTGACGACCTCGTCGTCCCGCCCGACGCCCGCGGCGAGCATCGCCAGGTGAAGCGCGCTCGTGCCCGTGTTCAGGGCCACGCAGTGTTTTACCTCGCAGTACGCCGCGAACTCCTTCTCGAAGGCCGTGACCTCCGGACCGAGAATGAACGAGGCGTTCTCGCAGACGCGCTCGAGCGCCGGCACGATCTCCTCGCGCAGCGCGGCGTACTGGGCCTTCAGATCGAAGTAAGGGACGTCCATACGATTCGTGCTCCCGGCTGCGCACTCGCAGCGTTAAAAGACCAGCTGCGCACTCGCAGCGTTGATAGCTAGCTGCGCAGGCGCAGCGTCAATAGAACGAGAGGACGCAACAGCGACCAGTAGTCGCGGGCGAGCCGGATCTTGCTCGTCGGCATGCCGTCCTGGGGGTATCGCTTCCAGACCGGCACTTCGGCGTAGCGGTATCCGAGGGCCAGCACCTTGTAGTGGAGGTAGTACTCGAGCTCGTAACCCTTCAGCCAGTCCTGAGTCAGGTCGATGCGCCGGTCGTCGAGCAGCGCGACCCGGTACGCGCGAAATCCGTTGGTCACGTCCGTCAGGTTGCGCAGGAAGCGGACGGACCAGAGGAGACGACGGCGAACGGCGGCACGTCCTTCGTCACGACGCTTCCGGCCCCGACGAGCGCGCCCTCGCCGATCGTCACGCCGCACAGGATCACGGCGCCGCTGCCGATCGACGCGCGCCGCTTGACCCGCGTCGGCACGACCGTCCAGTCGGCCTCCGTCTGCACCGAGCCATCCGCGTTCGCCGCCTTCGGAAATCGGTCGTTGATGAACGCGACGTTGTGCCCGATGAAGCACTCGTCTTCGATGATGACGCCTTCGCAGATGAAGGTGTGCGTCGAGATCTTGCAGCGGTTCCCGATCTTCGCGTTTTTCTGGATCTCGACGAACGTGCCGATCTGGCTGCCGTCGCCGATCTCGCACCCGTAGAGGTTCACGAACGCGTGGACGCGGACGCCCTTGCCGAACTTGACGTTCGCGGCGACGCGCGAGAACTCGGGATTCGGACGGTCAGACGCGGCGTCTGTGCTCATACCGCGACGCGCGTCCCGTTCTTGGCGAGCGACTTGGTGGCGCCCTCCAGCAGGCGGACCACGTTCAACCCCGCGGCCGCGCTCGACCAGGGGATCTTGTTGAACCGCACGCACTCGAGGAAGTGCTCGCATTCGACGCCCAGCGCCTCGCGCAGCTCCAGCTTGGGAGCCCACATGTCGCCGGTCCGGTAGTCCACGAGCGTCTTGTGGATCCCCTCCTCGGTGGTGACCTTGACGCCGCGGTCGTACACGCGGACCTTCTCGCTCGGCTCCATGTCGTTGTACACCAGCATGCGGCGGCTGCCGCCGATCAGCATCTGCCGGAGCTTCACCGGCGAGAGCCAATTGGTGTGGAAGTGCGCGAGGAAATTATCCGCGTACTGGACCGTCATGTACGCCACGTCGACGAGCCCGCGCCCCGTGTGGTCCGAGCCGGTGGCCGACACGAACTTCGGCTTCGCGCTGACCAGGTACGTCAGGATCGCCAGGTCGTGCGGCGCGAGGTCCCACAGCACGTCGATGTCCGACTGGAAGAGGCCCAGGTTGATCCGCACCGAATCGAGGTAGTGGAGCTCGCCGAGCTCGCCCCCGTCCAGGATCTCCTTGATCTTTCGAACGGCGCCCGTGTAGATGAACGTGTGGTCCACCATGAGCACGAGGCCCTTCTTCTCGGCCAGCTCGAGGAGCTCCTGCCCCTCCGCGACCGACCGCGTCATGGGCTTCTCGACGAGCACGTGCTTGCCGCGCTCGAGGGCCTGCTTGACGAGCTTGAAGTGCGTCGACACGGGCGTCGCGATCACGACCGCGTTCACGTCGGGGTCGTCGAAGATCTGCCCCGCGTCCTCCGTAACCTGGATGGACGGATAGCGCTTCTTCACGATGGCCAGGCGGTCGGCGCGGTTGTCCGCGCACCACTTCACCTCGACCCCCGCGGTCTCGGCGAAGTTCCGGACCAGATTGGGGCCCCAGTAGCCATATCCGATGACACCGATCCTCATGCGGTTCCTCCGAACGGGGAAGACTATCCAATTACCCGGATGCCCCGAGCTCGGGCACGGCGATCCTCCGGCCGGCGGATTATCGACCGGGCGGGACCGCAGCATATGGTCTCTGCCCTAAAAACGGTGATATTTCGCGGGCGCCCGGGTCGCCTCAAGCCGCGCCAAACAGGCAGGTTCGACGATTTTTCGCGGCCCCGTGCGTTCCGAATAGAATCCCCGCTCCACCCATTTGGAATCCCGAGGAGGGTCGAATCCGATGAGCCCCGACGTCCTGACCCGCAACAATGTCCAGGTCTTCGGCCGCGGCACCCGGCCGATGCTGTTCGCGCACGGCTTCGGGTGCGACCAGAACATGTGGCGGTTCGTGACCCCGGCGTTCGAGGACGATTACAAAATCGTGCTCTTCGACTACGTCGGCGCCGGGAAATCCGACGTCCGGGCGTACTCCGCGGAACGCTACGGGACCCTGGACGGCTACGCGCAGGACGTGCTCGACGTCTGCGAGGCGCTCGACCTCCGCGACGCGATCTACATCGGCCACTCCGTCAGCTGCATGACGGGGGTCCTCGCCGCGATCCGCAAGCCCGACCTCTTCGAGCGCCTGATCCTGATCGGCCCGTCGCCGCGTTACGTCAACGAAGGGGACTACGTCGGCGGTTTCGAGCGCGCGGACCTGGAAGGCCTCTTCAAAGTGATGGACAAGAACTACCTCGGCTGGGCGAGCTTCCTCGCGCCCGTCGTGATGAAGAACGCGGATCGTCCGGAGCTCTCGCGGGAGCTCGAACAGAGCTTCTGTTCCACCGATCCGAAAATAGCGCGGCGCTTCGCCGAGGTGACGTTCTTCGCGGACAACCGCGCCGACCTTCCGAAGGTGCGGACGCCGTCGCTCATCCTCCAGTGCGCCGACGATTCCATCGCGCCGGCGGAAGTCGGGGAGTACGTGAGCCGGCATCTCCCGGCAAGCACCCTGCGCCGGATGCAGGCGACCGGGCACTGCCCGCATATGAGCCACCCGGAGGAGACCGTCGCCGCGATGAAGGAGTATCTGGCCCGCCCGGTCGAGGTCCCGGCGCTCGTGTCCGGCGGCGGGCTGAGCGCAAGCGAGTGAGCTTCGTGGCGTCTCCCGCGTCGTCGCGGGAGGAAGACCCGCGGTTCGACTCCGCTCCCGCGGGGCTCGTCTCCTTCGCCGACGACGGCCGCATCTTCCGCGCGAACGCGAGGCTGGCCGAATGGCTCGGCCGGACGTCCGCCGAGCTCGAGGCGGCGACCTTCGACCTCCTGCTCACCCCGGGCTCCCGCGTCTTCTACCAGACGCACTTCTTCCCGCTTTTGAAGCTCCAGGGCGCCGCCGAGGAGATTTACCTCTCCCTGCGGCACGTGAACGGCGACGACGTGCCGGTGCTGATCAACGCCCTGCGGCGGGACGAGGCGGGGGGCGCCGTGAACGAGTGCGCGGTCGTGCGCACGCGCCAGCGCGACCGGTTCGAGGAGCAGATCCTCCTCGCCAAAAACGCCGCGGAGGCGGCGAGCGAGGTGAAGTCTCGCTTTCTCTCGATGATGTCGCACGAGCTGCGGACACCTCTGCAGTCGATCGCGATCTTCTCGGAGCTCCTGGCGGCCGGCCACCACGGCCCGACGACGGAGCGCCAGCGCGAGGACGTCGACGGCATCAAAGCCGCCACCCAGAACCTCGTGACGCTCATCGACGACATCTTGAACTTCGCGCGCCTCGAATCGGGCGCCGTCGCGGTGCGCCTCGAGAAGGTCTCGCCTGGAACCGCTCTCGTGCGAGCCGAGTCGCTGCTGCGGCCGCGCCTCGAGGAGGCGGGGATCGCGTTCTCGTTCGACGGCCGCGCGCACGGCACGAAGGTCAATGCGGATCCCGACCGCCTGCAGCAGATCCTGCTGAACCTCCTGACCAACGCGATCAAGTTCACACGGCCGGGCGGGCAGATCCGCGTGGACGTCGAGGCGAAAGGCGCCGCTGTCCTGTTGCACGTCCGGGACACCGGCTCGGGCATCCCGGAGGACCAGCGCCAGAGAATCTTCGACCCGTTCGTGCAGATCGATCGGGAGCGGGTGCCGGCAAAAAAACGAGGCGTGGGCCTCGGCCTCTCGATCAGCCGCGAGCTCGCCCGGGCGATGGGAGGCGACCTGACCGTCGAGAGCGAGGTGGGTCAGGGATCGGTGTTCACCATAAGTCTTCTGGCGGCGGAGTAGCGTTTTTCCCCCTCGCCCCGCGCGCGCGGGGCGTGAGCTGGAACAGCGCGCTCGATCGAGGCGGCGTCGTCGTGGGTGACGAAGTGGACGTCACGATCGACGCCGATCCTGCAGGAACAGGACCCACGGGCGTGGGTAAAGGAAGCAGACGTAGAATCCCCTCCCCAACGCCCGGAGGACGACTTGACGACCCGAGTGACAACTCAACGCCCCGACGTGCATCTGGCGGGATCCGTTCTCGAAAAATCGCGGCACGTCTGCGCCTTCTTCCACACCCGCGCCGAGGAATACCAGACGCTCCTCCCGTTCATCCGCGAAGGCTTCGAGGCGGGAGACAAGGCGTTCCACATCGTCGAGTCGAGCCACATCCCGGTGCACTTCACGGCGCTCGCGGCCGCGGGCATCGACACCGAGCGGGCGCGGTTCTCCGGCCAGCTCGAGGTCCTTCCGTGGGAGCAGGCCTATCTG
>JAIVJS010000095.1 GCA_020199905.1 Acidobacteriota bacterium
GACCGTTTCCTGAAGGCGAGCGAGCGGAACTCCCGCTTCCGCGACGACGATCTGATCCGACGGCGCGTGCTCCAGGATCCGTCCGAGCCCCCCGGTGCGGAGAACGGCGTCGATCGCCTCCGGTGGGTGACCCGCCTCGAGGTCCGTGCCGCCCCCGACGAAGAGAAGCCGCGCGCCGTCTCGCGCACAACGCGCCATGACCTCGGCGGCTTCTTCGACGCTGCCCGGCTCAAAGACGAGCTTCGGCCGGACGCCGAGCACGGTATCTCGTTCGTCGCCCTCTCGAACGGCAAGGTTCAGATCAAACACGTCGGCTCCGAACGCTCAACGCTGAACGCTCAACGCTCAACCAGCCCTCGACTCTCAACTCTGAACTCTCAACTCTCAACTTCCCTCACCCCCGATCCGCCTGACCCGAGAGCTCGGTCGGATGGGCGCGATAAACCCCCGGCCGATCCCCGCACAGCCGGGGCGTCGGAAAGACCTTGCCCGGGTTGAACCTGTTTTCCGGGTCGAACGCGCAGCGCACCCGGCCCATCGTGTCGAGGTCGCCCTCGCCGAACATCTCCCCCATGTAAGGCGCCTTGTCCGCGCCGACGCCGTGCTCTCCGGTGATCGAACCGCCGGACCGGATGCAGATACGGAGGATGTCGCCGCCGAGCTCCTCCGCGCGTTTCTCCTGGCCCGGAACCCGCGCGTCGTAGAGGACGAGCGGGTGCAGGTTCCCGTCGCCGGCGTGAAACACGTTCGCGACTCGGAGGCCCGCGGCGAGGGCGAGCGATTCGATCTCCCGGAGCACCGGCGCGATCGCGGAGCGCGGGATCACTCCGTCCTGAACGATGTAGTTGGGGCTGATGCGGCCGACGGCGGCGAACGCGCTCTTGCGTCCTTTCCACATGAGCTGCCGCTCGTTCTCGTCGCGTGGGACGCGAATCTCGAGCGCCCCCGCCGCGGACGCCAGGCGCGTCGCGGACGCGGAGGTGTGCTCGACTTCCGCGAGCGGCCCGTCCACGTCCATCAGGAGGGCCGCCCCGACGTCCGGCCAGTCGAGCCCGGTGGCGGCCTTCGCCGCGACGATCGCCAGCCGGTCCATCATCTCGATGGCCGCCGGCACGATCCCCGACGCGATGATCGCGGAAACCGCGTGCCCGGCCTCGTCGGTCGAGGGGAAGGTCGCGAAGAACGTGAGGGTCGCCTCGGGCTTGCGAAGGATGCGCAGGACGACCTCCGTGACGATCCCGAGCATGCCTTCGCTCCCGACGACGACGCCCAGGAGGTCGTACCCGGGAGAGTCCGGGACGGCCCCCCCGAGATCGACGACGGAGCCGTCGCCGAGGACAACGCGGGCGCCGAGCACGTGGTTCACCGTGAACCCGTACTTCAGGCAATGCGCCCCCCCGGAATTCTCCGCGACGTTGCCGCCGATCGTGCAGACGCTCTGGGAGGACGGGTCGGGCGCGTAGTAGTAGCCCTCCGCGGAGAGCCGGCGGCTGACGTCGAGGTTGATCACTCCGGGCTCGACCCGCATCCACTCGTTCTCGAAGTCGATCTCGAGGATCTTCTTCATGCGCGAGAGGCCGACGACGACGCAGCCCGGCACGGGCAGCGCGCCTCCGGAGAGCCCGGTCCCCGCTCCCCGCGGCACGATCGGCAGCCCGGCGCGCGCCGCCAGCCGCACGACCTCCGCCACCTCCGCCGTCGACCCCGGAAGAGCCACGAGGCCCGGCGTGACCCGGAAGCTCGCGAGCCCGTCGCATTCGTACGTCCGGAGCTGCTCCGGCTCGCTGACGCAGTGGCTCTTCCCCACGACGGCGGCGATGCCCGCGATGAGGCTCTCGGGGACGGCGGGCGGGGACGCGCTCATGACCGGCGCCCTGCGGCTACTCCAGACGCCGGTACGCGGGAAACGTCAGGAATTCCGTGAACTCGGGTTTTTCCACGAGCTCGTCCAGGATCTCGGCCGCGTCCCTGAGGCGGCCGGTGGCCTCGCCGCCGAGCGCCGCCATCTCCTCCCCGCGGACCTGCCGGTAGAGATCCCGCGTCACCTTCCGGCCGTCCGAGAGAGCCGCCCCGTTGTGGATCCACTGCCAGAGCTGTGAGCGCGAGATCTCGGCCGTCGCGACGTCCTCCATCAGGTTGAAGATCGCGGCGGCCCCGTTTCCCAGCAGCCACGAATTCAGATACTGCAGCGCGACGTTCACGTTGTTGCGAAATCCGGCTTCCGACACAGACCCGCCGGGGACCCGCGTGTCGATGAGCATGGCGGCCGTCGTCGCGACGTCTTCCCGCAGCCGCTCCTTCTGGTTCGCGCGGCCCGCGAGGGCCTTCTCGAAGACCTCCCGCGCGATCTCGACCAGTCCCGGATGGGCCACCCAGGTGCCGTCAAAGCCGTCGGCCGCCTCGCGGTTCTTGTCCTGGCGGACCTTCGCGAGCGCGGCCTCGTTGACCTCGGGGTCCTTGCGGCTCGGAATGAAAGGCGCCATGCCGCCCATCGCGTGCGCCCCGCGGCGATGGCAGGTCGCGACCAGAAGCTCCGTGTAGGCGCGCATGAAGGGAACGGTCATCGTGAGCTGCGCCCTCTCGGGGAGAACCAGGTCGCGGCGCTCCCGGAGAGTCTTGATCGCCGAAAAAAGGTAGTCCCACCTGCCGGCGTTCAGCCCGCTCGCATGGTCCCGGAGCTCATACAGGATCTCGTCCATCTCGAAGGCGGCCGGCAGCGTCTCCACCAGCACGGTCGCGCGGAACGTCCCCCGCGGGATCCCGATCTCGTCCTGCGCGAAGACGAAAACGTCGTTCCAGAGCCGGGCCTCGAGATGGCTTTCCATCTTGGGCAGGTAGAAGTACGGGGCCGTCCCGCGAGCGATGCGCTCCCGGGCGTTGTGGAAGACGTACAGGCCGAAGTCGAAGAGGCTCGCCGAGACCGGCTGCCCGTCCACAGAGACGTGCTTCTCGGCCAGGTGCCAGCCGCGGGGACGCACCAGGAGCGTCGCCACCCGCGGGTTCAGCCGGTAGCTCTTGCCCTCCGGGCTGTCCCAGGAAATCTGTCCCCGAACGGCATCGATCAGGTTCGCCTGTCCCGAGACGACGTTTTCCCACGTGGGAGACAGAGAATCCTCGAAATCCGCCATGAAAACGTCCGCGCCCGAGTTCAGCGCGTTGATCATCATCTTTCGCTCGACGGGACCCGTGATCTCCACCCATCGCCTCTCGAGATCGGCGGGCGTCGCGGCCGCCCTCCACCCCTCCCGGCGAACGGAAGCCGTCTCCGGGAGGAAGTCGGGCATCTCTCCGGCGTCGAAGCGCGCCTGCCTCACGGCGCGGCGGCGGAGGAGATCCTGCCGGGTGGGCTCGAAGCGGCGCGCGAGCCTCTCGAGAAACGCCAGGGCTTCGGCAGACAGGACCGATTCCGCGGACGCCGGCGACCTCCCGAGGACCTGGACTTCGCTCGCCATGATCGCCTCCAAAACCCCTTCGAGACTACATCACCCCGGCGGCGCTGGCCGGGTTGAGGAGGATCGCGATCCGGCCTGGCTAAGCTCTTTTGGCTTCGAATGGCGCTGCCGTTGACATACGATTCGCGCAAATCCATGAGGTCCTTTTGTCAAGCCGGGGCCGTCCGGCGGACGGTTCCAGAGAGGGAGACGCCATGAAGGATCGCCGAAAGAAACAGGATGGGACGGGACTCGGGCGACGCGAATTCCTGAAGGCCACGCTGGCGGCCGGCGCCGCGCTGGCGGCTCCGACGGTCTTCGTCCGCAACGCTTTCGCACAGGACCGCGTGCTGAAGGTGGTGCACTGGAAGCACTTCGTTCCCGACTACGACAAGTACTTCGACGTGTTCGCGAAGGAGTTCGGAGAAAAGAACAAGTGCAAGGTCGAAGTGGACTACGTCGCCACCGCGGATCTCCCGACGGCTATCGCGGCGGACATCTCGCGCCGCGGGGGCCACGATGTCTTTCACCTGAACGGAACCGGCGCGTGGCTCTACGACCAGATCCTCGTCGACGTATCCGACGTTGCCAACCGGCTCGGGAAGGAATTCGGCGGATGGCTCCCCGAAGCGAAGGACATCGCGGTCGTGCGCGGCAAGTGGCTCGCGGTTCCCTCCTGGTACATCGCCTATCCCTTCATCATCAACCGCGGCTACTTCAGCCAGGTCGGCGCGGACTACACCGACAAGACCACCTGGCAGGACCTGCTGGTCTCGGGAGCGAAACTGAAGAAGGCGGGCTACCCCTTCGGGATCCCCTACTCGCAGACTCCGGACGCCAACGACGATCTCCTGCCGCTCATGCTGTCCTTCAAGGCCTACCTTTACGACAAGGACGGCAAGGTCAATTTTCACAAGAAGGAAATCATCGACGTGCTGAAGTTCGGGGAGGCCTTCTTCAAGGAAACGATGACGGACGAGGTGCTCTCCTGGGACGACACCTCGAACAACCGATTCATCGCCTCGGGCAAGGGCTCGCTCATCTGCAACCCGATCAGCGCGTATCGCACCGCGGCCAAGGACAACCCCGACGTCTACAAGAACCTCGAGGTCGTCAAGACGCCGCTCGGCCCCGGCGGACGCGTCAACGGCGCCCGCACGATGTCGTACGGGATTTACAACTTCTCCAAGGCGCAGGACCTCGGCAAGGAATTCCTGTACGCGATGAACGCCGCCGGCTTGAAGGGCATGGAGGCCTCGACCGGCTACAACCACCCGATGCTGAAGGCGTTCTGGAACAAGCCCATGCCGGTGATCGGGCGCGAGCCGAAGCTCGAGCTCCTTCAGGACTTCCAGAACGACGTGAAGTTCATCGGCTATCCGGGGCCGATGACCAAGACCGCCACCACGATGTACGCGAAGTTCATCGTCCCGACGATGTTCGCGGAGGTCGCCAAGGGCAAGTCGCCCCGCGCGGCGATGGAAGACGCAGAACAGAAGCTGCGTGCGGTATAGGCGGCCGTGCCGGCCGCCCGGGAGGCGGAAGGCGGAAGGCGGAAGGCGGCAGGCGGGCGGGAAATGCGAAGCGGGGGACTTCGGTTCCCCGCTTCGCCTCTCCGTCTCGATGACTCACAACTGATAACCGATAACTGACTAGTCCATGGCCGAAGTCGTCCTCGAGAACGTCGAGAAGCGATTCGGAGACGTCCGCGCGGTGGCGGGCATCGACCTGACGATCCGCGACAAGGAATTCGTCATCCTGGTCGGACCGTCCGGCTGCGGGAAGACGACGACGCTGCGGATGATCGCGGGCCTCGAAGAGGTCTCCGGCGGCGACATCAAGATCGCGGGGCGATCCGTGACCCATCTGCCGCCCCGGGACCGCGACATCGCGATGGTGTTTCAGAGCTACGCGCTCTACCCGCACATGACGGTCGCAAAGAACATGTCCTTTTCCCTGCGGCTCCGCGGAATGCCCAGGGACCAGGTCGCGACGCGGGTCCGGGACGTCGCGGCCATTCTCGGCCTCTCGGACCATCTCGACCGGAAGCCGCGGCAGCTCTCGGGAGGCCAACGGCAGCGCGTCGCGGTCGGCGCCGCCCTCTGCCGGCAGGCGGGCGTGCTGCTCTTCGACGAGCCGCTTTCGAACCTCGACGCCAAGCTCCGCGTGCACATGCGGACGGAGTTGAAGCGCCTGCATCAGAGCGTGCAGTCGACGATGGTCTACGTCACGCACGACCAGGTCGAGGCGATGACGATGGGCGACCGCATCGTGATCATGAACGCGGGCGTGATCTGCCAGGTCGGAACCCCTCTCGAGGTCTACGACCGGCCGGTGAGCCGCTTCGTCGCGGGGTTCATCGGAAGCCCTCCCATGAATTTCTTCGAGGGCGAGCTCGTCCCCGACGGCTCGGGAGTGGCCCTCGCGCTTCCCGGCGATCTCCGTCTTTCGCTGCCGAGGCCGGAGCTCGCGTCCCGGGCCGGCCGGAAGGTGTCGTTCGGGATCCGCCCAGAGCACATCTCCGTGGCGCAGAGCGGCCGGCCCCTCTCCGACCTGGCGTGGGCCGCGGTCGCGAGCCCTGCGCGCGTGCCCGCGGTGATCGAGGTCGTCGAGCCGCTCGGCCACCGCGTCGTCGTGACGGCGCGGGGCGAGGCCGGGACGTTCCAGATGGAAACGGAGATCCACGCCGGCGTGCGGCAGGGCGACCGCGTCGACCTGTGGTTCGACATGAATCGTGCCTACCTGTTCGACGGGGAGACGGAGGCCACCCTCTGAGCGAGACGCCCTCCCGGCCTTCCGAGGTTGTCGGATCGCCGGAGCCGCGGCGCCGGCGGGCGCGCCTGTTCGACCGCGAGGCGCCTCTCGGCTACGCCCTGGTGCTGCCGGCGGCGCTGTATCTGGCGCTCTTCATCGCCTACCCCTTCGGGATGTCCATCTATCTCTCGCTGTCGGACGCCCAGGCCGGCAACCAGAAGTGGAGCTACATCGGCACCGCCAACTACTCGAAGGTGCAGAGCTACGACCTGCTCGCCAACGACTTCGTGCTGGGCCGCTTCCCGTCGGAGGCCGCCGCCCGCGCCTTCGTCTCGGAGCGCCCGCTCCTGAAGGTCACGACCTTCCCGGCGCCGGGCGGCGGACATCGCGCGACACTGACGGCCCCCGGCCGGTCGATCGCCCTTCTGGACATGGAGAAGGAAGAAGACGCGACTTTCGCCGCATCGACGATCCTCCAGGACACGAGCTGGACCGTCCGTCAGGCCGGCGGCAAAGCCGAGGTCGTCGCGCACGAGAAGGAGTCGGCCGTCACCCTCGGGACGTTCACGACCCGAAAGGCCGTGGACCTCGCCGCGACGAAGCTCCTCGTCCCCGCGGCGACCCGGGTCGACATCCACGGGACGGGCGTGCTGCAGGACCCGAACTTCCTCCTGGCCCTGAAGAACACGTTCAAGTACACGTTCGGCACGGAGATCCTGAAGCTCCTGATCGGCGTGCCGTGCGCCCTGCTCTTGAATCGCAAGTTCGGAGGGCGCCGGCTGCTGCGCGGGCTCGTGGTGATCCCCTGGGTCATTCCGATCGCCATCAGCGCTCAGGCCTGGCTGTGGATCCTGGATTCCACCTACAGCGTCATCAACTGGTGCCTGGTGCACTGGGGCGTTCTCACCCCGCAGCACATCATCAACTTCCGCGGGGACAAGGACCTCGCGATGCTCTCCGTGATCGCGGTGAACGTCTGGCGCGGGTTCCCGTTCACGACGATCATCATCCTGGCCGGCCTGACCGCGATCCCCGACGAGATCCTGGAGCGCGCCCGGCTCGAGGGCGCGTCGGCGTTCCAGCGGTTCGTTCACATCATCTCGCCGATGGTCCGCCCGATCCTGATGGTGTCGCTGCTGTTTTCGGTGATCTTTTCCTTCACCGACTTCAACACGATCTGGATCATCACCAAGGGCGGCCCGTTCGACCAGACACAGGTGCTGGCCACCTACGCCTATCAGCTGGGGGTCAACGCCGGCTATCTCGGAAAGGGCGCGGCGACGTCCCTCTTCATGTTTCCGATCATGGCCGTGATGGTCTTCTTCATGCTCCAATTCCTGCGGCGGGAAGCATGAGCTCGCGCGGTTCCCTCTTCTGGCGCCGCATCCGCCCCTCGCTCCTCTCGTACGCCGGCCTCGCGCCGTTTCTCGCCTTCGCGCTCTTCCCTTTCTACTGGATGCTGATCACGTCGCTGAAGGCGGATCCCAACCTGTACGACCTGAAGCGCAATCCCTTCTGGTTCTCGAGCGTGGACGGAAACACGCATCAGCCGTACCACAAGGACATCATCGTTCCGGCTTCGTTCTCAGAGGGGGTCATCCAGTGGAAGGTCGCGCAGGGCGCGGCCACCACGCGCAGCGACAGCGTCCAGAATCCGGAGCCGATCGCGTTCATCGGCGCTCAGAAGATCGAGAGCCCCGTGGACGGGCGCCTCGCCGCGATCCGCGTCCCCTCGGGGAAGATCGCCCACCCCAACGAGGTGATCGGATTCATCGAGGTCGCGAGCCCCAGCCTTACGCACTACCGGTATCTGATCTCGACGCCTTTCTACCGCTGGCTGCGCGTCAGCCTCGTCACGGGCCTCGTCGTGATGCTGATCACGCTCCTCCTCGCGGTCCCCGCCGCGTATGCGCTGGCGCGCCTCGACTTTCGCGGGAACCGGATGCTCGGCATCGTCATCTTCCTGACGTATCTGATCCCTCCCACCATTCTGTTCATACCGTTCTCCCAGTTCGTCGGGGCGCTGAAGATCGACAACACCATCTGGTCCCTGATCCTGACGTACCCCACCTTCACCGTCCCCTTCTGCACCTGGCTTCTGATGGGGTTCTTCCGCAGCGTCCCGAAGGAGATCGAGGAGCGGGCGCTCCTGGACGGCGCGACGCGGATGCAGATCCTCCGGCTGGTCGTCATCCCGGTCGTCCTGCCGGGAATCATCACGGCGGCGATCTTCGCGTTCACCCTGTCGTTCCAGGAGTACGTCTACGGCCTGACCTTCATCAGCTCGACGATCAACCGGACGCTGCCGGTCGGCATCACGGTCGACATGGTGCGCGGCGACGTGTACTTCTGGGGACCCCTTATGGCGGCCGCAGTGCTCGGCTCGATCCCGGTCGTGATCGTGTACGCGCTCTCGCTCGACTACTTCATCTCCGGGATGACGACCGGGGCGGTGAAATGAGTTCTCCGTTTGTCAGTTCTCACTTCTCGGTTTTGCCGATGAAAACTGAAGAACCGGAGACTTTGTTGATAGCAGATCCGGGCGGGTGTACCGTAGCGGCCCGGCCGAGGCCGTAAGGAGAGGGCTCCATGAATCGTCGCGATTTTCTAAAGACCGCGGGCGCCGTGTCCGCGGGCCTGGCCCTTCCCGGCAGCCGGCGGCTCTTCGCCGAGGGCGTTCGCACCGGCGACTGGCGCACGTTCGAGGTCACGACGCGTGTCGAGATCCTGAAACCGTCCGGACCGACGCGCGTCTGGCTGCCCGCAGCGCTGGTCCGTGAGACGCCGTACCAGAGGACGCTGTCCAACGAGTTCAAGGCCGAGGGCGGCCAGGCGAGGATGGTCGAGAACAAAGCCGACGGACTCGCGATCGTCGCCGCGAGCTTCCCGGAGAACGCTACACCCGCCCTGACGCTGACGAGCCGGGTCGCCACGAGGGACTACTCGGTCGACCTGTCGGGACGGCCGAAGGGCAAGGCTCCGAAGGCGGACTCCGCGGAGCTCAAGCACTTCCTTCAGCCGACGAAATTCGTTCCGACGGACGGCATCGTGCAGACGACGGCGGCCGCCGCCACGAAGGGCGCGAAGACGGACGTCGAGAAGGCCCGGGCGATCTACGCGTGGATCGTCGACAACACGTTCCGCAATCCGAAAACGCGCGGCTGCGGGGTCGGCGACATCCGCTTCATGCTGGAGTCGAAGGACCTTGGCGGCAAGTGCGCGGACTTGAACGCGCTCTACGTCGGGCTGGCGCGCTCATCCGGGCTGCCCGCGCGGGACGTGTACGGCATTCGCCTGGCGAAATCGGAGCTCGGATACAAGAGCCTCGGCGCCAACTCGGAGACGGTGACGAAGTCCCAGCACTGCCGCGCCGAGGTCTACCTCTCGGGCTACGGCTGGGTCCCGGTGGACCCCGCGGACGTCCAGAAGGTCGTGCTCGAGGAGCCGCCCGGCAATCTTCCGTTGAGCGACGAGATGGTCACGAAAGCCCGCGCCCGGCTGCTCGGCTCCTGGGAAATGAACTGGATGGCTTTCAACTTCGCGCAGGACGTCGCGCTTCCTGGGTCCGACGGACCGCCGGTTCCGTTCTTCATGTACCCGCAGGCTGAGACCGCGGAGGGCCGGCTCGACAGCCTCGACCCGGACAGCTTCAAATACGAGATCACGTCGAAGGAATCGGCGCAGGGCTGAGGCGTCAACATCTCGAGCCCGTGCGAGACGCCGGGTCGAGAAGGATTCTGCCCGGCCGCGGCGCGGAAATTACTCGTCGAGCCACCCTCCCGAGAAACCGGCGCGGCGGAGACCCCGCACGAGGTAGGGGCATCCGCGCATCAGCCGCCAGATGAGGCCGGAGCGGAAGTTCTCGATCATCAGCACGACCGGGCCCTGGTCGAGGCCGTAGTAGCCCCCGGCGACCCACACGGCATCCTTCGAGCCGGGAGTCCGGGAACCGTCCGTAAACGTCGGGTTCAAGCTGCAGAGGAAGCCATACTCGCTCCGCGTGCCGGGATACTCGTTCGTGAACGCCTGAATCGTCGGAATCACGATCTCGGGCGCGAACGGGAGCGAGGCGACCGCCGCCCACGGCGAGAGCGTGCCGTCGTCCGGCCCGGACGGCACGCCGCGACCGAGATAGTCGTAGAACCGGCGGCGGCGGCCTCGGATACGCCGGACCGCGCCGCCGGGTCCGGCGCTGGCCGAGATTCCCCAGACAAACTCTCCGTAGCCTTTGAACTCCCGAGGGTTGCGGATCGCGTACTTCTGCTGAACGAATGTCGCCCGGCGGCTGTTCTCGAAGTAATCGATCCCCTTCTCCCCCATGAAGTCGTCGTAGATTCCCCGGAAATCGATCCAGACGTGCGACAGCTGGTGAATGAAGAGAGGCCCGGCGTAGAGAAACTCGTAGCCGTAGAGCTTCGTCCACCGGTACGTCGCCGACCACGCGGCGAAGCTGTCCCGCGGGAGAGGGTGACTCGGAGATCCGAGGCCGAGCACATAGAGCAGGAGGGCCTCGTTGTAGCCCTGCCACCGGTAACGAAGAAAGCCGCTTTCGGGAGTCCAGCCGTGGGAGACCGCTTTCCCTCCGTTCAAGGCCCAGCGCCAGTCGGCGCGGCGGTAGAGACGGTGGACGAGCCTGCGGATCTCGCGCTCGCCGGCGGACCTCCGGTCGAAGTACGCCGCGGCGCAAAGCATCCCGGCGAAGAGGATGGCGGAGTCGATCGTCGAGAGCTCGCATCCGTGAGCACGAACTCCTGTCTTCATGTCGAGAAAGTGGTAGTAAAAGCCGCGATAACCCGTTACGTCCTTCTCCGGTCCCTGGGCGCTGTTTGCGAAGAAGCGCAGCGTCACAATCGTTCGTTCGACCGCCTCGTCCCGCGTCATGTAGTGCCGCTCGACCCCCGCCGGATAGCACGAAAGCGCGAGTCCGACGGCCGCAATGCTCGAGGGAGCGCCATAGCGGGTGTTGTCCCGCACGAGGCCGTTCCCTGGATTGGCCTCGTGAATGAAGTATCCGAATGTGTCCGATTCGAGCCGGGCGAGGTCCGCGGATTTCACTCGCCCCGCGAGGTTCGCGGGTTTCAATCGAGTGCCGCGACCGCGCTCTGCACCGCTTCGGACAGCGTCGGATGGATGTGGATGGCGTCTTCGATGACCGTGTAAGGAGCCTTCGCGTTCATGATCTCGATGAAGAGGTGAATGAGCTCGGCTCCTTCGGCGGAAAGCACGGCGGCGCCGAGGATCCGCCGGGTCCGGGAATCCACGATCACTTTGACGAAACCCTCCGGCTCCCCGATCTCTTTTGCCTTGCCATTCTTCTTCATCTCGAAACGGCCAATGCGGATCCGGCGTCCCGTCTTGCGCGCCTCCTCTTCCGTCAAGCCGGCCCGGCCGAGCTGGGGGTCGGTATAGACGGCATACGGGACGATGCGGTCGGTCGTGCGTGACCGGTCGCCCGCGATCTGCGAGGACAGGATGCGATAGTCGTCCCAGGCCGTGTGGGTGAACATCGGACCGCCGCGGATGTCTCCGGCCGCCCAGATCCCCCGGACGTTGGTCGCGAGACGCTTGTCGGTCGCGACGATTCCCTCCGGGCCGACCTTCACGCCGACTTTGTCCAGCCCGAGATCGTCCGTGTTGGGCTTCCGGCCGGCGGCGAGGAAGAGATGAGAGGCGGCGAGCGTCGAAGCCTTCCTGCCCTCTCGTAGAGTCAGACGGAGAATGTCTCTCCCTTTGGCGACCCGATCGAGCCTCGTGTTCAGCCGGAAGACGATCTCTTCCGACTCCAGGAACTGCTGCATGGCGGCAGCGACGTCCGGGTCTTCCCGCGCGGTGATTCGATCGCCTTCCTCGATCACCGTGACGCGGCTCCCCATTCTCCGGTAGAACTGGGCCATCTCCAGCCCCGTGTAGCTTCCGCCGATGACGGCGAGGTGATTCGGAAGTTCCGGGTGTTGCAGCCAGTTGCCCGCATCGAGGTATTCGATGCGATCGAGCCCTTCGACCTCCGGAATCCGGCTCCGCGTTCCCGTATCGAGAACGACCTGGCGGGCCATCACGTCCACGTCTCCGACCCGAAGCTGGAAGAGACGGCCTTTCTTCCCGACAAAGCGGGCATGCCCGCGGAGGAGCTTCGGATTCGAGCTCTCAGCGAATCCTTTTCGCAGGCCAACCCGGGACTGGGTGACGATGCCCCTGGCTCGCGCGAGCACGCGAGGGAAATCCACCTGGACTCTCGGAATCGTCAGCCCGAATTCGTTGCCGCGCCGCGCGAGGTGAGCGACTCTCGCCGAAGCGATGACCGCCTTCGTGGGCGTGCATCCGAAGTTGACGCAGGAGCCTCCCAGTTCCTTTCGCTCCGCGAGCGCGACGCGCCTGCCCTGTTGCGCGAGCGCGTGGGCGAGGGGGACTCCCGCCTGCCCCCCTCCGATGATCAGGACGTCATAGATGTCGTCGGTCTTCGGTGTCGGAATGAGAGTCTCCCCCTGGCTGGGTGTCGGCGTCGGGTGGAAAGAGGTTATCCGAAAGATCGCAGCGGGACGATCCCTCCCGCCCTCGAATCCGATCGGGTTACGGCCCGCCCGCCGGGCCGGCTCCGGCTCGCCCGATCGATCGGATCGCTGGAAAAATCTTTTCGACCCACATCCGAAGACACCTCTTCCCGGCGAATCGAAAGGCCTCCCGTCGCGTCGGTCCAACGGAGGCGTAGAGCTTCTCGCGCAGCAACACCCGCGCACGCCGGAGCCGGGTCTTCACGGCGTCTTCGGTCAGATTCAGGCACCGGGCCGTATCGGCGGTGCTCAATTCCTCGACGCCGCGCATCACGAAAACGGTGCGGTACAGATCAGGCAGAGTATCGATCGCCGCCTCCACGATCGTCGTGACCTCTCCGATCAGGGCCCGCTTCTCCGGATCGAGATCGGGGGTGGGTTCGTCCCGTATCGCTTTTGACGGGGCGAAGGCTCCGGGACTGTCGCCCCGGGCCCTGCTCTTCCGGTAACGGGCACGAGCCTCGTAGACCGCAACCTGGTCAGCCATGTGGAGAACTTCGCGCGTCCGGCGAACTGTTCGAGGTTTCGGTATGCCCTGAGATAGGTCTCCTGGACGACGTCGGCCGCTTCGTCGTCGTCTCTCAGGATGGCGCGCGCAGCCCGATAGATCTGTTGACTGTGCTTGTGAAGGAGGTTTTCGAAGAGCTCCGACTCGCCTGTCAGAACTCGCCGGATGAGCTGGTCGTCCGTCATGGCTTCCGCGATCTGAACGCGCATGGGCGTCTTCCGCGCCATCTTCGATCCTTCCTCCTTCAGGCTGCCCCCGAGAGCCCTTCCTCCCGCACTCGCGTCGGAGTCTTTCTCAAAACCCGCAAAATTCCTGTCACCGCCTCGCGTCGCGCGACTCTATAGGACAGAGAGCCTTGGCCGGAACGCATAAGGGGATCGCGGCGACCGGCGATGACTTCAGGAAGACTCATGACGCGCCAGCGGTGGATTTTCGTTCTCCTCCCCCTCTTCCTG
>JAIVJS010000036.1 GCA_020199905.1 Acidobacteriota bacterium
CCTTTCGGACGCTCGCCGGCGTCTCGGGAGGAAGGGCGGTCCAGTCCGGGGTCATCATCAGCACCGCCGCCAGCGTGTCGGATACGGTGTCGCCGCCGAAGGCGCGGCGGCCGGAGAGCATCTCGTAGAGGAGCGCTCCGAAAGCCCAGATGTCCGCCCGCTTGTCGACCGGCTTGCCGCGCGCCTGTTCCGGCGACATGTACGCCGCCGATCCGAGGATGATGCCCGCCTCGGTGGCGTTCGCCGTGAGCGTCGGGGACGACGTCACATTGGGAGACGACCCGTCGCCGGACACGGCCTTCGCCAGTCCGAAGTCCAGGACCTTGATCTGCCCGCCGGGCGTCCGCTTCACGTTCGCGGGCTTCAAGTCCCGGTGGACGATCCCCCGTTCGTGCGCCGTCTCGAGCGCCTCGGCGATCTGCCGCGCCATCGCGAGAGATTCGTCGATCGGGATGGGACCGGCCGCGATCCTCTCGGCCAGCGTCTCGCCTTCAACGAGCTCGAGCACGAGCGCTTCGATGTGGCCGGACCCGTCGAGGTCGGACTTCTCGAGCCCGTAGATCGCGGCGATGTTGGGGTGGTTCAGGGCCGCGAGGATCTGCGCCTCGCGTTTGAACCGCGCCATCCCTTCGGAATCCTCCGCGACCGCCTCCGGCAGGACCTTGATCGCGACGTCGCGTCCGAGCTGGCTGTCCCTCGCGCGGTACACCTCGCCCATCCCGCCTGCGCCCAAAGGCGCGAGGATCTCATAAGGGCCCAGACGCGTTCCGCTTTCCAGAGCCATTCGGGTGGCGGGATTCTAGTCCGGGGCGCCGGCCGGGGGCCGCTGACTCGGCGCCGCGGTCACGTCATCGCGAATCAGAGGTGGTTCTTGCAGAACCCCCCCCTTGCTGTCGGATCCGACCGTGCTGGAAGTTGGTTTTTTCGCGGAAGCGCTAGCCTTTTCCCGATCTCACGCGATTGGAAAGCAGGAAGGCCTTCTGCCGGCCTCTACCCCGGGTCTGCCTGAACGCAGGAAGAACAGGAGGCCGCCATGAGTTCGAGGATTCCCGCCCCCGTCCCTGCCAGGGCCGCGGCCGCCGTCGCCGCGCTGCTCATCGTTTTTCTGATCGGTTGCCGGGCCCCCGGGGGCGACGCCGGTCCCAGCGCGGACGCCCGGCTCGCCGACCGGCTCGAAAAGCTGCCGGCGCTGCCCGCGGACCTCGCGGCGACGATCGATCCGAAGACGAACGCGACGAAGATCGCCATCGTCCAGCCTCTGCCCGTGAAGGAGACGGGCACCAAACTGCTCGCGCCTTGCTGCGGAAGCAAGGATCAGAAGTCCCTCAAGGTGAAGGTCGCGCTGACCAAATGCGGGCCGCTGCGGGATTTCATGTTGGCGCCCCTGAGCGACCTGATCATGGCTCGCGAGACGGGCGGAGGGGGCGGTGGGGGAGCGCCTGGCGGGCCCGCCGGCGCGGTCGGCGCCGGGAGCAACGTCAAGGCTTACAGGCTCAACACGGTCAGCCGCACGACCGTCTTCGACACGATCCTGTGCATCACGAGCGACGGTCCCTGGGACGCGACGTTCATCGAAGACCGCAACTGCAACAACTATCAGCCGCAGGACTCTCTCTTCGTCAGCGCCTGGGGCAGCATCGTTCCCTACTACTGGAACGGCGGCGCCCCCAACCACCCGCCGCAGATCCAGGTCGTCGGCTGCCGCGATGTCGGTACCTTCCGTTACCCGTGTAACGCGCTCTCGGGATGCAACTGCCAGTCGACTCCCTGCCCGGCGGACCAGCCGTGCGTCTGCACCCCGCCGTGGTGATTCAGAGGGACCGCACGCGCCGTTCGCGAGTGTGTCTCGTCCCCGAGGCGCGCCGCGGAGGAGCGGACCCCCGGATCCCGCCTCTGCTGGCGTGGCTCCTCGCGAGCCCCGAAGTTCCAGCGGAGCTGAAGGGGCCCGCCCGTTTCGAATCCGTCGAAGTCCGAATGCGCGGAGACCGAGTCAGTCCACCGCCGGGGCCGCCAGCCATAGCAGCGTGACGACGCGCGCTCGCCCCTCCGGGCCCTTCGCGATGAGCTTGTAGCCGCCCCGGGACATCGGCACGTTCCAGATCGCGGCGGAGTCCATCCAGCGCGCCGCGGCAGCCCGGCTCCCGAGGCGCGTGAAGGGAATTTCCCGCCCTTTTCGCACGAACCCGGTCACCCCGCTGACTCTCCCGTCCTCGTCGGATTCGACGACGATCGTCTCGTAGTCGCCGCGCGCGAGCGACCAGACGCCGCGCCGTTTTTCTTCGCGCTCTTCCTCTCTCTCCGGAGAGCGGGATGTCGGGCCGAAAGGCGCGAGGACGGTCTTGACCTCGTCGAAATCGGAGCCCGGCCGGATGCCCTGAATCGCATCGCACGTCGCCGTCCGCGCGGTGGAAGGGAAGGCCGGAACATTCGCCGCCGCCGCGAAGAGGGAGAGGAACGCCACAAAACCTCGGCGGGCCGGCTCCGAGGAACCAGCCCGCCGCGAAGAAATCGATGTCTGCAAGCTCACCGATGGAACTGGATGTTGCCCTGCGAGAGAAATCCCGAGTGGGACGGGTAGCCCGAAATATCGATCGCAAAGCGGTCCGTGTTGACCCCCGGTTCGCCGTTATCATCCACGGTCACGCGGAACGTCACGGCCATGGAACCGACGTGGCCGTTGCCCGTGAAGGTGACCTCGTTGTTCCCGCTCGGGACGAAGCTCGTGATCTGGTCCGAGACCATGTCGAACCCCGCCGTGTTGTCGTGATACAGGATCCGTCCGCCCGGGAGTGACGTGGGGTCGCTGAAATTGTTTTCCACCTGCAGCGTGAAGCTCTCCCGCTTGCCGTCGATCGAGCCGCCGCCCGTGATTCTCACGACGTTGCCGTTGCCGGAACCGGGGCCGCCGCCCGGCCCGCCGCCGGGATTCCCGTTGGAGCAGACGATCTTGTACTGAGTCCCCCCCCGGGCGATGTCCCTCTTGGCATTTGCACCCGACGTGAACGTGCCTCCCCGCAGTCCGACGAGCACCGATCCGGCCCCTATCGGCGCGTGGCCGGCCGGCAGAAACTGGTTCAACTTCGAGAGCGACACAGCAATCGTGATCGTGTTCTTCGCCGAGTCGAACGCGCCGCTGTCCGCGGGGCCCGCTTCGGTATAGGCGAGAGAGCCGTCGGATTTGCGCTTCGCGGTGCCGAAGGAGAAGGGAGTCTGCGTGGGATCGGTCGAGGCGCGCACGTAGAACTGGTCCCCGCGGTCCGAGAGGCCGAACGTGTAATCGCCCGTCGGGGAGAGAACCGAATCCGGCGCGTTCGCCGCGAAGTGCATTCTCCAGTTCGAAACCGGGGGCACCGTCGACAGGTCCGAGACCTTCATGGTGACGACGAGCATCGGGTTGGCGCCCGGATCCTGGCAGGAGTACCGGATCGAGAGAATGTCGAGGGGGTCGTTGGCGGGGATGACCGCCAGAAGCCCCGTCGCCACGTCCTGCGCGAAGTCCGTCACCTGCGGATCGTTCGGACCGGGAGCGGTCGCCGGCGGCAACGCGGCGCCTTCGACCGGGGCGGGAACGTTCGTTCCCCGGATGCCGGGTCCGCCGGTCTGCCGCATCACGTAGGTGTGCCCGTCGAAGTCGTTGTGGTCGTCGGTGTAGTCGATGACCGCGGCTCCCGTCGGGTCGAACGAGATCTGAAAGTAATCCAGCAGATTGCGGTTCGCGTTGCCGAGCGTGCCGCCCTCGGAGATGTTGCTCGCGTGAATCACGTGGTCTCCTGCCGTGACCTGCTGGAACGTCGGACTCGCGGCCTTCCCGTTGAAGGTCACCGCATAGAAGACCTTCCAGTTCGCGTTGTCGTTGTTCGTCAGTTCGGTGGTTCCGTACCAGGCGATGCCGACCGAACCCGGCGCCGGGCCCGTCTCGATGGCGGGAAGGACGCTGGTGGCCGTCTCGGGCCCGTCACTGACTCGCACGGGCTGGCTCCAGGTGTTCCCCTTGTCGGTCGAGTGCGCGAGGTAAATCGCGTGATCGTTCGAATAAGCGACGTAGGCGGTCCCGTCGGCGGCCACCTTCACGACGAAGAAGAGGTGCGCCACGCCGTTCGAGTCGCTGGCCGCCTGGTGGCACGTGTAGGTCGCCGGAGCGAGCCCCGCGGCCGGCGGAATCCCGACGCAGACCTGCCCGCTGCTGCCGCTGACATAGACCGTGCCGTCGTTCTGGTCGACGTCGATTGCTCCAACCTGCCCGATCGCCCCCGCGGTCGCCGCGGGCCCGTACGTCAGGCCTCCATCGATTGACCTCTGGATCTGCGTCACCGCCGGCGCGACCGTGCGATAGAGGAGGTAGACCGTGTTGTTCCCGTAGAACTCGAGCCACTGCCGGTCGTCGACCGGCACGCCCCCGGTGGCGTTCCCGGCGGGGTTCTGCAGGAAGCTCACGCCCCGATCCGAGGATCTCTGCGTGGAGATGTTCGCCAGCACGAGGCTCGACGAGGCGAGGAGAGGCGGCCCGCCGCCCGGCGCGCCGTCGAAACCCACCGCGAGGTCGACGTCGCCGCCGCCGTCCGCGCCGACGGAGAGGGCGTTGTTGTCCGTGAAGGAATCCGGCTGGCCTCGGTAGATCGGGTTGCGCATCTTCGGGTCATACGTGGGGCTTCCCGGCTGGAGATCGAAGTACCAGAGGTCGACGCCCGCCGGTACGCCTCGGATCCCGGAGACATAGTGATTGCCGAACTTGTCGGTGCGGCTGCTCGGCTCTCCGTCCCGCCCGGCGACGGGCGCCTTGGTGCGCACGCTCGGGCTGAAGGTCAGGCCGCCTTTGACGTAAATGGCGCTCCGGCTCCCGGCTTTGGCGGCGACGGCCGCAGTGCCCCGATACTGGTCAACACCGGGGGGGACCGAAAAGTAAACGACGTGGACGGTGTATGCCCCGGTCCCCGTCGCGGACGGGTCGATCGCGGCCGCCTCCTCGGTGCTGGGGGCGCCGCCCGCCGAGCTTCCGACCACGGGGCCCGCATTGGACCCCTTGTGAATGTAGAGGTCGTAGTCGTCGACCGCGAGCGACCAGTCGATCTTGACGCTGACGATCTTGCCCGTCCAGTCGGAGAGCGGATCGAGAGTCAGGTTGAACGTGTCGCAATTGACGCCTTCGACGCACGAGGTTTCCGCGGCCGGAGAGGTTCCCCCCGCTGCGGTTCCGTTCCACGCCAACATGGGTTGCTCCCTCGGCTTTCGGAAGTGGTCGGGTTGCGACTCGGTATCAGTAGTCATGCACCCTTTATCAGGTAGTAGCACTACCATTTTTCGAAAGCATAAAAAATGCCAACTGAGCTCGGAAAGCCACTCCGGATTGACTGCGGGTGGTCGTCGGACTACCATGCGCCACACTTGCCGATAGACCCCGATCTGACGCTCACGTCCCGCTCCCGGCTGCTCGCCGCAGGCAAAGAGCTCTACGCGCGCCTCGGATACGAACAGGCGTCGACGGCGGCAATCGCGCGCGCTGCCGGGACGTCCGAGTCTCAGCTCGTCCGGTATTTCGACGGGAAGGCCGGGCTGCTCGAGGCCATCTTCAACGAGAGCTGGAAGCCGCTGAATGACCAGATCCAGACGCTCGTCGGCAATGCCGCGCACGCCCGCGAGGCACTGCTGTCGGTCCTGTCCGTCGTGACGAAAGCGCTCGTGACGGACCCGGAGCTCGCGTTCTTATTTCTTTTCGAGGGGCGCCGCCTTCGGGGGGCAGACCACGAGATCTCGCTTTCGCAGGGCTATCTCCAGTTCGCGGAGCTCCTGCGGGCCCTGATGCGCCGCGGCCAGCAGGACGGAAGCTTTTCGCCGGAGTTCAGCGCCACGGCCGTCGCCGCGGCCCTCATCGGGTCCGCTGAAGGGATGATCCGGGAGCGGTTGCTCGCCGAGCGCTCCGGCAAGGCGCGGCCCTTCTCGGAGAAGGAGATCCGACGCGTCTTCGAGGCCATGCTGGAAGGAATCGGCGGTGCGAGAGAGCCGGCGTGAGGGGCGCGGGGTCGACGCCGAGCGGGTTCACGACGGACTGGTTCGCCCTGTCAGGCAGCTCCGAACCGTCAAAGGAATGTTTCTCTGTGTCCGTATTTCTCAATGCACGAAACAGACGGCTAGCGGAGCCTCGAGCGGGAGGCCGGGCCAGCGGAATCCCGGGCGGCGGGAGATCGGCAGGCGCTACGGAACAAGAACGTCCCTCACCTCAACGTGGAATGGACGTCCCGAGCCGTCATCCGGGACCCTGACGCTCGAAGTCGACCTCAGTCGGCGGGAGAACCGGCCGCCGAATAGCTCAAATCGGTTCGCACCAGAACGATCCTCGTCGTCGAAGCGCGAACGAGCGCGATCGACCTGGCGTTGACGGCGGCAGCTCCCGCCTCTCCGAGCGCCTTCGTCAGGACCGGGCCGCCGTCGATTTCCGCGAGGTTCTTGAGCATTCGGGAGGAAACGACCTCGCCTGCCTCGCTTCCGAAGATCGGGCGAGAGACGACGAAGTGAGCCACGCCCGCTTTTTCCAGAGCGGGCCGGTAGTCGTTCTTGAGCCAGGTCAGATAGTCCTCCATCCTGCCCGGGGCGACCAGCGTCGTGGTCTCGAGCCAGTAGGCCCCCGGAGGCACGTCTCCCTTGTTGATTTCGAGCTCGTGCTGCGGCGCCGCGTACTTCCGGGTTTGCGCGGTGTAGCACCGGTCCATCTTGCGGGACAGTTTTCCCCACTCCCGGTCGCCCAGCATTTTCAAGCCGATCGGGGGGCCGTCGAGGTCGCCGAATTTCATGACCGGCACGGAAGTCGTGTACTCGGTGGCGTCACCGGCGAAGTCCTGGACCGTCAGAAACCAGGGAACGCCCGCTTTCCGATAGGCGGCCGCGATCTGCCTGAGAGAGGCTTCGAATTCCTCGCGCATTTCGGGTTTCACCCTGCTCGTCGTGGACGCCGTCCACCCGGGGCGGGTATCGGGCTGCGAGAGGCAAACGGCGGACCAGCCGGCGAGGAGAACCACCGACCACAAAGAGAGACGCCACGCAGTCAGAGGGATCATGAGATGGACCGCACCCCGCGCTCGCGCGGCTTCGTCCACCCGAATCTCGCCGAGATGGAGGCCTCCGCTACGCGTCGTCGCGCAGCGGAGGTTGGCCGGGCCGGTCCGATGCTTCCGAAGGCGCTACGGGAGAAGTCCGACATTGTTCCAGGAGCAGGCGCCATCCTTGCCGTTGCACTGTGACAGGACGTTCGGGCAATTGTTCGCGGCTACCGTGCACGTCAGAATCGAGGGCGCAATCTGGCGCTGGCCCTGAGGTGTCAGTTCGAGCTTCATCACCTGCTTCAGACCAGCCGAGAGCAGATTCGTCGAGTTGGTGACCTGGGTGGACAATCCCTTGAAGAGCGTCACAAGATGGGCGTCGAGGGTCACGAACTCAGCCGTGACGTGGTTGTCGACGTTCGTCAGATGTGTGTCGGTGGCTTCCACGTCGCCGTGGATGTCGACGACGTCGTTGAAGGCGGCGTCCGCCTTCGCGCCATCGAGCAGGCCGTTGCAGAATTCCTGGTGGTCGACGAGGGAGTCTACGATCACCTGGGCCGCTTTGGCGACTCCAGCGAGGATACAGAAAGGCAGATTCGTTCCCTCACCGAGGACGGCGAAAAACGTTTTACACGCGTAGTCCAGCGGGACCTGGAGCCCGAAGGCTATGTACGAGCCGAGCTTCTCCTTGCCGATCGTTGCCGCATCGGTGGGTGTCGTGGAGCACGTCGTGCCCGCCACCGCGCCGGCGTAGTCGGGGGAGGCAATGGCGCCCAGAGTCCGGAATCTGCCGACGGGGCGGTCCTTGTTTTCGGGCTCTCTGGTTCCGGCGGCCACGCTCTCGGCCATCCGCGTGAAGGCCCGTCGGTTTGTCATCTTGCTGAACTGCTCCACCGCGGGATCTGAAAGACCGCTGACCTGTTGCCGGATCTCGGAGATCTTCTCCCGCAGTCCTGCGGCCCAGCTGCCCTGATCGGACTCTGGTATGTGCGCAGAGAGCGTATCGATGAATTTGAGGTACTCGGTCCGAAACTCCTCCGGCGACGTCCAGCTCTGGCGGGCGGTCGACGCCGGCTGGGCAGCCAGCGAGGGTGCCAGTGCGAACCCGAGCAGGATGGACAGGGCGGTCAGGTAAAGCCATTTGCTGCGCATTTGGTATCTCATTTCTGTGGTTCCGCCAGCGCTACGGGAGAGGCCCGACGTTGTTCCAGGAGCAGGCGCCGCCCGCGCCCGTGCACTTGAGAAGGACGTTGGGACAATTGTTGGCGGCCACCGTGCAGGTCAGAAGCGAGGGAGCGATCTGGCGCTGGCCCTCGGGCGTCAGTTCCAGCTTCATCACCTGCTTGATATCCGCCGAGAGCAGGTTGGTCGAGCTCGAGATCTGAGTGGACAGATCGTTGACGAGCGCCACGATGTGAGCGTCGATGGCCACGAACTCGGCCGCCACGTGGTTGTCGACGGTCGTGAGATGCGTGTCCAGCGCGTCCACGTCATTGTGGATCTCCACGATGTCGTCGAAGGTGGCGTCCGCCTTCGCGCCATCGAGCAGGCCGTTGCAGAATTCCTGGTGGTCGATCATCGAGCTCAGGATCACCTCGGCCGCCTTTCCGATTCCGGCGACGATACAGAAAGGAAGGTTCGTCCCCTCGCCCAGGATTTCCACGAACGCCTCACAGGCGTAGTCGAGAGGCACCTGGAGACCGACGTCGATATACAAGGCGATCTTCTCGCCGTTGAGCTTTGCCGCGTCCGTCGGTGTCGTGGAGCAGTCCGTGCCCGCCACGGCGCCCGAATAGTCCGGGGGCTGAATGGCGCCCAGGGTCCGGAACCTGCCGGCGGCGCGGTCCTTGTTTTCGACCCTGTCAGTTCCGGCGGCGACCCCCTCCGCCATCCTCCTGAAGGCCGCCCGGTCTGTCATCTTGCTGAATTGTTCCGCGTTGGACTCTGAAAGACCGTTGACCTGTTCCCGGATGTCCGAGAGCTTCTCCCGCAGCCCGACGGCCCAGGTGCTCTGATCCGAGTCGGGTACATGCGCAGCGAGCGTCTCGATGAATTTCAGGTACTCGGTACGAAACTCCTCCGTCGAGGTCCAGCTCTGTCGGGCGTTCGACAGCGGTCCGGCACTCAGGGAAGGCGTCAATGCGACCGCCAGCATCATCGACAGGACGGTCAGGTAAAGCCATTTGTTACGCATTTCTATTTTCATTTCTCTGCTTTCGGCAGCGCTAAGGAAGAGGTCCGACGTTGTTCCAGGAGCAGGCGCCGCCCGCGCCCGTGCATTTCGTGAGGACATTGGGACAATTGTTGGCAGCCACCGTGCAGGTCAGAATGGAGGGAGCGATCTGTCGCTGGCCCTGGGGTGTCAGTTCCAGCTTCATCACCTGCTTCAATCCAGCCGAGAGCAGGTTCGTCGAGTTGGTGACCTGAGTCTTCGAACCGTTGAAGAGCGTTACAGTGTGAGCGTCGAGGGCGCCGAACTCGGCCTCAATGTGGTTGTCGACGTTCGTGAGATGTGTGTCCAGGGCCTCCACGTCGCCGTGGATGTCCACCACATCGTTGAACGCGGCGTCCGCCTTTGCGCCATCGAGCAGACCGTTGCAGAATTCCTCGTGATCGATCAACGATTCGAGGATCACCACTCCGGCCTTTGCAACCCCCGCCGCGATACAGAAAGGCAGGTTCGACCCTTCGAACAGGATCACCGCGAATGTCGCACAGGCGTAATCCAGCGGGACCTGGATCCCGGCGGAGATATACGAGCCGAGCTTGTCCTTGCCGATCCTTTCCGCACTGGTGGGTGTGATCGAACAGGTCGTCCCGGCGACCGCGCCCGCATAGTCAGGGCCCTGAATCGCGCCGAGCGTACGGAACCTCCCCGCGCCGCCCTTGTTCTCGTCCGTTCCGCGGGCCACGCCGTCAGCCATCCTCGTGAAGGCCCGACGGTCGATCAATTTGCTGACTTTGGTGGCCGTCGCATCCGAAAGACCGTTGACCTGTTCCCGGAGGTCGGAAATCTTCTCCCGCAGTCCGACGGCCCAGCTGCTCTGATCCGACTCTGGTATGCGCGCAGAGAGCGTGTCGATGAACTTCAGGTACTCGGTCCGAAACTGCTCCGGCGACGTCCAGCTTTGGGAGGGATTCAAGGACGGGTGCGCCGTCGACCCGACCGGACTCTGCCCCGCGATCAAGGACGGTGCCCGCGAACCGCCCACGATCGTCAGCGCCGCAATGACGTAAAGCCATCTCCGACTCATTGGTGGACTCCCCCCAGAAAGGACAAAGTTGATAAACCAGCGCCTGATGCCCTGTCCAAGGAGGCATTCGCCCGGACGACGTTTTTGATTCGATCGTTACAATTTCGCAGGCTGTGGGGCGATTGATATCAGCAAAGCGCCTAGCTGTCCAAGAGATTGTTGCGAGCAGGAAGTTTTTCCGCGCCGCGTTGGTCCGACGGCGCCGTGACGAGAAGAGACTCGAAACGAACGCGGCGGGGTTGGGATTCGCCGCCGCACGGAATGATCAGGTATGACCGCCGGGCCGGCGTTTGCTCTCGCCATCCCCAGGTCACAGCGAAAGAAGGGTCGCGAAGAACTTCGGCGCCACCGGTCGCGCAGGCCATCGGTCGACGTCCCCGCTTCTCCTGCGTTCGATCAGGCGGTCGTCGAGTGGGACTGCGCCATCGCCTGTTCGGATTCGCAAGTGCACGAAACAGCGACGACCCCTCCTGATCCCCCGCTTCCGGTCGGATTCCTCTGATCCGAGTCTCAGGGCGCAACACCCTCGATGTACGTCCGCGCCTTCGCCCAGACGACCGCGGCAATCTGGCGTCCCATGAGGCGAGCTTTCAAATCTCCGTCCTCGAAGTGAATGCCGCCGTAACGCCGCGAAATGCCGGCTTCCTCCGCGGCGTCCGAAAAAGTCGACCAGGACAGAACGACGGCAGCCTGCGGCGTAAACCCCGGCTCGACGCGGGAGGTTCCCGCCGGGAGCGTCACGGATGCGCCGAGGACATCGCTGTTCGTGAAACGCTTCAAAATCTCGGCGCCCGCGGAACTGAAAGCGCTGTGGCCCGACACGTACTCCGGGAACGGAGGCGTGATGAAGGTCGCCGGCTGGTAGGGCAACCAGTCCTCCCCTCGGATCACCCGCTTGCCCTGGAAGGGGACCGATGCGAGGACTTTCTTGCCGGCCTTCAAGAAACGGATCGCCGTGATCGGCCGCTCGCAGTTATAGAACCGCTTGGATTCCCAGACCGCGATCCCCGCGTCGAAGACTGCGTTGCCCATCTCGAAGAAGAGCTCTACATCCTGATCGAACGTGTGCCCGTCGCGCCTCGAGACGAACTCGGCGAACAGGGTCCAGTGACCCGGGGGCAGCTCGGAGCGCGGTCCATCCGCCCAGTACTCGGCGATCATCTTCTGCCGGTCATCCAGGTGGGCATTGAGCTGAAGGACGTGCTCCGCCTGGGCGACGTATCCCCCCTCCGGCCATCGCGCCGGCAGGCCGGGCCGAAATTGCGAGGCGCTCTCGAGCGCGAAGGGAACCACGTTCCCCCATTGCGCCCCGATGTACCCCGGCGTGACGAACCCCCCCAGCCCGTCGGAGAAGCGAATCGGCTGCCAGTGGTTGGGATCGCTGATGTGGTCCGCATCGTTGAGAGGGGCATACCCCGTGTAGTCCGAGTACGCCGGGGCGTGCAGGTCTCCGAGCTGGTTCGCGCCGTCGTGATGCCGGAACGCGATCACCGCCGCAGCGGCCACGTTTCCAACGCCTGCTGCCGTCGTCGTGTCCACCGAGGAATTGTCCGGGTCATAACCCAGGGCGGCCATCTCCGAACGGACGTAGGACGCCTGCCCGGGGAAAAGATCCAAGAGGCAGCGATACTCGCCATAGCTGAACGCCGTTTGCTTGTTCGCCTGCGTGCGTTCGAGCGACGGCCGGCGCAGGGAACTTCCGAGACGCGTGCCGACCGCGACGCCGTCGTAGGCGGCCCACGCGTCGAAACCACAGGTATGAACGATCCCGATGGCCCGCGCGACCATCGGGGGACCGAGCTTGCTCAGCCGCACGGACTGAAGCAGAACGTCATTCCACCGGACGGCCAGAGTATCGGTCGCCAGGACCGGGGCCGCCACGGCAGACAGAAGGAATGCCGGGAAGATCAGACGCAGGCTCGCAAACGCTCTCTTCATAGGTCTCCGTTCTGGGTTGTGATCGGAATTTCTTCTCGCGCAGCTCCCGCCGGGCGTTCTCGCCACCCGGCGGGAGCGTGCCGACCTTACCGTCTGAACACCTCGGGTCTCATGAACTCATCCGGGGAAAAAGGTCCCGTTGTGCTCGTGTCCGATCTGGGCGAAATGACTGATCGTCGTCGCGGCGGGATCGGAGACGAAGCGGAACCCGTGGAGTCCGTTGGCCGCAGGCGTCGTGACCGTCACCTCGATCGTCGCGGAATTCTCCAGGAAAGAGCCGGCAAACTGGTCATCCGGGTCGGTACTGCTGAACTGAATCCTCCTCGTAATCCCGCCCCACTCGAGGCGCAACGAATTGATGACGGCCGGCACGGGAGTCTTTGCGCGCGAGAAGCTGTTCGGAACGGTGAAGACGTCGAAGAGAGGAATGTTCGTGACGTAGAGCAGCGCCTCCCCGGCGCCGAGATGAACATCCACGCTCTCCTCCGGAATGGGAATCGTCCAGAAGAGCTTGTTGGCGGAGATGCCGGGATCGTAGGAATGGGCGCTCAGAGGGGAGAAAGGGGGATTCGGTTCAGGCAGAGGGGACGTTCCGGGCAGACTGCCCGTCAAGCTGTCGAGTCATATGAATGCGAAGGCGCCCCGCTGATTTCGGCCAGCCGTATCGACAAAGACCCCCTTCATGAAACGCATGTCGGTGTGAAACGTGTACGGAGCGGTGGCGCCGGAGTTCAGGTCCGTCCCCGTCCCGCTCAGGTTCAATTCAGCCTGCCCGATGAAGCCGTTGAAGTCGTAAATCGTCGAAGGGTCGCGGCCGCCGGGATGCGCGCCGGTCGGGTCCGACGGGGCAGCCGAGCCGTCGACGGGGCCGGGGAAGAAAAAGTGCCCGGGGCCGGTGATGTGTGGAATCGGATTTGGAATTCCCGAGCCGGGCTTGGCTCCGAAGGCGATCTTGGGAACTCCGGCGACCAGGAGCGCTCCGGCGGCGCCGGCCGTCCCGAGAATTTGACGTCTGGAGAATCCCGGTTGAGGAGTGTGCGAGGGATCCGCCTGGAGAAGACCCTCCCATGGCGGCTTATCGAACTTGTCCATGATGATGTCCTTTCGCAGTTTGAGAAAAGCGACGCAAGCCGCGCGTCGCCTCGACTGACGAAAGATCGCGGAGGGTCCCGGCAAGAACGGAAAGGCGTTCGTTTCGCCCCGCGCGGGCCCCGCATGACCCGAGCCGATCCGAGCCAAACTCCGCCGGACAGCTGCATTAAAAAATCGACCAAAGGCTATCAAGCCCGCGAGGGGGCGGCGGGGGTTTTCTTTCTTTACCCGTGTCTTTTTTTGCGCATTTTTTTGGCAACATGACTGGCGCCGGCGGCGTTTCGGCTCGAGGATGGAAGATGCCGCCGAACTCTTGCCGGCATACCCCGCAGGCACCCGGCCTGGGCGACCGGGCCGCCGCGAGCCGAGCTTCGAAGCGTCGGTCCGGAGATACCCGTGACTTGCGAGAGAGAAATAGGGTCAGGTCTTTACAATACAGAGAGAGAAATAGGGGGGGTCAAGAGAGAGAAATAGGGTCAGGTCTTTACAGTACACGTCGTCGGCCGAAGTCTGGCGCGCGGGGCGAGACTAATCTGACTGCTTCCCCGGCCGGCGGAGCGCACCGATCCTGAGCCCCGCCTCGCTGTCAGCGATGAGTTGCCGAAGTCGGCGTTCACGGGTCTCTTCCTGCCTGGCGCTGATGACCCAGTGGGTCACTAATTTTCGGTATCCAGGCGGCTGCGCGTCGAAGAAGGCGGCGGCCTTGCGGTTCGCGCGGAGGGTCTTTTCCTGGGCGGGTGTCAGCTTCGCCGCTTCGTTACGCTCGAAGGCGTAGATGCCGGTGCGCTCCGGGGTGCGGGCGGCGAAAGCGCGGTTTCCCGCCGGGCGCATCCGGTCCTGTGATGTCAGCTCCGCGACGCGGGCGACGTTGACGGCGCTCCAGTTGCTCCTGGGGCGGCGGGGAGTGAAGCGGATGGTGTAGGCGGTCTCGTCCAGGCGATGGCGGACGCCGTCGATCCAGCCGAAACAGAGCGCCTCGTCGACGGATTCGGGCCACGTGATGCTGGGCTTGCCCGATCCCTTCTTGTGGAACCCGACGAGGAGCTCCTTCCGGGTCTCGTGGTGCGCCTCGAGCCATGCGCGAAACGCCGCCGGGGTCGCGAAGAACTTCGGCTTCACCGGTCGCGCAGCCATCCGTCGACGTCCCCGCCTCTGTCCTGCGTTCGATCAGGCGGTCGTCGAGTGGGACTGCGCCATCGCCGCGGCGCGCTTCACCATCTCCTCGTTCGAGACGTCCTCGACGTGCGTCATGACGAACCAGATATGGCCGAAGGGATCGGTCAGGCCGCCCGTGCGATCCCCGTAGAACTGGTCCGCGACGGGACGCGTGATCTTCCCGCCGGCGGCCGCCGCCTGGTTCACGACGGTGTCGACGTCGTCCACGTAGAGGCAGAGGCTCACGGGGGAGCCGCCGAAGGACGTCGGACCGCGGTGGCCCATCCCGGGAGACTCGTCTGCGAGCATCACGTGTCCGCCCCCGATGATCAGGTCGGCGTGGCCGATCTTGCCGTCGGGGCCGGGCATGCGCATCACTTCCTTCGCGCCGAACGCCTTCTTGTAATAGTCGATCGCCGCGGCGGCGCCCTGGACGATCAGGTACGGGACGACAGCCTCATAGCCGGGGGGGATCTTGATCTTCGACTTCATGGTCACCTCCTGGAGACGATGATTCCACTCTGTCAGCCCCGCAGCAAAAGACGCCCCCCCCGACGTGGGGCGGTGTGCGGGGGAGGCTTAGTCAGGGCGGGGCCTTCGCCGCTTACGCCGTCTTCCTCATCTCGCGGGATTCCACGCGACCGGTGTCCGCGATAAAGTCCGCGAAAAAGGACCGTCCCCTTTCCAAGGAGGTAAGCCTTGCGCTTCCCGGCCCGGGTCTCGCTTCCCGGATCCACCTCCCGCTCCCCGCTCGTCTCCACGCTCGCCTTTCTCGCCTCCCTGCTTCTCGTCTCGCCCGCCGCGCTCGCCGCGGGCGAGGCTCCGCCCGAGCTCGCCGGCCTCGATGCGCTCTACGCTTCGCTCGACTCGCTCTACATCGACCTGCACCGCAACCCCGAGCTCTCGCTCCACGAAGAGAAGACGGCGGCCAGGCTCGCGAGCCGGCTGCGCGCCTTCGGGTACGAGGTCACGGAGCATGTGGGAGGGCACGGCATCGTCGGTGTCCTGAAGAACGGGCCCGGCCCGACTCTGTGGTTGCGGACCGACATGGATGCGCTCCCGATGAAGGAGCAGACCGGCCTCGCCTATGCGAGCACCGCGACGGCGAAGACAGAGACCGGCGAGACGGTCGGGGTGATGCACGCGTGCGGCCACGACGTCCACATGGTTTCCTGGCTCGGAGCGGCAGGCCTCCTCGCCAAAGCGAAGGACCGCTGGCACGGGACGCTCGTGCTGATAGGCCAGCCCGCCGAGGAAGTCCTCCAGGGCGCTCAGGCAATGATCAAAGATCGGCTTCTCGACCGGTTCCCGAAGCCCGACTTCGTCGTCGGCATCCACGACACGCAAGTCCTTCCGGCGGGACAGGTCGGGATCGTCTCCGGTCCCGCCTCGGCCGCTTCAATGCGGTGGACATCACCTTCTACGGGAAGGGGGGACACGGGGCCGCGCCTCATCGCACGATCGACCCGCTTCTGATCGCGGCGCGCACCGTGGTCACGCTCCAGATGATCGTCTCGCGCGAAGTGAATCCGTTCGACCCGGCGGTCGTGACCGTCGGCACGTTCCGCGGCGGCACCAAGCGCAACATCATCGCCGACGACGCGAAGCTCGAGCTCACCGTGCGCTCGTACAAGCCGGAAGTCAGAAGCAGCTCCTGGCTGCGATAGAGCGGATCGCGAAGGCCGAGGCGGCAGCCGCGCGCGCCCCCCGTGAGCCCTCCGTCGTCATCATCGAGCAGGAGGCTTCGGAAGTCGTGTTCAACGATCCGGCACTCGCCGCCCGGCTGACGACCTCGCTTCGGCGCGGTCTGGGGGAGGCGAACGTGGTCGAGATCGAGCCGTCTACGGGCTCGGAGGACTTCGGAGTCTTCGGCCGCGTCGCCAAGGTCCCCTCGCTCCAGCTTCGTCTTGGCGCGATCGAGCCCGGCGAGTTCGCGAAGAGCAAGGCCGCGGGCAAGCAGGTGCCGGGACCGCACAGCGCGCTCTTCGCACCCGACCGCGAGCGAACGCTCCGCACCGGCGTCGCCGCTTTCACGATGGCCGCGATGGATCTGTTCGGAGGCAGCGCCCCGGCGAAGTGACCCGAGCTCTCGTTCCCTGGTGGGCGCAGTTACCGGGCGAACTCGGCGAGCTTGCGCAGGCGAAGGGTCGGATCGCTCCCGAAATCGTGTCGCAGCCAGCCGAGGTGCCCTGCGCCGAAGATCGCGAGCACCCGCTCGGTCGGAGAGTCGACGAGCTGCACGACGTTGCTGTAGATGCGCATGTTGCGGCGGAACCAGTCGGCGACGAGATCCGCTCCGGCCCAGTCGCCGGGCTCGCCCAGGTGCGACTGCCGGTAGTAGAAGCCGACGTCACGGGCGACCTTGTCGTCCGCGTTCATGGAGAGGAGCGTCTCGAGGATGGTGTGGGAGGCGAGGTACTCGTTCTGCGTTTTCACCATGGCGCCGATCTCGCCTGAGATCGCATCGAACTCCTTCGTGCGGCCGCTGCCCTTCGCGTAGTTGACCAGGCGCTGGTAGGGAAAGTCGCCGTCGGCGTCCACCGGGTAGACCGCCTTGTGGCCGAGTTGCTTCGCGAGGCGGAATCCGATCTGCTCGATCTCGTTGCGGGTCAGCTCGTGCTGGCCGGCGAGGTAGTCGGCGTACGCCTTCGGAACGCGCTTGTCGTAGACGTCGGCTTCCACCGCGATCTTCGTAGGATGGAACTTCTCGAGGGCCGCGACGAGCTGCGCGATCTCGGCCTGCCGCCCGGGTGCGAGGACGTCGTCGGCCTGCGTGTTGAAGATGTCGTGCCCCGGGTTGGCCATGTGGTACACGCCCAGCACCAGCACTTCCGCGCGGGCCGGAGCGGCGGGCTTTGCGGCGGGCGCCGGCTGCGAGACGGCGGAAGACACGGTGGCGAGTGTCAGCGCGAGAGCCGTGGGAAGTCTCTTCAGGGTCATAAGAAGGCCTCCATGAGGTCGCCGAGGGGCCGTGACGTCACCGCGTGCCGTCCACTGGACCGTGTAACGGCACGCCCCGCCAGCGCCCGACTGGTCGACGGTCGTCTGAGCGAGAAATCCCGTTCCGGCGAACTGGCCCTCATCGGTGCCCCCTTTCGTCTTGATGCGACCCCGGTGAGCTCGACACGTCGGCCGGGCGCAGAAATCTCCTGTTCCGGGGACAACGCCTTCTCATACGGGACGAACGTCGTGCCTCCCGACGAGATCACCTTCCGGCCCCCTCGAGCAGCTCCGAGACGACGTACGGAGAGCCGCCCGCTTCCCCGACGCCGTGGATCGTCAGGATGTTCGGGTGATTCAGCGCGGAGCCGGCGCGCGCCTCGTCGGCGAAGCGGCGGAGGCGATCGGAGTCGAGGCCGAATCCCTCAGGAAGGACCTTCACCGCGACCTGCTTCCCGAGCCGCGTGTCCCGCGCCCGATACACCTCTCCCATTCCGCCGGCTCCGAGCGGAGAGAGGACTTCACAGGGACCCAGGCGATGACCGGCCGGGAGCGCCATCTCCGTGTTATCGGATCACGGAAGAGGGGCCGGGGTCAGTCCTTCTCTAAACCGGCCGTGACTCGTCAAGCCTCCTCGTGAACGGAAGGACGTTCCCAGACCCGGGTTGCCGCTGCAGGCGCGTCCCGAATACAGTCTCCGCATGTGCCGAAACATCCGAACACTCGCCAATTTCGCCCCGCCGGCGACCTCGACGGAGATCCGCGCCTCGTCCCTGCAGTTCGTCCGCAAGTTGAGCGGGGCGAACAAGCCCTCGAAGGCGAACGAGGAGCTCTTCGAGCGCACCATCGACGAGGTGGCCGCAGCGGCGGAGCGCCTGATTCACGGTTGGGTCACGACTGCCGCGCCGAAGGATCGTGACGTGGAGATCCGAAAGCACATCGAACGGTCGCGGGAGCGTTTTGGCAAGGAGCCGAAGCGCACTCCCATCGATCCGATCGGGTGAGGCGGCTGGGGGTCACACCTTCTCTAAAGCGGCCGTCCTCGTGAACTGGCGCTGTTTCCTCCGAGTGCCGTCGCCAACCAGTCGAGGAAGGGGTGGATTCAGGCTTCGTGGTCCCCGTCGAAGACGCAACCTCCGAAGGCGAGTCTCATCCCGGTCCCTCAGGGAAAAGCAGGCGAATCCTCAGCACCCTCCTGCGACTTCGCCTGCCGAGAGATCCATCTTTGGTTTACGTCACAAGGGTACCTGTCGAGGATGTCCCCGACCGGTCGCGTCGCGCGCGGTCCCTGAC
>JAIVJS010000060.1 GCA_020199905.1 Acidobacteriota bacterium
ACCGGATCGCGTGCGCGTCGACGATTCGCTCGACGACGGAGAGGTAGGCGAGGACTTCGGCCGGGCGGTAGTTCTTGAAACGAATCTCGACCTCCACCGGCGTCTTGACGATCCAGGGGCGGATCTCTGCGCGGCGGGCGATGGAGCCGCGAGCCTTCGCGCGGATCAGCTCGCGCGGAAGCTCGCACGCGGCGGCCGGGGTCATGGTCTTCGCGGAATCCGCAAGCCCGCGAACATCGCGGCCGCGAAGCTGTCGTCGATGCCCTGCATCATCGCGAACGGCCTCGGCCAGGCGCGCACGATCTGCAGATCCTTGGGAAACTTGTCGATCAGGAGGCTCTCGCCGTTTCCGTGCGGGTCGCTGACGACGAATTCGGTGGCCCCGGCGGCGAGGGCCCCGTCGATCGCGGCGAGGGTCTCCTCCATCATGAACTCCCGGAACCTCGCGTACTCGAAGCGCTCGGGGCCAAGCTGGTCGCTCGTGACCACGCCCGCGATTCCCTCCATGTCGACGGAGCGGCAGACGCGGACCGGCGCGGCCTGAACGCCGGCGGCGAAAAGGACCGCCGCGGCCGCCGCCAGGAACGCGGCGCGGCGGACCGCCCGGTTCATCGGACGCGGATTTGGCGGCGGATCTCCGTGCGGCCGCCGTCATTGGCGATCAACGTGATCGTGAGGGTGTGCAGCCCCGGATCGACTTTCGGAACGGGGAACCCGAAGCCCGCCCGCTCCGTGTTCGGGAAACCGGGATATGTCTGCGCGACTCCCGGGAAGGTCTGATTCATGGCCACGGGGCTCGTCACGCCCGTCTCGGAGGAGACGGTGATCTGCGCGATCCCCGAGTCGTCGAGAGCCCAGCCGAACGCCCAGCTCGCCGGCGCCACGGTCGCTCCTTCCTTCGGCGTGTCGAGAAATCCAAACGGCGGCTTCGACGCGTTGCCGGCGGGCCCCGCCGCGGCCGTACCGGACGGTCCGGCGGTCGCCGCGGCCGGCGCTGTCTCCGCCGTCGTCGTCCCCGTGGTCTCCGTCTTCTGACATCCCGACAGAAGCAAAGCCGTCATTCCCACACCGACTGTCAGCGTCTTCCATTGCGAGATCACGATCGTCTCCTTGTCGCTCAAAGTTTTGGGGCATTCTAGTGCCAGGCCGGGCGGAAGGCGGAAGGGGGAAGGCGGCAGGCGGAAGGCGGGCCGGAGTGAAAAGGGAGAAGCATGCCGGACTACGGACTCACCGCGCGCGAGGCGGGGTTTCTCGGAAGGTTGTCCCCGCCCTGGCGGATCCAGCGCTACCTCGACTCGATCGACTACGACTCGGCCGCATCCGGCTGCCGCTCCGCGCGCCGCGTCCTGCGGGAGAGGAGGGTTCAGTGCATGGACGGCGCGCTGTTCGCCGCCGCCGCGCTGCGAGTCCAGGGAAAACCGCCGCTGATTCTCGATCTCGAGGCGGACCAGGACGACGACCACGTGCTCGCTCTCTTCCGCGGGCCGGCCGGCTGGGGAGCGATCGCGCGCTCGAACTACTCGGGGCTGCGCTATCGCGAACCGGTCCATCCGACCATCCGGACGCTCGTTCTCTCCTACCTCGAGGGCTATTTCAACCTGCGGCGGCAGAAGACCCTGCGGCGTTACTCGCGCCCCGTGAATCTCGCGCGATTCGACCGGTTGCGCTGGATGACCGCGGAGGAAAATCTCTGGGCGATTCCCACGGCCCTCGTCGACATCCCGCACCGGCGGCTCTTCCCGCGGAAGGTGACGGCGGCTCTGGCGACCGTCGACGCGCGCACGTTCGCGGCCGGACTGGTCGGACGGAGGATGTGAAGCTGTCAGCGGTCCGTTTTGGAGGCGCCGGTTGCCGATGAAGGGGCGGCACTACTGGCGGCGCCGTCTGAACGCGGCCGACTCGGCGCGCCTGGTCGCCGCCGTCTGCGACCCGCAGGGCACGCTCTCGCGGCTCTCGACCGAGCCCCGGCCGGCGCTGACCTGGTTCGAGCGCCTCGTCTCCATCGTCACCACTCCATTCAAGCGCCTCGGAATCTCGGGGTGGGTGGAGACGAGCTGCGCGGCGCGGGGGCTCGGGGTCGCCGTGCGGGATGCACAGCATTCGACGGACGGATTCTGGACGATCGACGTCGCCCTCTCCGATTTCGCGATCGGATCGCTCTCGGCCGATCTCTCGCCGCCGCGCTTCCTCCGTCTCGAAATCGAGCCCGAGACAGCGGCCCACGAGATCTGCGGAGCGACTCGCGTCCGAAAAGACATGCGGCTCTCCTTCGGAGGCGCGGTCGTGATCGACACCGACGACGATTTTCTGGAGATCCATCCGGACCGGGAGTTCCGCTTCGGGGCGTGACCACGACGTGGCGAGCCGGACGCGCCACTCCGCCCATCCGAAGGGGCGTGCGGCGTTCCGTCTCCCGGGCTCGGGTCTCACTCTCGGGCGAGCGCTGCCTCGGAAACGCGGTTGAAATGCAGCTCACGCTCCCGGTGGGCAACGAATGTCGCGCAGACGAGGTCTCCGACGACGTTCAAGACGGTCCGGCACATGTCGAGGAAGCGGTCCACTCCGAGGATGATCCCGATCCCCTCCGGAGGGATTCCGACCGTCTGGAGGACGATCACGATGAGGGGGAGCGAACCTCCCGGCACTCCTGCCGTCCCGACGCCCGCCAGGATGGACATCACGACCACGGTGACCTGCTGTGCGAGCGTCAAGTGCACGTCGAAGACCTGGGCCAGAAACAGCACGGTGACCCCCTCGAAAAGAGCCGTCCCGTTCTGGTTTCCCGTCGCCCCGACCGTGAGCACGAAGTTGCCGATGCGCGGCGCGATCCCGAGCTTTTCGGATGCCGTCTGGAGGCTCGTCGGCAGGGTCGCGTTCGAGGACGCCGTGGAGAAGGCCGTGAGGATGACTTCGCGGCACCGGAAGAACCACTGGACCGGCGGAACCCGCGCCAGCACCTTCAGGATGCCGGAATAGACGACGAACATCTGGATCGCCAGACCGCCGACCACCACGGCCACGTAGCCTCCGAGGCGAGGAATCACGGAGAAACCCGACCGTGCGGTCAGGGAGAAAAGCAGCGCGGCGACGCCGTATGGCGCGAGGCTCATCGCCCAGTCGACGATCCGCATCGACACACGCTGAATGCCTTCGAGGACTTCGACCAGAGCCTCTTTCTCCTTTCGCGCGTGGGCGAGCGCGACCCCGAAAAACACGGCGAAAATCATCAGCGCGAGCATTTCTCCGGAGAGAGCGTCCACGGCCGCCGCGATCGGATTGCGCGGGATGAGCGAGAGGAGAGCGTCGGTCCAGTGCTTGGCCTGCTTCGCGCTGTCGATCGCGCTCTGCGACTGGGCGGAAAACGCCCCTTCGAGCTGCCCGCGAACCGTGGCGTCCACACCCCTCCCCGGGTGGAACACGTTCACCAGTACGATTCCGATCGCGACCGAGATTCCGCTCACGATCACGGTGTAGGCGAGCGTAATCAGACCCACGCGCCCGAGCTTGTGCACGCCGCCGAGCTCGAGGACCCCGAGCACGAGGGAGGAAAAGACGAGTGGCACGACGATCATGAAGATCAGACGCAAGAAGAGCTGGCCCACGGGATAGGCGACGTTCCGCACCGCCCATTCGACCCAGGGCTCTCCGCCCGCCAATGCATGGACGAGAAGCCCGCCCGCCAGACCGACGACGAGACCCAGCAGGATCTTCGCGTGTCGCGGCATCCGCCGGGCGTGAGAGGGCGGGGAAACGGGGGGGTCGGCCACGGAGACCTCCTCGCCTAATCTACCGGGGCCGGCGGAGGGACGCACCTAAAACCGGCGAGTCCTTCGCCTGAGCGCCCCCGCTCGGCTGTCCACCACTGGAGTCGCCCGCGCATACTGAGACTCCTCGCGACCTTGCCGAGGCGCGGCCATTTTCGGAAAGCTGACACTCTGAAAGCTGAGAGCTGATGACTCACGGGTTTTCAGCCCTTCGTGGCTTCCGGGTCGTCGGCGGGAGTGTGGCGGAGGATCGCCTCCATCAGTGGCCGAAACTGCTCGGGGGTGTGTTCCTCGTCAAAGGTGACGGAGTGGCTCGTCTGGCCATCCTCAACGGAGAGGGTGTAGTGCAGCCGGTCGGGCCCGGAGCGCAACGTCGCGTCGGTGAAGCGCTTGAGGTCCGCCTGAACCACGAGCCTCCGCATCTCCTGGTCGTGCGAGCTCCCT
>JAIVJS010000037.1 GCA_020199905.1 Acidobacteriota bacterium
GCCGGGAGACAACGTGGCGCTGGAGATCCAGCTGATCACCCCCATTGCCATGGAAAAGGGCCTGCGCTTCGCCATCAGAGAAGGTGGACGGACCGTCGGCGCCGGCACGATCACGGAAATCCTGGAATAGGGCCGGGAAGCGGAAACGAGAAACGGGAAACGGAAGATAAAGATATGAAAACTCCTTTCCACCATGGACCGGCGCGCAACGGCCGCCTGCTCTCTCACGGCCGCGTCGAGCGGCTGCTAAGAAAGTAATCAACCATGCAAGAGAACATTTCCCTCGCGTGCACCGACTGCAAGCGCAAGAACTACACGACGACGAAAAACAAGAAGACCAATACGGAGAAGCTGGAGCTTCACAAGTACTGCCGGTTCTGCCGCAAGGCGACGGCGCACAAAGAGGGCAAGGTTTAAAGCTTCAGGGGTGTAGCTCTAATTGGTAGAGCGGCGGTCTCCAAAACCGTAGGTTGGGGGTTCGAATCCCTCCACCCCTGCCAATAGGAGACCGGAGACCGGAGACGGGAATCGGGAATCGGGAATCGGGAATCGTAAAACGGAAAACGAGGAGGCGTCAGCGACCAGAGGAAGCGTCAGCGAGGCACGGGAGGTTCGTTTCCCGTTCCCGTTTCCCGTTTCCCGGCGAGCGCAGCGAGCAAATGACCCCAGTCAAAGAGTGGTGGCCGGCGACCCGGAGCTTCTTCCGGGACGTCTGGATCGAGATGAAAAAGGTGAGCTGGCCCGGGAGGCCGGAGGTCGTGGGGACGACGGTCGTCGTGATCGTCGCCTGCTTCCTCTTCGGCTTCTACCTGTTCGTGATCGACACCGGCCTGTCCTGGGCCATCGATCGAATCTTCCGCGCCGCGGGGGTGCTCGCATGACGACGACGAAAACGGGCGAAGGCACCGTGCAGCCGGCGGAGGGGAGCGGGCGAAAGAAGGACTGGTTCATCGTCCACACCTACTCGGGGTTCGAGGAGCGCGTCCGTCAGAACCTGAAGCAGCGCGTGGACGCCATGGGCATGACGGAGTCGTTCGGAGACATCCGCATTCCCACCGAGACGCTGGTCGAGATGAAGGGCGGGAAGCGCCGCGAGATCCAGCGGAAGTTCTTCCCGGGTTACATCATCGTCGAAATGGAGATGTCCGACGAGGCCTGGCATCTCGTCAAGAACACCCCGAAGGTCACCGGGTTCGTCGGGTCCGGCAAGGAGCCGACGCCGCTGACCGGCGAGGAGGTCGAGCAGATCCTCCACCGGGTGACGTCGACCAAGGAAAAGCCGAAGCCCAAGCACACGTTCGAAAAGGGCGAGCACGTCCGGATCACCGACGGCCCGTTCACGAACTTCACCGGCGTGGTCGAAGACATCAATCTGGACCGCAGCACGTTGAAGGTGATGGTCACGATCTTTGGACGCTCGACTCCGGTGGAGTTGGAGTTTTTGCAGGTTCAGAAGCTCTAGGCCGGAAATCGGAGACGGAAATCGGAAATCGAGGAGGCAAAGCGAGAACGAGATAAGGGCTGACAGTGAGCGGGGATTTTCGATTCCCGTTTCCCGTTTCCCGATTCCCGTACGAGCGAAGCGAGTCATATGGCAAAAAAGATCACCGGCTACGTCAAACTGCAGATTCCCGCCGCGGAGGCGACACCGGCGCCGCCCGTGGGCCCGGCGCTCGGCCAGCAGGGCGTCAACATCATGGACTTCTGCAAGAACTTCAACGCCCGCACGGCGGCGCAGAAGGGCCTGATCATCCCCGTCGTGATCACCGTGTATGCCGATCGGTCGTACACCTTCATCACGAAGACTCCTCCGGCTTCGATCCTGCTGCTGAAGGCGGCCGGGATCCCCAAGGGCTCGGGCACCCCGAACAAGGAGAAGGTCGGGAAGGTCACGAAACAGCAGGTCGAGGACATCGCGCGGACCAAGATGCCTGACTTGAACGCGTCCGATCTGCCGGCGGCCATCCGGGTCGTCGAGGGGACGGCGCGGAGCATGGGAATCGATGTCGTTTAACCGGACGGGAAACGGGAAACGTTAAACGTCAAAAGAGGGCGAGAGAGCCCGGTCGACGGAAAGCATCACGGGAATCGTTTCCCGTTTTTCGTTTCCCGTTTCCCGGACAGGCAGTCGGAGATCGGAGCGAATCCGATCGTCAACACGACGAAGGGGGTAAATGCGAAAACCGGGTAAGAAGTTTCTGGCCGCCAAGGCGAAGGTGGAACCGCGCCCCTACGGGCTCGGCGACGCCATGAAGCTCGTTCGCGCGCTCAAGTTCGCGAAGTTCGACGAGTCCGTCGACGTCGCGATGCTGCTGGGGGTGGACCCGAAGCACGCGGACCAGATGGTTCGCGGCACCGTCGTCCTTCCGCACGGCACGGGCACGTCGAAGAGGGTCGCGGTGATCGCGGGCGGCGACAAGGCCCGCGAGGCGTCCGAGGCCGGCGCCGATCACGTGGGCGCGGAGGATCTCGTCGAGAAGATCCAGGGCGGGTTCCTCGATTTCGACGCGCTCGTCGCGACGCCCGACATGATGCGGCTCGTCGGCAAGCTCGGAAAGGTCCTCGGACCGAAGGGGCTGATGCCCAATCCCAAGGCCGGCACGGTCACGATGGACGTCGGCAAGGCGGTCCGGGAGATCAAGGCCGGCAAGGTCGAGTTCCGCGTGGACAAGACCTCGATCATCCACGCGGCGATCGGCAAGACCTCGTTCGACGAGACCAGGCTCGAGGAGAACGCGGCTGCGTTCATCCGCGCCGTCCTGAGGGCGAAGCCCCCGGCGGCCAAGGGCAAGTATTTCCGCACGGTGTCCATCTCTTCGACGATGGGACCGGGCATCGACATCGACACGGCCTCCGTGGAAGCGCTGTAAGGGAGCCGGAAGCGAAATGAACAAAACAGAAAAGGCCTCCATGCTGACCGCTCTCGAAGAGGACATGGCGAAGTCGAAGAACGCCATCCTGTTCGGGTTCGCCGGCCTCAAGGTCCCCGAAGTGACGGAGCTGCGCCGCCAGGTGCGCGGTACGTCGTCGAAGTACCTGGTGGTCAAGAACACGATCGCGCTGCGCGCCACCAAGGGGACCGCCCTCGAGGCCGTCTCCGAGCATTTCGTCAACGACACGGCGATCGCCTACAACGAGTCGAACGCCGTTCCGCTGGCCAAGGTACTGACCACCTTCGCGAAAACGAACCCGAAGCTGGTCTTCAAGGGAGCGCTCATCGAAGGGCGGGCGGTCTCGGCGACCGAGATCCAGGCCATCGCAGACCTTCCCTCGCGCGAAGAGCTCGTGTCGAAGCTGCTCTTCGTCATGCAGTCTCCGATTCGGCGGCTCGCGACCGTCTTGAACGGTCCGGTCCGCAACCTCGCGCTCGTGATGCATCAGATCGCCGAACAGAAATCGAAAACGGGCGAGGCCGCGGCCGCGCCCGCCGAATGACTTTCAACGCAAAGAGATTAGAAGGAGAACGGACATGGCGATGACTTCGGAGAATTTCGTCAAGGAGATCGAGGGCATGACCGTCCTCGAGCTGAACACTCTCGTGAAGGCTCTCGAGGAGAAGTTCGGCGTGTCGGCGGCCGCGATGGCGATGCCGGTGGCGGCGGCGGGCGCGGGCGCGGCGGCGGCCCCTGCGGCCGAAGAGCAGACCGAGTTCACGGTCGTTCTGGCGGCGGCGGGCGACAAGATCAAGACCATCAAAGTGGTCCGCGAAGTGACCGCTCTCGGTCTGAAGGAAGCGAAGGACCTGGTCGACGGCGCCCCCGGGACCGTCAAGGAAGGCGTTTCCAAGGACGAGGCCGCCAACATCAAGAAGAAGTTCGAGGAAGTGGGAGCAAAGGTCGAGATCAAGTAGTGGGGCGGCTTTCCACCCGGGGGGACGCCCGGCATCTGACGGCTCCGAGGCTCTTCCAGGGCCCCGGGCGGGCTGCCGCGTCCCCCGGGAATAGTCCTGTGTTTCGGTATTCGCCGGGTCTTCCCGGCGATCCGCCGGCGGGAGCCGGCCGGGATCTCCCCTTCGTCAAGTACGCCGGGCTCGACCGGCGAGGAGTCTGAATGGCGGGATGACCTATTCGGTGCCCCTGAAGGTCACCTTCCGGCTCTTCGTCTACGACAAGGATCCGGAAACCGGCGTCAAGACCATGCGGGACGCCAAAGAGGAAGAGGTCTTCTTCGGCGACATCCCCCTGATGACCGAGCACGGCACGTTCGTAATCAACGGGACGGAGCGCGTCATCGTCTCGCAGCTCCACCGCTCCCCCGGGGTCTTCTTCACGAAGGAGTCGGCGCACGGATACCTCGCGAAGATCATCCCGTACCGCGGATCCTGGGTGGAGTTCGAATACGACCAGAAGGCCGTCCTGTACGTCCGCATCGACCGGAAGCGCAAGTTCCCGGCGACGATCTTCCTCCGGGCCCTCGGCCTCGAGACCGACGAGTCGATCCTCCGGCAGTTCTACACGCCGATTGCCGCCCGCTTCGAGCGGGGCCGCGCCTACCTGACGGTCGGGAGAGACGCTCTCAAGCAGGAAGACCTGAAGGAGAAGTACGCCCGCGTCAAGCGCGACACAAAGGTCGTCTTTGCCCAGATCAAGCTCACTCCGGACGAGCAGAAGGAGATCGCCAAGAAGGGCTCGATCGAGCGCTCCGTCGACGACGCCGCGGTCGAGAAGGCCTGCTTCCTGGCGGACGTCGTCGACCTCTCGACCGGCGAGGTCCTGTTCGAGGCCGGCCAGGAGCTCGGGCCGGACGCGATCGAGCAGCTGAAGGAGCGCGGCATCAAGGAAGTCGAGCTCTTCTTCCCCGACTGGGATCTGACGGGCGACGTGCTCGTGAACACGATCCGCAAGGACACGCACAAGACGAAGAACGAGGCGATCCTCGAGATCTACCGGCGCCTGCGCCCGGGCGATCCCCCGACCTACGAGTCCGCGAAGAACCTCTTCGAGGGCATGTTCTTCGACGCGAAGAAGTACGACTTCTCGCGCGTGGGCCGTTTCAAGTTCAACATCAAGCTCGAGGCGGATTCCGCCGAGGACACCCGCACGCTGACGGCCCAGGACATCTACCGGGTCGTCGGGTACCTGCTGCGCCTGAAGCGCGACGTCGGCCGGACGGACGACATCGACAACCTCGGAAACCGGCGCGTCCGTTCCGTCGGAGAGCTCCTCGAGAACCAGTTCCGGATCGGGCTCGTCCGCATGGAGCGGGCCATCAAGGAGAAAATGTCCGTTCACCAGGACATCGACTCGGCGATGCCGCACGACCTGATCAACAGCAAGCCGGTCATCGCGTCGATCAAGGAGTTCTTCGGGTCCTCGCAGCTCTCGCAGTTCATGGACCAGACGAACCCGCTCTCCGAGGTCACGCACAAGCGGCGGCTCTCGGCCCTCGGGCCGGGCGGACTCTCGCGGGAGAGGGCCGGTTTCGAGGTTCGCGACGTGCACCCGACGCACTACGGCCGGGTCTGCCCGATCGAGACCCCGGAAGGTCCGAACATCGGGCTGATTTCGTCTCTCTCCTGTTATGCGCGGATCAACGATTTCGGCTTCATCGAGACTCCCTACAAGCGGGTCGAGAAGGGGAAGGTCATCGACCACTTCCAGGTGACGACCGTCGGGGACACCTCGTTCAGACTCGGGCAGATCGTCGAGAAGAAGGAGTTCGAGGAAGAGAACGGCAAGCGCGGCAGCAAGCGACCCGCCGAGGCGATTCCGCACGCCTTCTATCTCTCGGCCTGGGAGGAAGAGAACTTCGTCATCGCCCAGGCGAACGCGGAGACGGACGCGGGCGGAAGGATCAAGGAAGAGCGGGTCATCGCGCGCTTCAACGGTGAGTTCATCACCGCCGAGCGGGAGAAGATCGACTACAAGGACATCTCTCCGAAGCAGCTGGTCTCGGTCGCGACGGCGCTGATTCCGTTCCTGGAGCACGACGACGCGAACCGGGCCCTGATGGGATCGAACATGCAGCGCCAGGCCGTTCCTCTGCTCCGCGTCGAGGCCCCGCTCGTCGGAACCGGGCTCGAAGGAACGGTCGCGCGCGACTCCGGCGCCGTCGTTCTCGCCAAGCGCGGGGGCGTCGTCGACCAGGTGGACTCGGAGCGGATCATCGTCCGCGTCGAAGGCACCGAGGCGGGCGGCAAGGAGTTCGGCGCCGACATCTATCCACTGACGAAGTTCCGCCGGTCCAACCAGAACACCTGCATCAACCAGAAGCCGATCGTGGCGGAAGGCCAGAAGGTCGAACGCGGGCAGGTGCTCGCGGATGGCCCGTGCACCCAGCAGGGCGAGCTCGCTCTCGGGCGGAACATCCTGGTCGCCTTCATGCCCTGGCGTGGATACAACTACGAAGACGCGATCCTCGTGTCGGAGCGCCTCGTGAAGGACGACTTCTTCACGTCGATCCACATCCAGGAGTTCGACATCGAGGCGCGGGACACCAAGCTCGGGCCCGAGGAGATCACGCGGGACATCCCGAACGTCTCGGAAAACGCCCTGCGGGACTTAGACGAGTCGGGGATCATCCGCATCGGCGCGAACGTCAAGCCGAGCGACATCCTCGTGGGCAAGGTGACGCCCAAGGGCGAGACCCAGCTGACGCCGGAAGAGAAGCTCCTCCGGGCAATCTTCGGCGAAAAGGCCGGCGACGTCCGTGACGCATCGTTGAAGTGCCCCCCGGGCATCGAGGGCACCGTCGTCGACGTCAAGATCTTCTCCCGCAAGGGCACGGAGAAGGACCTGCGCGCGCTCTCGATCGAGCAGGACCAGATCGCGAAGATCGAAAAGAACTCCCGCGACGAGATCCGCATCATTCGCGAGGAAGCCAACAAGAAGATCCGGGACCTGCTCGTCGGGAAAGTCTCGAACGAAGAGATGAACGACAGGGACGGCGGCGAGGTCGTCAAGAAGGGCGGAAAGTTCACGCCCGAGGGCGTCGCGCGGCTCACCCCGCAGCAGCTGAAGCGCCTGAAGCTGAAGGATGAAGAGATCGCGGACGCGGTCCAGATCATCCTCCGCCGCCAGGACTCTCAGATCGAGGTCTTGAACCGCGTCAACGCGGAGCGGATCGAGCTCCTGCAGAAGGGCGACGAGCTGCCGCCGGGCGTCATCAAGATGGTCAAGGTCTACGTCGCGATGAAGAGGAAGCTCTCCGTCGGCGACAAGATGGCCGGACGCCACGGAAACAAGGGCGTCATTTCGCGCATCCTTTCGGAATCCGACATGCCGTACCTTCCGGACGGTACGCCGATCGACATCGTTTTGAATCCCCTCGGCGTGCCCTCGCGGATGAACGTCGGCCAGATCCTGGAGACGCACCTCGGCTGGGCCGCGAAGGCCCTGGGGGTGACGATGGCGACGCCGGTCTTCGACGGCGCGTCCGAAGGGGAGATCAAGAAGCTCTTGAAAGACGCCAACCTGCCTTCCTCCGGCAAGACGGTCCTCTACGACGGAATGACCGGCGAGCCGTTCGAGCAGCAGGTGACCGTCGGTTTCATCTACATGCTGAAGCTGTCGCACTTAGTCGACGACAAGATCCACGCGCGCTCGATCGGGCCGTACTCGCTGATCACGCAGCAGCCCCTCGGTGGCAAGGCGCAGTTCGGCGGCCAGCGCTTCGGAGAGATGGAGGTGTGGGCCCTGGAGGCCTACGGCGCCTCCTACACCCTCCAGGAGCTTCTGACCGTCAAGTCCGACGACGTCGAGGGCCGCTCGCAGGTCTACGAGGCGATCGTCAAGGGCGAGGTGCCGGCGGATCCGGGCCTGCCCGAATCGTTCAACGTGCTCGTCCGCGAGCTGCAGTCGCTGTGCCTCGACGTGGAGCTTCTCAAGCGATGAACCGACTCTTTGTCATCGGCATGACGCTGCGTTCGAGCCATGGGATGGTGACCAGCGGCAGCTGGCTCTCTTCGGTCGCGTCGAGCGACCGCTCAAAATGTTTCCTCACTGGGTCGCGATGAACGACCTGATGAGAAGGAGCAACTAAATTGGAAACGCTCGCTTTCGCCAACAAGCCGACGGCCTTGAAGGATTTCAACTCCATCAAGATCTCGCTCGCGTCGCCGGAGAAGATCCGTTCCTGGTCGTACGGCGAGGTCACCAAGCCGGAGACGATCAACTACCGCACGTTCAAGCCGGAGCGGGACGGGCTCTTCTGCGCCAAGATTTTCGGCCCGATCACGGACTGGGAGTGCCTCTGCGGCAAGTACAAGCGCATGAAGCACCGCGGCGTCGTGTGCGACAAATGCGGCGTCGAGGTGACAAAGTCCAAGGTCCGCCGGGAGCGGATGGGGCACATCGAGCTCGCCTCGCCCGTTTCGCACGTGTGGTTCTTCAAGGGCCTGCCGTCGCGCATCGGCCACCTGCTCGACATCTCCCTGCGGGACCTCGAGCGGATCCTCTACTTCGAGTCCTACGTCGTCATCGATCCGGGTGAGACGGAGCTGAAGGAAAAGGAGCTCCTGTCCGAAGAGCGTTACCGCGCGCTCCGCGGCGAGTACGGAGACGTGTTCGTCGCGCGGATGGGCGCCGGCGCGATCAAGGAGCTGCTGCAGCGCGTCGACGTCGACATGCTCTCGGAAGAGCTCCGGATGATCATGAAAACGGAGACGTCGCAGATCAAGCGCCAGAAGGCCGCCAAGCGCCTGAAGGTGTGCGACGCCTTTCGCCGCTCCGGGCACCGGCCCGAGTGGATGATCCTGGACGTCATCCCGGTCATTCCGCCGGAGCTGCGGCCGCTGGTCCCCTTGGACGGCGGCCGGTTCGCGACGTCGGACCTGAACGACCTGTATCGCCGGGTCATCAACCGGAACAACCGTCTGAAGAAGCTGCTCGAGCTGCGCGCGCCCGAAGTGATCGTGCGCAACGAAAAGCGGATGCTCCAGGAAGCCGTCGACGCGCTCTTTGACAACGGCCGCCGCGGCCGCGTGCTGAAGGGCTCGAATAACCGTCCCTTGAAGTCGCTGTCGGACACTTTGAAGGGCAAGCAGGGGCGGTTCCGCCAGAACTTGCTGGGAAAGCGGGTCGACTACTCCGGCCGTTCGGTCGTCGTGGTCGGTCCGGAACTGAAGCTCCACCAGTGCGGCCTCCCGAAGAAGATGGCCGTCGAGCTGTTCAAGCCGTTCATCTACAACCGGCTCGAGAAAAAGGGTCTCGCGACCACGATCAAGGCCGCCAAGGAGCTCGTCGAGTCCGGGGTTACCGAGGTATGGGACGCGCTCGAAGAGGTCATCCGCGATCACCCGGTCCTCTTGAACCGCGCGCCGACCCTGCATCGCCTGGGGATCCAGGCGTTCCAGCCGGTGCTCGTCGAGGGCAAGGCCATCAAGATCCATCCGCTGGTCTGCCCGGCGTTCAACGCGGACTTCGACGGAGACCAGATGGCCGTCCACGTGCCGCTGTCGCCGAAGGCGCAGGTCGAGGCGGAGCTCCTGATGCTCTCCTCGAACAACATTCTTTCCCCGGCCTCGGGCCGGCCTCTCGCGGTTCCCTCACAGGACCTGGTGCTCGGGATCTATTACCTGACCAAGTCGCGGGCGAACACGAAGGGCGAGGGGCGGATTTTCGCCGACTTCGACGAAGTCGTTCTCGCCCACGAAGCCGGAGAGGTCATGACCCACACGCCGATCCGGGTGCGCTACTCGGGCCGGTACATCGACCTGACCACGCAGTACAACGACCAGGACATCTCGCACGCCGAGGTGCAGGACGTCGAGAGGACCCTCATCGACACGACCGTCGGGCGCGTCCTCTTCAACCAGGCCCTGCAGGACGTCGTCCCTTTCATCAACGGAAACCTCAAGAAGCGCGGCCTGACGGACTTCGTCAGCTACGTCTACCTGACGTTCGGCGAAGAGATGACCGTGCAGATGCTGGACGACTTGAAGGAGCTCGGCTTCCTCGCGGCGACGCGGGCGGGCATCTCGATCGGCGTCGACGACATGGTGATCCCGCAGAAGAAGGAAGAGTTCTTGAACGGCGCGCGCAAGGCCGTCCTCGAAGTCGAGGGGCAGCGCAGCTCGGGCGTCATCACCGCGGGTGAGCGGCACAACAAGATCATCGACATCTGGCACCGCACCACCGAGAACATCTCCGACGAAATGTTCAAGGAGATGAAGAAGTCCGATCAGGCCGGCCAGGACTTCAACCCCATCTACATCATGGCGGACTCCGGCGCCCGAGGCTCGAAGGAGCAGGTTCGGCAGCTCGCCGGCATGCGCGGTCTGATGTCCAAGCCTTCGGGCGAGGTCATCGAGACCCCGATCGAGGCGAACTTCCGCGAGGGACTCTCCGTTCTGCAGTACTTCATCTCGACCCACGGCGCACGGAAGGGCCTCGCGGACACCGCGTTGAAGACCGCCGACTCGGGGTATCTGACGCGCCGGCTCGTCGACGTGGCGCAGGACGTCATCGTCACCGAGGAAGACTGCGGAACCTCCGACGGCATCACGGTCTCAGCGATCATGGAAGGCGGCGACACCCTGGAGCCGCTGCGCGATCGGATCGTCGGCCGCGTCGCCCAGGAAGACATCTTCGACCCGCTCACCGAGGAGCGGCTCGTTTCGTACGGCGCGGAGATCTCCGAAGACCTCGCGTCGGGAGTTCAGGAGGCAGGCATCGAGCGGGTGAAGATCCGCTCGGTCCTGACCTGCGAGACCAAACGCGGCGTCTGCCGCCTCTGCTACGGACGCATGCTGGCGTCGGGCAAGATGGTCGAGATCGGCGAGGCGTGCGGCGTCATCGCCGCGCAGTCGATCGGGGAGCCGGGCACCCAGCTGACCATGCGGACCTTCCACTACGGCGGTACCGCGTCACGCGTCACGGAGCAGTCCAAGCACGTGGCCAAGAACCCGGGCACGGTCAGGTTCTTGAACGTCACGACGGTCCAGCGAAAGGATGGCAATCTCGTCGTCGTCAACAGAAACGGCAAGATCACGATCGTCGACAACAAGGGGCGCGAAAAAGAACGGTACTCGGTCGTCTACGGCTCGACCATCAAGGTCTCGGACGGCGAAGAGGTCGTTCCCGGACAGGAGTTGGTCGAGTGGGACCCCTTCACGTCGGCCATCCTCACGGAAGTCGGCGGGAAGATCTCCTTCCGCGACATCGTCGAGAACGAGAACCTGCGGGAAGAGACGGACCGGGTCACCGGTCTGGCGCAGAAGATCATCGTCGAGACGGTGGGCGCCGAGAAGCGGTCGCCGCAGGTGCTGGTCCAGGGCAAGGGGGGCGAGCGCAAATATCTCCTCCCGATCGGCTCGCACCTGATGGTCGGAGACGGGCAGGAAGTCCACCCGGGCGACGTGCTCGCGAAGATCCCGCGCGAGACGACCAAGACGAAGGACATCACGGGCGGTCTCCCGCGCATCGTCGAGCTCTTCGAGGCGCGGCGCCCTAAGGACGCCGCGGTCATCACGGAGATCGACGGAACGGTCTCGCACGGGCCGATCACGAAGGGCATGCGGAAGGTCATCATCTCCGGCGACGACGGGGAGACCCGCGAGTACCTGATCCCGCGCTACACGCACGTCAACGTGCAGGAGAGCGAGCGGGTGCGGGCGGGAGATCCTCTGATCGACGGGCCGATCAATCCCCACGACATCCTGGCGATCCTGGGCGAGAAGGAAATGCAGCGGTACCTGGTGGACAAGATCCAGGAGGTCTACCGTTCGCAGAACGTCGCCATCAACGACAAGCACATCGAGGTCATCGTCCGGCAGATGATGCGGAGCGTGAAGATCGAGGAGGTCGGGGACACGGAGTTCCTGATCGACGAGCAGGTCGACCGCTTCCGGTTCGAGGAAGAGAACGAGAGAGTGATCGCGGCGGGCGGGCAGCCGGCCCTCGGGCGCCCGCTCCTCCTCGGGATCACGAAGGCGTCCCTCTCCACGGACTCCTTCATCTCGGCGGCGTCCTTCCAGGAGACGACGAGGGTCCTGACGGAGGCCTCGATCTCCGGCAAGGTGGACAGCCTCCGGGGCCTGAAGGAGAACGTCATCGTCGGAAGGCTGATCCCGGCGGGAACGGGCATGGAGTACTACAGAAACGTGGTCCTCGAGCGGGAGGACATCCCCGCGGTCGAGGAGCCGGCGCTCGAGGACTTCTTAACCGACCCGGCGGAGGAGCTGGCGCTGGCGGAAGCCGACGCCGAGGTGGATGCGTCCGACGAGGAGTAGAGATTCGGGAAGAGGATCGGTAAAGGGGCCCCGGCGACCGGGCCCCTTTACGTTTTTCTTGAGTCGGCTCTACTGCTCCTTCAACTCGCAGATCACGGCGAAACCTGGCAGTGTCGGGAGTCCCCGGACTTCCCGGCCGTCGTCCATGACGACGAATCGAATCGGAAGGTCGAACACCGGGGGAGCACCCGGTGCAAAAGAAACGTGGTACAGCACCTGGCCAAGTCCGTTCGGCGCTACCGTGTACTTGCCCGTGACGAACGTCAGCACGGGCTCGCCGGGCCCTTGAGCGACGTATCCCGAGCCCGTGCACGTGTCCCTGCCGTCGCAGGTCACCTGTCCTAGCTGGGCGAAAGGCACCGGCGCGCCGGCGACGGGGCCGGGGAGCGGAGCCTGGCCGAGGCACGTAAACCCGTAAGAACGGTTCAGGTCCCTCGCCGTGATTTGCTGCCCCTTCCCGTGTTTGTCCTCAGCGGATGCTGCGGTCACCAGCGCGGCCGACGCAACCAAAGCGAGTCCGATCCGACCGAATCGAGAACTGACGTTCATGGATTTCCTCCCTTTGTCATAGAACGCGTTGCGGAGGAGAAAAAGGGATCATTTGGCGAGGCCGGTCGGTCCGGGATAGCATCTCCCCCAAATCCTCGACAACGACGCCCTCCGGAGGAGCGGAATGCCTTGACCGGGTTAGGTCCGAAGGAAGTCGATGATCTCCTCTCAGATTCGAGCCCGGCGGCACGCCAATCCCTCTCGGAGCTGGTTCCAGCGGTCTACGACGACCTTTGCCGGCTCGCCCGGCGTTTCCTGGCTCGCGAGAACCGCAACCACTCCTTGCAGCCGACCGCCCTCGTTCACGAGGCCTATCTGCGCTTGATCACGCAGCGGGAGACCTTCGTTTCACGGGCGCATTTCCTGGCGATCGCCGCGCGAATGATGCGCCGCATCCTCGTGGACCACGCCCGTCGCCGCAACGCGGAACGTCGAGGCGGGGGCCGGCTCGCGGTGATTCTGGCCGACGACTTTGCGGTTTCGACCGAGGGGAAATTGGATCTGCTGGCGATCCACGAGGCGCTCGAGGAGCTTTCGAGGCTGGACGCCCGCCAGGCTCGAATCGTCGAGCTCCGATTCTTCGGGGGCTTGACCGTCGAGGAGACCGCCGAAATCGTGGGCGTCTCCGAACCCACCGTCAAGAGGGACTGGCAGACTTCGAAGCTCTTCCTGCGTCACGCCTTGCGTTCCGCCAGGTCCTGTTAGTCGACGGACGTGACACCAAGGCTCTGAGGGCGGACCTCGCAAGACCGAGACTGGCGGCGAGAGAGCCCGGATGCCGCCTCTGGCAGTCCAAACACCGCCTCCCGCTTTCGATCGCCTTTTGGGCGAATTCGCGTGATTCGGGCTGGCCGGGAGCCCTGGGCGGCGCCTTCGAGGGGAGGCGGACGACCCCCTCACCCCGACCCTCTCCCCCGAGGGCGGGCATAGGGAGGTTTCACCTCGATGGTGGCTGAGCTCGCCCCGAGAGGAGTCTCCCGACCAGAGGGAGGGAGGAGCCTCTCGGGGTGGGAGCGAGAGCGAACGGAGTGAGCGCAGCGACGTGATATGGTCGCTAACTCGCTGCCATAAGGAATGTTTCGGGCGAAATATTGCTTGACAGCATTCCTGTAGCCGCGTACGATTCGCGGGTTTTTCCTCCGGACTCCGGTGGGCCTCTGCTTCGCAAGGATTTGCTCGGCCGGACGTTCGAGTAAAGCCAATTTACGGTCGATCTCGGGTTCTTCCTCGCCTCCGGGGAGCTCGGGGTGACATTGGAGAGTCGATGCCGACAATTTCGCAACTGGTGCGCAAGGGCCGCGAGCGGGTCCGCGTCAAGACCGCTTCGCCCGCGCTCGCGTCTTCGCCGCAGAAGCGAGGCGTCTGCACGCGTGTCTACACGACCACGCCGAAGAAACCGAACTCGGCGCTGCGCAAGGTCGCGCGCGTCCGGCTGACCAACGGGATCGAGGTCACCACCTACATCCCGGGCGTCGGGCACAACCTCCAGGAGCATTCCATAGTCATGATCCGCGGCGGACGCGTGAAGGACCTTCCCGGGGTCCGATACCACATCATCCGCGGGACACTCGACGCGGTCGGCGTCGCGAACCGGAAGCAGGGCCGTTCGAAGTACGGCGCCAAACGCCCCAAAGCTTAACGACTGACTGACAACTGATAACTGAGAACTGAGAACTCCTTATGCCGAGACGCCGAGTCGTTGCCAAGCGCGAGATCCTCCCCGACCCGCTCTACAACTCCCAGCTGGTCACGAAGTTCATCAACTCCGTGATGTCGCAGGGGAAGAAGTCGGTCGCCGAAGGCATCCTCTACGGAGCGCTCAACAAGGTCGCCGAGAAGACCCAGGACGATCCGATGAAGGCCTTCAAAAAGGCGATCGAGAACGTCAAGCCGGCGCTCGAGGTCAAGTCGCGACGCGTGGGCGGCTCGACGTACCAGGTCCCGGTCGAAGTGCGGCCGAACCGCCGGACGTCTTTGGCGATCCGCTGGATCATCGACTACGCGAGCTCCCGCGGCGAGAAAACGATGAAGGAGAAGCTCGCGGCCGAGCTGCTCGACGCCTCGAACCTGCGGGGCGGCGCCGTGAAGAAGAAGGACGATACGCACAAGATGGCCGAGGCGAACAAGGCGTTCGCCCACTACCGCTGGTAAGCCGTCACTGACAACTGACCAACTCATCACTCTGACTGATATGCCGCGCACTCACGCACTCAAGGACACCCGGAACATCGGGATCATGGCGCACATCGATGCCGGAAAGACGACCACGACGGAGCGGATCCTCTATTACACGGGGGTCAATTACAAGATCGGGGAAGTCCACGACGGCACCGCGACGATGGACTGGATGGTCCAGGAGCAGGAGCGGGGGATCACCATCACCTCCGCCGCGACGACCTGTTTCTGGAAGGCCGCCGACGGCGAAGAGATCCGCATCAACATCATCGACACGCCGGGCCACGTCGACTTCACCGCCGAGGTCGAGCGCTCGCTGCGCGTGTTGGACGGGGCGGTCGCGGTGTTCGATGCCGTCGCCGGCGTCGAGCCGCAGTCGGAAACCGTGTGGCGGCAGGCCGACCGGTACAAGGTGCCGCGGCTCGCGTTCGTCAACAAGATGGACCGCACCGGCGCCGACTTTCCGCGCTGCGTCGAGATGATGCGGACCAAGTTGAACGCCAAACCCGCGCCGATTCAGATCCCCTGGGGGTCCGAGGGCAATCACCGCGGCGTCATCGACGTGGTGAACATGCAGGCCGTCGACTTCAAGGACGAGACGCTCGGCTCCAGGTACGACGTAGTGCCCATCCCCGACGACATGCGGGAAGAGGCGGAGCGGTACCGGGAGCAGCTGATCGAGACCGTCGCCGAGTCCGACGACACCCTGCTCGAGAAGTATCTCCATGGCGGCAAGGTCGAGATCGACGAGCTCAAGGCCGCCCTGCGGCGCGGCACGATCGCCGGCGCGGTCCAGCCGGTGGTGTGCGGGTCGGCCTTCAAGAACAAGGGCGTTCAGCAGCTTCTCGACGCGGTGGTCGACTATCTTCCTTCGCCCCTCGACGTCCCCCCGATCAAGGGGCATGACGACGTGGGTGCGGAGCTCGTCCGGGAACCCAGGGACGACGGCCCGTTCGCGGCGCTCGTGTTCAAGATCATGACCGACCCCTTCGTGGGCCAGCTCGCCTTCTTCCGCGTCTACTCCGGGCACCTCGACGCCGGTTCGGGCGTGTTCAACGCGACGAAGGACACGAACGACCGGATCGGCCGGATACTCAAGATGCACGCGAACAAGCGGGAAGAGATCAAGGAAGTCTGGGCGGGTGACATCGCGGCCGCCGTGGGACTGAAGAACGTCTCCACGGGCGACACGATCTGCGACCGCGACAACCCGGTGATTCTCGAGGCGATGAACTTCCCGGAACCGGTCATCGCCGTGGCGATCGAGCCCAAGACGAAGGCCGACCAGGAAAAGATGGGCATGGCGCTCGGCAAGCTCATGCAGGAAGACCCGACCTTCAAGGTTCACACGGACAAGGAGACGGGCCAGACAATCATCCGCGGAATGGGCGAGCTCCACCTCGAGATCATCACGGACCGTCTCGTGCGCGAATTCAACGTCGGAGCGAACATCGGCAAGCCCCAGGTCGCGTACCGCGAAGCCATCACGAGGGAGTCCGAGGGACACGGACGGTTCGTGCGCCAGTCGGGCGGCCGCGGCCAGTACGGGGATTGCAAGATCCGCATTCGTCCCGCGGAAGAGGGCCACGACTTCGTGTTCGAGAACGCCACCTACGGCGGCTCGATCCCGAAGGAGTTCATCAAGCCGATCGAGCAGGGCATCAAGGAGGCTCTCGAGACGGGCGTCCTTGCGGGCTATCCGACGACCGGCGTCCACGTCGAGCTGTACGACGGCTCGTACCACGATGTCGACTCCTCGGAAATGGCCTTCAAGATTGCCGGGTCGATGGCCTACCAGGAGGCCGCCAAGAAGGCCCGCCCGATCATCAAGGAACCGATCATGGACGTCGAGGTGACGGTGCCCGAGAGCTACATGGGCGACGTGATCGGCGACCTCTCCTCGCGGCGCGGACACATCAAACACATGGAGCCGCGCGGAGGCATCCAGGTCATCACGGCCCGCGTGCCGCTGTCGGAGATGTTCGGCTATTCGACGAACCTGCGCTCGATGACGCAGGGCCGCGGCAACTACTCGATGCAGTTCGCCGCGTACGACGAAGTGCCGAAGAGCGTCAGCGAAGAGATCATTGCGAAGGTGGGATCGAAGTAGCTCGGGTCTGAAAAGACGAAACGGGAAACGCGAAAGAGGGAGAGATGGGTAAAGAGAAATTCGATCGCAGCAAGCCGCACGTGAACATCGGGACGATTGGTCACGTGGATCATGGGAAGACGACGTTGACGGCGGCGATCACGGTAATTTTGTCGAAGAAGGGTC
>JAIVJS010000061.1 GCA_020199905.1 Acidobacteriota bacterium
GATCGGAGAGGAGAACTCAACCGAATCGTATTATTCCAATATAGTAATAAACGGAAATAATCATTACCCTCGTCCGGTTGCGACGGTCCTGGGAGTCAGCCATGAAGCTTTCGTCGTCGGCCCTCGATCTGGTGGCATCCCGCTTCAAAGTGCTGGGTGACCCGTTGCGCCTCCAGATCCTTCAGGTTCTCGACGAGCGGGAGTGCACGGTTGGAGAGCTGGCGAGGCTGCTCGAAACGAGCCAGCCCACCGTCAGCAAGCACGTTCGGATCCTGGATGAAGCGGGATTGCTCGCCCGCCGGCACGTCGGAACGGCCGTCTACTGCTCGATCGCCGACGCGACGGTCCACGAGCTTTGCGAGGTGGTCTGCGGGAGCCTTCGAAAACGTCTGGCTCTGCAGGTCGATTCGCTCGGCGTCGCGCGGCGCCGGGCCGTTCGGTCGCCGGGGGCAGCCGGGCGAGGGGAGCGACGGCCCGCGACCCGAACATGAGAAGGCCACCGAGGCTGGCGAATTTCAGGAGGAAAGTATGAAGTCTCTCTCACGAATCGTCCGCGTCGGCGTCGTATTGCTGCCCTTCCTGGCGGGGACCTCCCTGCGAGCAGCTCCCCCGGGGGACCCGGTCAAGGCCGTCTTTCATTTGAACGAGGACGATGCCAGGGAAATCGCCGCGGGCCTGCGCAACATCGAGAACATCCTGAAGGAGACGGCGGCTGCGGCTGAGATCGTGGTCGTGGCGCACGGGGAAGCGGTCAAGGAGTTCCTGCGAGATTCTCCAGCGCCGATGCTGGCCGCCGTCGCAAAGCTTCAAAAGACCGGGCGCGTGACGTTCGACGTGTGCCACAACACGCTCGACCACATGGGCAAGAAAGATTCGGATGCCTGTCAGGACTGCAGGGTCGTCCCTTCCGGGGCGCTCGAGGTCATCCGGCTTCAGACGAAAGGCTACTCGTACTTCAAGCCATAACCTTCGTCCCGCGGCGTCGAGCCTTTGATGCGCGGGACTCGACCAACCTGGAAAAAGAGGTAACGCAATGAAATTCGCTCAATTCATGGCCACGTGGCCCGGCCGCCTGATCCGCATCACGGCGGGCCTCGCGCTGATGGTCTGGGGCTTCCGTCAGGGCACTCCGCTCGGTATCGCCGTGGGAATTTTCGGGCTCCTGCCTTTAGCCGCCGGGCTCTTCAACTTCTGCGCGATCTCCTTTCTGATCGGCGCGCCGTTCTGGGGTCGCGATGCGACGGCCGGGGTGGGGCGCGGAACGCCGGCGTGACGGATCGTTCGATCCCCTCCACCAGCCGCCTTTCGCGGGCGCGCGTTGCAAAACGCGCGGCTTTCGCCGCGGCAGGCGTCGTTGCCGCCGCGTTGCTCCTTCTGGCCTTCAAGAGGCGTCCGCCGGCGCCCGGCTCGGTCGAAATCCGGCCTCCCCGGGAGATCGAGTTCACGGCCTCGGTCAACGCCCGCGCGTTTTCGAGCGGCTGGATGATGCCCGGCTACCACGCCATCGTCTGGAAGGGCGGCCGGGCCGCCCACTTCGCTCTGCTTCAGGCCGACGTGACCGACACTCAGATCCTCGATGCTCTCGAATCCCTGGGCGCGCGTCCGGGAAACAACCTGACGATGGAAGTCTGGGATAAACGCGAGGACCCGAAAAACCCGGCGCCGGACACGGTCATCGCGGGCCCGCCCGTCGAGATTCTGCTGCGGCTGCCGGGACGCGCCGAGCTCGTGCCGTTCGCGTCCGTCCTGTCGGATTCGGGCGCTCGCGGGCTGGAAATGAGATTCGGAGGGAACCGGATCAACATCCCGAAGTGGAAATCCGGCTGCGTCGTCTGCCTGTACTCCTGCCCTGGAAGCAAGGTGGGGAACGCGCGCTACACCGTGCGGGATTACGCGCGGGAGGCCACCCGATTTCGAGTGCGGGAAGGCGCGCTGCCGGCAGACGGAACGCCGGTGGGGGTCGTCTTTCGCCTCGCGCAGGGGCCGTCCCATGCGTGAGCGTCTCCTGTTCGCCGCTCTTCTTGCGGCGTGGGTTCTTCTGCAGAGAATCGTCCTGCCGTGGTTCGGGGTGGAAACCTGACTCTCCCGGGGCGCCGCGTGCCGGCGTCTGAAAGGGTCGAACGTCGCGAGTGCAGACCCCACTTCCTCCGAGGACGCGAGGTGATCCCGCTCGGCTTGCCGCACGACCGGTGAGCGGTCGAGCGCGGGTTCTCCTCGTGGGCGGCGGTCATTCGCATCTGGAGATTCTGAGACGACACATTCTGAAGCCGCATCCGGGCATCTCTCTGACCCTCGTCTCCGCCGCTTCGAAGCACCACTACTCCGGGATGGTGCCCGGCTTCCTCGCGGGAACCTACCGTGAAGCGGAGATCGCGTTCGACCTCGCCGCCCTGAGCGCGAGCGCCGGAAGCCGATTCCTGGAGGGACAGGCCGTCTCCGTCGATCCGACGCGGCGCGTCGTGCGGATGGCGGACGGAGAGGAAGTCGGCTACGACCTGGTCTCCTTCGGCGTCGGTTCGAGCACGCGGGGTAGCAGCCTCCCTGGAGTTCAGGAGCACGCGTGGACCGTCAAGCCGATCGGGCGAGCCGTCGCTCTGCGGGCCGCTCTGATGGAGCTGGCGAGCCGGTCAGGCGGAGAGGCGGCGCGTGCGGTGGTCGTGGGTTCGGGCGCGGCGGGAATCGAGGTCGCCTGCGCGGCCGCCGCCGTCTTCCACCGGACCGGCCGCTCCCGGGAGCTGACGATCGTGGGAGACGGAAAGGAAATTCTGGAAGGCTACTCTCCGCGAATGCGCCGCCGCGCAGTCCGCGTTCTGGAAGCTAAGCAGTGCTCGATTCTCCTCGGCGCGCGCGTTGCCGAGGTTCGGCCCGACTCGGTCCGACTCTCGGATGGCCGGGAAATTCCGTCGGATCTGACGGTATGGCTCACCGGACCCGCGGCCTACGGCCTTTTCGAGGGATCGGGGCTCGCTCTGGATAAACGGGGTTATCTGCTGGTGGACGACGCCTTGCGTTCCGTCTCCGACGGGCGCGTCTTCGGCGCCGGCGACTGCGCAACGCTCTCTTCCCATCCCCACACGCCGAAGGCTGGTGTCTATGCGGTACGGGAGGGCCCCGTGCTGTGGAAAAGCCTGGTCGCGACGGTGGAAGAAACGAGTCTCCCCCGCTACGTGCCTCAGGGAGACTTCCTGTCCATTCTCAACACGGCCGACGGCAGGGCTCTTTTGCGTTACCGCGGCATCGTGTCCGGAAGCCGATGGGCCTGGCGGCTGAAGGACCGTATCGACCGGCATTTCATGCGCAAGTATCAGACGCTGGAGCCCGAGGCCCTCCTGTCCCCGGGATCAAAGCGCACTTCGACGGCGCGCTGATCGCCGGCGCCGCATCTTGCGGCGAAATCCCGTTTCGCGCACCAGGACGGGAGCCCGCAGGAGCGAACCACGCCGAGCGGGCCCTGAGTCGGAGTTCGTGCCGGTCCGTGTCTCACGATCGAGGCGCCTGGCAATGCGGGCCTCGTGGTTCATCCCGGGCTCATTGAGTCCGCTTCGAGACGATTCCCCGAACTCCCTCGGCCAGCAGGATGTCGCTGCGGCCTTCGTTTTCGGCGAGCACGACCCTGGTGCCGTCGGGGGAAATCCCGAAGCTCTCCGTCGGCCGGTCGGGGTCAAATCCGGCGAGCGGCCGCCGCGTCGAGGACGTGTCCGCGAGGTCCTCCGAAAAGGCCTGGACGAAAACGCCCGAAAGTCCCTGAGGATCCGTTCCGATCGTAGCGATCGACCGGCCGTCCGGCATCCACCGGGAGCGGCCGGCCACCGGAAACTCCGACTGAGCAGGAATGACGAGCGGCAGCAACAACCCATCCTCGATCCGAACGATCCGCGCGGCCTCCCCCGGGACGTGAAAGAGCGCGTGACGCCCGTCCGGGGAGATCTCGGGATGCACGACGGCCCCCCGCACGAGGAGCTTCGGCGACGAACCGTCGGGCCGAATTTTCCAGAGGCCCGCACGCTCAGGGCTTCCCGACGCGTAGATGATCCATTGCCCGTCCGGCGTCATCGAAGGGTTCTCGGCGTTCAGGCCGTCGTGCGTCAGCACCCGCGCCCCGCTCCCGTCCGGGTCCGCAATCCAGATTTCGAAATGCCCGCCGCGGTTGGAGCTCCACAGGAGACGCGAATACGCAACGTGGAGGAGGAGGTCTGCGGGCCCGCTCTCCTGACTCTGCATGAGGACGCGGCCGGGAGTCGTGCGACTGCCTCCCGTCGGAACATCGCTCTGCAGGTAGACGAGGCGATTGCCCGACCAGCCGACAGAGGAAAGAGCGCCGCGACCGTCGGGAGTCGCAATAAGGCGCCGATGTCGGCCGTCGGCGGAGAACAGCAGGATCGAGCCGGGGCCGGAAATCTGAAGACGTGACTCGATAACGGCGATGGATATTCCATCCGGGGTCCAGCGAGGCCGCTGGAGGGACCTCTTCGGGAGCGCGGCAATCTCGCGTTCGGCACTCCCATCCGCGTTCGCGACCAGAATCGACGTGTTCAGGAATCCCGTTCGCGCGAGCACCCTCAGAAAGACGAGCTTCGATCCATCGGGGGACCCATCGGCATCCTGACCATCGGAAACGAGCTTGCGAGGCTCCCCGCCGACGGTCGGCACACGATAGATCGAGCCCTGTCGGTCCACCCAGCGCGTGAAGAAAACGCTCGATCCATCCGCCGAAAACCGCGGCGCGGCATCGTCTGGCCCCTCTGTGAGGGCCACTTCGCCCCCCCCGGCGATCTGTTTCAGCCAGATCCGGCTCTTTCCGTCCCGCGACGACACGAAGGCGAGATTCCGGCCATCGGGAGAAACCGCCGGACTCCGGTCTTTTCCGGAGTAAGTGATCGAGAAAACGCGCGGCGGCTCAGGCCGCCTCGGAGAG
>JAIVJS010000038.1 GCA_020199905.1 Acidobacteriota bacterium
CGCCGGAGGGGAGCGCGAGGTCGTTCTGGAGGGCGGCGCGATCGAGGTCAACGGGCGGGGGACGTTGATCTCGACGGAGGAGTGTCTGCTCGACCCTGCCGTCCAGGTCCGCAACCCCGGTCTGGATCGGGAGGGCTACGAGAGGATCTTCCGCGACACTCTGGGAGTTCGCCACGTGATCTGGCTCGGGCGGGGAATCGCGGGGGATGACACGCACGGCCACGTGGACGACCTCTGCCGTTTCACCGGCCCGCGGACCCTGGTGCTCTGCCGCGAGGAGAACCCCGCCGACGAGAATCACCCGGCGCTCGAGGAAAACCGCGAGCGGCTGGAAGGGGCGCGGCTCGAGGACGGATCGCGGCCGGAGGTCGTGTTCCTTCCCATGCCGGCGCCCGTCGTCTTTGACGGACGGCGCCTTCCCGCTTCCTACGCCAACTTCTACATCTCCGACGCCGCCGTGCTCGTGCCGACGTTCAACGACCCGAACGACCGGATCGCTCAGGGGATCCTCGCGGAGCTTTTCGACCGGCCGGTGGTCGGGATCCACGCCGTCGATCTCGTGTGGGGGCTGGGTACGATCCACTGCCTGACCCGGCAGCAGCCTGGATAGCCGTCAGTTATCAGTCATCAGTTGAGTGCGCCAAACTGAAAACTCATTTCACCGACCCGACCGTAAACCCCGCGATGAACCTGTCGAGGAACAGGTTGTAGAGGATCCCGATCGGGAGCGCCGAGATCAGGCAGGCGGCCATCAGCGAGCCCCAGTAATAGACGTCTCCGCGGACCAGGTAGATCGGAACGCCGACTCCGACGGTCTGGTGCGACGCCGAGGAGATGAACGTCAGGGCGTAGACGAACTCCTGCGTGACGAGCGTGAAGGTGAAGATCACGACCGTCAGGATCCCCGAAACGGAGATCGGAATCACGAGCTTCAGGAACGCCTGGAAGCGCGTCAGGCCGTCGACCATGGCGGCGTCCTCGAGCTCGCGCGGGATCGACTTGAAGAATCCCATCAGGAGCCAGATCGAGAACGGGATCGTGAAGCTCGGGTACACGACGATGATCGACCACAGGGTGTCCTGAAGACCGAGGAGCGCGACGATCCGGGACAGCGGGATGAAGAGCAGCGTCGGCGGGACCAGGTACGTCAGGAAGATGGCGATCCCGACGTGTCCTCCCCAGCGTCCGGTGATCCGCGTCAGCGCGTACGCCGCCGGCACCGCGAGCAGCAGTGTGATGGTGACGACGCAGATTCCGGCGAAGAGCGTGTTCCCCAGCCAGCGAAGGAAGAGCGTCTCGCGGAAGAGGAACGTGACGTGCTCCAGCGTCGGCTTCATGTTGAAGATGAACGGATTGTTCTTCAGGTTGTAGAGATCGGGGTTTTGCTTGAAGCTCGTGATGACCATCCAGTAAAACGGGAACCCGAGCGCCACCGAGAAGAAGAGCAGCACAAGAACATGCACCGCTCGACCGAAGCCCTGCCGGGCCTTCAGACCGACGGCCACCTAAGTCACCTCGGCTTTGTGGGCGGTGCGCAGCATCAGCCACGCCACGACCACCAGCAGGGGAACCAGGAAGAGCGAGATCGCGGCGCCTTCCGCGAGGTCGCTTCCCAGGATGCCCGTGAAGAAGGCCTGCGACGGGAGGACCTGGGTCGTGTCGTAGGGACCGCCGCGGGTCAGGATGTAGACGACCGTCATGTCGGTGAACGTGAAGATCACGCCGAAGAGGACGGCGACGTTGATGATCGGCAGCATCATGGGCAGCTCGATCTGGAACAGCCTCCGGAAGAACCGTGCGCCGTCGACGGAGGCCGCCTCGGGGATGTCCTTCGGGATGGCCGTCCAGCCCGCCAGGATGATGACCGTCGCGAACGGGAGCATGTGCCACGTGTGAACGAGAATCACGGAGATCATCGCGAGCTTCGGCTCGCCGAGGTACATCGGCGGTGAGAACTCGTTCACCAGGTGGAAGCGGATGAGCACCCAGTTGATGACGCTGTAGAGCGAATCGAGGATCCACTTCCACCCGATGGAGCCGATCGACACCGGCGCGACCCAGGGAAGGAGGATCAGGAAGCGGACGAACCGCCGCCCCGGAAACACGTTTTTCAACGCCATCGCGAGGATGTTGGCGCCCAGGAGAACGAGGACCTGCGACGCGATGGTGAAGACGAAGGAGTTCCTCAGGGACCGGAGGAAGGTCGGGCTCTGAAGGACGGACTTGAAGTTCGCGAGGCCGACGAAGTGGTACCCGACGCTCCCGACCTTGACGTCTCCGACGCTGTAGAGGAAGGCGAGCACGAACGGAACGCCGACCAGCGCGACGACGTACAGGATCGCCGGCAGGAACATGGCCGGCCCCAGCCAGCGCTGCCGGCCGAGGGCGCTCATGAGAGCGGAACGGGTTGTGTCCGGGTGCCCTGCTCCCGGTGGAAGAACTTGAGATCCCCCTGCCGGACCGCGAACGCGTGCACGGAGCCGCTCTCGAAGACGGCGCCGTGCGTCGAGGACATCCGTGAGACGGCGGGCTTGCCGTCAAAACGCCCGCCCTCCAGCTTGCCGTAGAGAATCCGTTCCGCGCCCAGGTACTCCTCGTGGCTGATCAGGAACCGCAGCGGGACGTAGGGGCCCACCCGCGCGTCTTCCCGCATGTCCGCGGGGACCGCTGCCTGTCCCGCCAGGTGGCTCACCGGGAAGAAATGCTCGGGCCGGAATCCGACCGTCGCCTCCCCGATGTCGATCAGATTCATCGGAGGCGAGCCGAGAAAGGTGGCGACGAACGTGTCGGCGGGTTCGTCGTAGACCTCCGCGGGCGTGCCGATCTGCCGGACCAGTCCCTTGTTCATGACGACGACCCGGTCCCCCATGGCCATGGCTTCGACCTGGTCGTGCGTCACGTAGATCGTGGTGGTCGCGACGCGTCTCTGAAACTGTTCGAGCTCGGTGCGCGCCGAAGCGCGGAGCTTCGCGTCCAGGTTCGAGAGCGGTTCGTCCAGGAGGAAGAGCGCCGGCTCGCGCACGATCGCGCGCGCGAGGGCGACTCGCTGCCGTTCGCCGCCCGACAGTTCCCTCGGTTTGCGGTGCATCAGATGGCCGATACCGAGCAGGCCGGCCGCCCATTCCGCCTTCTTCTGCCGCTCGCCCTTCTCCATGCCCTGGGCCTTCAGGGGGAAAACGATGTTGCCGAACACGGTCAGGTGGGGGTAGAGCGCGTAGCTCTGGAAGACCATGGCGATCCGGCGCTCCCGGGGCGTCATGTCGTTGACGACGCGGCCGCCGATCAGGATCTCGCCCGAGGTCGGTTCCTCGAGCCCGGCGATCATGCGGAGGAGAGTGGTCTTGCCGGACCCGGACGGGCCGAGGAGGACGAGAAACTCGCCCTCCCGGCTCTCCAGGTCGACGCTGTTGACGGCGCCGAGCTCCCCTTTTTTGAAGACTTTGGTCAGCGCCCGCGTCTGGACTATGGCCATGGCGCGGGTGAGCTTACCTTCTTACTTCCATTTCGCGAAAATGCGCTTGATCTCCGCTTCCGCCGTCTTCACGGCTTCTTCCGGCGTGACCTCGTCGCGCGCGGCGCGAGCAAACATCGTCGGAAGGACGAAGGTGTTGAAGACCTCGTCGATCCCCGCGGTCGCGTATCCCGGGTACCCGACGTTCGTCGCCCAGTCGAGGACGTTCGAGAGGACCTTGTACTTGTCGTTGGGAACGGCCTTCGGGTCGTTGGCGAGCAGAGCCTTGATGTCCGGAACCGTGGACGGGAACGACGGGAAGTTGTAGAACTCGCTCGCCTTGAAAGCCGCGGGGAAGTTGTCGATGTAGTCGACTAAGAACTGTTTGGCGCCCTCCTGGTTCTCGGCGAAGTTCCAGATCGCGTAGCAGTCCATGACATGCTCCGCCGCGATCCGGCGCGCCGGCCCCTTCAGCGCCTGCGCCACCTGGATGTTCTTCGACATCTCCGGGTTGTCCTTCTCCGCCGTCCGTGTGACCGAGATAGCGTTGGCGACGAACGAGAGCTTCCCGGCCAGGATCCCGCGGTTGTTGGAGGAGGGGTCCCAGGTGAACACCTCGGGCGTCATGCATTCCTTGAACATGGCGCGCATGTACTTGATGGCTTCGAGCGTCTGCTTCGAATTGATCGTGACGTTGCCCGCTTCATCCTGCTCGGAGCCGCCGTAGGACCAGAGCAGGGCCCGGACGGCCATGTTGGTGTCGAGCTCCTGAGAGAGGCCGATCCCGACCGGATTTCCGACGCTGTCCTTGATCTTCTTACCGCCGATCCGAAGGTCGTCCCAGGTGTCCGGGCCGTTGGGGAATCCGACCTTCTCCCAGAGGTCCTTCCGGTAGTTTCCGGGATCGGGCACGTAGGAGTCGGAGAACGCGAAGTATTTCTTCGTCTTCGGGTTATAGGTCGACTTGTGCGCCAGGTCGATCTTCTTCCCGTGCTTCTTCTCGACCGTCTGGTAAATCTCGGAGTGGTCGATCACCTGCTTCTCGTACGCCGCGGGAGGGGACAGGAACATGAAGAGGTCGTGCCCCTTCTTGGCCGCCACCTCCGACGCCGCGCGCGCGTTGATCTCGGGGATTGATATGTGGTCGACGACCACGTTCGTGTTGTTCTTGGCGCCCCATTCCTTGGTGTAGGTGTTGTCGAACCACTTGTCGTAACCCGGAACGAAGTGGCTCCACTGGATGATCCGAAGCGTCTTCTGCTGCGCCGCCGCGCGCGCGGGAAACAGGAAGTTGGCGCCCACGCCGGCGGCGAGCGCCCCCGTCCCCGTGACCTTGACGAACTGCCGGCGGGTCAGGCCCTGTTTATTTTTTTTCGACATGTCTTCCTCCTTCGCCCCGATGTGTTCCCACCTGATTAGAAGTAATAGAACTGAAGCTGAACGACGAAGTGGTTCGAGTTCTTCGTCTTCGCCGTCGCCGGCTGCGACCCGGGAACGATTCGTTCATAGGCGGCCGTGATCTTCATGTTCTGCTGCGCGACGTAGTAGTTGAATCCACCCATGTAGCGGCGGATGTTCCGCCCGTGGTCGATCGTGTCCTTGAAGTTCTCCGTCTCGAAGCGGATGAACGGCTGAAGCTCGATCGGCTTGAAGTAGAAGCCGACGTCGGTGAAGAGCTCCTGCTGCCGGAAAAGCGTCGGGATCAGGCAGTTCGCCGCGCGGGCGCCCGCCGAGAGAATCTTCTTCTTGCCCAGGTTCGTGCCGACGGGAACGTACCCCTTTTCCGTATCGAAGACGTTGTAGACGATTCGACCTGCGAAGCGATACGGGTTGCGCGAGCCAGCACCGTTCGCGTTCGCCGGTGCCCGGATTCCCTCGAGCAGGGCCGTCCGGATCTCGAGGTGATCGGCCGCGAGGTAACTCTTCAACTGGAGCCCGACGTCACGCCCGGCGTCGTTCTGAAGAGGAGCGCTCTGGAGGAACGTCCAGGTGCCGCCGTCCAACGCCAGATGGCTCGACGTGCTCTGAAGCGAGTTGCGGGTGAAGGGCGTGAGCATCTTGCCGAAGTCGATGATGAACATGTCGTTGCTGAAGGGGTGCCACTCGCCGAAGGCATCCTGCATCACGAGCCCGGTGTTCAGCGACTTGGTCGCTGTCCCGACGCTGGCGCCGAGGTTCGCGTTGTCCGTCTGCATGAAGAACGTGACGTTCTTGGCGACCTGACCGGCCACGATCAGCCGGACGCGGCGAATCTTGAAGTTCTGCTGGTACCCCTCGCTGACGGGGTCCTGAAGCCATTCGGACCAGCCCTGGAGCTGGAAGCCGAGGCGGAAGTTGACCGTGTCGCTGACCTTGACGACCACCTGCGCGGGCGCGGCGGCGGGCGCGAGCCCGGCGACGGCCAACGCGACGATGGCGAATCTGAGAAACCGTCGAGTCATGCTCTCCTCCTTGTTTCGTCGCAACGATTCCGCTCGATAAGAGTCTCCACGGGTCTCCCCGCCGCCTGGCTGCACGTTAAATTGTCTGAATGTCCCGGTCTTTCGTCTCCCGGAGGAACAACGCTCCGATGACGAACGTGATGAGCGCGACGATGACGGGATACCAGAGGCCCGCGTAGATGTTGCCGCGGGAGGCGACCAGCGCCGTGGCGAGCAGCGGCAGCATGCCTCCGAACCACCCATTTCCGATGTGGTACGGCAGAGACATCGACGTGTATCGGATGCGTGTCGGGAAGAGCTCGACCAGGAAGGCCGCGATCGGCCCGTACACCATCGTCACGTAGAGCACGAGGATCACGAGCACCAGAAGGGTCATCGGGTAGTTGATCTGCGACTTGTCGGGCGCGGGGGGGTAGCCGGACGCCTTCAGCGCGGCTTTGTACTTGTCCTCGTCATAGCCGCGGAGCTCCGTGTTCCCGAGTTTCGTCACGACCGTTTCGCCGGGCACGGCCGGAGCCGAAGTGAAAGAAAGGCCCGCCTTGGTCAGGAAGTCCTTCGCCTTGTCGCAGGGGGAAAAGACCGTCTTGGGCGTGGGGAAGATGTGCATCTTGCAGTCGTCCGCCGAGACCGTGATCGGCGTGGCCGCCGCATAACGCTCCAGCCCGGGGTTGACGTAGTGCGTCAGGGCCTTGAAGAGCGGGAAGAAGGTCAGGGCCCCGAGCAGGCAACCGATCAGGATGATCCACTTGCGGCCGATCCGGTCGGAGAGAGACCCGAAGACGATGAAGAACGGCGTCGCGATCAGGAGGGACGCGGCGATCAGGATGTACGCCGTCAGGTAGTCGAGCTTCAGATAGAGCGTCAGGAAGAACAGCGCATAGAACTGGCCGGCGTACCAGACGACGCCCTGCCCGGCGGTGGCGCCGAACAGCGCGAGAAGCACGATCTTGGCGTTCGACCAGTTGGCGAAACTCTCCGTCAGCGGCGCCTTGGAGCCCTTGCCCTCGGCCTTCATGCGCTTGAAGATCGGCGATTCCTGGAGTTTCAACCGGATATAGATCGAAAAGATCAGGAGGATGACCGAAAGCAGGAACGGGATCCGCCAGCCCCAGGCCTTGAACTGGTCCGGTCCCATCTTCCAGCGGCAGAGTCCGATGACGAGAAGGGACATGAACAGACCGAGCGTCGCGGTCGTCTGAATCCACGCCGTGCTGTATCCGCGGCGGCCGGGCCGCGCATGCTCGGCCACGTACGTCGCCGCTCCGCCGTACTCGCCGCCGAGCGCGAGTCCCTGCAGGAGCCGGAGCAGCACGAGCAGGATCGGCGCGATAAAGCCGATCTTCGCGTAGGTGGGCAGAAGTCCGACGGCGGCCGTGGACGCGCCCATGACGACGATCGTCACGAGAAACGTGTACTTGCGTCCGACGAGGTCTCCGATGCGCCCGAAGAAGAGCGCCCCGAACGGGCGGACGAGGAATCCGGCCGCATACGTAACGAAAGAGGAGAGAAGGGCGGCCGTCGCGTTGCCCGGGGGAAAGAAAAGCGCGGCGAAGAAAGGAGCGAGTGTCGCGTAGAGGTAGAAGTCGTACCACTCGAAAACCGTGCCGAGCGACGAGGCGAAGATGACTCGTCTCTCTTCCGGACTGAGGGCGCCCGTGGGCGCCTGTCTCTCCATCGTTGCGGTCGCCATGATCCCTCCCTCCTAAAAATTTAGAGATGCGCGAAGTCCGAATCGAACGACGCCGGTGACTGCGATGAAAAGTCTATGGTGGAAAGGGGGGCCGGGAAGAGGCCTCTGACGATCATCCCGGGCCCGGATGCGGGGTCCGCCGCCGGAAGAAGGGTCCCGCGAAACGAACGGCGGGGGCCGCCGCCCGTCGCGGTGCTCGCTCTCTGTGAGGATGGCGGCCGGCAGGGTGCGCCGGACATTGACGAGTCGTGGGCGCAGAGTGTTTCAAACTTCGAACCGATGTCAAGAGGTCTTACGCGCCGAGGGCGCTTTAGGAATAACATCTGGTCCCACGAGGGCTCGCCCGGCCCGGGGCGGCCGTCCTCGAAAGGAGAAGTGCGCCGATGCCGACCCGAGCCGACGAAACCATCGAAGCCCTGCTCCTCGAAAAGCGCCGGTTCAAGCCACCCAAATCCTTCGCCGCCCGGGCCAGCGTGTCCACCTCCGGGGTGTATCGGAAGGCGGATCGCGATTTCGAGAAATTCTGGGCAGGATTCGCGAAAGAGCTCGAATGGATGAAACCGTGGCGCAAGGTCCTCGACTGGAAGCCGCCGCGGGCGAAGTGGTTCGTCGGAGGCAAACTGAACGCCTCGGTCAACTGCGTGGACCGCCATGCCCGGGGGCCTCGCGCCAATAAGGCCGCCCTGATCTGGGAAGGCGAACCCGGGGACCAGCGCACGATCACCTACCGGGAGCTGCTACGGGAAGTCAGCAAGTTCGCGAACGTCCTGAAGTCGCTCGGCGTGAAGAAGGGCGACCGGGTGACGCTCTACATGCCGATGATTCCGGAGTTGCCGATCGCCATGCTCGGCTGCGCCCGGATCGGCGCCATCCATTCGGTGGTCTTCGGAGGGTTCTCGGCGGAATCCCTGCGCGACCGCATCAACGACCAGGGCGCCAAGATTCTCGTCACGGCTGACGGCGGATGGCGGCGCGGAAATGTCGTCCCCTTGAAGAAGATCTCCGACGAGGCTCTGACGGACACCCCCACGATCGAGCGGATGATCGTGGTCAAGCGCACGGGCGGCGAGGTGAGCTGGCGCGCGGGGCGCGACGTTTGGTGGTCGGAGCTCATGTGCGACGCTTCCGCGAATTGTCCTCCCGAGAAGATGGATTCGGAGGACCCGCTCTACATCCTCTACACGTCCGGAACGACGGGCAAGCCAAAGGGGATCCTGCATACGACCGCGGGGTATCTCCTGGGCACTTACGCCACGAGCAAATGGGTCTTCGATCTGAAGGACGAGGACGTGTACTGGTGCACGGCGGACATCGGCTGGGTGACGGGACATTCGTACGTGGTGTACGGCCCGCTCGCCAACGGCGCGACGTGCCTGATGTACGAGGGGGCGCCGGACACCCCGGGCCGGGACCGCTTCTGGGACCTGATCGAGCGGCACGGCGTGACGATCCTTTACACCGCCCCGACCGCGATCCGCGCGTTCATGAAATGGGGCACGGAGTGGCCGGAAAAGCATGACCTGTCTTCACTGCGGCTCTTAGGATCCGTGGGCGAGCCGATCAACCCGGAGGCGTGGATCTGGTACCAGAAGTTCATCGGCGGAGGACGGTGCCCCGTCGTCGACACATGGTGGCAGACCGAGACGGGAATGATCATGATCACGCCGCTGCCGGGCGTCACGACCACGCGTCCCGGTTCCGCCACGCAGGCGTTTCCCGGCGTGCGCGCCGAGATCCTCGATCAGAACGGGCGCAAGGTCGAGGTCGGAGGCGGATACCTCGCGATCACACGGCCGTGGCCGGCCATGCTTCGCACGATCTGGCGCGACGATGAGCGGTACGTCAAGACGTATTGGTCGAAGTGGAACAAGGACACGTATTTCCCGGGCGACGGCGCGAAGCGCGACAAGGACGGTTACTTCTGGCTTTTGGGGCGGGTCGACGACGTCATGAACGTCGCGGGGCACCGTATCGGGACGATGGAGGTCGAGTCGGCGCTCGTGGATCATCCCGCGGTGGCCGAGGCGGCCGTGGTGGGAGTCAACGACGAGATCAAGGGCACTGCGATCGCCGCCTTCGTCATCCTCAAGGAAAAGTCTCAGACGGGGACGGCGGCGACCGGCGGGAACGGGCTGCGCTCGGAGCTCTCGGCGCACGTCGCGAAGAAGATCGGCGCCATCGCGAAGCCGGATCGCCTCTTTTTCACCGCGGACCTGCCGAAGACTCGATCCGGGAAGATCATGCGCCGGCTTCTGCGGGACATCGCGGAGGGGCGGGTTCTCGGCGACACGACAACCCTGGCGGACCCCGCGGTCGTCTCCTCGCTCAAGAGCCAGTACGAGGATAAAGAGGGGTAAAACTGTCAGCTTTCAGCTTTCAGCTCTCCGATCGAGGGGTTGGGACTCGCGCGGGCCCCGGTGACTCGGGTCACCGCGCAACGAAGCGCGCTGAGCGGGCGGATTGCAGTCTGGAAGGGCCTGGGATGATCCAATGGCCGACGGCTGAGAGCTGACAGCTGAGAGCTCGACCCCTCGCCTCGTTTACAATCCATACAGTGCTCTCCTCCACCGGCGGGGTTCTGGACCCTCGGACTCTCGGCCGACTCGAGCGCTGGCGGAAAGCGCGGGCTCTCTTCGTCCGGCCGGACGGGCCGGATGCGGAGCGCGCGCTTTCCTCCGCGCTCGGGAAGGTCTGGTCGCGCGGGCAGATCTACGGGCGGTCGCGGCGGATCGCGGTCGAGCGCACGGCGGGCGAGCTCCTGACGAAGATGCAGGAGGCCCTGGGGCCCCTCTCGGAGCACGTCCGCGTCGCGCCCGAAGATCCCGCCCAGACCAAGTGGGACGCCATCGGGAATCTCGCCCCGCTTCCGGCGGCGGCGCGCCAGGTTGGAGCGCTGTGGCTGGTGGACGCCCTGTCGGCGTCCGCGCTGTTCGTGGAGTTCCAGCCGATCTTCGACCTGAGGACGGGCGAGACCGTGGGATTCGAGGGGCTTCTTCGGGTCCGCAGCCCCGAAGGAGCGACGCGCCTCGCCGTGGAGATCTTCCCGGCGGCGCAGCGGCTCGGCATCGCGCTCGCGTTCGAGCGGATCTCCTGGATTCAGGTTCTCGAGGCGGCGCGGCGGCTTCCCCCGGACGCGATGCTCTTCCTGAATGTCAACCCGCGCCTTCTCTCCGGCGACGGCGGCCTCGCGGGCCTCGGCGTCGAAGCGGAACGCGTCCAGTTCCCTTACACGCGCCTCGCCCTCGATCTCGTGGAGGTCGAGCGGGTGGAATCGCTCGAGCAGCTGGGCTCCGCGCTCGCCGTGCCGCACGACCTCGGCGTCTCGATCGCGCTCGACGACATCACGTCGAGTTACGAAACGATCCGATACTGCTCCGGGCTCTCGCCGCGGTGGATCAAGGTCGACAGCGAGATCACGCGCGGCGTCTCGACCGACGCGCCGAGGCGGTCCGTTCTCCGGCTGCTCGCGCAGGTCGCGCGCGACGCCTCGGTGGGATTGATCGCCGAGGGCATCGAAACCGCGGCCGACCTCGATGTCTGCCTGGCCGAGGGGGTCTTCGCCGCCCAGGGCTACTTCCTTGGCCGTCCGGCCGAAGAGCCCTCCTCGGCGTCTCCCGAATTCCTCGGCTGGCTGGCCGGGAAAGGCGTGACGCCGCCCGCGCCGGCCACGGAAGAGCCCCCGGCCGAGATCGGCCAACGGCCGGGACCGGAGCGGCCTGCCGATCCGGAAGAGAGCTTCGACCTCTGACGGACGCCGAGGCTCCCGCATCGGTACGTCTCGACGTCTGGCTCGACGTAGCGTGCGTCTACCCGACACGGTCGCAGGCCAAGGCGGCGATCGAAGGGGGAAAGGTCGACGTCAACGGCTCCCGAGCCAAACCGCACCGGGAAGTCCGTCCCGGAGACCGGCTCACGATCAGCTCCTCCCGGGGAGACGCCCGCATCCTGGTCGTGCGGGCGCTCGCCTCCCGCTCGATCCCGAAGGCGCAGGCGCGCCTCCTCTACGAAGACGCCACGCCGCCGCCCTCGCCCGAGGTGGCCGAAGCCAGGCGGCTCGACCGGATGCTCGCCCCCCGCGCCGACGCCGGACGCCCCGACCGGAGGGAGCGAAGGGAGAGGAGGGAGAGGAAGGGATATTGAGACGGAGGACGGGTTGAGCGTTCAGCGTTCAGCGTTGAGCGCTCGATTCCCGATCCAGTTGACCGCGGAGTACCGTGGCCGTCTCGCTCCCGTTGGTCGCTCGGCTCCCGTTTCCGGTTTCCCGGCTCCCCGATTCCCGGCCCCCGTCATCCCGTTCCGCCTGCCGCCTCCCGCCTCCCGTCTTCCGCTACACTCCCTCCATGGACTTCGAGCTGCTCTGCCCCTGCTGCAACGCAAGGCTCAAGATCGATCCGGAGCTGAAGGCCGTCATTTCTCACGAGGCCCCGAAGGTTCCGCGCACCTTCCAGACGGTGGACGACGCCATCGGCGCGTTGAAGACCCACGATGTCGAGCGGGAGAAGAAATTCAACGCGTCCGTCGAGGCCGAGAAGTCTAAGAAGGACGTCCTGAATCGCAAGTTCGACGAGCTCTTCGACCGCGCCAGGAAAGACGATTCGAGGCCGATCCGCGACTTCGATCTGGATTAGCCCGGCTCCGCCGGCGCTCTCAGTCTCAGTCCTGAGTCTTAGGTCGTGCCCCAACTGACAACTGACAACTCCCGCGCCTCCCGCCTCCCGCCTACCCCCTCCCGTCGGTCATCTGGTACGCCATTTCCTTCAGGAGAGCGATCCGCTTCGCGATCGGCGGATGCGTGGCGAAGACGTTCGAGAAAACGCTTTCGCGCTCGTTGATCCGTCGTCCGCGCGGGTCTTCGATGCAGAGGTGGGCGACGCCCTGCTTGATGGAGCGGGTCGGCTCCGCGGCCGCGGCGATCTTCTCGAGGGCGGACGCGAGCGCCAGAGGATTGCGGGTCAGCTCCGCGCCGGAGGCGTCCGCCAGGTACTCCCGTTCGCGCGAAACCGACATGGCCACGACCTGGGCGATCAGCGGCGCGAGAACGAGCGAGATCACCCAGAGAACGAAGAAGAGGATGCCGAGGCCGCCGCCCTCCCGGTCGTCGTCGTCGCGGGAGCCCCCGCCCCAGCCGAGGCCGCGGCTTCCCCAGTCCGAAATCAGCAGGACGGACCCCACCAGCGCCGCGACGACCGTCATGACCCGCACGTCGTAGTTCTTGACGTGAGACATCTCGTGAGAAACCACCGCCTGGAGCTCCTCGCGATTCAGGGCGTCCAGCAACCCGGCCGTCACTGCGATCGAGGACTTCTCCGGTCCGGAGCCTGTCGCGAACGCATTCGGATCGGGATCGGGCACCACGTAGACGGCGGGCTTCGGCAGCCCGGAGGCGATCGCCATCTCCTCGACGACGTTGTCGAGCATCCGGTGACGGGGGTGGTTCCGATCCAGGGCCTGCGCGTGCGTGGACTCGAGAACCGCCCGGTCGCCTCCCTTCAGCGACCAGAGGGCGGAGCCTCCGCCGAACAGGAGAGCGCCGATCGTCAGCACGGGAAGGCCCGGGCTCGCGCCCGATCCGTAGAGAAAGAGGTCGCCCCCCATCCCGAGGAAGGTCACGAACGCGATGAACCCCGTCAGAAGCCCCGCGGTCCGGCGGAGATTGCGGCGCTGCTGGTCGTAGAGGTTCGTCATAGGAAGCTCTCAGCTCTCAGCCGGAGAAGACTCATTCGCGACTGGAGGCAAACGGCGCTGCTCGGGAGGCGTGGCGACCGGTGTCGGTGCACCGTATGGCCCGGTTCGGCATTTTCGAGTCTGACAGCTGAGAGCTGACAGCTGACAGCTATTAGCTACTTCGGCCTCACGCTCAGATCGACCGCGGGCACGTCCCGTTCGGCGGGCTCCGAGATCTCGAAGAGCTCCACGTGCTGGAAATTGAGGGTCCGCGCGATGAACTGGTCGGGGAAGATCTCCTGCACCGTGTTGAACCGGGTCGCGATGTCGTTGTAGAACTGGCGCGCGAACCCGATCTTGTTCTCCGTCGAGGTGAGCTCCTCCATCAGGGACTTCACACTCTCGTTGGCCTTCAGGTTGGGGTAATTCTCGGCGAGCGCGAACAGGCGGGAGAGAGTCTGGGTCAGCTGATTCTCCTTCTCGGCCGTCTCCGCGACACCCCGCGCCGTGACCGCGCTGTTGCGGGCCTGAATGACTTTTTCGAGCGTGTCCTGCTCGAACTGCATCTCTCCCTTGACGGACGCGATCAGGTTCGGAATCAGATCGTGCCGCCGCTTGAGCTGGACGTCGATCTGTTTCCACGCGTTCGCCACCTGGTTCTTCAAGGTGACCAGGTTGTTGTATCGCGAGATGGCCCAGATTGCCGCGGCGAACGCCGCCAGGACCAGGATCAGAAGGCACCCTCCGATGGCTCCCATGGGCGTCGACTCCTCTCTTGGTACTTACGAAAAAAGGGCGGGCGGGTTCCCGCCGGCCGCTCCCCCGATCACGTGTTCAGGCCCTGGCGCAGCTCGCGGGCGAGGATTTCGACCGCCGAGCGCGTCCCGCCCGTCATCTTTTCCTTCCACGCGCCTTCCGTCTCGAATCTCTTGTCGCCGATCGCCTCGGACCACGGCCGAAGAGCGGCGTCGAGCTCACCAGACGACCACACGTCGCCCGCTCGGCTCCGGATCATGGCGATCACGTACGGGACGATCCGGATGAACGCCCGCAGAGACGTGGCGCTCTTGATGGAATACTTCCGGCCGGCAAAGGCCGCGGGGAACGCGCGGCCCGCGGCCTTGAAGTAGTTCAGGAAGAACCGCCGGGCGTTTTCCCGAAACTCCTTCGCCATCCGCCCGCCGGCCGCGTCCATGGACGCGAAGACGTCGCGCAGCTCGTCGGCGAGCGACGCCTGCGTGACGGCGCCCTTCCCGATGCCGAGAACCTTGATCTGGCCTCGCAGGGGGGAGTGCTCGTCCTCGTTCAGCGCACGGATCACGTCGTGCGCGGCGGCGAGATTCTCGTCGCGATAGAGCCGGCGGCCCGAGAGGGAGATCAGGTGGGACGGATTCAGCTTCGTGTGCTTGCTGTTGATCGTGACGAAGAGCTCGACGACCTGGTCGGCGGTCAGAGCGTCGAACACGACCGCGGGGACCTGGAAGTCCTTCAGGTTGTGCTTCTCGGCGAGCTGGTGGAGCGCGAGGAGGCGGTGCTGCCCGTCGAGGGCTCGAAGGATCCCCCCTTCGTCCGGCAGCTTCAGGGTGCCGATGTCCGACCGGCCTCCGGAGGGGGCGAAATCCAGCCTCTTCTCGGAGACCAGCAGGACGCTGCCCGCGATCGCCGGGAGGGTGCCGGAGTCGGCGCACTGGAGGTAGTAGGCGACGAGCTCTTCGATCTTCTTCTGGATGATCGGGCGCTGGAACGCTTGCTCCGAAGAGCCGATCTTCTTCTCCAGGAACTCCCAGTTGACGCGCCCGCCAGGCCGGGCCCTGACGCGCGTCGTCTGACTGCCCGTCCCGAAGGACAGCACCTCGAAGCCGACGAGGGTCTGGAGATCCGCTCCGGAGAGCAGTGCCTCATAGAACCGCACGCCGAACTGGTTGAGCCGGAGTGAGGGAACGGACAGCATCCTGACCCCCTTATGTGGTTGACGGGATTATAGAACGTCGCTTCGCTCGCTCCGGGGCGTGCGTTCGCCGCGGGCGAACGCACCGGCGAGCGGCTCGCCTGAGGCTCGACCGCTCGCCTCGCCCCTCCGTGCGCTCCGGCTCCCGCAGCGTGAGCCTCCTCCCTGCCGTCGCTTCCGCTCGCTGCGCTCGCTCACGCTCCCGCAGCGTGAGCCTCCTCCCTACCGTCGCTTCCGCTCGCTGCGCTCGCTCACGCTCCCGCAGCGTGAGCCTCCTCCCTCCCTTCGGTCGGGAGACTTCTCACGCTGCGAGCTGATTCGCCAGGGAGGCGAACGAGCGACTTTGCTCCCTCCCCCAGGCACGGAACGTCGCCTGCGCGCACTACGGGACGCGCTTAACGCGCCGGCGATCGGCTCGGCCGGTTGCGGCCTCGATCGTTCGCCTCGTCCCTCCGTGCGCTCCTGCGAGCTGATTCGCCAGGGAAGCGAGCGAGCGACTTTGCTCCCTCGCCCCGGGCACGGAACGTCGCCTGCGCATTACGGGACGCGTACGCGCCGGCGATCGGCTCGGCCGGTTGCGGCCTCGACCGGTCGCCTCGTCCCTCCGTGCGCTCCGGCTCCCGCAGCGTGAGCCTCCTCCCTCCCTTCGGTCGGGAGACTTTTCCCGCTGCGAGCACGTCCGCCATCGAGACGGGTGAGGGGCGGCACTTATCCGGAAGGGAACGAACCAGAGCAGACCCTTGCTTGCGACGTCCCCGCGCGCCGGGGAGAGGGAGGGTAACGGGCGGCATTCATGCAGAAGGAAGACGCCGAAAAGAGAGAGCGTGCTTGAGACGTCCGGGCACCGGGGAGAGGGGAAGAGGGCGGCGTCACGGTTGGGTTACTTTCGATTCTCGATTCTCGATTCTCGATTCTCGATTCTCGATTCTCGATTCTCGATTCTCATCGCCTGCCGCCTTCCGCCTCCCGTCCTACGGCGGCGTGACCCTTCTCCAGTCGGAGCCGGTCTCCATCTCGTCGTGGATACGGCTGGCGCCGATCAGGATTCCGAGGAGTTCCCGGGTGAGGAGCTTTTGCAGGTCGGGGAGCGCTTCCGGGCCGAGGATGGGGACGGAGCATTCGACCGTGTTCTGGCCCAGCGAGGCGAAGAAGGGCGACGAGCGCCGCGTCCAGTCCGCGTCGTTGCGGCGGTGCTTGACCATCAGGAAGGCAGCCAGCCGGCGCTCGTCCCACGGCTCGGCCAGGGTCCAGCGGAAGTTCGCCCGCTGGGATTTGTGTTGTGTCTCGGGGGTTTCGTCGACGAGCGCGATGGCCATGAATTCTGCCCGAAGAGTAACACTTCGAAGTCCAGGACGGCTTTTGCTGGCGCACTTCTTGCCTCCGGTTCGACCAGGAGGTCTGCATGCGCAAAACCAAAATCGTGACTCTCTCGCTCGCCGCTTTGCTCGTCCTGTCCGTCGCCGCTCTCGCGGAGAAGCGTCCTCACGAGGGGAAGATCGTGCGCGTCGACTCGGACCAGAAAGCTCTGGTCGTGTCGGGCGAGCACAACGACGAGTGGACTCTTTACTGGACGGAGACGACGAAGATGAAGAACGTCACCGCGCCGGAGCTTCAGGTCGGCGATTCGATCCACTTCGATTACACCGAAAAGGATGGAAAGATGTGGGTGACGGAGCTGCGTCGGACGCACAAGGCCAGGAGCTGAGCCGGTTCCGGCGGGTCGCCTTGGCGGCGTAGAGGGGCGCCTGAGGCGCCCTTTTCCATTCGAGCCGCCGGCGCGATACCCTTCTCGTTTGGCAGTCGGAAGACCGCAGCCAAAGATCATGGAAGACGAAAACCGACATCCGCCTCACGCACCCGGCCCCGCGGCCGTGATTCCGACGGCGGAGCGTCTCGGGGCGGATCCCCGCTTTTCGGGGCGTGGAATCACGATCGCGTTCCTCGACTCCGGGTTCACCGCCCATCCCGATCTCTTCGAGAGCGGCCGCGTCGCGGCCTTCCATGATGTGGAGGACCCGAACGCCTCGCTGTCGCCGGCTCGCCCGGCGCACCCCTGGGAGTGGCACGGAACGCAGACGTCGGTCGTCGCGGCCGGCGACGGGGCCCTCTCCGACGGCGTGTACAGGGGTCTCGCCTCGTCGTCCCGCCTCCTCCTGATCAAGGTGGGCCGCGAGGGCTCCATCCACGACGAGGAGATCGCCCGCGCCTTCGAGTGGCTGCTGGCGAACTGCGAACAGTACGGCGTTCGGATCGTCAACGTGTCCCTCGGAGGCGACCAGGACCTGTCGCTGCCGGAGAGCCGCGTCAATCAGCTCGCTGAGGAGGCGGTGTCGCGCGGTCTCGTGGTCGTGGTCGCCGCCGGCAACTCCGGATGCAACACGGACCACTCCTCGCTGCCGCCCGCGTCGGCGCCCTCCGTCATCACCGTGGGCGGATACCACGACTGGCGCGCGGAAGATGGGCACGGGTTCGCTTTGTACTGCTCGAGCTTCGGAAAAACGGCCGACGGGCTCGCCAAGCCGGAGCTCATCGCCCCGGCGATGGAAGTCGCCGCGCCGATCCCGCTCGGCACGCCCGAATACCACGCCGCGGAGACGCTCTCGACACTCGTCTCCGCCGGCGACGAGGAGCTGCCGGCTCTGTCGATGCGGCTCGGCAACGCCGCCGACCTTCCGGAGGATGTCCGCGGAGGCGCGCCCGAAGCCATCCGCGCGGCGGTGGACAGGCGCCTGAGGCAGAGAAAGATCGTCGCGGCGCACTACCAGCACGTCGATGGAACCTCCTTCGCCGCTCCGATCGTCACCTCGATCGTCGCCCAGATGCTGGAAGCGAATCCGGGGCTCACGCCCGCCGGGGTCAAGGCGCTGCTCGTCTCGACCGCCGGGCACATCGAAGACGCGCCCGCCGAACGCCAGGGATTCGGCGTCGTGCAGGCCCGGCGCGCGGTCGAAGCGGCCGCTGCGGAAGGGTCGAATGGCCACGAGACGGGGACCGAGTCGCAGACGTCGCCGAGGATCGAGAACGGACGAGTCATCTTCGTGTATCACGACGACCAGGCGCGCCGTGTCTGTCTGGCGGGAGACTTCAACGGATGGGATGGCCAGAGCGCCCGGTATGAGCGCCAGCCCGATGGGACGTGGAGGGTCTCCATCCAAGCGGGGCGCCCGCAGGATCCGGCTCCACGTGCCGGACCCGATCCAGACTCTCTGCTGGAAAAGGAGCGTTCCCTCGTGGCTGGTCATCTGGAGCGCGCTCGTTCCGTCCGGCGACGGACCGGCGACGGCGCATCGAACCTCGTTCGACTCCAGCTTTTCGAGCGCCAGGGGGTCGAGCCGTTCGGCGGGGAGCACGAGCACTTCCTGACCGTTCTCGTCATGAAAAACGACGACGCGCGAGTGCCCTGACTTTTCGAGCCGGCACTTCAGCTCGCGGTTGGTCGCGCTCATGCGGACAGCATTGCGAGATCCGCGCCAGAACGTCGCAATCGCGAGATTCACGCCAGAAATTGCGAGATCTACGCCAGAACGTCGCGACCGCGAGATCCGCGCCGAACGTCGCGGAGAAACGTCCCGTCAGGCCTCTCCGTCGACCCGCACGCGCTCGAGGGTGCTGGAAATCTGCGCGCCACCCCACGTCCGCGAGAGAACGAGCCGACGGAAGCCGCCGGCCTCCGGCGCCCCGAGGCTCGCCCGGACGGAACCCGAGGAGATCTCTCGGACGATACGTGCCTCGAACCGTGACGCCTGAAGACAGAACAGGGGGAGCTTGTCCTCCTCGTCCAGGAGGAAGGAAACGTTGGCGTGGTCCGCCGACAACCGGCACGCGAGGTTCTCGAACAGGCGCGCCCGTCCGGAGCCCGACCGCGCGCCGACCAGCCGGTTCACGCACAGAAGGAGCATCTCGGCGCCGAAAGGCTTGGCGAGTTGCAGCTCCGGGCGGTCGCCGGACGTGTTGACGTCGTTGTCCACGAACGTCGAGAGAACGAGGAGCGGAATCCGGGAGAGGCGCCCCTCGGCCTCGAGTCTGGCGCGGAACTCCCACCCGTTCATGACTGGCATCGCGAGATCGGCCAGGATGACGGCGGGGAGCGGATCCGCCTTCCTGTGGAGGATCTCGAGCGCCTCCGCGCCGTTGAAGACTCCGACCGGCCGGAAGCCGTCGCTCTTGAGGAGGAAGCAGATCGCTTCGTTCAGGTGCGGGTCGTCCTCGACGACGAGAGCGCAGGCATCGGGAGGCGAGCTCGAGGAGCGCCTTCTCTCCGTCAGGGGGGGCGGCGCCGTCCCTGCCGTCCGCCGCCGTTCCCGCGGAAAGGTGCCGGCTTCCTCCTCCACCGCCAGATGCAACTCCCCCCCGCTTCGCGAGAGCCGCTCGGTGAGCGTAGAAAGGAGGGCGGAAAGGTGCCCGGGCATGATGTACGTTAGCGTACACCTAACTGATGTCTTCGCGGGAGGTCAACATGCCGCGGAGGACCAGACCGAAAGTGCCGGCTTCGGGCAAAGCGCAGCCGAGGGGCGCGCGGCCAATATCGGCTCTTCATCGCTCGGTCGATCATCAAGGCGCACGGCGGGAGGATCCGGGTGACGAGCCGCCCGGGACTCGGGAGCCCGTTCTCCTTCACGGTCCCTAGAATCGAACCCGCCAGAATCGAGACGCGCCGGTCATCCCAGCGCGAGAACGATCGTCCCTCCGACGATCAACGCTCCGCCGACCCAGTTCTGCCACGTGAGCTTCTCGTGGAGGAAGACCGCGGCGAGTAGGATGGCGACGACGACGCTCAACTTGTCGATCGGCGCGACCTTCGACACGGGCCCGAGTTGCAGCGCGCGAAAATAACAGAGCCACGACGCGCCCGTCGCGAGCCCGGAGAGCACCAGGAAGAGCCACGTTCGGGGTGTCACCGCCGACAGGGGCTGCTCGTTCCGGAACAAGGCCACGGACCACGCGAACATGACGATCACCACCGTCCGAATCGCGGTCGCCAGATTGGAGTCGATGTCCTTGACGCCGATCTTGGCGAGGACCGCCGTCAGGCCGGCGAAAACCGCGGACAGGAGCGCCCAGGTGAGCCATGTCAATGGTCGCCTCCTTTCGCAGCGGACGTCTTCTCGACGGGCGGGCGGCTCTGGAGCCGACGACCGGATTTGAACCGGTGACCTGCGGTTTACGAAACCGCTGCTCTACCAACTGAGCTACGTCGGCCGGATGACCGGACGGCGGATCTTAGCAGGAGCCATCCGCGTTGTCAGCGGCGTTTCCGAGGCGCGCCACGATCCGGGCCGCGATTCCCGGCCGCGTCTCAATCGAAGCGCACCGACACGATCTTCGAGCAGCCCGGCTCCTCCATCGTCACTCCGTACATCACGTCGGCCGTCTCCATGGTTCGCTTGTTGTGCGTGATCGCGATGAACTGCGTGTCGTCGGTCATGTCGCGGAGCAGCTTCGTGAACCGGTCGATGTTCGCCTCGTCGAGCGGGGCGTCGACCTCGTCGAGGATGCAGAAAGGGGAGGGCTTGTATCGGAAGATCGCCATCAGCAGGGCGATCGCGGTGAGCGCCTTTTCCCCGCCCGAAAGCAGCTGGATCGACTGATTGCGCTTGCCGGGCGGCTGGGCCACGATCTCGACCCCCGATTCCAGGAGGTCGTTGTCGTCCAGCAGCCGCATCTCGGCGGCGCCCCCCTGGAACAGGCGCGAGAACATGGCCTTGAAGTTCTCGTTCACGGCTTCAAACGCCTGACGGAAGCGCTCGGACGAGGTCGCGTTGATCTTCCGGATGGAATCCTGGAGCTCCGCGACCGATTTCAAGAGGTCGTCGCGCTGGGCGGTCAGAAAAATCAGGCGCTCTGAGCTTTCCCGATGCTCGTCGAGCGCGAGCAGGTTGACCGGTCCCAGCCGCTCGAGCGACGCGCCGAGCTCGGCGACTTCCCCCTCGAGGGCGGCGAGCGCCGCCGCGGACCGGTCCTCGGGGGCGTCGAGGGACGCCGGTGGAGCGCCGAACTCCTCCTGCGCGTGGGCGATGAGGTGGTCGAGATCCGCCCGGATCCTCGTCTGGGCGACCTCCGATGCGAAACGCGCCTCTCGAGCCGCGTCGAGCATCGCGCGCTCGGCGCGCGCTCCTTCCTCCGCGGCGCCGACCTTCCCCGCGGCTTCGGACGCGGCGGTCGACGCCGCGTGAAGCTCCGCGGAGGCCGCTTCGCGCGCGCGCAGGTTCTCCGTCTGGCGCGCCCGAGCTTCCGCCTCCTCGCGCGCCAGCTCCTCCGCGCGATCGGACAGGCGGCGCCCCTCCTCGAAAGCGTCTCCCATCCGGCGTTCCAGAGTCCCGCGCGCTTCGACGAGCTTCTCCCGCGCCGTCTCGAGCGAGCGCCTCCGCTCCGCCGCCACTTCCGCTTCGGTTCGGCGATGGGCGAGCTCTTCGGCGGCCGCCGCGGCGAACGAGCGCGCTTCGGGCAGCGCGGCAGCGAGCTGCTCCGCGCGGTCGCGGATTTCCGCCTCCCGCCCGCCATGAGTCTGCTCCTCGGCCTCCAGAGCGAAGCGCGTGTGTGCGAGCCGCTCCGTCTCCTGCCGGAGAACGGCCGATTCGATCTCGAGCGTCTCGCGCTCTTTCGCAAGCCTGTCCCGTTCCGACCGGCGCTCTTCGAAGCGCGCGACGAACCCGGAGAGGCGTGCGCTCGCTTCGCGCTCGAGGTCGCGCCGCCCGGGCATTCCCGCCTCGCACTCATGCCGGGCGCGGCGCAGGTCTTCGAGGGACCGATCGAGCGCCGAAACGCTGCCGCGTGCGCGCGCGGTGTCGAGCTCCAACCGGTCGATCTCCCGGCGAAGAGCGAAGAGTCCCGACGCCTCGGGAGGCGTGTGGACAACGCGGACCAGGGAGCCGCGCACGAGCTCGCGCGTGCGGGTCACGAAGGTGGCCGTGGGGTAGGAGGCGGAGAGCGCAAGCGCGGCAGCGAGATTCGACACGAGCGAGACCGGCGGGAGCGCCGCGCGCTCGGCGGCGGAAAGGGAGGAGAAATTCCGGAGCGCGATGTCCCAGCTGCCCTCTGCCCCCGGAACGGCGCTGCCGGAGGGCTCGCGGCTCCAGCCGCCGCGGACGAAGCTCGCGGAGGCGAGGCCTCGCGACGCTTCCACCGCCGCCGCGGGATCGCCGCCGCACACGATCGCCTCCAGATCGTCGCCGAGAAGGAGATCGACGGCCTCTTCCCATCCGGGCGCCGGGGAGAGCCGGTCGGCGAGCGCGCCCGCCTCGGCGATCCCGGCGGCGCCGAGCGCCCCCCGGACGGCGTGCAGGTTGCCCTGCCGGCTCTTCCAGATCTCGTTCAAAGCGCCGAGCCGGTGCTCAGCGACGGAGAGTCCCTCCCGGGCCGTTTCCCGGGCCACTTCGGATTCGGCGAGCGCGCCCGCGAGCCTCGAGAGCTCCGCCTCCCACGCCTCCGTGTCGGCGCGAGCGGCGGCCGCTTCCCGTGTCAGACGGCGCTCCTCTTCGAGCGCCGCTTCGACGTCCCGCTCCCGCGAGGAGAGCTCCGAGACGGCGCGTGAATGCGCCTCCTCGAGCCGGGCGAGAGAGGCGGTGGCGCGCGAGGCCTCGAGGTCGACCTCGTGCCGCGCGTTGCGGGCGGTGACTCGGTCGCCGGCCGCGAGCAACGCCTCCTCGCGCGCGAGATCGAGGTCGCGCTCGAGCGCGGCGAAGGCGCTGGCGGCCGCGGAGGCCCGGCGGTCCGCGTCCTCGCGCGCCAGAGACCGGGCTCTCGCCTCGACGACGGCGCGCTCGAGACGTTCTTCGAGCTCCGCGAGCTCGGACGCGGACCGCGTCTGCTCCGCGGTGACGTCGCGCCCCTCGCGTTCGAGAGAGGCGCGACGATCCGCCAGATCCGCGGAGGCCCGGCGGCTGCCTTCGAGCGCGGCGTCGTCCCGCTGGATGGCGTTCTCGAGCGCGGCCACCGCGTCGCGCAGGCGGTCGCGCTCGGTTTGCAGGTCGGCCGCCGCGATCCGCGCCGACTCGAGCTGCGACTCGGCGCGCCCGAGCGCCGCCGCCGCCGCCGCTTCCGCGTCCCGCCGGGCGTTTCGAGCGCGCTCGGCCTCGCCGACGGCGGCCAGGAGAACGTCGTGTCTCGTCCTCGCGAGCGCCGCTTTTTTTCCGCGGAGCGCATCGGACTGCTCCCGATACCGGGCGGCGCGCGACGCCTGCCTCTTGAGCGAAGCCACGTTCTTCTCGATCTCGGAAACGATGTCGGAGATCCGCAGGAGGTTCCCTCGCGTCTCCTCGAGCTTGCCTTCCGCGAGCCTCTTCTTCAGCCTGTACCGCGTGATCCCGGATGCCTCTTCGATCAGACGGCGCCGGTCCTGAGGCTTGGTCGAGAGGACCTGGTCGATCCGCCCCTGCTCGATCACAGAGTAGGCGCGCACGCCGAGCCCTGTCCCGAGCAGCTTGTCCTGGATGTCCTTCAGGCGAACCTGCTTGTCGTTCAAGAAGTATTCGCCGGTCCCGTCGCGATAGACGCGTCGGCCGATCCGCAGGAGGTCGCTTTCGGCCTCGGCACCTGGTTCGGCGTCTCCGGAGGCGCGGGCCTCTCCATGGCCGTTTCCATTTCCGTTTCCAACGCCATGCCCGTTGCCATTGCCGTTCCCGTCCTGGGGCGAGCTCACGCGGGTGCGGGTCGAGAGCGTCAGGATGACCTCGCACATCCCGAGCGGGCGGCGCCGGGCCGACCCGTTGAAAATGACGTCGTCCATGCGCTCGCCCCGGAGGGTCTTCGCGCTCTGTTCGCCGAGCGCCCAAGAAACGGCGTCGCTGATATTCGATTTGCCGCACCCGTTGGGACCCACGACCGCCGTGACGCTGCCGGGGAAAGCCAGATCGACCTTTTCGTAGAACGACTTGAACCCGGAGATCTCCACCCGTTCGAGCTTGAACATCGTGTTCACGAATCTAGCAAAACCCGTCCGGAGGTTCCACAACTTATTGTGGCTACGGGGGAATCCTCTACCAGATCCGGTATCCCGGCGCCCGACCAGGCGTCGTGAGGCCGGTTGGACGGTGGAGGGCTTATTTCTGTCGGATTGCCGTTCATTTGTTATAGCGTATTGACGGAACTAGAGACAAAAAGATGTTGAACCTGGAAGTCCGCAAACGAGCGGGTGGGGCCGAATTGCATCGCCTGCTCGGTGCCGCGATCACCGTGGGCGCTTCCTCCGGGAACGAAGTCGTGGTCCGCGCGCGAGGCGTCGCGGGACGCCACGTCCGTATCTTCGAGAAGGACGGCCGTTATCAGCTCGACCTCTACAAGGGCGTCGACGCGATTACCGTCAATGGCCGCGAGTTCTCGGGCGGGCCCATCGCGCCCGGCGATCGCATCACGATCGGCGAAGCGACGATCACCGTCGTCCAGGCGGGCGTCCCGCTGCGTTCCGCTCCCGTCCACGAGATTCCGATCACCGACAGCACCAGCTTTTCAGAGACGGCAGCGGTCCCTTCCACCGAGATCGAGTATCGCGCGCTGCGGCTCGCAGTGTACCGGCTCTGCCGCCAGCACGAGACCGCCGAGGAAGTCGCCATCGCTCTGGCCGACTTTCTCGACCGCGAGTTCGCGCCGAGAGAGTGGGCGGTGGGCCAGGTCTCCGCCGCGAACGGGTTCCGGTTTCTCGCCTCGACGTTCGTCGATCAGCCGGCGCTTCCCCCGAACCTAGTCGAAGAGGCGCGCGGTGGCGAGCGCGTCGTCCGTTCCGAGAGCGTCGCGGGAGTGCTCACGCTCGTCGTCGAGACGCCCTCCTCCGACGGCGCCTTCGCCATTCTGGTTCGCGAGAGCCCGCGGCTTCCGGCGCGGACCATCCTGTTTCTCGAGGAAGCGGCGGCGCTCGCTGGAATCGCCGTGCGGCGCTCCGAGCGCGGTCCCGCGGCAGTGCCGCTTCCCGCCGCGATCGCGGAGCCTGCCGACGCCGGTGAGATCGACGCGATTCTCCGCCAGACCGACGACCTGAAGAAGATCGTGGAAACCGTCGAGCGGGAAGTGATCGATCGCGCGATGCGACGCGTCGAAGGGAATCAGAGCCGCGGCGCGGAGATCCTGAACATCTCGCGCGGCTCGCTGATCGCAAAGCTCAAGGAGTATCAGGTTCCCGACTACCGCTACCTGCGGCGGGACCGGAACAAGAGGGCGTAGAGAGTTTTCAGTTCTCGGTTCGCAGTTTTCCGCTCCCTCCAACCGCGCCGCAGGTTCGTCTCTCCCATGCCGAACGGATCATGACAACTGACTACCCCTTCCTCTTCTTTCTCCTTCTCGCCGGCCCCTTCCTCACTTCCTCTTCCGCCGGCTCGCGCCATGCGAGCGGCCACCAGATGGCGAAAGGCGCGGCGAACCGGCCGGCGATCTGGTAGACGTGGAACGCCGACGCCCAGACGTTGCGCGAGAACGCTCCGTAGTTGGCCTCGCTCCAGGCGCCAAGCCGCGTGGCGTAGAGCGATTCCACCTGGCAGCACAGCGCGACGACGTGAACGGCGAAAAGCAGGGCGAAGGCCAGGAAGATCCGGGAGGCGCGCGCGGGCGGCAGGGCGGCGAGCAGAGCCGCGAGAATGACGAAGTTGAAGTGCAGGTCGGCGGAGGGCAGGCCGGGCCGCGGAGCGGCGGGGGGAAAGTCGCTCCGATCGACGACGAACTCGCCGCGCCGCGCGGTCAGCCGGGTCACGGCCGGCCTCTCCCCGAGCCGGAGGACGGCCTCGGAGACGCTCGCGACCGCGCTTTCGTAGGGAGGCGCGAGAGCCAGCCAGACCGCGAGGCCGGCGACGAACCCGGCGGCGCCTTTCACGAGAGCGCGACGGGCCGCCCTCGGGATCGTCACGCCTCGGCGGGAGGCGCCCCGCTTCTCTGCCGCGCCGCCCACAGGAGAAACAGCAGGACGCCCGCGAGGACGACCGCCGACTGCCAGAGAACGGTGTGCGCCGTCGAGAAAAGCGCCGGATGATGCCGGCCGATCCAGAAGAGCGAGACGACGCGCACCAGGTTGATGCCCTGGATGGCGAGGAAGCCGAGGAGCAGGCCGATTCCGCGCGCGCGCCACGACGCGGGAAACGCCAGCACCGCGGCGCAGAAGAGGAGCGCGGTCTCGACGCCGTTGCAGCCGTTTTCGATGTCGACGCCGAAGCCGGGCGAGCGGATCTCGGTTCCCACGACCGTGACACGCTCTCCCATGACGTTCAAGACCACGGCCGTCACGCGGGCGATGCCGGTCGTGAAGGGCACGATCACGTGATCGTTGACCGGCTTCCAGGAGACCAGGAGAGCGAAGGCGATCAGAAGTCCCACGAATCGTCCGAGGAAGAGGTAGGACCGCCTGCGCCTGGCGGCCGCATCGGGCGGGCCGGCCGGCCGCGTCGTCATGAGTCTGCTCCGGATTTCTGCCGGTTCTGAAACGCGACCATCTCGTCGACGAGAGTCCGGAGGTCGCGAGGAAGCACGAGAAGGAGCTCGCCCGCGGCGTTCAGCACGACCTGCTCGGTCTGAGCGGTGGCGAGGAGCTCTCCGGCGGCGTCGCGGATCTCGTAGTCGATCACCAGCCGCGCGACGCCCGGGGGACGGAGTCTCGCGCAGACGCGGATCTCGGTGTCCGCGAGCGCCGGCCGGCGGTATCGGATCTCCATCCGCGTGATCGGCACCCGGTATCCGATCGAGAGGGCCTTTGTCGCGGTGAATCCGAACCGGCGCGTGAACGCCTCCCGCACCTGCTCGAGGTAGAGCGCGTAGTGGCCGTGCCACACGACGGCGTACGAGTCGGCTTCGGCAAACCGCACGGGAATCCTGATTTCGAAGCCCTGGAGAGGGACGGCGCCGCCCCGGTTCGCGCTCATGCGGCCGCCTCCGGCACCGACTCGACCACCGCCGCGAGGAAATTTCCGCCGGCGCCGAAGGAGTTCACGAGCGCGCGCCTGGGCCGGCCGTCGGAAGGGAAGGGGCCGTCCGGGTCGGCAATCGCGCGCGTCGCCGCAACGAGCTGCCCCCCGCCGGAGGAAGCGGCCTCGCCGATCGCGAGCTTGACGAGAAGCGAGCGGGGAGGCTCGCCGAAGATCTCCCGCATCACGTCCGACTCCGCTCGGTCCATCTCCTCGACTCCGTTGCGGGAGGGGAGCCACAGCCCGACGTCCGCCGGTCCGACGCCCGCGTCCGCCAGGGCGCCGCGGATCGTCCGGCCGATCGCCACGGGATCCGGCGCGAAGCGGTAGGGATCCGTGGGAACGCCCGCGATCCCGAAGCCCGCAAGGCGCGCCAGCGGGCGGGCGCCTCGGGCCCTCGCGCTCACCTCGGTCTCGACGAGGATGGCGAAGCCGCCCTCACCCTGCACGATTCCCGAGCGTCGCTTCTCGCCGCGCAGTGCCCCGACCCGATCGAACCCGAGCGCGTAGATCGCGTTCCACTCGTCGACCGCGCCGGCGAGCATCGCGCGGGCGCGCCCGGACTCGAGCGCGAGGACCGCATAGAGAACCGCGTTCAAGGCGGACGGGTCCTTCTGCGTGATCGTGACGTTGGGCCCGAAGAGCTTCAACTCGATTGAGACCTGCGACGCGGGCGCGTTGGCGACCGTGTTGGGGAAGTGGAAGGGGGGCGCCGCCTCCGGCGACTCCAGGAACAGCACGCGAAGAAACTCGGTCAACGCGCCCGCGCCGGCGGACCCCGTTCCCATCGCGATGCCGAGCTCCTCGGGCGCGGACGCGATGTCGAAGCCCGCCTCCCGGACCGCTTCCAGGCACGACACGATCGCGAACTGGCTTCCCCGGTCGAATCGGCGCGCCTTCATGGGCGGAATCTCCGGCTGCGGGCTGAATCCGTCGCAGCGGGCCACGTCCACGGCCTGCAGGCCTGAGCGCTCCTCCGGCGTCATCGGCCGCACCGCCGTTTCGCCGGCGAGGAGCCTTCGATAGAACTCCGCTGATCCGCGCCCCAGGGGCGAGACGGCGCCCGTCCCCGTGATCCACCCTCTCGACGCCAAGCTCAGTAAACGCCGGCTTCCCGCGCGAAGACGACGACGGAGCTGTTGCCGCCGAAGGCGAACGAGTCGGAAAGAGCGACGTCCACGCGGCCTTCGCGCGCGGCATTCGGCACGTAGTCGAGATCGCAGGCGGGATCGGGGTTGTCGTAGTGAATGGTCGGCGGGATCTTTCCGTCGCGGACCGTCAGGACCGTGGCGACGGCCTCGATGGCTCCCGACGCGCAGAGGCAGTGCCCGATCATCGATTTGATGGAGGAGATCGGGACGTTCCGGGCGCGGTCCCCGAGCCCCATCTTGAGCGCCGCGGTCTCCGCGGAGTCGTTCTGCGGCGTGGCCGTGCCGTGCGCGTTGACGTAGTCGACGTCGTCCGCGTTGACGCCCGCGGCGGCCAGCGCCGATCGCACGGTGCGCCCTCCCGCGGCCCCGGTCGGGTCGGGTGCCGTCATGTGGTACGCGTCCGAGGTCACGCCGTACCCCAGAAACTCGGCCAGAATGGGAGCGCCGCGCCGCCTGGCGCGCTCCCATTCCTCGAACACGAGAATCCCGGCGGCTTCGCCGATCGACAGCCCGCGACGCTCCCGGTCGAAGGGCCGGCAGGGCTCGGGATCCACCGACCGCAGAGAGTTGAACCCTCCATACGTCAGGCGCGCGAGAACGTCCGACCCGCCCGTGATCACGACGTCGGCAAGGCCCGCCGCGATCACGTCGTGCGCGAACCCCATTGCGTTGGCGGAGGACGAACACGCCGTCGTGATGGTCGACTTGAGACCCTCGACCTTGAACCTCTGCGCCACGCGGTCGGTGATCGCGTCGGGAAGGTGGTTCAGCACGTGCGACGGGCGGCCCTTCTTTCCGTGGAGGTGCTGCTCGTAATACGCCTCCGAGTCGAGAAGTCCGGAGGTGCCGCCGCCGAGGATCACCCCGATCCGCGTGGGGTCCTCGCGTGCGAGATCGAGCCCGGACTGCGCGATCGCCTCGCGCGCCGCGGCGAGGCCCATGCGGTCCGCGCGCGACGTGCGCTTTCTCTCCGCGTGCGAAAGGAAGCCGTCCGGGATCTCCAGCACCTGCGCGGCGGTCTGCGTCCGGTAGCCGGAAGGGTCGAAGAGGGAAAAGGGGCGGATGCCGCACGTCCCTTCGAGGAGCGCACTCCAGAAATCCGCCACGTTCGTGCCGATCGACGTCACGGCTCCCAGACCGGTGACGACGACGCGCCGGGATTTGTCCATAAGACAGGCGATTCTACAGCGGGACGGGCGGGAGCGGTCAGCTGTCAGCTCTCAGCCCGCGGCGGTGCCGAAGGGCGAAGGAGCCATACACCCTTCGACTCCCGACTCCCGACTCCCGA